>NZ_FXTD01000035.1 GCF_900182635.1 Halorubrum cibi | reverse complement strand
ACGCTCTTGTGTAGCACATTGTTGATTTCAGAGAGTTGCTTTGACGGCGTATTTGAGCGCTTTTCGTCCGGGTTTGCGGTAGAGTTCTCGTCTGAGTTGGAACGCTCGGAGATACTGTGTGAGGCGATCTTTTGAGATGCCTCGATGCGGCGAGAGCCACCGTCGCGCCAGCGACGCGTGGCTCTCGCAGGTGTTCACGTGGACCGTGTCGTCGGCGTACTCACCGTCTCCGTGAACGACGTATTCGCGGTCGAATTGCTCATCTTCATCAAGCGGATCGTACGCGCAAAATCCGTCGGTATAGATCGTGAGAGGCTCCTGCTGGCGGTCAGCCAGCAGGAGCCGGATCGTCGATTCGTCTGCGGATTTCGCCGGCACGATGTATCGCTGGTCGGTGCCGCGATCCACGAGAACGAAAACGGGCGGTTTGTCTTGTTCATACGTTCCGCGTCCGCGTCGAGCGAGGCCGCGAGAGCGCGACCAGCGGTCGCGCTCGCGGCCTTTTAGACCGGCAGAGACGTAGAACTCGTCAATTTCAACCGGGCCAACGAGATCGAGTGACGGCGCGTCGAGCGCTTCGGCGAAGCGCTCGACACGCCTGTGGATCGTTTTGTAGGTGACACCGATTTCGCACTGTAACTGCCTGAGACTCGTGTTAAACCGCAAGAACGCATAGATCGAGAACAACCATTTGCGGAGTGCGATCTTCGAGTGAGCGAAGATTGTGCCGGTCTTATCGTTGAACGTGCGGTCGCAATCCTTACAGAGATACCGCTGAAACTGCCCATAGCTACCGTTTCTGACCGTTCGGTCAGAACGGCAGCGAGGACAGGAAACACCGTCACGCCAGCGAACCTGTTGGAGCAGGTCCGCTGCGACCGATTCCGACCCAAACGCATCTAGCGGAATCATCCGTGTCGGACACCGCTGACGCGGTGTCCTTGTCCTCTTCGACTCCACAGCAGCAGCTCAGCAGTATCAACAATCTCCTACAGAAGAGCG
>NZ_FXTD01000034.1 GCF_900182635.1 Halorubrum cibi | reverse complement strand
CGACTCACCGGTTCGCATGCCGAATGCGCCGACGTTGTCGATACTGTCGCGCTGACGTTTGCTCTCCTCGCTCAGCGACTCGTTAATCGATATTTCGTTTTCACGGTCCGTCCGATCGTCTTGAGCCGCTATCTGCTGCGACATACAATTTAGTATTTTCTCATATATTGAAGGGCCTTTCGGTTCTACTGTGTTGAGACCGAGGTAATCAACTCGGTATCAATATAATCTGTTATAGATTAATACTGGTCAAGCACGGTAGGGCCCTTGAATAATCCGGTTTACCATACTATCTCGTATGTAGATAGTTCGGTGGAAGAACTGTGTCGAACAAACACATCTGAACACAGATTCGAGTCGAGTGCTCTCTCGAGTCAGCTGAACACCTGATCAAATGAGTCAAGTCAAATCGGATTATATCGATATGTATGTCGATACTCGACCGACTGCTCGGTGGCGAGTCGAACGACGACGAGAGCTGCTGTGACATGCAAATCGAGGAGGTGGACTCGGACGAAAACGAGGCGGACGCGCCGGACGAGCGTGCCGACCGTACGGAGGACTGATCGATAATGTCGCAGGAACCGAACGCGGCGGCTCAAGCGGGCTCCGAATCAGCGAGCGGGACGCTCCGACGGATGGAGGATGGTGTCTGCTGTGACGGGCCGTTCCCGGAGACTCGACGCGCGGACGACGCGGTCGTCGAGGCGGAGCTGTCGTCGTTCAAGGCGCTGGCCAACGAGAAGCGACTCGCAGTTGTTCACGCGCTGCGGGATGGAGAACTTTGCGCCTGCGAGTTGGAGACCGTCCTCGATGCTCCCCAGTCGACGGCCGCGTCGCACTTGCGGAAACTTCGCGACGCTGGTATCGTCGCCACGCGCAAGGAGAGGAAGTGGACGTACTACCGGATCGCGGACACGGCGAGCCTCCAGCTGCTCGATCTGGCCGCGGCGTTAGGTGAGGACCGATGATCCCGCCGGGGACCGAAGCGGCGCTGCTCGACTCGTGGGACTAC
>NZ_FXTD01000033.1 GCF_900182635.1 Halorubrum cibi | reverse complement strand
ACCCTGTACGAAGAAGCGATGTGTTGCTCCACCGGCGTCTGCGGTCCCGACCCCGACGACGAACTCGTCGAGGTCAGCGCGGCGCTTGACCAGCTCGAAGACGCGTTCGACGAGCTCGAAGTCAACCGGGCGAACATGCAGCACAACATCGACCAGTTCCTCGAAACGCAGCGGATCTACGACCGCGTCCAGGAGGACGGACCGTCGATCCTCCCGATCACGGTCGTCGACGACGAGATCGTCGCCGAGGGCGAGTACCTCTCGTACGACGAACTGACCGCGGCCATCGACGGCAACGCCGCGCCGCAGGAGGTCTAACGAATGGCACAATCACAGTCGACAGCGACGAGCGCGCGTGAGGTCGTCGAACCGAGTAGCGACGAAACCGAGTTCGTTTTCTTCAGCGGGAAGGGCGGCGTCGGCAAGAGCACGGTGAGCTGTGCGACCGCGACGTGGCTCGCCGACAACGACTACGAGACGCTCTTGGTGACCACCGACCCTGCCCCGAACCTCTCGGACATCTTTGGGCAGTCGATCGGCCACGAGGTCACCGCGATCGACGGGATCGAGAACCTCTCGGCGATCGAGATCGACCCGGACACCGCCGCCGAGGAGTACCGCCAGGAGACGATCGAGCCGATGCGCGAACTGCTCGGTGAAGAGGAGATCCAGACGGTCGAAGAGCAGCTCAACAGCCCCTGCGTCGAGGAGATCGCCGCCTTCGACAACTTCGTCGACTTCATGGACAGCCCGGAGTACGACGTCGTCGTCTTCGACACCGCACCGACGGGCCACACCATCCGGCTCATGGAGCTCCCCTCCGACTGGAACGCCGAACTGGAGAAGGGCGGGTCGACCTGTATCGGGCCGGCGGCGTCGATGGAGGACAAAAAACAGGACTACGAGCGTGCCATCGACACGCTCCAGGACGACGAGCGCACTTCCTTCGCCTTCGTCGGCAAGCCGGAGGACTCCTCGATCGACGAGATCGAACGCAGCGCGAGCGACCTCGGCGA
>NZ_FXTD01000032.1 GCF_900182635.1 Halorubrum cibi | reverse complement strand
GACGTCCAGCTCGACGTGATCGCGGCCGAAGAGTAACCACTGCTGCCGACACACCAATTATGAACAACTATCCGCCTACGCACCGGTATCGCTCTACGGCCGACTCACCCAACACGACGGGGGTGACGGTGGCGTGAGCGGCGCCGCTCACGAGCACGGCCCGAACTGCGACTGTGAGTCCTGCGGGGATCCGCGGTCGATGGACTTCCTCGATAAGTACCTCACCGTCTGGATCTTCGGCGCGATGGGGATCGGGATCAGCCTCGGCTACGTTGCGCCGTCGGTGACCGGTCCGATTCAGGACCTCCATCTCGTGGAGATCGGCCTCGTGTTAATGATGTATCCACCACTCGCGAAGGTCAACTACGGGCAACTCCCCGCTGTCTTCAAGAACGTGAAGGTACTCGGGCTGAGCCTCGTCCAGAACTGGCTCATCGGTCCCACGCTAATGTTCGGGTTGGCGGTCATCTTCTTCAGCGGTCTCGTTCCTGGACTGCCTGCCCGACCTGAGTTCTTCCTCGGGCTGGTGTTCATCGGGATGGCCCGCTGTATCGCGATGGTACTGGTCTGGAACGAGTTCGCCGAGGGTTCGAACGAGTACGCCGCGGGGCTCGTCGCGTTCAATAGCGTCTTCCAGATCGTTACGTACGGCGTGTACATCTGGTTCTTCGCTCTATTTCTCCCCCCGATTCTGGGCATGGAATCGCTCGTTGCCGGAATTTCCGCATTCAATATTACACCGATACAGGTTTTCGAGGCGATCGCGATCTTCCTCGGGATCCCCTTCGCCGCCGGCATTCTCTCCCGATTCGTCGGCACGCGGGCGAAAGGTGTTGAATGGTACGAAGAGACGTTTGAACCCACGATCAGCCCGCTCACGCTGCTCGCGCTGCTCTTTACAGTGATCGTGATGTTCGCGATGCAGGGTGAGCGCATCGTCGCGCAGCCAAGTGACGTCCTACTCATCGCGGTGCCGCTGACGATCTATTTCGTTGTGATGTTCTTCGTCAGCTTCGGCATGGG
>NZ_FXTD01000031.1 GCF_900182635.1 Halorubrum cibi | reverse complement strand
ACACGGTCGACATCGCGCTCAACGACAGTTCGCTGATCGCGGGGTCGCCGATCCCGAAAGTCGACGTGAGCCTCTCACACGACATCCGCGAGAGCAGAACCGTCTCGTACTCCGCCGAGGCCTTCTCCGAGCGGTACTCGGTGTCGAAGTCGTGGACGGAGAACACGTCGAACGCGACGCTCACCATCCCGTGGGCGTCCGACAGCGTGATCGCGGTCCGGGACGTCTCCGTCGAGTACACGGACGAGAGCGGGACGACGCCGAGCCCGCGACCGACGCCCGACTACGAGCTGCGGAACGGCTCGGTCGTCGTCGACCTCGGCGACGTCGAAGGCGGATGGACTACCACGGTCACCGCGAACGGCTCAAAAGTTCAGGTCGAGGGTGCGGAAATGACCGTCCTCGAGCCGACCGACCAGGGCGAGGACCTGAACTCGCGGATCCGGCTCTCGAACCCGTCCGACGATGTCTACCTGCGAGTCGGGGAGACGGCACAGGGCGGGCAACTTCACTATCTCGCGAACACGTCGTGGGACAGTGCCGAAGCGACCCGATTCACGGGCCGGGGCGTGAACGAGATGCGGATCCCGAACGCGCCGGACAACGGCGAGACGACGATCCGGACGCTCCCGCTCGCGTTCGACATCGGCACGGGAGCGATCGACGTGGACGTTCCGGACGGCCGGCTCTCAGAGACGGAGCCGGTCTACCGCGTGAGTCCGGGCGAGCGGACCGGCGACGACTACGACGTGACGCACCTGAACACTACCCAGCAGCCGTACGTCCTCTACGACGAGAGCGACGAGATCGTTCTCGACCAGGGGATGGCGTCGGACTCGCTCACGCTGTCGACCGAGGACACGGAGGGAACGCGCGTCATCCAGTTCCGCGAGGACGACGGCACCGCGGGCGGCTCGGGTGGCGGCGGTAGCTCGGGCCTCGCCGGCGGCGGTGGCGGCGGGCCGATGGTGACGAGCTCGTCGCCGTTCAACGGCTTCAGCGGGCTCCGTGGGCTGCTGCCGGGAACGGACGTGTTCCTGTTCGGACTCGCCGGAGTCTTCGGACTCGCCGTGATCTCGCGGCGGACGGGGCTCTTCGACGAGGGGACGCGGAGCGACGCGGCCGCGGACGCGGCTACCGACGTGGCGGCGCGAGCGGGCGGGCTCCTCGAGCGCGTCTTCGACAACGAGATCGTGCTCGCGGCGCTGACGCTCGGCGGCGGTGTCTGGCTGCTCACGTCGGGAGCGTTCACGGCGACCGAGCGGCTGATCATCTCGGCGGGGAGCGTCCCGGTCGGGATGTTCCTGGTGCTCCAGCAGTT
>NZ_FXTD01000030.1 GCF_900182635.1 Halorubrum cibi | reverse complement strand
ACACGGTCGACATCGCGCTCAACGACAGTTCGCTGATCGCGGGGTCGCCGATCCCGAAAGTCGACGTGAGCCTCTCACACGACATCCGCGAGAGCCGCACCGTCTCGTACTCGGCGGAAGCGTTCTCCGAGCGGTACTCGGTGTCGAAGTCGTGGACGGAGAACACGTCGAACGCGACGCTCACTATTCCGTGGGCGTCCGACAGCGTGATCGCGGTCCGAGATGTCTCCGTCGGGTACACTGACGAAAGCGGGACGACGCCGAGCCCGCGACCGACGCCCGACTACGAGCTGCGGAACGGCTCGGTCGTCGTCGACCTCGGCGACGTCGAGGGCGGATGGACTACCACGGTCACCGCGAACGGCTCGAAGGTTCAGGTCGACGGCGCGGAGATGACCGTCCTCGAGCCGACCGACCAGGGCGAGGACCTGAACTCGCGGATCCGGCTCTCGAACCCGGCCGACGATGTCTACCTCCGAGTCGGGGAGACGGCACAGGGCGGGCAGCTCCACTACCTCGCGAACACGTCGTGGGACAGTTCGGAAGCGACCCAATTCACGGGACGCGGGGTGAACGAGATGCGTATCCCGAACGCGCCGGACAACGGCGAGACGACGATCCGGACGCTCCCGCTCGCGTTCGACGTCGGCACCGGCGCGATCGACGTGGACGTCCCGGACGGCCGGCTCTCCGAGACCGAGCCGGTCTACCGCGTCAGTCCGGGTCAGCGGACGGGAGACGACTACGACGTGACGCACCTGAACGCCACGGACGGACAACCGTACGTCCTGTGGGACGAGACCGACGAGATCGTCCTCGACCAGGGGATGGCGTCGGACTCGCTCACGCTCTCGACCGAGGACACCGAGGGAACCCGCGTCATCCAGTTCCGTGAAGACGACGGTACTGCGGGCGGCTCCGGCGGCGGCGGGAGTTCCGGGTTCGTCGGCGGCGGGGGCGGCGGGCCGATGGTGACGAGTTCGTCGCCGTTCAACGGCTTCAGCGGCCTCCGTGGGCTGCTGCCGGGAACGAACGTGTTCATCTTCGGCCTCGCGGGGATCTTCGGTCTCGCCGTGATCTCGCGGCGGACGGGGCTCTTCGACGAGGGCACGCGGAGCGACGCGGCCGCGGACGCGGCGATCGGCGTGGCGTCGCGAGCGGGCGGGCTCCTCGAGCGTGTCTTCGACAACGAGATCGTGCTCGCGGCGCTGACGCTCGGCGGCGGGGTGTGGCTGCTCACGTCGGGAGCGTTCACGGCGACCGAGCGGCTGATCATCTCGGCGGGGAGCGTCCCGGTCGGGATGTTCCTGGTGCTCCAGCAGTT
>NZ_FXTD01000029.1 GCF_900182635.1 Halorubrum cibi | reverse complement strand
AGCTGGTCAAGCGCCGCGCTGACCTCGACGAGTTCGTCGTCGGGGTCGGGACCGCAGACGCCGGTGGAGCAACACATCGCTTCTTCGTACAGGGTGAGTTCGGTCATGATTGAGTCGGATCGTCGTCGATCGTCTGAGCTATCGTTCGCGACGAAGGGTATTACCGAGTCCTCGTGCGACCAATACGCTTGAACAAACTCTCATATAATTATAAACCCTTCGATAGGGCCACTCATCAAGAATATGCGAAACTACGTTTTTATATCGTCTAGAACGGTTATACTGTCGATATCTACTCTCTGTGTACGTCAGCGAGGTACGATCAAACGTGTCCTATTTGAAGGCATCATGAATCGCATAGCATACCCAGACAACAGATACGTGTCGGTCCATAACGCTTAATCTCACATTGGTTCAATTGTGTGTATGTCATCGACCGAGCGTTTACAGCGGTACGTCGCCGACGAATGTGGCTCCTGTACGGATGAAGACCTCGCCGACCGGTTAGCGGAGCTAGAAGAACTGAACGAGAGTGTCGGCGGGTCCGACCTGGAGACCGATATTGAGCTGCTGTCGGCGCTCGGCAACGAGACGCGATACAAGATCGTCCGGATGCTTCACGCGGCTGACGACGATGAGCTGTGCGTCTGCGAACTCTCGCCGCTGCTGGACGTGAGCGACAGCGCGATCAGCCACGCCCTCTCGAAGCTCACCGACGCCGGCCTCGTCACGCGCCGAAAGGAAGGCAAGTGGCGGATGTATCGCGCCACGCCGCGCGCAAACGCGGTCCTCGTTGCGCTCGACGGGTCGCGGTCGCTGTAAGAAGGGTCCCGGCTCAGAGGAGGCCGGCGAAGATGGTGTTGAACAGCACGCCGACAGTGATCCCGATCGTCACCACCGTCGTCGCGTAGATCGCGAGTAGTCGACGCTCGAACAGCTTGTTCAGGAGGATCAGGTTCGGGATGCTGATCCCCGCGCCGCCGATGACGAACGCGATCACCGTTCCGATCGGGATCCCCGCCTCAGTGAGCGAGTGCGCGATCGGCAGCATTCCGCTGATGCTCACGTAGATCGGCGCACCGGCGAGCGCGGCGATCGGCGTCGCGAGCGGGTTCCCCGGCCCGGCGATCTGTTGGAGAAACTCTGCCGGTACGGCGCCGTGGATCAGCGCGCCAATCGCGATCCCGACGGCAATGTACGGGAGTGTGTCGCGGAAGAAGGAGAGCGCGCCCTCACCCGCGGCGGTCACGCGTTCCTTGTGGGTTCTGTTCGTCGCCGTTGTCCCGCACTCGCTACACCCGCCAGCGTCGGCCGCCCCCGACGCGTCCGAGAGAGTCGCTCCGCCGTCGGTCGCGATCTCGCGACCGCCCGCAGTGATCCGGACGTCCTTGATGTACCCGTCGAGTTCGAACGTCCCGATGATGAGTCCCGCGACGATCGCCGCGAGCAGCGCCGTCGTCACGTACGCGACGGTCACGCCGGTCCCGAA
>NZ_FXTD01000028.1 GCF_900182635.1 Halorubrum cibi | reverse complement strand
AGCTGGTCAAGCGCCGCGCTGACCTCAACGAGTTCGTCGTCGGGGTCGGGACCGCAGACGCCGGTGGAGCAACACATCGCTTCTTCGTACAGGGTAAGTTCGGTCATGATTGAGTCGGATCGCGGTCGTACGTCTGACGTATCGTTCACAGCAGGACACGTTTGTTTGTCCTCTCTGTGGCCGATTCATTTGAACAAACTCTCATACAATTATAAGCTCTTCGGTCGGATATCTCCACATCGGTCGCACAGTCATTTCATCTTGAACGGCCGAGACCCCCCGATCACCCGATAAATCCGTTGGTGGCCCACGATCCTGGGTCGTCGACACACGTCGTGGTTCGACACTTCGACGCCGGGGCACTCACGAGGACGAGCGCACTTTCGACATCACCGTTCTGGATCTGCCGCGCCGCAGTCGGCGGAATCCAAACCGCGTCGCCGGCTTCGAGTTCGACGGATTCGTCGTCGATAACGACGGTAGCTTCACCCTCTAAGAGGACGTATATCTCCTCGTGATCCTCCGCGGCGTGGTCATGCGACTTATTCCGCCATCCGGGTTCACAGCGCGCGATTGACACGCCGACCTGCTCGCTATCGAGCGAGTCAGTAAGCGGCCGCATCGCGCCCGAGGTGGTCTCGATGTCGGTGTAATTGACCCGTTTGTAGGAACCGGTCACGGCGAACACCCTGTAGCGGCGCATTCGGTCGTATCGTTGCTCGAGCCTGCCGAGATGGTCGTTGTCGACCGCCAGACACCTGCCACAAGTCTCGTCTCTTTCACACGAGACAATATTTGAGAGATTACTATATTGTTTTCGCTGTCCAGCTATCAGTTGAGACGGCGCTCCGCAACGTTTAATCCCAGCTTGGTTCAATTGTTTGTATGTCATCTACCGAGCGTTTACAGCGGTACGTCGCCGACGAATGTGGCTCCTGTACAGATGAAGATCTCGCCGACCGGTTAGCGGAGCTAGAAGAACTGAACGAGAGCGTCGGCGGGTCGGACCTGGAGACCGATATCGAGCTACTGTCGGCGCTCGGCAACGAGACCCGATACAAGATCGTTCGGATGCTTCACGCGGCTGATGACGAGGAGCTATGCGTGTGTGAGCTCTCGCCGCTCTTGGACGTGAGCGACAGCGCAATCAGCCACGCCCTCTCGCAGCTCACTGATGCTGGCCTCGTCACGCGCCGGAAGGAAGGGAAGTGGCGGATGTATCGCGCCACGCCGCGTGCGAACGCGGTCCTCGTCGCTCTCGACGGGTCGCGGTCGCTGTAAGAAGGTTCCCGGCTCAGAGTAGCCCGGCGAAGACGGTGTTGAACAGCACACCGACGGTGATCCCGATCGTCACGACCGTCGTCGCGTAGATCGCGAGCAGCCGGCGTTCGAACAGCTTGTTCAGGAGGATCAGGTTCGGGATGCTGATCCCCGCCCCGCCGATGACGAACGCAATCACCGTTCCGATCGGGATCCCCGCCTCAGTGAGCGAGTGCGCGATCGGCAGCATTCCGCTGATGCTCACGTAGATCGGCGCACCGGCGAGTGCGGCGATCGGGGTCGCGAGCGGGTTCCCCGGCCCGGCGATCCGCTGGAGGAGCTCCGCCGGTACGGCGCCGTGGATCAGCGCGCCGATCGCGATCCCGACCGCGATGTACGGGAGTGTGTCGCGGAAGAAGGAGAGCGCGCCCTCCCCCGCGGCAGTCACGCGTTCCTTGTGGGTTCTGTTCGTCGCCGTCGTCCCGCACTCGCTACATCCGCCAGCGTCGGCTGCCCCCGACGTGTCCGAGGGAGTCGCTCCGCCGTCGGTCGCGATTTCACGACCGCCCGCGGTGATCCGGACGTCCTTGATATACCCGTCGAGTTCGAACGTCCCGATGATGAGTCCCGCGACGATCGCCGCGAGCAGCGCCGTCGTCACGTACGCGACGGTCACGCCGGTCCCGAA
>NZ_FXTD01000027.1 GCF_900182635.1 Halorubrum cibi | reverse complement strand
TTCTCAAACTGTTTCAGCAACGCCGACGCAGAAACTGCTGATGAGTGGCTCAGATCGTTCGCTTTCGCATGGAATCAGCTTATCTGAACACTACGACTATGACACGCACATTTTTGATATTAAGTTATGATAGATCACTATCGTAAAACATTCACGCCACTGGATGGAATTTTGATCTAATGAATCAACAAGTCGTCGCGATCATTCAAGCTCGGATGGGTTCAACCCGCCTTCCTGGGAAAGTCATGCTTCCATTGGCTGCGGAGCATGCCCTCTCACACACGATCCGACGTGTAAAGTCGACTGAACACGTGACGAAGACGATGGTCGCAACCTCGCAACGGACGGCAGACGACATCGTTGCGAGGTACGCGGCTCGATTTGGAGCGGACGTGTTTCGTGGTAGCGAATCGGACGTTCTCGGACGGATGTATGATACAGCCCGCTCCGCCGACGCAGACGTTATCGTTCGCATTACCGGGGACTGTCCGCTTATTGATTCGGAGACGATCGACGTAGTTGTCCAAGAAATCCTTGACGGCGACGTACAGTACGCGACCAACGTCTTCGAACGTGCTTTCCCTCGAGGTCTCGACGTTGAGGCGTTCACGTTCGAAAGTTTCGAGCACGTACACGAGGTGGCGACCGAACCACATCATCGCGAGCACGTAACCCCGTACTATCGAGAACAGGAAAACGTGTTCTCCACTGAAAGCATCACTTCCAAGGACGTCTTTGACGATCCGCAGTTCCAGAATCGTGGTGACCTTCGTTTGACCCTCGACGAAGCCGACGATTACGAAGTACTGCGGACGATCTACGAGAACGTTCCATTCGATGATATCCTCCCGATCAGAGAAGCGATCCGCTACGTCGACGAGAACGATCTCATGGAACTGAACACGAACATCGAGCAGAAATCCCACTGATGTACGTCGTCGTGCGTGCCGACGGCGGTCCAGAGATCGGCTACGGTCACCTCGTCAGAACCGGCGCGCTCGCCGGCAAATTCCTCGATCGTGGCCACCAAGTCATGTACGCGACGGTGACACCGGAACAGGTCCGCGAAGTCTGCCCAGCCGGTATCGATACGGTGACCATCCCTTCTCAGGAGGATCCCGATCCAGTCCGAGAGTTCATCCGCGATCACGCGGACGTCACGGTCGCGGACTCGTACCTCGCGGACGGGACGTACCAGAAACGGCTCAGAGAGGTTTCACCACTCGTCGTCATCGCTGACGACACTCGCCATCGGATCGCCGCCGACGTGCTCGTGAATGGAAACCTCTACGCACCCGATCTGGAGTACGACGTGATCGGTTCGGAACCGGAGTGGTGTCTCGGTCCGGAGTTCCTCCTCCTCCGACCTGAGATCACGGAGTACGCCTCGATGGATCCGCCGTGGCGCGATCCGCCAACCCGTGCGATCGTCACGATGGGCGGCAGCGATATCGCGGAACTGACTCCGACGGTGATCCGGGCTTTCGACGGGTTCAATCTCTGTGTGGATGCTATCGTCGGACCGGGATTTTCGGCCGAACAGGAGATGGAGATCGGAGAAGCGGCCGCCGACGTGAGTGCGGATGTCTGTGTCCTTCGTGATCCTGACGATCTTCCGGAGCGGATGTTCCGAGCGGATTTTGCCGTGACTACTGCCAGCACGACCACCTACGAACTGCTTGCGCTCGGAACGCCGATCATCTCTATACCAGTCATCGATAATCAAGAGTTGATCGCGAATTCGCTTCACGATTGGAACGCAGCAAGCGTCCTTGATCGCGGATCCGGGAAAACGGCGTTCCGACGTGGTATCGACCAATATCTAACGAACAAAACTCTCCGAACGCGACGACGAGATCTTGGCCAAAAAATCGTTGACGGGCGAGGAACAGTTCGAATTTCAAATCTCGTTTCTGACGTTAGTATCTAGTCTGTTCGCCATGAGTCTGCTCTGTTGAAGAGCGATCTTATCAGCGGATATCACCGGTTTAGAAGGGTGAAGCCGAGGAAATCGAACCTGCCATGGAAATCGATATCCTCGA
>NZ_FXTD01000026.1 GCF_900182635.1 Halorubrum cibi | reverse complement strand
GCTCTCGCGGATGTCGTGTGAGAGGCTCACGTCGACTTTCGGGATCGGCGACCCCGCGATCAGCGAACTGTCGTTGAGCGCGATGTCGACCGTGTTCGTTCCCTCTTCGATCCACGCGGACTCGCCGTTCAGCGTCACCGTCTCGCCTTCGGCGACGACACCGTCGTGCGACATCGCGTTGCCGTTGAGCGAGACGGTCGGGTCGATCGTCTCGGTCACCTCGATCCACGAGACCGCGGTGTCGACCGCGCCGCTCGTGGAGACATCGAGAGACTGCGACCCGGTCGAGAGGTCGACCGACTCGGAGTACGTCTCGCCATCACCGAGCACACCGGAGTACGAGATCGTGGAGCCGTCGACCGTCACGGATGGGTCCTCGGTCGCGGTGACGGCAGTCCACGAGGCGTCAGCAGTGACTTGAGAGCCACCGTTCGTCGAGACGCTCACCGAGTTCGATCCTGGCGAAAGATCCCCTCCTGAGAGGGTGGTTGATTCTCCCTGTGAGAGGATTCCTGAATGAGAGACCGTCTCTCCGCCGAGCGTGACAGAGGGATCCTCGGTCGCGGTGACGGCCGTCCACGAGGCGTCGGCGGTGACTGTGGAACCGGCGTTCGTCGAGACGCTTACCGAGTTCGATCCGGGCGAGAGATCGCCACCGGAGAGTGTTGTCGTCTCTCCGTCGGTGAGGATCCCCGAGTAGGAGATCGTCTCCCCGCCGACCGTCACGGATGGATCTTCAGTCGCTGTGACCTCCGTCCACTCGGCGTTGTAGTTGAGTCCGCTTGACGAGCCAGAGTAGCTCGCCGAGATCGTCTCGGAGCCCGTTGAGAGATCAATCGATTCGGAGATCGATCCGTCGAGCGGTCCCGAGTGAGTGATTGTCGACGAGCCCGCGTCGACAGTGATATCTCGTATTCCGTCGCGTTGAGTGTATGAGACGGAGTAATCCACTGAGCCATAATTCGGGCTAATCTCGATCGAGCCTGGATTCGACGACACATCGATTGGTGTCGACCCATCGGGTCCGATCGTGTCAGTTCCGCCAGGATGGGATATCTCCACAGAAGACGTCTCTCCTTCGGTAAATTGAATATCTGCTCCGAAACCTTCCACAATATAGATCGTCGCAGAAGAATCCGTGCTCAGGGTCATATCTGCGGTCGATCCGACCGGTATCGGAGTTCCGGTAAACGTCTCGTCCTCGGCTGATGATTGTGTGTCTCGTGAGTACGTCCCCAACTTTTGACCGTCTATCTCGATCGTGAGGTCAGTCGTCTCGAAATTGCCATAAATAACAATTTCACCAACTGTATCGATGTTACTCGTGTCGAACGTCCTCGTCACAGATTCACCACCACCAAGATCTATGCTGGAGAAATCAGACCCAGCCTGGAAAACTGGGGTCGAATCTGGTGGCTGGTCGGTGAGAGAAATCGAGCCACTAGTCGACGAAAGTGTCCCGTGAGAGAGCGAGATCGTTTCTGAACCGCTTGCGGATCCAGATTCACTCGCCGAGGTCTCATCGACTGTCGCTGAGAGTGTAACCGACTCGCCAGTCGGATCCTGGTTTCCTCCAACCGAGACGCTCGTCGATCCACCGTCTGACAGCGATCCGCTCGCCGAATCAGATGAGGTCGTCTCCGTCCCCGTGATCGTGACCGACTCCGAGCGGGCGTCGATGTTACCGTCGACGGAGACGCTCGTACTCTCGCCGTCCGAGAGCGTCCCGAGCGACGCGGAGTCCGACGTGATCGTCTCTACGCCTGTGAGCGTCACACCCTCGTCGATAGCCGGTTGGTTGCCGCCGACATCGACACTCTCGGTCGAGCCGTCCGAAAGCGTCCCCAGCGATGCCGACCCCGAGGAAGTCGTTTCGACGCCAGTCAGCGTCACTTCCTCGTTTCGCGGCGCGGTCGTCCCGCCGACGGTCGCGGTGAGCGACTCACTACCCGAAACGGTCGACGAGGTCGACATCGACTTCGTGTTCTCGACACCGGTCAGCTCAACGGAGAGGTTCTCACCGCCGTTCGGCGCTTCGTAGGTGATCGTGTCGCCGTCGGTCGCCGACTCGGCGCTCAC
>NZ_FXTD01000025.1 GCF_900182635.1 Halorubrum cibi | reverse complement strand
AGGATGTCGATTTCCATGTCTGGTTCGATTTCCTCGGCTTCACCCTTCTAAACCCGTGGTATCGGCTGATAAGGTCGCTCTTCAACAGAGCAGTTCGCTCAAGGTCGTAACTATCGTGTCCTTTTGGTTGTTACTGTTCCTGAAAAAACGAATGAGCGGGTCCCACCCAATCCTACACAAATGTATCTCAATATGTTCACTAAAGAGGAACGTAATCGATTTACTTATTTACCACTATATCACGATCTACCGTTTCCATTTGACCGTGAGACATTATCCGAATTCTATAAAAGTTCAAGAGTGTACGTCCATCCTTCGGACGCCGAGTGTGGGCGAGCTCGGAATATTGGCTATGCGTGGGCGTCGGAAATGCCTGTTGTCGGGTTGAATATGTACCATCCAGATCTAGATGAGAAAGGAATTAGAAACCCACCGTACTATTATGAGGCAGAGAGCTATAATGATATTCCTGAGAAAATCGAGAGTGCTGTTGAAGCCTGTCGGAAAGACACACCGGATCTAAGTGCTGTGAGTGAATTATTCTCAATAACACACTCAACAGAGAATTTAAAATCTGATCTTGAAGCTGTATTCGAAGAACTTGACGAATCGTTCTGTGATGAGAAATTCTTTTTCGATAATCTTGACATTAGAATTGCTCGCCATCATGGAATGAATACACCGAACAAGAACGCATTCCAGTGTTCGTTTGGAGCATTTTTAGAACAATTACGTAGTATGGATGAAGTTGAGCAGGTAATCACGACAGAGGATCCTGAAGAAGACATTGCCGAGGAGTTGTTCGATCGAAGTGCCCGCGGGACTGAGATAGATCCTTCTTCTATTAAACTCCCAACACCTGCGTCAGAGCAGACCCCGCGAATGGTATCATTTCTAAAGTCAAGTGGTCTCTATGATCCTGCGCAGAAGATTTATAGAAAATCTAGAATCATTCAGCGTGTGTATAAGTATCTCCGATAATAATCCTGTCTAACGGAGGCAATATGTTGGTTTTGGAATAGTCGAAGCGTTTATTTATTTACCATCTGATCCGTGCTACATGGCATTCACGCCTTCCCAGAGCCAGATCAACGAACTCGAAGAGCAGGGAATCGTGATCATTGACGACTATCTGTCGGCTGAGAAGTGTGACGCTCTGAAAAACGAGATCGACGAATTACTCGAGCGTGACTCAGTTGCTTGGGAAACAGGAAGTGTTGGTTACAGTGAGCTCGCAGGCCGTGACGAAGTCGTTGTCAACGAACGATCTGGTGAAAACGACGATGGTATGTTGGACATTTTTAATATTGATCTCGATATCCAAGCAGTTGATGATATCAAGACCGATTCAGGGATCAATAAACTCATTAATGAGGCATCCTCCGAACCGTTCTCACCGGATAACATCAATGTCTATTATAATAGGGAAGTAACCGATACACGTGATTTCCACGCCGATACGTACAGTGGGCAGTTCAAGGCATTCGTCTACCTGACCGACGTTTCGGACAAAAGCTACGGTCCATTTTCGTACATTCCGGGAACACACAAGACGTCTACTGTGAAGCAAAAATCAACATCTCTGGTAAATAATGTGAAGGGTGATCCCTCGACCGATGCGGTCTTCTACGACGAAGATGAGGCGATCTACTGTACTGCTCCCAAAGGAACGTTGATCGTCGCCAATCAAGCGGGATACCATCGCGGTACTCCCCAAGAGAAGGGGCATACTCGTGTATTGGTGAATACCTCATACACACCCAGTAACTGATCTCTCTCATAACGAATTCTAATTTTATTGAGTAATTAAATAGACATAAGTATATGATGAGATTCCAAACTGCCGCTTTAAGTATAAAACAATAAGAATGATGTTCCCGTAATCGATGTTAGCTCTACAATCAACGGGGAAGTGTTTTCAGGAATGGTTTCATTGAATTTTTATAAGTGCTATCGAAAAGTTCGGGAACAGCGTCATAATCTGAGAAATCATTCTCTATCTGTTCGTGGAGGAACTTCTGGATCCGATTTGGGACGCTCATATCCGCAGGTGCGATGATCCTTTTGAACGAATTCGTATATCGAGTCGTCTCGAGGATTTGCCGGATTCCCGCACCTGGTAGCGTACTAGCAAAACGATTAACCAGCGAGCCGGATCGATAACTGAGTCGACGCTTTGTTGCCTGGAAATTACCGACACCGAGCGTCGCATTAAATCCATTTCCACGACCGTCCTCTCCTATCAAGACCGACGGTAGGCGGCGTCGAAGGAAGCTGATGTGGCCATGGAGCCGATATCCAACGTGAAGGTCACAGTCGTCATAGAACTCGATGTTATCCGTGTTATGGCTTGCCAGTACGATATCGAATCCACGCTCTTCGGCTCGTGCCCGTATTTCCTTGTCTGAGGCCGATAGCGAACTGTGGAACGAGCAGGTTATTTTAGCATCTGGGAATTCAGAAATGAGCATATCCATCAACGCTTCCGCCTGTCTGAGATAATGAGCGTTATGAGGAGTCGTCATCACGATGTGATCGATGGAGTCCGGAGTACGCATCGGCTCTCCCATATAGTCATCATGATACCACCCGAGATCACCAACTAACGTCACGTCGTTGAAACCGTGTCGTTCCAAGATTCGTTTTGTGAATATATCTCGAGTCGTGAGTCGATCGAGCGCAGGTTGATTATCTAAACGACTAATGAATGAGACTGTTTCTGGCTTGTATTCGAGTGATTCATTGTCGATTTTATCTCCTGGATAGTGTGACCAATTTGCTGCGAGTGGTATTATTGGAACTTCTATCGAATCCAAATCCTCTGTCAGGGAGTATGTGTTTGGATGAATCGGCTCCCGGATTGCGAAAGCTGGGAGAATAATGGCATCTGATTCGTTTATTTTGTCTACTTGAGATGAGAGATCTTGTTCCCGATGAAGTATATTGAACTCATCAACGCCTGTTTCTTTTTGTATTAGATTTTGAACTTGCTCCTCTAGTAGTTTATCGCCGACATTACCGCTAGCGTGAGGTGGATACGTCGATAGGATCGTATACATTATGTCGATTCCATCGTTGAAGGATATTTATTATATCGGTCTCTATTACATAGCTATCACTATGACGGCGGTGTTCAGATAAGGATTGAAAGGTGAGGCGGTGCGTTTTCAAAGTGATCTATGCCCGAAAACGCCCGCCTCGGCGGCTGTTTAGACGAGAT
>NZ_FXTD01000024.1 GCF_900182635.1 Halorubrum cibi | reverse complement strand
GTAGTCCCACGAGTCGAGCAGCGCCGCTTCGGTCCCCGGCGGGATCATCGGTCCTCACCTAACGCCGCGGCCAGATCGAGCAGCTGGAGGCTCGCTGTGTCCGCGATCCGGTAGTACGTCCACTTTCCCTCCTTGCGCGTGGCGACGATGCCGGCGTCGCGGAGCTTCCTGAGGTGTGACGCGACCGTCGACTGGGGCGCGTCGAGTACGGTCTCCAACTCGCAGGCGCAGAGCTCGCCTTCTCGAAGCGCGTGAACGACCGCGAGTCGCTTCTCGTTGGCCAGCGCCTTGAACGCCGACAGCTCCGCCTCGACGACCGCGTCGTCCGCCCGTCGAGTCTCCGGGAACGGCCCGTCACAGCAGACGCCTTCCTCCATCCGTCGGAGCGTTCCGCTCGCGGATTCGGAGCCCGCTTGAGCCGCCGCGTTCTGTTCCTGCGACATTATGAATCAGTCCTCCGTACGGTCGGCGCGCTCGTCCGGCGCGTCCGCCTCGTTTTCGTCCGAGTCCACCTCCTCGATTTGCATGTCACAGCAGCTCTCATCGTCGTTTGACTCGCCACCGAGCAGTCGGTCGAGTATCGACATACATATCGATATAATCCGATTTGACTTAACTCATTTGGTCAGGTGTTCAGCTGACTCGAGAGAGCACTCGACTCGGATCTATATTCAGATGTGTTTGTTTGACGCAGTTCTTCCACCGAACTATATACACACAAGATAGTGTGGAAAACCGGATTATTCAAGCATCATACTGTGCTTTACCGGTATTAATCTATTACAGATTATATTAGTACCGAGTAGATTACCTCGATCTCAACACAGTAGAACCGAAAGGACCTTTAACATATGAGGGAATACTAAATTGTATGTCGCAGCAGATAGCGGCTCAAGACGATCGGACGGACCGTGAAAACAAAATATCGATTAACGAGTCGCTGAGCGAGGAGAGCAAACGTCAGCGCGACAGTATCGACAACGTCGGCGCATTCGGCATGCGAACCGGTGAGTCGGATCTGATCTTCTTCCAAGGTATTCTCCCGGAGATCAACGGGACGATAAGAGGATCGGAGCCAATAGACGAGCAGATAGAGATGTGCTTGGATCGGCTCGAACTCATGTTAGAAAACCGTAACGCGTCGCTCTCGGATATCATGAAGGTCGAGATTCAGCTCGCAGACGCAGGTGCGGCGGCGGCCGTGGACAGCGCGTACGAGTCGCGATTCGATGACGTGGCGTTCCCACCGCGCAGCGTCGTCGGTGTATGCTCGTTGCCTGGCGGTGCGGACGTCCAGCTCGACGTGATTGCCGCCGAAGAGTAACCGTAGCTGTCCGTGTAGTTCGATAATAGAAGCATTTCGCTCGTATTTGCCGTTTTGAAGCCCGACAGAACAATTATTCCGGTCGCAGCGAATACGTCAGTTATGCCCGACTCCTCTTCAGACCCGCTTCCTGGCACGGATCTCGACGCACTGATCGACGACGCGACGACGACCGCCGACGTGAAAGCGCTGTCGGCGTTCGGATATGAGACGCGATATCGACTCGTCCGCCTGTTGGTCGACGCGGATGGCGCGGTCAGGTTCGACGAGATCACGCCCTACGTGTCCATAAGCGACAGCGCTGTCAGTCACGCGTTGACGCTTCTGTGTGATGCCGGACTCGTAAAAAAGCAAAAAGATGGACGCTCGCGCAGTTATTCGACCACGGAACGGGCGGAGGCGCTCGTGGAGGCACTTGATCGGACGCGATAAATCAGTAATTGTACGTTCTCTAGCAGGTCAGACAGAGGTTAACTCTAGCAATGGAATCACCGTTGAGCGGAACCGAGACGGGGTGGATGAATCTGGTTGCGTGAAAGTTTGAGTTACTGTGAGTCCTCTCTCGACGTTATCCATCTCGAAATGAGCCACAGAAAATGCTACCAAACTCCTTTACTGTAGCACATTTGATTTAGTTATTATTCATACGTATTGGTGTCCAAACTGTATATTGTGGAAAATACACTTGTCTAATTGGTCTTTATCGACCGTATATTCCACATTAAATAAAAATCTTCGGTGTAAGGGATCCAATTCACTTTAATAGATGAATAGATATAAATCTATTGGAGTAGCAGAATGCATCCATACATTGCCGAGGTCATCGGAACAGCGATCCTCATCATATTCGGCGGGGGCGTCGTCGCCAACGTCGTGCTCAACGAGACGAAAGGGAACGGCGGCGGCTGGATCGTCATCACGTGGGGATGGGCCATCGGAGTGTTCATGGGCGTGTTCACCGTCAGTCAGGTCAGCGGCGGTCACATCAATCCCGCCGTGACGGTCGGCCTCGCTGCCGCCGGGCTGTTCGATTGGGCGCAGGTTCCGGCGTACGTCGCCGCACAGACGGTCGGCGGATTCCTGGGCGGCGTAGTGGTGTGGCTGGCGTACAAAGACCACTTCGCCGCGACCGAAGACGAGGAGGTGAAGCTGGCGATCTTCTCGACCAGCCCTGAGATCCGAAACTATTCGGCTAATCTGCTGACCGAAATCATCGGCACCTTCGTCTTGGTATTCGGCGTCCTCTACCTGAATTCTGCCGGATTCTTCGACGCTCAGTCGGGTGAGGTGCTTCAGTCGATTACCATCGACGGCCAAGCGGTGGGCTTCGGTCTAGGGGCACTGTCGGCGCTTCCGATCGCGCTTGTCGTGCTCGGTATCGGACTCTCGTTAGGTGGCCCCACCGGATACGCGATCAATCCCGCACGCGACCTCGGACCGCGCATCGCCCACGCAATTCTCCCGTTTTCGCACAAGGGACCGTCGGACTGGGCATACTCCTGGGTGCCCATCGTGGGACCGCTCCTCGGGGCGCTTCTCGCGGCCGGACTGTACCGTCTGCTGTGATGTCGTCGGGGCACCACGAGTCTGGACCCCCCGCTCCGCACCCCGAAGCCGGACTCCGATCACAGTTTCCGACTTGCTCCAAAGAGTTTTAATATATGAACAACTGTTCATCTATTATGGGGCAGCAGACAACCGAGGTCGAACCGGAATCGGAGCAGCGTACCGAGATGGATATCGATCCCACACTAAGTAAGGAGAGCAAGCGCCAGCGCGAAGGGACGGACAACATCGGTGCGTTCGGAAAGCGAACGGGCTCGTCCGACCTACGTTTTTTCGAGGGGATACTCCCTGAGATCGACGGAGAAATATTAAGTGAGCACTCAATCGAAGAGCAGTTCTCGACCGCGCTCGACAACCTCGAAGCCGCACTCGCCGACAACCGAAACGCGACGTTCGGCGACGTGATGAAGCTTGAAATTCAGCTCACGGATCCGAGCGCCGCGGAGGCGATCGACCACGTGTACGAGTCCCGGTTCGACGACGTCGAACTTCCCCCGCGGACCGTCGTCGGCGTCTGCTCGCTCCCGGGCGGCGCAGACGTCCAGCTCGACGTGATCGCGGCCGAAGAGTAACCACTGCTGCCGACACACCAATTATGAACAACTATCCGCCTACGCACCGGTATCGCTCT
>NZ_FXTD01000023.1 GCF_900182635.1 Halorubrum cibi | reverse complement strand
TTCTCGACACCGGTCAGCTCAACGGAGAGGTTCTCACCGCCGTTCGGCGCTTCGTAGGTGATCGTGTCGCCGTCGGTCGCCGACTCGGCGCTCACTTGGAGCTCGCCGTCGAACGTCACCGTGTTGCTCGAGAAGCCCTCGACGTAGAACGCCGCGGAACTGCCCTGAACACGGATCGGAGCCGAGTAGCTCCCGTTCGTCTCGTGGTCGATGTAGGCGCGAGCCGGCACCTGTCCGAGATGCGTCTCGAACCACGACGTGTCGATCGCCACCCAGCGGCCGTCGTGGGTGCGGTCGTCCTCGAGGATGATCGCCGGCTCGCCGTCGACGACGCCCGTTGTCACGGCCATCGTCTGACTGCCGGCCGATGCCTGAACCTGTTTCGGCGCGGCCGGTGCCGTACCGGGTGCCTCGACCCGGCTCGTCAGCACCTGTCGATACGTCGGCTGCTCGTCGCCGGTGTCCGACTCGTCAGCTGTGCCGCTCGGTTCGGACGTGTCGGCCGTCGGCGACTGCGTCTCGTCGGCCACGTCGACCGTCGTGTTCCCGGTTTCGGGTTCCACACTGGGACCGGCGTCGCCGCTTCCGAACGGCGCGGCCGGCACCGCGATCGCCGCGACGAGCAGCACGCCCGCGAGCAGCAGCGGCTTCACCGCACCGGCCGGCACGTGGACGCGCTCGAGCGTCCCGCGGAGTTGCGGCGCGATCTCGTCGACCGACTGTGAGACCGCGCTTCGAACCCGCGCCAGGTACGCGACGAGCGTCGCTTTCAGCCACGCGAGCAGCTCCGTCTCGTTCGACTCTTCTCCGTCGCTTTCGTCGTCCGTGTTTGTGTCCTTGTCAGTCATGGGTCACCCCCTCCCCCTCCCCTCCTCTTAGGTACGCGCGCGTGTGGGTCGCCCTGTGCGCGGTCGCGAGCAGTCTCGTACCGTCCGATCTCGGGAGGATCAATTTCTGTCGAGTCCGAAAATCGGCGTTTCGAGCCGCCGATGCCGCCGGATTCGGGCGACTGGAGCGGCCTACATCGCATCGAGAGCCTCCTCCCGGCGCGGGTATCGAACCGAGATCTCGCCGCGGAACCGGTAGCTCCGGTACGGGTTCGGCCACTCGATCGGCGTGTAGTTCTGATCACGCCAGATCACCGCCCGGCCGGTCCGGTCGGCAAACCGGTTCACGTAGTGCTTGTCGATCGGGACATTACCGATCCCCGACAGCGACGAGCCTGGCGGCGGCGTCTTCGGCATCGTCACGAACCAGCGCGTCTTCTCTCGAACCCCCTCGTCGACGCGGGAGACGCTGTGCGACAGCGTCAGCGTCGAGAGGTTCTTCTTCCGTCCCTTCCCCTGGCTGACCGGGTAGCCCTTCACCTTCCGGTTCTGGTCGTTCTCGTCAGCCTCTGGATTCAGCGGCACGAGGTCCGAGAACTCGTCGAGGACCAGCGTCGTTGAGTGGAGGAACTCGTCGTCCTTCGCTCTCGTGTCCATGAACGCGAAATTAACGTCCCGGAGCGGCGTCACCTCCGCCGGCTCTTCCGCCTCGCGAGCCGGCGTGTACGTCGCCGTCGTCTGTTTCTCGCACCCGCGGAACAGCGGATCCGGCAGCACCGCGTAGAGCCCACCAGGGACGATCTTCGTCATCAGGTCCCGCGGCGTTCGGTACTCGATCGTATCGCGGAACACGTCCGTGAGCGAGATCTCCGTCGTCGGAAGCGTCGGGTTCCGCGGCTTCGCGTGGACTTCGTACTCGATCCCTTCAGGGACGGCAACCGTCATGTACGGCGCGAGCGGGAGACACTCGAGCTCGTCGAGCGTCAGCATCCACAGCAGCGTCTCGTTGTTGATCTCGGGCATCCGGATCCCGCCGATGACGTTCGCGAACGACGTCTTCCCGCCGCCGGGCTTCGAGTGCGCCCATATGTCCGTTCCGCCGTCGCCCATCGTCGCGAG
The DNA here is from genome assembly GCF_900182635.1 of Halorubrum cibi. GTDB lineage: Archaea > Halobacteriota > Halobacteria > Halobacteriales > Haloferacaceae > Halorubrum > Halorubrum cibi. Next base: position 2,361 of record NZ_FXTD01000023.1, on the reverse strand, counting down.
GACGTGCTCGTTCTCCGGCTTCGCGAGCCACTCCAGGACCTTCCGCCGCGTCGCTGGCTGCTCGGCGATGATGGCGTCGTCGAGCCGGCCCTCCTCGAGCGCCCACAGCTCCGCGTCGTCGACGTGGATGATCGCGTCGAGGTACGCGCTCGGATACCGGTAGACCGGGTGTGCGTTCTCGATACCGTTCAACCGCGCCTGCCGAGACAGGCTCTCGAGCTTCTTGTGGAACGGCTTGAGGCTGTTCCCCGAGCCGTCGTCGAAGTCCTTGTAGATCCGCTCGCCGTCGTTGTGGTACCGAGCGAGCCGGCCCCACGACTTTTCGCCGGCGTGGTATCGCGCCTGCCGGGACTTCTCCCACGGCGCGAAGTCCTCTCGGAGCTGCTCGAGAACCTCCTCTTCACCGCGCTGTTCTTTCTGCCGACTGCTGAATGACTTGCTCATGAGTTCCACGCTCCGTGTGTCTTCCCGCTGCTGTCCGTCCGTTCGCCGCCGTTCAGCGTTCGCGCTGCCGACAGGAACGGCGGAAGGAGTGCGCCGACCGCGAACCGATACCGTGTCATCTTCGCCGCTCGCGACTCCGTGTCGAGCAGTGCCTCGAGCAGCGGCGGTGACGACACGATCTCGGTGAGGAAGCCCTCGGGCGTCTCGCCGTTCGTCGGTGCCGCCAGCGACCGGACCCAGCGCCCGATCGACTGCCGGTCCTCGAAGCCGTCCCACAGCTCGATGAGCGCCCCCGCTTGGCTGCGGTCGAGCCGGCGGAACGCCGGTCGCATCAGCGGGTTCCGCTCCGAGTCGGGGTCGACCTCCTTCCACGTGCTTCCTTCCTCGTTCTCGACGCGCTCGTTCGCCCGCTCTCGGAACTGCTTGTACGCGAGGTCGCACCCGTCGCTGAGAGACTCGACAATCCGCATCCGAACGTATCTCCCTTCAGGCGCGTTCTCAGTCGCGAACAGGTACTCGAGGATACTCGACAGCGGCATGATGTCGGACGGCTCGAGGACTGCCTCGACGTGGCCGAGCGTCCGGATCCCGGCCGCTTGGTACCACGTCAGCACCGACCAGTACGTCGAGAAGCCGTCCGCCAGCGGTTCGATCGGCGGGTCGCGCCGAGTGTCGCCCGTGTAGAGGAGCCGGTCCTGGTCGCGGTCGAGGACGTCGAGCGCCGGTCGCGTCGTTCGCGACTGCGTCGTCGGCTCACTCATCGTCGCCCTCCGTGTCGTCACGATCGTCTCGGCCCTCTTCCTCGTCGAGTGGCGCGCGGTCGATTTCCGTGCCGGCGTTCTCGTCGAGACCCATCACGCCGAGGTCCATTCGGAGATCCTCTTCGAGGAGCCGCCGCATCATGCTCGCATCGCGGCGGGAATCGACATCACGCGCCTCGAGCGCCGTCGAGGTCCGCTCGGACCACGCGATCTCCTCGTACTCCTCGAGCGTCTTCGCGTCGGCGTGCTCGCTCTGGAGCACGGTCAGCGACGCGTCAGCCGTCACGTCATGGCGCGGCGCGGGCTCGAAGCTGATCGACCCATCGACCGCCTCGTAGCTCTCCACGGCGAGCAGCACGACGCCGACGGCAGCGCCGACGAACGGGACGTTCGCCACCGCCCCGCCGACGTGCCAGCCGATGAGCGGTAGGGCGATCACACCGATCGTCAGCAGCGCGTAGAGGCCTCGCGTGATCGGCGAGAGGCTCTCGCCGTCGACCGGCTCGGGAAGCCGGTGCCAGACTGGCATCCGCCGCCGGAGGTGAGCCGGTCGATGGTCGACCGCCGTCTCCCCCTCCGGGTCGACGTACACCTTCTGCGAGGCCGACCCCGACACCCGGACCCGCGTCCGGAGGTCGGAGAGGTCGAGCTTCGCCGCGTCCGAGAACAGCCGCGCGAAGAACGGCCGGATACCCTTCTTCGGAAGGAGCCGACCACCCGTCGGCGCTCTCACGGTTGGCAGCAGCTTCAGGTCCTCGTACAGCTCGTCGAAGTAACCGTCGTCGTCGAGTCCGACTCGATCGGTCGCCTTCGAGGTCGACTCACTCCCACCGTCCGGTACCGCGTCCGGATCGGCCTTCTCTTCGGACTCGCCGCGCCGGAGACTCACCGCCTCGGTGAGTTCCTTCCGCTCGAAAGCGATCCGTTCGAGCGGCGGGCTCATTCGCAGCCCCCCGCCGTAGGCGATCGGCAGCAGCGACATCCCCATCAGGATGTCGAGGTGCTCGACGACGACCGCGAGTTCGTAGTACAGTCCCGCGAGAGCGAGCAGGATGCCGACGCCGGAGACGAAGCCCCACGTGCCGAGCGAGTAGCCCGGTCCGCGGCCCGTCCGCTTGAGCGTCGCTCTCGCTCCCGAGAGCCCGATCACGATCGC
>NZ_FXTD01000022.1 GCF_900182635.1 Halorubrum cibi | reverse complement strand
TTCTCGACACCGGTCAGCTCAACGGAGAGGTTCTCACCGCCGTTCGGCGCTTCGTAGGTGATCGTGTCGCCGTCGGTCGCCGACTCGGCGCTCACCTGGAGCTCGCCGTCGAACGTCACCGTGTTGCTCGAGAAGCCTTCCACGTAGAACGCTGCCGAGCCGCCCTGAACGGTGATCGGAGCCGAGTAACTCCCGTTCGTCTCGTGGTCGATGTAGGCGCGAGCCGGCACCTGTCCGAGATGCTGTTCGAACCACGACGTGTCGATGGCGACCCAGCGGCCGTCGTGGGTGCGATCGTCCTCGAGCATGATCGCCGGCTCGCCGTCGACGACGCCCGTTTTGACGGCCATCGTCTGGCTGCCGGCCGAGGTCTGAACCTGCTTCGGCGCGGCCGGTGCCGTACCGGGAGCCTCGACCCGGCTCGTCAGCACCTGTCGATACGTCGGCTGCTCGTCGCCCGAGTCCGACCCGTCAGCCGTGCCGCTCGGTTCCGACGTGTCGGGCGTCGGCGACTGTGCCTCGTCGTCGACATCGACCGTCGTGTTCCCGGTCTCTGGTTCCACGCTGGGGCCGGCGTCACCGCTTCCGAACGGCGCGGCCGGCACCGCGATCGCGGCCACGAGCAACACGCCCGCGAGCAGCAGCGGCTTCACCGCGCCCGCCGGAACGTGGACGTTCGAGAACATCCCGCGGAGTTGCGGCGCGATCTCCCCGACCGACTGCGAGACCGCACCGCGAACCCGCGCCAGGTACGCGACGAGCGTCGCTTTCAGCCACGCGATCAGCTGCTTCTCGTTCGACTCTTCCCCGTCGCTTTCGTCGTCCGTGTTTGTGTCCTGATCAGTCATGTTTCACCCCCTCCCCCTCCCCTTCTCTTATATACGCGCGCGCAGGGGGTTCGCTGAGAGCGGCCGCGCGAGATTCCGGATCGGCCGATCTCGGAGGGATCAGTTTGTTTCGAGGCCGAAAATCGCCGTTTCGAGCCGCCGAGAACCGTGGATTCGGTCGGTTCATGGGATCTAAAGCGCATCGAGTGCCTCCTCCCGGCGCGGGTATCGCACCGAGATCTCACCCCGGAAGTCGTAGTTCCGGTACGGGTTCGGCCACTCAATCGGCGTGTAGTTCTGGTCGCGCCAGATCACCGCCCGGCCCGTCCGGTCGGCGAACCGGTTCACGTAGTTCTTGTCGATCGGAACGTTGCCGATTCCGGATAGTGACGGGTTCGGCGGCGGCGTCTTCGGCATCGTCACGAACCACCGCGTTTTCTCGCGGACCCCCTCGTCGACTCGGGAGACGCTGTGCGACAGCGTCAGCGTCGAGAGGTTCTTCTTCCGCCCTTTCCCCTGGCTGACTGGGTAGCCCTTCACCTTCCGGTTCTGGTCGTTCTCGTCAGCCTCCGGATTCAGCGGCACGAGGTCCGAGAACTCGTCGTGGACGATGGTCGTCGGATGAAGGAACTCGTCGTCCTTCGCTCTCGTCTCCATGAACGCGAAATTAACGTCACGGAGCGGCGTCACCTCGGCAGGCGTCTCGGCGTCTCGCGCCGGGGTGTACGTCGCCATCGTCAGCTTCTCGCACCCGCGGAACAGCGGGTCCGGCAGCACTGCGTAGAGCCCACCAGGGACGACCTTGGTCATAAGGTCTCGCGGCGTCCGGTAGGTGATCGTGTCGCGGAACACGTCCGTCAGCGAGATCTCGGTCGTCGGCAGCGTCGGGTTCCGCGGCTTCGCGTGGACTTCGTACTCGATACCCTCCGGGACAGCGACAGTCATGTACGGCGCGAGCGGGAGACACTCGAGCTCGTCGAGCGTGAGCATCCACAGTAGCGTCTCGTTGTTGATCTCAGTCATCCGGATCCCGCCGATCACGTTCGCGAACGACGTCTTCCCGCCACCGGGCTTCGAGTGCGCCCAGATGTCGGTCCCCCCGTCACCCATCGTCGCGAGGACGTGCTCGTTCTCGGGCTTCGCGAGCCACTCGAGGACCTTCCGCCGCGTCGCCGGCTGCTCGGCGATGATGTCGTCGTCGAGTCGTTCCTCCTCGAGTGCCCACAGCTCCGCGTCGTCGACGTGGATGATCGCATCGAGGTACGCGCTCGGGTAGCGATACACCGGGTGTGCGTCCTCGATGCTGCTGATCCGTGCCGCTCGAGAGAGGCTCTCGAGCTTCTTGTGGAACGGATCGAGAGTGTTCCCGTCGTCGTCCTCGAAGTCCTGATAGATCCGCTCACCGTCATTACGGACCTGACCGAGTCTGCCCCACGACTTTTCGCCGGCGTGGTATCGCGCCTGTCGAGACTTCTCCCACGGCGCGAAGTCCTCGCGGAGCTGCTCGAGGACCTCTGCCTCACCGCGCTGTTCCTTCTGTCGACTGCTGAATGACTTGCTCATGAGTTCCACGCTCCGTGTGTCTTCCCGCTGCTGTCCGTCCGCTCGCCACCGTTGAGCGTCCGTGCCGCCGACAGGAACGGCGGGAGGAGTGCCCCGACGGCGAACCGGTACCGCGTCATCTTCGCCGCCCGCGACTCCGTGTCGAGCAGCGCGTCGAGCAGCGGCGGGGACGACACGATCTCGGTGAGGAAGCCCTCGGGCGTCTCCCCGTTCGTCGGTGCCGCCAGCGACCGGACCCAGCGCCCGATCGACTCGCGGTCCTCGAAGCCGTCCCACAGTTCGATGAGCGCCCCCGCCTGGCTCCGGTCGAGCCGGCGGAACGCCGGTCTCATCAGCGGGTTCCGCTCCGAGTCCGGGTCGACCTCCTTCCACGTGCTCCCTTCCTCGTTTTCGACGCGCTCGTTCGCCCGCTCTCGGAACTGCTTGTACGCGAGATCACACCCGTCGCTGAGGGATTCGACAATCCGCATCCGGACGTATCGCCCTTCAGGCGCGTCCTCGGTCGCGAACAGGTACTCGAGGATGCTCGACAGCGGCATGATGTCCGAGGGCTCGAGGACCGCCTCGACGTGGCCGAGCGTCCGGATGCCGGCCGCTTGGTACCACGTCAGCACCGACCAGTACGTCGAGAACCCGTCCGCCAGCGGTTCGATCGGCGGGTCGCGTCGCGTGTCGCCCGTGTAGAGGAGCCGGTCCTGGTCGCGGTCGAGGACGTCGAGCGCCGGTCGCGTCGTTCGCGACTGCGTCGTCGGCTCACTCATCATCGCCCTCCGTGTCGTCGCGATCGTCTCGACCCTCTTCCTCGTCGAGCGGCGCGCGGTCGATTTCCGTGCCGGCGTTCTCGTCGAGACCCATCACGCCGAGGTCCATTCGGAGATCCTCTTCGAGGAGCCGCCGCATCATGCTCGCATCGCGGCGGGAATCGACATCACGCGCCTCGAGCGCCGTCGAGGTCCGTTCGGACCACGCGATCTCCTCGTACTCCTCGAGCGTCTTCGCGTCGGCGTGCTCGCTCTGGAGCACCGTCAGCGACGCGTCAGCCGTCACGTCGTGGCGCGGCGCGGGCTCGAAGCTGATCGAGCCGTCGACCGCCTCGTAGCTCTCCACGGCGAGCAGCAGGAGGCCGACGAACGCCCCGACGAACGGGACGTTTGCCACCGCCCCGCCGACGTGCCAGCCGATGAGCGGGAGAGCCAGCACGGCGAGTGTCAGCGCCGCGTAGAGCCCTCGCGTGATCGGCGAGAGGCTCTCGCCGTCGACCGGCTCGGGAAGCCGGTGCCAGACCGGCATCCGCCGCCGGAGGTGTGCCGGCCGGTGATCGACTGCCGTCTCGCCCTCCGGGTCGACGTACACCTTCTGTGAGGCCGACCCCGACACGCGGACTCGCGTCCGCAGATCGGAGAGGTCGAGTTTCGCCGCGTCCGAGAACAGCCGCGCGAAGAACGGCCGGATCCCCTTCTTCGGGAGGAGTCGACCGCCCGTCGGCGCTCTCACGGTCGGCAGCAGCTTCAGGTCCTCGTACAGCTCGTCGAAGTAGCCGTCGTCGTCGAGGCCGACTCGATCGGTCGCCTTCGACGTCGAGTCGCTCCCGCCGTCCGGTACCGCATCCGGGTCGGCCTTCTCCTCGGACTCGCCGCGGCGGAGACTCACCGCCTCAGTGAGCTCCTTCCGCTCGAAGGCGATCCGTTCGAGCGGGGGGCTCATTCGTAGCCCCCCGCCGTAGGCGATCGGCAGCAGCGACATCCCCATCAGGATGTCGAGATGCTCGACGACGACCGCGAGTTCGTAGTACAGTCCCGCAAGAGCGAGTAGGATTCCGACACCGGAGACGAAGCCCCACGTGCCGAGCGAGTAGCCCGGTCCGCGGCCCGTCCGCTTGAGCGTCGCTCTCGCTCCCGAGAGCCCGATCACGATCGC
>NZ_FXTD01000021.1 GCF_900182635.1 Halorubrum cibi | reverse complement strand
ATACACGTGAAAACAGCCCACGAACGCGATGTCCGTGGGCTGTGGAAAACGGGAATGATCCCGATGAATGGTGAGGCGGCGAACCGCGGTTCCCAGAGGATCGCTCACTCCAGTACTTCCCGGTACGCGGGTGGGCTTAACTTCCGTGTTCGGAACGGGTACGGGTGTACCCCCACCGCTCTGGCCGCCTTCATGCTGACTCTCGGATTCGAACCGAAACTCTCCGAACGGAGAGACGCCTGTGTCAGTGGCTCGTCTCTCGACTAACCGTGTATGCGTGCGATCCAGTTACCGCCTGAACTCATGCGAGTGTGGAATGTCTAGTGACCATATGAGTGTGGCTTCGGTCTGTTAGTGCTCGTGGACTAAACGCCTCGTTGCCTCGGCGCGTACATCCCGAGTCTATCTAACTCGTCTTCTACGAGTGACCTCTCCGGTACTTCTTTTCCATGTGGGTTTCGAGCTTAGATGCGTTCAGCTCTTACCCCGTGTCGCGTGGCTACTCGGCATCTGCCCTTCCGGACAACCGATACACCAGTGGCGACCAGTCGTAGTTCCTCTCGTACTATACGACCGTTCACGTCAAGTACCATTACACCCCCAATAGATAGCAGCCGACCTGTCTCACGACGGTCTAAACCCAGCTCACGACCTCCTTTAATAGGCGAACAACCTCACCCTTGCCCGCTTCTGCACGGGCAGGATGGAGGGAACCGACATCGAGGTAGCAAGCCACCCGGTCGATATGTGCTCTTGCGGGTGACGACTCTGTTATCCCTAAGGTAGCTTTTCTGTCATCTACGGGCCCCATTCCGGAGCCTCGTAGGTTCGCTAGACCACGCTTTCGCGTCAGCGTCACTCGTTGGGAATGACACTGTCAGACCATCTTGTGCTCTTGCGCTCTTCGCCGGGTTCCCGACCCGGCTGAGATGATCTTCGGGCGCGCTCGATATCTTTTCGAGCGCGTACCGCCCCAGTCAAACTGCCCGGCTACCGGTGTACTCCTCCCGGAGTGAGAGTCGCAGTCACCGACGGGTAGTATTTCAATGCTGTCTCGGTGGCCCGCTAGCGCGGGTACCTGTGTAATGACTCCTACCTATGCTGCACATCGGCGACCACGTCTCAGCGACAGCCTGCAGTAAAGCTCTATAGGGTCTTCGCTTCCCCTTGGGGGTCTCCAGACTCCGCACTGGAACGTACAGTTCACCGGGTCCAACGTTGGGACAGTGGCGCTCTCGTTTATCCATTCATGCAAGCCGCTACTGAAGCGGCAAGGTACTACGCTACCTTAAGAGGGTCATAGTTACCCCCGCCGTTGACGGGTCCTTCGTCCTCTTGTACGAGGTGTTCAGATACCCGCACTGGGCAGGATTCAGTGACCGTACGAGTCCTTGCGGATTTGCGGTCACCTGTGTTGTTATTAGACAGTCGGAGCGCCCGAGTCACTGCGACCTGCTCCGTCGAGAGCAGGCATCCCTTCTTCCGAAGGTACGGGACTAACTTGCCGAATTCCCTAACGTCGGTTCTCCCGACAGGCCGTGCCTTGCGCTGGCAGAGCACCTGTTTCGGATCTCGGTACGGACATCATGCTTGTCTTTTCACGGGCCCTATGTACGGCTGACTTGCGCTATCTCGCGCTTCTCTCGCTTCCTGCCGTGACGGCTTCCACGAGGTTCCACGATTCGACCGGGCGAATGCCCGGCTCAGCGTTCCACACGGCGTCGACTTTTATCGCATGATGGCACTGGAATATTAACCAGTTTCCCGTTGACACAGTCGAGTTGCGGTGTGTCTTAGGACCGGCTGACCCTCGGCTGATTGGCAGTGCCGAGGAACCCTTGCTCATCAGGCCGTCGAGGTTCTCACCCGACTATCGCTGCTACTGTGACCAGGATTGTCGTTTCTGAACGGTCCACGCGAGCTCTCGCCCGAGCTTCCATCCGAACAGAACGCCGACCTACGCGGTCGCCCTGTCAAGGGCGCGGCCAGGTCTCGGTGGTAGATTTGAGCCCCGATCATTTTGGGCGCCTCAAACCTCGGCCGGTAAGCTGTTACGCTTTTCTTAGAGGGTAGCTGCTTCTAAGCTCACCTCCCGGCTGTTTAGGGCTTGAGACCACCTTCGAATCGCACTTAATCTACACTTTGGGACCTTAACCCGGCTCTGGGTTGTTCCCCTCACGGTACACAGGCTTACCCCGCGCACCGGACTCCCTTCGTCTACGACGCCTGCGGGTTTGGAGTTCGACAGGATGGTCGACTCCTCTCGGAGGCGAGTCATCCAATCGGTAGCTCTACCCCGCGGGCTATCTCGGAAGAGGTCATGCTTCGACATGTTTCGGTCGGAACCAGCTGTTGCCAGGCTCGATGGGCCTTTCACCCCTATACACGAATCACGAGAGGATATTGTAGGATACCACCTCTAACGGGCCTCCACGTGGCTTTCGCCACGCTTCACCCTGCTCGCGTATAGATCGCCTGGTTTCGGGTCGCACCCGAATGACTCCCCGCGTTTGGACACGGTGGCCCTCGTACATAGTACTGCGGCCGTATCGGTTTCCCTGCGCCTTCCCCGGTTCACGGGTTAGACTCGCCATTCAAGTGCACTCCCTGGGTCGTTTTTCAAAACGCACGACACGACGCCGGCTCGTCTCTCTTCCTACTAGAGAATCGCTTCTCGGTCGTTTTGAGAGACGCCTTGTACGCCCTGTCGCTCGATCGCCAACTGATTTCAGGCCCTATTGCACCGCCCTTCTCGGGGTGCTTTTCAGCGTTCGCTCACGCTACTTGTTCGCTATCGGTCTCGAGGAGTGTTTAGCCTTTCCAGGGGATGCCTGGAGTGTTCACAGAGGATATCCGACCCCTGCTACTCTGGATTTGACGCCACCGGTACTGTCGCATTCTACGGGGTTGTCACCCTGTTTCACGCTCCGTTCCAGGAGACTTCGAATGCGATTTCGCGGCTTGAGTGTCAACCCGAACACCACATTGGTCCGAAGACCTTCGGTTTGGGCTGTGTCGCGTTTACTCGCGGTTACTGACGACATCGCTGTTGCGTTCTTTTCCTTCCCTTACTGAGATGTTTCAATTCAGGGAGTTCCCTATTGCGCGTGGCAATTGTTGAACGGATTCCGATTGGGAGATCTCGTGTTCTTTCCCTCCATGCGGGTCCCACGAGCTTTTCGCAGCTTGGCACGTCCGTCGTCGGCTCTCGAGCCGAGCCATTCACCAGCTGGCACAGTAGCCAGTAGTGTGTCAGTGTGCTCCGAAGAGCATACTGACGGTGTCAAGTGACTATTGGATAGTCACCGACTGTAATTGGTTCACTGACGTTCCACGAACTCGTATGAGTTCAGTGGACGTCTGGATCGCACGTATACACGGTCGTCATCGAATCACGCGTGGCAGCGCGTGTTCGTCGAACCCTTCCCATCCGCGGTTTCCCGGGATGGTGCATCGGTCGTCGTACTCCAACCGAGTCGCGTCGCCCACTTAAGGGGCACGTTTCGAACCGGTCGGATTGACATGGACTCACTGGGATTCGAACCCAGGGCATCCTCCTTGCAAGGGAGGCACTCTACCGCTGAGCTATGAGCCCACCTCTCCGTGTGGAGAGGGTGTGGGGGGGTGTGTAAGTGTGAGCCGTGGACGCTCGTAGGTGTCCGGGCCGGCGGTGGGCCGGACTCCGTTTTGGACGCATGCGAATGAGTAGTGACCGTTCGTGGTCGGGTGACCGCGGACGGTCGAAAGGTGAGCCTCCCGTGTGGGAGGTCTCGGGTCTGTGGAGGTGATCCAGCCGCAGATTCCCCTACGGCTACCTTGTTACGACTTAAGCCCCCTTGCGAAGCCCAGATTCGACACGTGGAACGTGCCTCATCCGGACCTCACTCGGGTGCTTTGACGGGCGGTGTGTGCAAGGAGCAGGGACGTATTCACCGCGCGCTTGTGACACGCGATTACTACCGAATCCAGCTTCATGTGGGCGAGTTTCAGCCCACAATCCGAACTACGATCGAGTTTCTGAGATTACCGTCTCCTTTCGGAGTTGGAACCCTTTGTCTCGACCATTGTAGCCCGCGTGTTGCCCAGCACATTCGGGGCATACTGACCTACCGTTGCCCGTTCCTTCCTCCGTGTTGGCCACGGCAGTCTTCCTACTGTCCCCAACCGCTTCACAGCGTTGCTGGCAAGTAGGAATGCGGGTCTCGCTCGTTGCCTGACTTAACAGGACGCCTCACGGTACGAGCTGACGGCGGCCATGCACCTCCTCTCTGTGGCTCGTGGCGAGGTCATCAACCTGACCGTCATTACCACAGTCGATGCTGGTGAGATGTCCGGCGTTGAGTCCAATTAAACCGCAGGCTCCTCCGGTTGTAGTGCTCCCCCGCCAATTCCTTTAAGTTTCATCCTTGCGGACGTACTTCCCAGGCGGCCTGCTTAGCGGCTTCCCTACGGCACAGCACCCACTCGTAGTGGGAGCCACACCTAGCAGGCATTGTTTACGGCCAGGACTACCCGGGTATCTAATCCGGTTCGAGACCCTGGCTTTCGTCCCTCACTGTCGGATCCGTTCTCGCGACGTGCTTTCGCCATCGGCGGTCCGTCCAGGATTACGGGATTTCACTCCTACCCCGGACGTACCCGTCGCGCCTTCCGGTCCCAAGCCACGCAGTTTCCACCGGACGTCCACCTGTTGAGCAGGTGGATTTCCCGATGGACTTGCGTGGCCAGCTACGGACGCTTTAGGCCCAATAAGATCGGCCATCACTTGGGCTGCCGGTATTACCGCGGCGGCTGGCACCGGTCTTGCCCAGCCCTTATTCGTCCACCTCCCTACGGTGGACAAAAGCGTAGGCTCTATGCCTACGCACTTGGGATCCCCTTATCGCACTGTCGTGCAGTGTAAAGGTTTCGCGCCTGCTGCGCCCCGTAGGGCCCGGAATCTTGTCTCAGATTCCGTCTCCGGGTTCTGGCTCTCACCACCCGTACCGATTATTGGCACGGTGGGCCGTTACCCCACCGTCTACCTAATCGGCCGCAGCCACATCCTTCGGCGCCGGAGCGTTTGACACAGTTCTCATTCCAGGTGAACTGTGGTATGCACTATTAGCCTCAGTTTCCCGAGGGTATGGTGCTCCGAAGGGTAGTTTGACCACGTGTTACTGAGCTATTCGCTACGAGTCTGAACTCGTGCAACTAGCATGGCTAAATCGGATCCCAATAGCAATGGCCTCCGGCAGGATCAACCGGAATGAATACCTCCGTTCCTGATTCCCGGAACGGAGGGGGTTATGTTGGCGGGTGTTGACGCGTTCGTCAACACACCATTGCATGGTCCAATGTGGAGTCCGGTCTCACCGGCGACCCGGATGACACCGAACGTCCACGGCTCACATCAGATCTCCTCTTACGCCGGAGCGCAGGGGGCGAAATCCTCAT
>NZ_FXTD01000020.1 GCF_900182635.1 Halorubrum cibi | reverse complement strand
TTCTCAAACTGTTTCAGCAACGCCGACGCAGAAACTGCTGATGAGTGGCTCAGATCGTTCGCTTTCGCATGGAATCAGCTTATCTGAACACTACGGGCGTATCCGACAGAACGCTTATTCGAGCGGTCCGCGAAGGAAGCGTATGGCGAGTGCGACACGCGACCCGTCCAACGGGGAGGGCGTCGAGTTCATCCACGAAGATGACGGCTCGATTACCGCGAAGGACATCGAGACCGGTGTCGCGTCCTTCGGTGATACGAAGGCGGAAGCCCTCCGGATGCTCGCGGAGGCGATCGAGCTTCACGAGGGGGGCGGCGAACCCGTGACCGACGAGGACCTCGAGGAGTGGGGCCTCGAGGACACGGAACCCGGCGACGAGGAACTTCCTGACTTCATGAAGTGAATGGTCCGGACGAACTTCTCCGGACGTGAGATCGCGTCTGTACTCCACGACTTCGGTTACGAGCGTGTCGGTCGCGTCGGAAGCCACCTGAAGATGCGGTATGAGTCACCGGATACGGATGAGGTTCGAGTCGTGACCGTTCCGATGGCGTCGGAAGACGAGATCCCGACCGGAACGCTCCACTCGATCGCCGACCAGTGCGGAGCCGAAGATTTCCACGCGTGGTGTGAGTGGATCGACGAGCATCGGTGATCTATCAGCTTTGACGACTTCTTACACAAGTCGTCAACGGACCCCCTGAATTCGCCCCGATCACGCCGAGGACCTCGTCGGTTCTGCCGTACTAAGTGCTACCTTCTTTGAGAAGGTGGTATGCGATTAGAGTCCACCGGGAAGCCGGACCAGTACAAGTGCTGGCTCACCGACGACGAGCTCGAGGAGCTCCGCCGCGCTTCGGGGAGCATCCGCGACGACCTGGTGATCCAACTCGGCGGGTTCGTCGGGCTCCGCGCCTTCGAGATCCCACAGGTCGCGCCGAAGCATGTCAAACGCACCCCGGACGGCGATCACTTCCGGCTCCGCGTTCCGGAAGGGAAGGACACGACCGGGAACGGCGGGAAGCCTCGCGACGCCTATCTCCCTCGCGACGTCGAGGGCGACATCCATCGGTACGTCACCTCCGAAGACGTCGGCCGCCACGAGCCGATCGTGGACCTCACCGAGAGCGGCGTCCGGGCCGTGGTCAAACGCACGGCCGAGCGCGCGGCCGACGCGACCGGAGACGACGACTTTCGCCACGTCTCGAGCCACGATCTTCGTCGCCGGTTCGCACAGCGGCTGCTCGTCGATAAGCAGGTGAACCCGCGCGTCGTGATGACGGTCGGCGGGTGGGACTCTTTTCAGGCGATCGAGCCGTATCTCAACGCACCGACTCCCGAAGTCGTGAACGAGGCCTTCGAGGAGGCAGGCTTCGCATAGATTCAAAAATCTGATTCTGGTGAAATCCTCTATCGGCAACGTATCCCGGCGGTTATGTTGAATACTGAGGTTAGATCTCTCAAGCAATCGGCACCGGGATTTTTTGATTGGACTTCTCAAACACCAGTATGGAAGACGATCCAACGATCCCCCTCGGAGATATTCGGCAAAGCGACCCAGGAAGCGACCGACAAGGAGCGTTCAAACGAGGCTGGACCGCGGCAGTAAAAGATCTCGATGACGATGCGGCATCGTCAAAATACACTGAAGGACCACCTCCAGAATCCCTCACTTGGGATAATCTCGGATATCGTCTTGGAAGTATATTCGGCGAAACAGAAGACGATCTGCGACAAGAATTGTTCGATTGGTGTAAACAGAAACAAAAACGAGAACAAGAGCCCTAATCGAGAATGTTCCCTGTTGTATCCGCGCTCTGTATTTAGCAAACGTTTCCTATCAATTCCAAAGGATTTCGACAGATCCAAAAACCTCCATTAATCGGACGGTTTACCAGGTCGGCGGATCTCCGCCGTATCTGAACCCTCCTCCGCAAAGAACGGGATCTGATCTCCCTGTTCGATCTCCCACTCCTCCGCGAGCGGTCGCGGGATCGTCACCGTGACGCTGCCATCTCCTTCCTGAGCGGTCCGACAGTCGGCGAACCGGTCTTGGATTCCCATGGGCTCACTCCTGACTCTCGCGTAATAAAGCGATAGAACCGAACGGAATCTCATAGATCACCCTCGAAACCTCCCAAATTTCTGTGAGTTACGCGAGTTGGCCGCGATGTTCGAGTGTCGGACCGAGCTGCGGGCCGGCTGTCGAAGACATGAACGACGACGAAAGGGGCTCGAGAGAAGAGCCCGACGACGAGCCGAAGCGGTGGACTGATTGGCGGAACTACGGGGACAGCGCATGACTCCCACTCGCGTGCGGAGGACCGGCGAGTGAGCCGTCTCCATGCCGGGATCGTGGTCGGCGAGGCGTTCGCCGACTACCTCGAGAAGTTCCGCACGAACCATCCGATCGACGAGGAACTGGCGGTCGAACACGGCTGTTTTCAGAAATTCATGACACGAACGGAAAGCGGCAGCTACGGAGGAGTCGTATGAACATCAAGAAGGCGGGACTCGCGGCGCTGATCGCGCTGGCGGTACTCTCGTCGATGGTCGCGACGCCCGTCATGGCGGCGGGCGGGATCGGCTGGAGCGAGGACACGAAGACGCCGAATCCCGAGATCGCGACGGAAGTCACGATCGACGAGTGGTCGAACGCGGACTTCGACACGGCCGTCGAGTACTACGACGACGCCGGTGATCCGGCGACGCTCCCCGCGAGCGTCAACGAGTCGAACGACAACCCGGTCACGCTGACCGCGACGGACATCGACTTCGCGGACCGCAACGAGTTCCCGCGGAAGACCGAGGAGGGCTCGGACAACTCGGCGTCCGCGCTCGACTCGAGTGAGTGGACGACGTCGGGAGCGACCGTGAGCGAGTCGTCGACCGCGCCGGGCGTCGACGCGCTCAACTACGCTGGCTCGGCGAGTTCCGACTCGGCGACCTACTCGAACTTCTCGGTGGCGGACGGCGAGAAGTCGTACCTCACGATCGCGGCGGACATCAACTCCGCGTCGGGCACCCCGACGCTCCAGCTGACCGACGGTGACGGCGACTACGTCGAGGTCACGCTCTACGACTCCTCGGCGTCCGCGAGCGACGATACGGTTCTCGCGAACTCCACGGGTGAGGGCATGGTCCTCCAGCAGCAGGTCGGTGACATGACTGTCGCCGGCACCGGGGACGGCTCCTTCGGCTCTACCGAGGAGATCACGATCTCCGGCGACGCTGACGTGGAAGTTTCCGTTCTCGACGCCGAGCGGACGCGCGCTCTCACCTTCGGTGAGCACCTCGAGGACACCGACGACGACGACGAGCTCGAGACCGTGACGATCACCGAGCCACACGGTGCGTACTCGGTGACCGGCATGGACACGTTCGACGAGGTCATGTCGGACGCGACGATCTACGGCGTCACCGTCGACGCGGTCTTCCAGGCGTCCGACATCACCGACGACGAGGACGTCTCCGCCGATTTCGGCCCAACGAGCGACTACCCGCAGTGGGACCAGCTCGGCGAGATCGCCTACCGGCTCGAACTGCCGACGGCCTTCGACCTGAGCTACGCCGGTCCGGAGTTCGTCGACGAGCCGAACCTGCCCTCGGAGCGGTACAAGGCGGTCGAGATCGCCGAGGGAACCGACGACACGGAGTTCTCGGAGATCGACTACACGTCCGTCGCGAGCAGCTACGACGGGTCGACCGAGATCACGCTCGACTCGACCGTGTCGCCGGGGACGACCTACGTCGTGAGCTACGACGTCGTGCTCACCGACGACGAGGTCTCGGCGATCCAGAGCGCGGCCTCGAGCGGCGGGGCGGCGGTCATGTCCTCGGGTGACGGCGGGATCATCAGTTGGTTCCTGTCGTTCCCGGGGATGCTCGTCAGCGCGATCACGGGCTTCGTCGGGTTCCGCCTGTTCAGCGGCGGCGGAGGGTCGTAATGTCGTCCGCAGCCGACGAGCTGCCGTCCGGAGACGATCCGAGCCCGAACACGGTGCTGACGGGCACCATCGGGTACCTCAACGCCGACGGGACGCTCGGAACGCTGCTCCAGGGCGCGATCTTCGGCACGCTCGTCTCGGTCGCGACCGGCGGCGTCGACCTGATCCAGAGTGTCTTCGGACTCGTCGTCGCACCGCTCGACGCGATGGCAGCAGCCATCGGCGAGTTCATCGACGCGACCGTGCTCGAGCCGCTCGGCATCATCTCGACGACCGCCGAAACGTCGGCGACGTCGATCGCCGCACAGTTCGGGCCGTTCGCGCTGCTCACCGGCGTCGGCGTGGTCCTCGGTGCGTTCTGGATGATCACGCAGTTCCTCGAGCAGGAGGAGACAAGCGACACGCTCGCGATCCCTGGCTTCCCCGACATCCCCGCGATCGGGCCGATCGACGTCGGGGTCACCGAGGAAGGAGAGGAGGACGAGAACTGATGTACGGGCCATCGCGACCCAACCCGCATCCGGGGGTGGAGAGCGGTGGCTGACGGCGACGACGTGCTGACGGACGACCAGGAGGAGTCGTTCCTCACCGGCACCGAGTCGATCAGCGAGGATCTCAGCTTCGGGCTGGCGTCCGGGATCAACGCCGGGCGCGTCGGGAGAGCGATCGCCGGCTCGATCGTGTTCACGGCAGCGCTGGGTGTGAACACGATCATCGGCGGGCTAACCGAGGCCTACACCGGACTCGTCGACGGCGTTCGCGGGTTTCTCGCCGGCGGAACGGAGTTCGTCAACGACCCGAACGCGGTCGGCGGTGTCGAGCGAGAGTTCGACGGGCTGATCGACGTCATCTTCGGAAGCGGCATCGCGGCGATCCGCGGCGCGTGGTCGTTCTCGGTCACCGAGCTCGGACCGTTCGCGTATCTCGTCGGGATCGGCGTCGTACTCAGCTCGTTCTGGGTGATGGGACGCGGACTCGACCAGATCCGGGAGGTGTCGTGATGTCCCAAGCGGACCCGAACGCCGGCTCCGGAGACGACTCGGGAGGCGGGATCTCGGGATGGGGCGATCTGTCACTCCCGTCGACGCTTCAGGCGTTCCTCGACTCGCCGCGCCGGTTCGTTCTCGGGGCGATACTGACGACGCTCCTCGAGGGCGCGTTCGGCGTCGTCTCACAGTTCATCGACACCGTGCTGCTGATCTTCGGCGGCTCGAAGCCGGCACGGTTCGACGCGCCGGGCGAGACGCTCGGGATCGCCGACATCCCGGTAGCGATCGCCGCGGATCTCGGTTCGGTCACAGGCTCGCTCGGAGACACACTCATCTCGACCGTGCGGACGATCAACGGCGGGATCTTCGAGGCCGCGGGGGCGGCCGGACCGCTCTCGCCGATCGTCGTGACCGTGATCGTGGTCGGGGAGATCGTCGTTGCGTTGGTCGTCTTCCGACGGATCGTGTACGTGGTCGCCGACCTCCTCCAGCTCGGAGGGCTCACAGAATGACACTGAAAGAACTCGCAGAGGATCCGCTGACCCAGCTCACCGCGGGACTGAGCGGGATCATCGCGCTGCTGAACCCCGAAGTCGTGTGGGCGCTGACGGACGCGCTCATCGCGTCGGGACCGCAGCTGTTCTCGGTGATCTCGCTGTCCGCGCTGACGCTTCCACAGGTCCTCCCGCCGTCGAACGCGGGCGAATGGGCCGTGGTCGCCGCCGGCGTGGTGTTCCTCGCATATCTGGGACAGCAGATCTACAGCAACATCGATCGAGAACTATGACACACAACGACAGCGGACGAACCGAGTGGAATCGTAGACGAGAAGAGGGAGGTGAGCGCCGATGCTGACGGCTGTACTCGCCGTGCTGGCGGTCGGAGCGCTGGTGTACTTCGTCGGCCTCGAGGAAAGTCGTGAGGCGGCCTCGCGTGCCGGCTCGACAGCTGGCTCGGCGGCGTCGACCGCCGGTTCGGCAGCCTCTCGCGGGCTCAAGTCGACGGCTGCGGCCGGCGTGTTCGGCGCGGGGGTCGGCATCCAGTACGGAAACGAGCTGGTGAACGCGATCCTCGCGGATCCGGGGTGGGCGGTCGCGGCTGTCGCCGGGATCGCCGGTGCGCTCGGTACGGGCGGGTTCCTCGGGTCGCTGACGGGCGTCCAGTTCCTGCTGATCGGGGTCGTCGTGTTCGTGATCGGCTACGCCGTCTTCGGAGGTGACGACTGATGGCGGTCTCGGGACTGTGGGCCGACGAGCCGACTCCGGGCCGCATCGCGGTGAGTCTCGGACTCGCACTCATAGGGTTCTACCTCGCAGTCCAGATGATCGCCGCCGATGCGTCGACATTCCTCGAAAATTGGGTGATCGCCGGCGGCTTCCTCGCGTTTGGCCTCGGAACTGCTGACGCGTATATCGAATCGGCCGCACTCGACGAGCTCGAAGAGGAGGGCGCTCGATGACGTTCACGAACGACGAACTCGCGGCGCTCGGCGTCGGCTTCTCGGCTGGTGCTGGCGTGGCGCTGGTCAACGCAGGCGCGGGTCTCGGGATCGGGTTGTTCGGGATCGGAGCGATCCTGATCGCCATCAAGCGGGACCGGGCCGACGAGCCAAACAACGGTTCCGAACTCGAGGCGATGGAGGGCGCTCGATGACGCGGGGTGCCGCGGTCGCCGCGGCAAGCCTCGCGGTCCTGTGTGTGCT
This sequence comes from Halorubrum cibi, assembly GCF_900182635.1. Classification (GTDB taxonomy): domain Archaea; phylum Halobacteriota; class Halobacteria; order Halobacteriales; family Haloferacaceae; genus Halorubrum; species Halorubrum cibi. The sequence continues at coordinate 411 of NZ_FXTD01000020.1, read as the reverse complement.
GTCCGCGCTCGGGGCGGCGATGCCCGCGATGGCGGCCGGGGCACCCGCACCACAGGTCGAGGACGGAGACGTCGACTTCGACCCGCCCGGACCGTTCGAGATCTCCGAGCTGCGGACCGGAGGGAACCAACCGGCAGCCGCGCCGCCCGCGGTCCGCTACGTGGGCGGTTCACCGCCGACCGGCGCGATGGCGATCCGGTACACGCCGGCCGGGCCGCTCGAGAACGAGCCGGTTCACCTCGAACGCGGGACGACGCTGAACACCGACCAGATCGAGCTGTACTCGACCGTGTTCGGCTCAGAGTCGACCGGCGAATACGAGGCCGTGATCGTCTACTGGCAGCCGGAGAGTCAGACCGTGAACGGCACGACCGTCGAGTACGCGGCCGACCAGGAGGTTCAGCGCGTGAC
>NZ_FXTD01000019.1 GCF_900182635.1 Halorubrum cibi | reverse complement strand
CGGCCAGTTTGCGTGTCGTGAGGCCAGTGTGCCGAGCAGTGAAGATCGAGGATGGCACACGAGTCTGTATCGACGAGCGCCGTCGTTTTGAGCGTCCGTATGTGGCGATCCGAGCGGTGTTGGTAGTGTCTCGATGCCGTTTCGCGGTCGAAGAATGTGGCATCGATAGCACCGTGCGAGCCCGGATCGCAGATGGTCGCGGACTCCCGAAGGAAGCCACGCCACACAGACATGGGCACCCTCTCAAACGACCGGTACAGCGTTGAGGGTGCGGGAAATGCCATCCGCGACAGCTGTAACAGACCACGAACCCGATCCATCTCACTCGCCCAATCAACGATCTCGCGGTACGTTGCATCCATGTGAACCCGTAAAAAGTGGAGCGTGACATGCTTCCAGCCGGGAAATCCGTGGCCAGTCGGATCACTCACCGCCGTTGGACTGGCGGCACAGCGCTTTTGAGCCGGCGACGCGGCTTGCTTAACGAAACGGAAAAGGAGTTTGGACACATTCGGCTCTTTCGCTTCGCTTCCACCTTCAGAGCGACGCTATCCCGCCGCCTTCTGCGGATTCAACAGAGCAGATCACTTCAATACGACATTCGCGCTGTGGATCTCGCACGACCATTAGGACAGCCACCTAAACTGGTAGAATCCTCGGCAAGCAATTCTCAGCCTTCAGTGATCAGCTGTTTCAGACGAGAACAATAGGGGTTCAACAGAGCTGATCGGATGATTCGGATAAAACCTTCAATATGTCTCCGGATTCCTGATATTCCAGTGATGAAGAAATGAATGGGGTTTCAATACCGCTGCCTAGTAAGGACCGAACACGAAGGATAATGACAGAGGATAATTCGGCGACCAATATCTTCCGACTTCTATCCGATGACACTCGACTTGATATCCTTCGCGCTGTTGCTACTGCCCAGCATGAACTGGGAGATGTTGGATCCGGAGTTGCTGAACTTTCGTTTTCTGAGATTTATGAGTATGTAGAGGTTGAAAACACATCGAAGTTGTCGTACCATTTAGGGGAGCTTGCCGGGACGTACCTGCGAAAAACCGACCAAGGGTACTCGCTTACGCACGCTGGTGAACGCATCGTCCGATTCATCTTATCGGGAAATTATGAGCAGCCGGATTCATTCGGTCCGAAACCAGTCGATGGAATATGCGTCTTCTGTGGGAAAGAGGCACTTGAAGCATCTCTCTCCCATCAGTTTTTCCGTATCGATTGTTCGGTGTGTGAACAATCAGTTACAGGACAGCCGATAACACCTGCTCAGGTCAAGACTCACGACGAGGATGCGCTGATCCAAAGCATCAAGCGACGAAGTGCGGAGGTTACCAAGCAAATTCGAAGTGGACTATGTCCGGAATGTGGAGCTCAGCTCTCAACGAGAATAATCGAAGTAGCAAAGACTCCACTACCCGACGCTGACTCATTCCTAGTGACGAGTACTTGCGAAGAGTGCCTACGGAGGTACAACAATCCGTTAACCTACAGTGCCGTCTATCACCCCGCATCGATAGCGTTTCACTGGGATCGTGGTGTCGATGTGACTTCACGAGGCATCTGGGAGTTCAACGAGTATCTCTACGACAGTCGCTGGACATCCGAACAAATCGCGTCTGATCCTGACGAATACGAGGTTGTATTACGCCATGAGAGCGATGCGATTAGCCTGGTTCTTGATTCGACTGCGACAGTGAGACGAACCGAGCGCGTGCGACGCAAAAAGAGCGATTTTCAGCGTTCCTAACAGAATCCTTACGGGATCGGGATTGAGTGGATGGCGATTCTAATACGGTAATCAACCGATTATCGGTGTCAGAGGGTGAAAAATTCGATTTCTGCTTAATTCTGATTTTGAATCAGATCCGACATAATATCATTAATCCGATAAGTATATCGGTGCTGTCGATCCGACTCGTAATCGAGATCAACGGAGGTATCCAGCATGCAATCAAGAAATCCTTACAACTCGACGAACCAGCAAAATAAAGCTCAGGGCAAGAACGCGGATCGTGATCAGCTGGTAGAAAGGCAATCAAAATCGGCCGAAGAGATCGCCAACGCGTATTCCAGCGTAGCAGACAAACTCGCACGGTGGCAGTGGGTCGATCGGTTCTTCGCTGGGTCCTATCGTCGTCGCCAGTTCGACAACGCAGACGGCCGGGTCCTCGATGTCGCATGTGGCACTGGAAGGAACTTCCGCTACCTCTCGTCATCGAGCGAGGTCGTTGGCATCGACATTAGCGAGAAGATGCTTTCACATGCCCGAAACGAACTCAACAGCCTCGATCTGGATGGGACCGTCTACCAGATGAACGCTCACGAATTGGAGTTCCAAGATGATAGCTTCGATACCGTGATTTCGTCGTTTTCGACGTGTACGTTCCCCGATCCAATTGCCGCATTACACGAGATGAAGCGAGTCTGTGCTCCCAGTGGCGAAATCCTGCTGCTCGAACATCGACGTAGCGATACGGCACCTATTGCTTGGCTCCAAGACTGGCGCGCCGAGTCGCAATATGAAAAGAACGGCTGTCGACTGAACCACGAGCCGCTGAAGACCGTCGAACAGGCCGGCTTACCGCTCGAAAACGTCTCAACGGAATTCTTCGGTCTCGTCACCGCTATCGAGGCCACTCCGAGGTGATCACTCGATGCCGTTGTCACGTGAATTCGATGACGAACTCACAACCCTGGTGTCCAGTAACGTAACCCCCCTACTCACGGCCATTCCAGCTATTGAGACCACAAAATCCCTTCATGATAGACGATAGAACGACGCGTCGATCGGTTCTGACCGCTCTCGGTGGTCTCGGACTCAGTAGCACTGGAACCATGGTCAGTCGTACAAGCGCCGCGACAGACTCCAGAGACAACGGCCCACAGCGAGGTGACCCCTTTGTACATCCGGACGAGCTGGAAGCGTTCGTCGACGAGACGTTGGCCAAACGGATCGGGACGACAACCCCCGGAGCAACTGTCGCCATCGTCAGCGGTGACACATCCGTCCTTACCAAAGGATACGGCGTTGCTGATGTCGATTCCGGTGAGCCAGTTCGAGCCGATGAGACAGTGTTCCGAGTCGGGTCGGTCGGAAAACTCGTGACGTACACTGCCGTCATACAGGGAGTCGAACGGGGTGTGCTTGATCTCGACGCTGACGTGAACACATATCTCGACGACTCCGAAGTCACGGTTCCAGACACGTACGAAGATCCTGTGACACTCCGACATCTCGGTACACACACCGCAGGATTCGAGTCTACTCTCGATCCCGGCATCGTCTCCGAGCCGACTGCGCTTGACTCGTTGGAGACGATCCTCATTGATCGACAACCCTCGCGAATTCGTCCACCAGGTGAACTCGTTGGATACTCCAACTACGGCGCGGCCCTCGCGGGCCACGTTGTTGCTGGATCTCACAACACCACGTTTGAGGAATACCTCCAGTCGGAGATATTCGACCCGCTTAGTATGTCCTACAGCACGTTCGCCCAGCCGATTCCCGACAACCAGCCCGGCTATCTTGCCGCACCGCACGTCCGTAGAGATGGGTCGTTCACAGTGGCCGACGACGTGTACATCAATATGCGTCCTGCGGGTTCGTTGAGTGCGACAGCAACGGATATGGTGGCGTTCATGAAGGCACACCTTTGCGACGGTGCGGTCGGGGACAGGCGAATTCTCGACAGGAAGACTACTGAAATGATGCACAGTCGCCACCACGTGCGTCACCAAGCAGTCACCAATTGGCGGTACGGTTTCCACGAGTACGGAAATCCGGACGCCAATCTCATCGCTCACTCAGGTGCGACAGTTAACTTCACGAGTTACCTGCTGCTCGCTCCCGATCAGAATGTCGGGATATTCGTCGCTTTCAACAGCAATCCGAGTGAACGTCCGAAAGCTATCGTCGATGAAATTGTTGCTGAATTCGGTCTCCAGAAAGCACCGACGACGCCGACGCCGACTTCGAGACCGGGCAGTCAGAAGCGCGCCGAAACTGTTGCTGGTGAGTACAGCCTCACGTATCTCCCGCAGAGTGGGCCACTTCAGGTCGTCGATCTACTCGAACACCTGACTGTTGAGCCCGCAGCAAACAGCCACCTGCAGACAACGACTCTCGAAGGTGACGCTCGACAGTGGGTCGAGACGGAACCGTACGTGTACGAGGAAGTTGGCGGTCACGATGTCCTTGCCTTCGAGGTCACAGATGGCGAGGTGGACGTACTGAACATGAGCAGCGAACCTACTGGTGTCTACCAGCCCGTACCGTTTCACGAACGCCAACTCGTCACCGGTGGTGTTCTCGGTACAGCACTGTCGGGGTTCGGTCTCTCACTCGTCGGATGGGGCGGACACAACGCTTGGCAGCAGTTGAAGCAGTACCGGACCGACAACGAATCCGGTGTGGAGGACTCTGGATGACGGACCAACAAGTCTCTCAACAACGAACCGAACAGCAGCACGAGTACAACAACCGAAACGGATTCAAGCACCGTGTGAGACGCCGATTGACCAGCCCATCGTGGCTCTCGCGTGCCGCAGGTGTCGGCCTGAGTAGCGTCTCGATTGGATTCGTCATACTCTTCATGTTCGTCTTGGAGACCGGCGGCGACCTCACGCTCTTCACACGACCGCTGCCAATACAAGTCGCACTCACGCTCCCGTATCTCATCGGTATCCTGACGTTGGGGACGACTGTCGGCACATTGATGGCGTGGCGGTACCGCTTCTGGTCGGTTACTACACGCATCCACCAGACGGTACTAGCACTATTGGGGCTCGTGTTCAGCTGGCAACTCTCAACACTGGGATTGCTACCACTGTGAGTACTAACTGAGCGTGTCAAAGATGTGCGGGCCGAGTATTTTTGATTGGCATATAGAGAATCGAAATGTTAGCTGAGTCGAACCAACGCAACACACCGTATCCAGTTCGAGCCTCTCGGATTCGAGACCTCGATACTCGCGGTGTACGTTCCTACACCAAGGGGTACTTGCTCGTTGATAGAATTGACCACCTCTTCGAACGTCCAAGAATGTGTTTCCCCGGCAGCAATCACAAGACGGCCGTTTCCAGAGCTGCGTTTCTCTACAGGCATCCAGCCTGACGGCTCTTGTTGCATTACCGTCCACTGGAACGGATTGAATTCGAGGTCCGATGAAGAGTTGTTATACAGCGTCAGTGTCGGCGTCTCGGATCGCGTCGTCGGGTCCGTGAGGAGGTAGATATCGGCCGAATCCGTATCTACGGTGTGGGAACACACGACTGGCTCTTCACTAGAGCCGTGTGGTGGACAGTCGTATTCGGACAGCGTCATGGTCCCGCCTTCTGGTGGAGCGGTGTCATTCGGTTGCGTATCAGAAGTGCTACAGCCGCTGAGGCCTGCGACGGCTGTAGAGATGGCGACGAGTAGATCCCGGCGTTTCATAGGTCGGATTATTTCTGTGTTGGTGAAAAACTCGGTAAAGCTAAGAGGCCGATTTGAGCATTGTCGAGCCCTTATAGGCTAGTTGCGAAGGAATGTATCGACTTCCGTTGCGATGCGTTCCGGTGCTTCACCTGGACCGCTGTGGCTAACACCATCGAATTCGACGAGACGGCTGTGCGGAAGCGCCTTATGAACCCCGCAAGCGCTCTCGCGTAGGAAGTCCGGTCCGTTCGTGCCCGTCATCACAAGCACGGGTGCCTTCACATCGAGACCAGCAGGGAGCTGGTACTGTTCGACAGCACGATTCATCCGGACGACTTCTTCGGCGAGTTCGATACAATCCGGCCAGACCGGCCACTCAGCCAACCACGTATCGAGGTTGTCGATTCCGTCGGGGTGGAGGACCTGCTCGATGTAACGTTTCACGGCCTCCTGGCGTTCACCTTCATCGATGAGTGTAGCCATCCGGTCAGCGAGATCAGCCTCTTTTCGGTAGCCATCAGGAAGGACCGCTGGTTCGTACGCGAGGACCGCTTCAACCGCAACATTCGTCGCAGCTTCGACTGCCGTCAGTGCGCCGTAAGAGTGGCCGAATAGAATCGGATCGCCGTCGACGGTATCGGCGAGTGTCTGGACGTACCGCACCTCACGGTCCAGTACTTCGTCCGCGCTGATCTCTGCTGGATCCGCAAGACACGTGCCGAATCCCGGTCGTTGCGGGATCACAATCCCGTACTCTTCGAAGTACGGTCGGACTGGATGCCAGTATTCCCGGGGAGCCATCCCACCGTGGAGAAGGATCAGTGGCTGACCATCGCCATGTCGTTCGTACAGTACTTCAGTACCATCAGCGGACTGGGTCGTCACCATACAACGCTGTGTTCGAAGACGACGCGGCTAAGCCGTTCTCTCAGCCATTGGGCTATTTATAAGCGGAGGCGAATAGACAAGTCAGCAAGGAGTGGCACAGAACCGACCATATTCCACTCGGAATCGAGTCTTCAACACCCCCATTAAGAATGGCATCGACTATCGCGTATGAGGCTTGTCGCTGAATTCGAGATCTACTGCGACGCGCTTCCGCTCGTTGAGGTAGCAGCGAATGTACCCGAGGCGACGCTGATCCTCGAACTACAATTTAATCATGGGGAACGACCCCTGTTTCTAGTCACCGTAACAGACGGTTCTGACCATGCGGTTACAAACGCGCTTTCCGACGCCTATGATGTCGGTGAATGGACGCTTGTCGGAGAGGCCGGTGACACCCGTCGCTACCAAGTAATGCCAGCACTCAGCTTCGAGGAACAACTCGGTGATCATATAAACGACCTCGCGGGCCTTGAGGCGCTCGCTACGGCGGATGCAATCATCGAGCGGATCGAGGTATTACCGGATGGATGGCGACAGACCGGGTGGTTTGCTAACCGAGAAGCGTTCAACGATTTCTCGACGTTCTGGCAACAGAACGCCGATTTCAGATTGTATCGTCTCACTCGTAATCGGGAGTCTAAACCGCCTGGTGATGGGCTAACCAATCATCAGCAGGAGGCGCTTCGGACGGCGTACGAAATGGGTCATTTCGACATCCCGCGGCGGGCATCACTGGAAGACGTCGCTACGGAATTAGATATCTCTGCGTCATCGCTCTCTGAGCGGTTGCGTCGCGCGGAGACGCAACTCATCGAGGAGACAGTGGCGACAACGTGGCCGCCCCTCCCCGATTGAATCACTACGCACCGGAACAGGTCCACACTTAAATGGCCGAATGATTGAGAGAGAGAGATTCCCCAGTCCCACCCGAACGAAGAAACGCACAATGCAGACGGTCACGTCAGCCGATGGCACCAGTATAGCGTTCGAACGACATGGAGAAGGACCGCCCCTAATCCTTCTTCATGGTGGATCCGCCCCTCAGTATTGGAAGCCGGTGATTCCTCGATTCGCCGACGACTACACCGTCATCATTCCCCATCGACGCGGTGTTGGGGAAAGCGGCGACTCCGAGGAGTACAGCATCGACCGAGGAGTCGAGGATATCTGTGCGATCATCGATGCGGTAGACGGAACCCCGGTTCTGTTCGGGCATTCATTCGGCGGTCTGTTGGCGATTGAAACCGCCCGTACCGCATCAGTCGAAAAACTCATCGCGTATGAACCGGCTGTCCTCGTCGGTGAGTACAGACAACAGGCCGACCTCGCGTCACAGATGCAGGCGCGAATCGACAACGGAGATCGCCGACAGGCAATGAAGTTCTACATCCGTGAGGTCATGCACGGTGGTGAGATCGACGATCTCGACGGCTGGCTCGAAGACTGGCCACCGTGGCCTGACATCGTCGCGCTGACTGAAAACATCGCGCGGATCAACCGCGCCATCGAACAGTACCGCCTCCCGGACTCGATAGACATCGACGTGCCAACGCTCTTGTTGACCGGAACCGAAGGGCCACCTCACCTTCGAGACGGCATTCGGGCGGTCGACGAAGCCCTCCCAGACAGCACGTTCGTCGAGTTCGATGGCGTCGGTCACGGCGGACCGACAGAGGCACCAGATCGCGTCACATCCGAGGTTCGCGGGTTCATCGAACGAGGAAAGGCATTCGCTTCCACGGGTAGCGACTAAACTCGTCTCGAAAAGCCCACACGCCTCCCGGACTCCGCCGGTCGGTCAATCACACCATTAGAATAGACCCACCATATTTCACCAGTCAGTCACAGCGTTCCAGATATGTCTAGTATCGAACCAGATATTCTGATCCGCGACGCAATAGTGTTGACCGTCAACGAGAGAAATCAGCTCTATCAGAGTGGAACGGTCGTCATCAATGATGGAATGATCCAAGAGGTGCGATCATCCGAACAAGAGGACGGCGATAAAACCGCCAAGACAGTCATCGACGGAAGCGACCGACTCGTCATGCCAGGGCTGGTCAACGCCCACGCCCACCTCGAACTGACAGCGCTCACCGGTGCGTTCAGCGATATGGATCTCAGCGAGATGTTCGCCGAGATGACTGCCCTCTGTGAACAGCTCGGTCGTGGCCAATATGAATATCTCGTCGAGGCAGGCTGCGACCTCGCCGCGCTGAATTTCATCCGGAGCGGCATCACAACGACCAACTCGATGGACGCGCTCCCGAGTCGCGGGGCCGAAGCCTTCGGTGAGGCCGGGTTGAGAGGCTTTTTCGGCCCGTGGATCAGTGATCTGTTCTGGGATATCCCCGAAGACGAACAGTTTGAACGTGCTCGTTCATTTATCGAGGAGTATCACGGAAGTTACGACGGACGAGTTCAGGCGACGGTATGTCCCCACGATGACTGGTCATGCTCTCGTGAGATCTGGAAGCGGACAGCCGACCTCGCCGAAGAATATCCTGATTTACCGATCCACACGCACCTCCTTGAGCTGGACGCAAGCAACACGATGGCCCGAGCGAACGATGCTGAGGACTCACTCGGCCTGTTAGAGGAGGTCGGACTACTGAATGATCGGCTCGTGGCGGCACACTTTCGCGTTGCTAGCGAAGATGATATCGAACGAATGGTGGCAAACGACGCGTCCGTCGCCCACTGTCCATCGATCTTCTCCTACTGGGAGCCGGATGGAGAGGCCGAATGGACACCAGTTCCGTCGCTACGAGAGGCAGGTACAACGGTCGGACTCGGCCTTGACGACCACTACTGGCACGACTCTAGCGACCTGCTAGGCGAGGCCAGACAGGCACGATTGGCGGCTAACCTCTCATTCGGAACGAATCAGTTCCACTCGATGGATCTGGTTCGAATGCTCACCATCGAAGGTGCGAGGGCGCTTGGCGTTGGAGACGAACTCGGCAGTATCGAACCCGGCAAGCGTGCGGATCTCATTGTTCTGGACTTATCAGATCCCAAATTCGTACCAAAGACGAACATTCCCGCATTAGTAGTGAACACCGCGACAGCCGGGGACGTTGAGTCAACGATCGTCGATGGGGAGCTACTAATGTACGACAACGAAATCCAAACAGTGGATACCGAAAGGATCTGTGAACGCGTAGAAACGGCTGTCAAACGATTCGGTAACGAACTCGACTGGGAGATGGGGATCGGTGGTAGTGATCCACCAACCCATCTTCGTACTGTTCGTGATCTCCCGAAACGCGGACCGGCACATCTCGTAGCCCGTCTCGGTCTACAACATGTCAAAGACTGGTTGTGAATTCAGTCTTCAGTAGCAGTACCATTCTTTTTTAGAGTGCTCTGTTGAAGAGCGATCTTATCAGCGGATATCACCGGTTTAGAAGGGTGAAGCCGAGGAAATCGAACCTGCCATGGAAATCGATATCCTCGA
>NZ_FXTD01000018.1 GCF_900182635.1 Halorubrum cibi | reverse complement strand
ATCGACGGCGACGGCCGTGACGGCGGTCCTCGTGGTCCTGTTCGGGCTGGTCGCGCTCGGCTACTGGGAGCCGCCGGTCGGCGAGATCGTCGGCGACGCGCTCGGCGCGGGCCGGGCGGTCTACGACGCGGTCGGTCGCTGGGTTCTCGAGCGGCTCCTCGGTTGGCTCGAAGGCGTGGCGTCGTAAGGCTCCCTGACAACCCACTTTCTCGGGATCCCGTCCTGCCCCACACCGCGTTCCTGCCACCGAGAGGGCGTCCTACGACCAATCTGTAGGTTCCACGTGTGGAGCGGTGCGTGGCGGTAGGCCGGAGCCGTTCTGGCTCCGGCCGTTATTGTCTCCCCCCTTAGGGGCTACACCCGTAGGGACACCCGCTAACCTACCCACGCACTGCGGACGCTCTACCGGCCGATCTCGCGACGCTCAACACGTCGAAAAGCGCGATCCACGAAGTTCCATTAAGAAACGTTATGTTCTAAAATACGGACTACATCACCGCGGAATCATCTCGAAGGCGCGATCGACGCGGGATCGGCGTCGACGACTCGCCGAGTTAACCAACATTTGGGGTCGAGAGGCGCGGAGTGTTGGTTAAGACACGAAAAAGAGACGGAGCCGGGGCTGTCGACCGCGGTGAACACGGAGCGCCGAGCGCTGCTACTCGACCCAGGTTCGGCGATCCGTCCGCACGCGGACCTCATCACCGTCCAGGTACTCGCGCTCGAGCGCGGTCGAGAGCTGGTGCGGCTCGAGCGAGAGGTCCTCGAAATACGCCCACTCGGAGCGACCACGATCTCCGTCGCCGGCGTCGTCCTGGTCGTCGCTCTCCTCCTGATCGCCGACCGTACTCGGATCGTCGCGTTCCTCGCGACGCTCCCGACGCTTCTCGGCGCGCTCCTTCATGTCGTCCACCTGGTCGTCCGGGTAGATCGTGCGGAGAATGTCCTCCGCCTCGTCGAGGACCGCGAGCGACGGAAACACGACGAGTACCGGATTCCCGACCTTCTCCGCGACGCCGACCTCGACGAGCCGGGTCACGTGGTACCGGATCGTCGACCGGGCGAGTCCCGTCCGTTCCTCCAGCGTGTCGTAGGACGCACCGGACTCGGTCGCGACGACCCGGAGGATGTCGTAAATCGCGCGCGTGTTGGCCTTCAACGCCTCGCGGTGGATCTCCGTCGAGACGCTCTCGAAGCGTTCACGGAGTTGCTCGCGACGGCCGGCCGGGTGCCGGTACCGGTACTCCGGGCTCGCCGGACCGGGCTGGTAGTCGTCGGCGACGAGCTCGTCGCGACCGACGCCGGACCAGTCGAGGTGGGCGGAGACGATCGACCGGAGCACCGACATGACCTCCCCCCAGTCGTCGACGTGAGGGAGCGCGTCGTCGCCGTTGGTGCCGGCGAACGACGCCTCGAGCTTCGGATGGTGCGCCGGGTCCTCCCGCGGGATGTCGGCCCATCCGGCAGCCTGGTAGCACTTCAACTCGATGTCGTACGTGGTTCGTTCGAAACCGAGGAGGTGCCAACGGTCGGCGTCGAGGAGCGCCTCCAGGTACCCCTCGCGCTGACGGAGCTGGTGAGCCTCGATCTCGGACATGCCGCCGTACGCGATCAGCTCGCGAGTCTGGTCGATCGTCTCGACCACCTGGCGCTTCCACCCGATGTCGAACCGGTGGTGCGCCTCCGCTTTCGCGATCCGCCGAGAGTCGACGTCACGGTCAGCGAGGAGCCGGCCGCGGTCGACGTCCAGGACGCGCTCGAGGACGTCGAGCATCCGTCCCTCCACCTCGTCGGCGGTATCGGCCCACGTCGTCGAACAGCGCACGAGCGTTCCCTCGCCGTACTGTAGCGTGAGGCTGTTCCCGTCCTTGTAGTTGAGATCGGAGAACTGTGGAACGACGCGGAGCGAACACGCCTTTCCGGTCTTGTACAGGTCACCGTCCTCGTCGCGCTCGCGGAGCGTGAGGTCGTACTTGTAGTACGCGCTGTAGTCGTCTCCCGTCCCGGTGCCGGCCTTCCATCGACTCGAGGAGAGGACGACGACCCACTCGCGGTCGGGCGTCGGAGCCTCGAGCCACGGGAGATCGTCGTGGTCGACCTCGAGGACGACGCCGGGCTCTTGGTCGCGATCGCCGACGACGTCGTACCACAGCTGGTGGACCGCGGAGTACACGGGAAGGTCTCGAGCCGCGTCGTTGAAGACGGCCTGAACGGCCGCCCCGTGCGCGGCGGGTCGGGGAGTGATGCGCTCCTCGAGGCGCGGATCGGGAAGCGTCCCGATCGTCGCGTCGGGCGTCGATGGCATGTCGACGCTCACGCGGATTCACCCCGACACCGGTAACAGACGACGTCGCGACCGGACGTCCCGCGTCCGCACTCGGGACACTCGTACTCTCCCAGGTCGTCGAATTCGACGCCGTCGAACGTCTCCTCAACGGCGCACATCTCACAACGGCCGCTGGGGCGCCGCGTAGGGTGCGGGCACCCCGTCATTGGACACCTCCCGAGGATTCCCCTTCCTGGAGGACACGGAGGACGTTCCACCACGTGACGCACTTACAGGAGTGACAGACGTGCTGGAACGATCCGCGTGACCGCTCGCCGACGATCTCGGTGGTACGCTTCTCCGAGACCTTCCCGCATCCGGTACACCGCGCCGAGAGGAGCGGCCCGGCGTGACCGACGCCGGGAGCCGAGCGTGACTCACTCGACATCGTCTCCCTCCTCGTCGCCGGCGTCGAGATCGTGTTTCTCCTCGAGATCCTCCGGGAGGTTGTCGTTCTTCTCGGCGAGTCGAAGCTGGTCGGCGACCGAACTCGCGTGACCGAGATCCTCGTCGCTCACGCAGACGCACCCCCGTCAGCACCGTCGTCGGCATCCTCGCCACGGTAGTACCGGCTGCCGTCGGAGGTGCTCTTCGCGAACTCCTCGGGGCGGTTCGGACAGCCGATGAGGTGACCGTACTCGAGGTCGCCGTTCGGGCTCCGCGTACACCGAGCCTTACAGGTCCCGCAACGGAACTCGGAGTCCTTCGTGACGGTGAAGGATCCGGAGTGGCCGAGGCTCACGCGCCGACACCTCCGGCTGCGGACCTGTTTTTCGTTAAATATCTATTACTAAGATGTGATAAGTTAACCTGAAAACTGCCATGGGGCCGGAGGGATTTAGGAACCCCCTCCGCCTCGACGAGCGCTGAACCGCACGAAAACAGCGCGTCTCGGCGGGCACAACTGATACCAGGGGGATCGGAATCCTGTAAATTCGTCCACGCGAGCGATGATCTCAGACCCATCGTCCGGCGATTGGAGCGATCAATGGACTTCGACATATCACCCGAGCAAGCGGTAGAGGACTTCCTCGCGGAGCGTGAGGGAGAAGTGAGTAAAGCAAGCCACCGCAACTACAAATACGCACTTGAGGAGCTTGTGCGGTTCTGTGAGAAGAACGGCATTGAGCAGATTAGCGACCTCCACGGCTACCATCTCAAGAAGTACAAACTCCATCGGCGGGGTCAGGGAATCAAGGAGGTCACGCTGAAGAACAACCTCTCGACACTCCGCGTGTTCCTTCGGTGGTGCGAGCAAGCGGAACTCGTCGATAAGGACTTCGCCGAGTTGGTACAACTACCCGACCTCGACCACGGGGAGCGAGTCAGCGAGACGATTCTCTCGCTCGACCGCATTGAGGACATTCTCGACTACTACTACAAATATGAGTACGCGACACGCGATCACGCCATCTTCCAAGTGATGTGGCACACCTGCTTTCGAATGGGGACAGCCGTCGCTCTCGATCTCGATGATTACGTTTCGAGTCGCAACCAGCTCAAAGTGCGCCATCGCCCCGAGAGCGGGACTCCACTAAAGAACGGCAAAGAGGCGGAGCGTGTCGTCAATATCGGCGACCAAGTTGCGGAGGTGTTAGACGACTACATTGAGGTTCCGCGCCAGAGCGTGACTGACGACTACGGGCGCGAGCCTCTATTCACTACGAGCTACGGTCGTATCACCCTCACAACCCTCCGCAAGAACTTCTACGCGATTACTCGTCCGTGTAAGGTCATCGGTAGCTGTCCGCATGACCGAGACATTGAAGAGTGCGATGCGGCCATCCGCAAGAAGGACGCGTCCAAGTGTCCATCCAGCCGCAGCCCTCATCCGGTTCGACGGGCAGCTATCACGTACCACTTGAACCGTGACTGGCCGGGAGAGAAGATCAGCGAACGAGCCAACGTGAGTGTGGACGTTCTGGACGAACATTACGACAGCCGAAGTGAGGGAGAGCGAGCAAAAACGAGGAAGCAGTATTTAGATAACTTGTAATTAGGTCTCTGTTAATATTCTACTTACAGACAGATCCTAAGTTCAACACTCCAATACTGCGGATCTTCTCTGGACTATTAGCACCAGAATTATTTACTGAAACAACAGAAGAGATAGTTATGTATCTCGACTTTTTCACGGGAAAAGAAATTGCATCATCGGCGAAAACATCGACAATTGATTCATATGAAGATGAGGTTGAAGAGTATCAAAAGAAAGATTATACATATATTCCAATCCCAGATTCCAAGAAATATTACGATTTATCGCGTGACGAACTACGAGAGATAGAGCAAGGACAGTATTTACATCCCGATACTCCAATGCTGGAGGCTTTCTCAAGATTACAAGAATATCCATTCTTACTGTTTGATGACTTCAGAGATTTCAGATCAGAAGACGGAGAATATATACCTGCTGGAATTAAAAAATTCAATCTTCCAGATGGATCGTTTAGAGCTGATGAGATCGCTAACAATCCAGATGATTTCCGAGAACGGTATGATGACGAGACTTACATAGATGCTGTAGACTCCCTTGAGGAAATGGCTTCTGAACGATATGAGATACTAACTCTTGCAGATGCGAACAAACGTCGAGCAAGAGAGTTATTTTACAGGGTTCTCTCAGAATTTGAGGTTCAATTGGCTCACTTAATTGAACAGGAATATCCTGATTCTGAGTCGTTATTCAATGAAGCAAAACCAGAAGCAATTGGCCGCTGGCAAAAGTCTAAAATCGACGAATTAGTCGTACATATCTCAGAGCATATGTATTTATCAACTCTATTGAAGATTGTCGGTAAATCAGAGAATCTCCGTGAAAAAATGGGGTATTCTTCCCGAAACCAATTTGACAATGATTTGGGAGGGTTGGTTAAGCTTCGAAATCGAATTATGCACCCCACGCAGACTCTTGTTCACGATACTGACGATCTGAAGAAAGAAATTAATCGTGTCAATCGTACTGTCGAAGCATTAGATAATCTGAACGCAAAAGAGATACAACCAAAATTTCCGAAGTCTGTTGACCAGTAATTACTGACCCTGCGACTCAACGTTAACATCATCAAAGGCGTTCATTGCTGATTTTGAATCTATCATACCATTGTTAGAATAATAAATATATCAAATAAAAATAATGTTGGCGGATTTATGTTTAGACGTTTATTCTGTAACTATGGGATAGATAATAGAGACACATTGAGGGTTTTGTCCCCAGACAACTTTCACTGGACATCATTTCTCTAAATCGTAACACGGCGCGTGTCATCATCCCCTGATCGAATGAAATCTCACTGCGAGTGGAGATCGAGAACTTAACGAACAGGGCTTCTGCTGGCAATTATCGAGCGTTTCGAAGGAAGATGGGGCCGGAGGGGGAAGCGAAACTCGCAGATCCCGCTTCTCCGACCTTCTCACCCGCCGATTCGACCGATCGCGTTTCGTTACGTTGACTCATCGTTGATATCCAAATCCGCGTGCCGCTGCTGGCGCTCTTCGAACTCTTCGACCACCGTCGCCTTGTCGTAGTACCGCCGGATCGTCGCCGGCTTCGAGTTCACCCGACGAGCGACCCACTCGATGTCTCCATCCGTCACGTTCAGCAGCCACGTGATGCTGCCAGTCCGGACCGCGTGCGGCGACCGCGACGACGGACACTTCCCCGCCTGTGCCCTCGACGTCCACTCGCAGCTGTGGCGCTCCCGAGAGTGCGGACAGCCGGTGTACAGACACGGCTGGGTCGCCTGATAGCACCACGACCGGATCGTCGTCCGACTCGGTCGCCCCTGACGCGTCGTGAAGAGCGGATCCCGGCCGTACATGTCCCGCTTGTCCGACCGCTCTCGGGCGATGTACATGTCGAGCGCCGCGACCACGTCGTCGTTGACGCTCACGATCCGCTCCCCCTCCGCGTCGTTCTTGAGCGGCGTCTTCGTCTCCGGGCGATGGTGGAACCACAGCGTCCCCTCGTCGGGGTCGTAGTCGCCGAGATCGAGCCCGCGAAGCCCGCCGAGCCGGCACGCCGTGTGCCAGAAGACTTCGAGCGACGCGTGCCACGCCGTTCCGAACCACTGATCCGAGTCCCGGAAGTACGCGAGCACCTTCCGAGCCCGGTCCGCCGGCAGCTGCTCGTCACTCGTCTCTTCGTCCTTCGTCAGCTTCGGGATCTCGACCTTCTTCGCGACGTCCTCGTCGATCACCTCGATGCGCTCGCAGAACTCCAGCAGCTGCTTGACCGAGACCATCGCGCTCTTGACCGTCGACGGGGAGACGTCTCCCGACTCACGGTGATGCCGGTACTCGTCGATCTCCCAGCCGCCGATCTCGCGCATCCTCTCGATGTCGTTCTCCTCACACCACTCCACGAAGTGACTCAGCCGGTGCGCGTAGCTCCGGACGGTCTCGTCCGCCTGTCGCTGGCGACGCCGGCTCAGGAACCGGTCCGCGGCCTCCCGCGGCGATAGCTCCCGGCTCATGGCCCACGGCTCACGGTGACGAGCGAGCGGCCGCAGTACCACCCGCACGTCGGGCACGTACTGCCGTTCACCCACCGATTGACGAGCCGGTCGCACTGCTCGCAGGCCCACAGCTTCGACGTCACGCTATCACCCGACCCGTCTCGAACTCGGCCGTCGAGATCCCGGCCTGTCGGCGAGCCATGTCGACCGCCGCCGCGTCCGTCGCGACCACGCTCACGTCGACCTCCTCGACGACGCGACCGCGAGCGGAGCGAAGCTCCACCTCGACGCGGCGCGTCACGGTCGACCCTCCACGGCCTGCTCGACCGTCACGTCGTCGAGTCGACCCGCTCGGACGTCGCGGGCGTCGAAGCCGCCGCGATCACGGTTCCGGCTCACGACGGCACCCCGAGGTACTCGCGTTCGAGATCGCGGAGCGCGTCGATCACCCAGCCCGCGTCGCCGGGCAGCTCCCGAGCGATCGCGTAGCGGTCGTGAGACGCGTAGGTCTCGCCGCCCGCCATGACGACGTAGAGCGTCGTCTCGCTGGTGTACCCCTCCCGCTGGAGCGACTTGTCGACGTCCGGGTGAAGCCGCTCGACGCCTGCCGTGTAGGCGGTCGCCTCACCGTCGGCGATCCGGTCGAACTTCATTCCTCACCCCGCTCCCACGACTGCCGATCCGCGAGGAGTTCTGCCGCCTCGTCGGTCAGCGAGTACATGTTCGTCCGCTTGTCGAGCGCGCTCTTCTCGATCAGCCCCTTGTCGGCGAGCGTGCCGAGGTTCGGGTACAGCCGGCCGTGATGGACCTGATCGTAGCCCATCGACTCGAGCGACTCCTTGATCGCGAGTCCGTAGTCCGCACCGTCGAGGTGGTACAGCTGCCAGAGGACGTCGCGTTGGAACCCGGTCAGATCGACGTAGTCGTCGAGAGTCGCCACCTGGGCCGCGCTACTCATCGATCACTCACCCCGGCGTTCACCCGGTACTGGTACGACCTCGATCCGCACGTCGAGCAAAGGTGCTGCTCCGTCTGCGCGTCGAACCCCTCGGCTCGATCACCGCAGATCTCGCAGCGTCCGCTGTTATTTCCGCTCGGTTCGCCGGTCGTCTCGCAGGGATTAAACCCCGCAGTTGCCTTCGTTGGCATGGTTCTGTGGTCTCAGCACAGAACCCGACCCGGTCGGGCGCTAGGGACGCCGCGGCCGGGATTCCTACATATTCTCACACTGCCGAGAGTCTCTCACTCGGGCTCCGTGGTTGCTACCTGTATCTGTTGTAACTTATAGGTTCGGATGTTTCCAAATAGTAGATTGTGTTTTGATTCGAACTATCCGGACCAACTACAGGCCATGCGATAGAATAGTACTCCATCATGCGGCACTCTGGAGACTGGATGACTCTTCTCGACGATCGGATCTTGGAGTATCTGAGTGAGCACGAGGCTGCGTCCCCAACTGAAATGAAGAAAGGAGGTCCGATAAAATTCAGCCGGGCATACATCGGCCGTAGGTGTAAGAAACTGAAAGAAAACGGCCTGTTACGCGAGATTAGTGATGCGACCTATGTCATCACCGACGACGGGGAGGCGTATCTCGACGGCCGGCTCGACACGCAGGAGTGGCGCTACATCAACGAGGATGCCGGCAGCGTCGATCGGGAACCGCCGACGACCGACTCTCCCGGCGAGAGCGAGGTTAACGGAGGTTCGTAATGGGTCACATCCCGGAGTGGATGAAGCTCATCGACGAACGCATCCTCGAGTACCTCGACGAGAACGGTGCCTCGTTCCCCTTCGAGATCTCGTCCGACCTCTCAATGACCGCGCCCCGGAATCGTGTTCGCCGTCGCTGCTGGGTCCTCGTGAACGCCGAGTTCGCCGTTCCGATGCGTGAGAAGCTCGCTCACGAACGCTACGCGATCAAGTTCGACATCGCCGACCGCGGCGGCGACTATCTCGACGGCGAATTCGATGCCAGCCTGATCCAGCCGCTTCCCGCTCCTCGGCCGCCCCACGCTACGCGTCCCGGTTGGTGGGCCGGGTTCGGATGACTCTTCGTCAGATCGTCGGGAGGTGGATCCAGGAGGGCGGGACGCTCCTGTTTCTCGCTGGGACACTGGTGAAGATGATCTTCGAGTTTACCTTTACTGTGCTCGTCATGTACCCGCTCTCTTTGGTGATTGAAACCACAATCCCGTTGGAGAATCTCCTCCGAGCTGCCTCAGGGGCGTCACCTACCAGTCCGTCGATTGCGGTCGCAGGGACGATCACCGGGATCTTCTTTTTCTGTCGGTGGGACCAACCCGAGGCGAACAAACCGAGTGCCCTCACGGAGCGGTTCAGTCTCTGGGCTAGCCGATTGACCGACGAGGAAGACTGATCAGATCCAGAACCGGTTCCCCGATCCCAGCGAACATTCCTTTGTCGACGTCAATGACGATCTCGATGACTCGGAGCACGCCGTAGGCGAATTTGAATCCAATTCCGAAGACCGAGTACCCGGTCGTCTGTGCGGCAGACATGTCTGCGATGCTTAGACCGATCGGTACGAAGACCACGACCGAAGCTGGCACTATCGGAGCGAGCTGCGTCGTGAGCAGTGCCACGCCGATCACGTGAGCAGAGGTCATCGACGCAACGGTGAGGAACAACGCAAAGAGGACCATGAGGGCCTCCATCGGCTGATAGGCAGGCGTCTCGTCATCCTCAGAACCTCCATCGTTTACTCCCCCACGGGCGATCTGCGTCCCGGCGAGTGAGCCGACCCACAGGACGGTGATCGCACCGGCGGTGAACGCCACGTCCGAGTACCACCAGAGCGCCAAAAGCCCCGGTGACGCCATCATCCCGACGACGAGCGCACCGAGCGGGAGCAGTACGGCGATCTCAACGATCCGCCTGACTGCCCATTTCGGTGTCCCGTCGACTCGGTACTGAGCGTTGCTCATGTATTCGATGGCCGTCTCTCTACTTGTCCATCACTTCGCGTCCGTGTTAGTCTAATCGGTTATTTGATCGTAGAGTAGGAGCGGATGTTATCCGAGATCAGAGTCGAATGGGACTGAGCAGCCTACTCCGCAGTGACTGTCGTCGTCGTTCTCGCGACTTCGTCGCCGTCTCGTAGCAACAATATCGCGAGGTCCTCCTCGCCGGGAGAGACGACGATGTTGTCTACTGGAGACCAGTATTCCGTCTCCGATGATCCCGGAAGAAGTGTTTTCGGAGAGTACAGATCCTCTGCTCGTGACGCGCCCCCAAATTCGATCTCCACGGAATCATAGGTCAACAGTACGTCGCCGCTGTTTCGAACGTTGAAATTCACTCTCGAAAGCTCGACATCGTCGGTATCGTAGCCAGCACTGAAGAACGTCGTCCCTATGTTCGAAAAGTCAGTTTCGAGGCCGTCAAATTCCTTCGTATCTGTTTCTGACACAGTTCCGTCTCCCTGATCGAGTTCGACTGTCACCTCCTTCTGACCGCCCGACCAAACGCCATACGCGTCATCGTACGTGCTACTCGCGTCGATAAGCGGGAAAGTGATCGTCTCGTCCGCCGGTATTGTGAGTGTTTCATCGACGATCTCCGAATCCTCGAATAAGACTGTCGCTGAAGGCGTCGCTTCGAGATCGCCGCTGTTACTGACTCTAGCCGACACCCTCACGAGCCTCCCGCTCTCCCACCCCGTCGAAATCGTATCGAGAGAGATCTCCGCTCCATCGATATCTCGTGAAATCGTCTCCGAAACCGATCCCGATGGAGAATCTACCACAATATCAATCTCTGCCTCACCACCTGACGTCGCCTCGTAGAGCGTGCCGAAGCTTCGAAGCGTCAACTCTTCTGATTGACCGGGATCGAACTGTTCGGTCGGAGTCGTGTCGAGTTCGTCTCCGTCGGCGGTGGCAGTCGCTTGTGACTCGGTCGGCACGTCGCCGGCGTTCCGAACGGTCACGACGACATCGACGAGCGTATTCCCGTCCCAGTTCGGTTCGATCGAAGTGAATTTGAGCGATGCGGGAGCGAGTTCGTGGGAAAACTCGCCCGTCACCGGACCGGCTGCGGTCGTAACGGAGACGGACCCTCCTGTGGTTCCGGATGTGTCGATCTCGATCCCTCCGTCGATGCCGATCGCTCTCGACTCGCCGGCGTCTAGATAGGTGTTCACCCACTCCGACGGATCGAGATCAGAGATCTCGAACAGTGCCTCTTCGACGTAGACAGGGACGTCTCCGACGTTCTCGATTTCGACGGTCACTTGCTCGAGTTCGTTGTACGTCCACGACGAGTCGATATTCGAGAGTAAGGGGTCCGGACCTTCGACAGTCAGCGTCTCGCTAGTCACCGTATCCCCGTCCTGCCGGATCAGTAGTTCATACTCGCCCGCTTCGAGAGTTCCGACCGAGAGCGAACTCGTCGTGTGGTCCGGCTCGATTCGCGTTTCGGCAATTACGCGATCGTCCGGTCCCTCGAAAAGCGCCGTACCGTAGTCGCCGATCGAATACTCGAAGGAAAGAGCGGCCTGACCGTTCTCAACTGTGGTCTCCATACTTTCGACAGAGGCGCTACTCATTCCCGGCACGTTACTACACCCGGCAAGCGACGCGACAGAAGATGCCGCGAGGACTTGTAAGACGTTCCGTCTATTCACATCCCACACAGGTTAACCGTCCGATATAAAGAACACGCCTCAGCTATCGAAGTTGAGACGAGTGGTCTAGGTCTCGTTTCTCTCCGAACGCTCTCAGCGCCGCAGCACGCGCCGAGAAAGAGCCGCCAGTTGTGACCGCCCACTACGCGGCCACGCCCTCGAGCCAGCCGACGAGTCGCTCGAGCGCCCACTCGCCGACCGCGTCGTAGACCGCCCGGCCCGCGCCGAGCGCGTCACCGACGATCTCGCCGACCGGCGGCTCCCAGTAGCCGAGCGCGACGAGCCCGAACAGGACCACGAGGACCGCCGTCACGGCCGTCGCCGTCGAC
>NZ_FXTD01000017.1 GCF_900182635.1 Halorubrum cibi | reverse complement strand
GTTCCGTGAAATCGTCTTGATGTTCGCCATCACCAACATAGAACCACTGTGTGAGCCGCTGTAACCGTGACTCAGCATCTATTCAACACAGCAGAGCGAACAGTTTCTTAATTACGTTGAAAAAATACTCGACGTTCTTTCGTGATGTACATCGACCGACATACAAGACATCCCAGTGTTTTTCACGTTTGTCTGACTTGAAACATGGGGGAGCGAGTTTTCCGGCATCAACATTGACTAGTGGCGCACCATTCAGATCCTCAACAAAATTTAACCCCGTAACCGCAAAATCATATATATCAGGGTGGACCTTCTTTGGCCCATTATAGTGTAGTCCGATTATCCAGTTTTCTTTTAGTGACTCTAGTTTGTGTTCACATCCAATTTAGAAGGGATAGAATCGCTAGAGAAAGATGATCAAGGATAGTCACACATTTACGTGGTAGAAAGAATACGAATCAATCGATGAGTGTAGCACTGGATGAGTATGAGGAATTTGAAGAAAAGTTACATCTATTCTCAATTCGTGTCGAAGGGATCCCGGTCTGGGAACGAATATACTTCAACGTCTTCCAAGAGATCGCACGTAAAAAAGGACGCGGACAATCACACACGCACAGTGGAGACGGACTGAAAGACTACCTCCACGGCTTCGCACTGTGGCTGAAAAACGCAGTCTACAGAAACCCGTACTTCGCCGGCGAACACGATTTCCTCTTCTTCGGCCACCAACGCCGAAAGCTCGAGGAAGACGGCTACTGGTGGGACCTTTACTGCGATCCGATCCACGAGCAGGGCGAGCTCGACTACGTCCACATGGAGACGCCGGTCCTCCTGTCGCATCGAAGCCCCGCGAAGACAGAAAATCTCCGATATCTCGAGCTCATAGAGTACGGAGGAACGCTCCAACGGAAGCTCGGTCTACGCTCGCCGTCACTTCCCGACAACGTCGTCTCCCGACTCCGTGAGGCCGAAGCGGAGATCCGACGGCGCTTCGATGTCGACGTGGACGTCGTCTCGGAAGCTCGAGACGCACTCCACGTCCGGAACACGACGCTCCCGCTGTACGAGCAACTGTTGGACCGAGTCGATCCCGAGGTCGTCGTCCTGGTCGTCTCATACGGGAAGGAGACACTCGTCGAGGCGTGTAAGCGGAAGGGGATCCCAGTCGTCGAACTCCAACACGGGGTGATCTACGACCATCACTTCGGGTACTCCTACCCGGATGGCGAGACCAAGACCACGTTCCCGGACTACCTCCTGACGTTCGGCGAGTTCTGGAACGAGAACGCTCGATACCCGATCCCCGACGACCGCGTGATCCCTGTCGGGTACCCGTACCTCGAGGAGCGGCTCGACGCGTACGACGACGTCGAACGCTCCGAGCAGCTCCTGTTCATCTCGCAAGGGACGATCGGCCGCGGGCTCTCGCAGTTCGCTCTCGAGGTACACGAGGACGACCGGATCGACCACGAGATCGTCTACAAGCTCCATCCGGGCGAGTACGACCGATGGGAAGAGGAGTACCCCTGGCTCGCGGAGTCGGACGTGCGGGTGATCGACGAGTCCGAGCCGCCCCTCTACCGCCTCTTCGCGGAGTCGAGCGCGCAGGTCGGAGTCGGATCGACTGCCGTCTACGAGGGGCTCTGTTTCGACCTGGAGACGTTCGTGTTCGAGGCGGACGGCGCGGACGTGCTCCGGCCCCTCGTGGAGGACGGGGCGGCGTCGACGATCGAGAGCGTGAACGACTTGGCCGAGGGGTTGGGGTCGGATGCCGCGAGTCGGTTCGATCGCGAGCGATTCTTCGAGTCGGATTCGGTGGAGAACATACTCGAGGAGCTGGAGCGGATCCGTGACACACACGGCGAGTAAGGGGATGACCGCCGTGAGATGTTGGTGCGAGCGGGCTCCGAGATCGAGACCATACAGCTCGACGAGTGCGTGAACGTCAACACACCCGCGGACGTAGAGCGGGCAGCCGAGTTGACGAGTGCGGAGTGAGGGTTCGTAGGGAGAGAACCGCTCAGTTTCAGCCGTCGAGGTTCACCTTGCTATCGACGTAATTCGAGTACCGAAGTGGTGCGCGGATGGAACCCGACCGCATCCGAAGGGCCTCAGTCAGTGGTCGACTCCCAGAGCTCACCCACTCGGTCGTCGACCCACGGGAGAACGGTCCGCTCGACGACTCTCGTAAGATCCGTCGCGTAGCTCCGGTCGACCGCGGCGGCCGTGCCCGCGTCCGGAAACGGATGGTAGTGGTCCCGGGCGTTGTGTGGCTGGTCGTGTCGATCCCATCGACACCCTCGTCGGTCGCCCGCGCGTGTCTCGTGGTACGACACGTGAAAATCGCCGTTCGTGTACGCACGGAGCTCGAGCGAGACGCCATCGACGTCTGCGGGGTAGTACTCGGCGTCGAGCGTCACGACGAGGCCCTCCAGTTTGTTCGTCGGGAACGGGGACGTCTGGCGCACCTCGGGTCGGTGACCGAACACGCGGGCGAGATAGCGCAGCGTCGTCTCGTCGACGGACCGCGACCGGTCGGGACCGGTCACGCGGCGTTCTCCTCGATCGAGGAGTCCGAGCCGCGATCCCGCCGGACGGCCTCCAGCCGGTCGATCCGCTCTCGGAGGGTGTGCCACTCGCTCAACGCGAGCCAGACTTCCTCCAGATCGTCGTAGTCGGCGTGGTCGAACGCGTCCACCGCCGTCGGCGACGCCGCGTCGAAGCGCTCGCGAAACGTCGCCTCGCGGTCGGTGAGCTCGGCGAGAGTGTCGTGGAGTTCGTCGCGCGACAGGTCCACGAGCCGGTTCCGAAGCCGCCACTCGAAGTACGACTCGTTTCGGACGTACGTGAGCGGGGACTCCGAGACGGTTTCGACGACGCCGATATCGGCCAGCCGCTCGAGATGCCGCCGGGCGGTGTCCGGCGCACACGAGGCGCGCTCCGCGATCTCCGACACGCCTGCCGGGTCGTACAGCTGGAGCGCGACCCGATACACTCGCTCGTCGGCGGGTTCGGACTTGAGGTCCGCGCCGAATCCTTCAGCGAGTCCGAACGCTCCGGCCGGTTCGTCGACGGTCATACCGATCGATAGTAGAAGAGACGATATAATTCTTGTGTCGCCGATTCATGTAGTCACTAGCGAGAATCACCGTGCGTCGTGAGAGAAACGGAATCCACTCTCCGTACGGGAAACCGAGTGGCCGGCGTGGAGTTTCCAACGTCACAGCCGAGACCCGACGAAACGGACCCCCTCCATCCCGGATCGTGTCGTCGAAGTCGTCGCCGATGGGTTCAGGTGGGTCCTGCCCGGTCGTCCCGACATGGATGCGGTCGTTCTCGCTGCCGGCCAGGGGGACCGACTCGTCGACCGGTTCGGCGACGCTCTCGGCGAACCGCGCGAGTTTTGTGTCGGCCTCCGGAAGGGCGCGCATGCGAATCCTCGTGACGGGAGGGGCCGGGTTCATCGGCGGCCACCTCGCCGAGTCGTTCCTCGACGACGGCCACGACGTGACGGTCCTCGACAACTTCGAACCCTTCTACGCGGAGGGGATCAAACGCCACACGCTCGACGCCCATCGCGAGGTGGCTGACGAGGGGGACTCGGAGTACCGGTTCGTCGAGGGCGACGTGCGAGATCCGGAGACGGTCCGGGAGGTCGTCGACGACGCGGACGTGGTCGTCCACCAGGCCGCGCAGGCGGGCGTGCGCGAGAGCGTGAAGAACCCACGGAAGGTGACCGACATCAACGTGAGCGGGACGGTGAACCTGCTCGAGGCGTCGAAGGAGGCGGACGTGAAGCGAGTGATCCTCGCGAGCTCCTCGTCGGTGTACGGCAAGCCGCGCTCATTGCCCTACGAGGAGGACCACCCGACCGAGCCCGTGAGTCCCTACGGCGTGACGAAGCTGACCCAGGAACACATGGCGCGGGTGTACACGGAGCTACATGACTTGCCGACGGTCTGTCTGCGCTACTTCACCGTGTACGGCCCGCGGATGCGCCCCAACATGGCGATCTCGAATTTCGTCTCGCGGTGCCTGAACGGGGAACCGCCGGTGATCTACGGGGACGGCCAGCAGACGCGGGACTTCACCTACGTAGATGACGTGGTGGACGCGAACCGGACGCTGTTGGAGTCGGGAGCTGCGGACGGAGACGTGGTGAACGTCGGGAGCTCGGACAACATCTCGATTCAGGAATTGGCCGAGACGGTGCGCGACCAGCTCGCGCCCGAACTGGAGATCGTGTACGAGTCCGCGCGGGAGGCCGACGCCGAGCACACGCACGCGTCCGTCGAGAAGGCGGGCGAGCTGATCGGGTATGAGCCCTCACGAACGATCGCGGAGGGAGTGGGGGAGTTCATCGAGTGGTATCAGGCGAACCGGGAGTGGTACGAGCCGTTGGTACAGGTGTCGTGAAACAGGATTGGGGGACAGAGGTCGTAAGTCCGGAATCGTGAGAGAATTGCCGTATGGGATGGAAGACGGGAGGGAGTCAGCGCTAGCATCTGGTCATTGGGGCAGGGAATTTCCGTGAATTTGGCGATTTCGTAGGTTTTTCCACGCGGGCGTACTGTCGCCACCACGCGTTAGCCGGGAACAGGTCGTTCCGGTCGAATAGCTCTCGGGCCTGCTCGGTCAGCCGATAGAACTTGTACGGGTAGCCACGCACGTGATCGTCGGGTTCGACCACCAGCTCTGCGATCACGCTAACATCCTGCAATATGCCGAGGTGCCAACGGATCGCATTCTCTCCAAGTTCTAGTTTCGTATAATCGAACTCTCGCATGCTCGGTTCTCTCTTGGGGTGGCAAACCAGGTCTGCGATCAAGTTGATGGATCGACTTCATTTCAACGAGTCTGTCGGAAACACGATCTCGAGTTCAGAGACGAATAACATGAAAATTGAAACAGTATCGAACGTATCTTTTCGTGAAATAAACCGCAGAGCTACCAGTTTCTAAAACTGTTCAGCAACACCGATCTAGAAGATACTGACAAGTGGCTCAGATACTCGCCTTCCCGTGGAACCAAGTATCTGAATACTACGATTCGAATTAATTCGACACGAATAGATATAACTGATAATATCATATTCTCATAAGATATTATCAGTTATTTATATCCGAGATCTGCTAACCGTTGTTCAACATTTTTGTCCATATCTATATCTTTTTCTCTACCAATATTAAGGGAATTCATCTTATTGAATTCATTTTCAACGATATCTGTATTTGGCCTTTCCACGGTGAAAGAGGTCTGAGCATCTCTAACCTGAACAACTGCTTTGTCGCCGTTTCTTTCAATATATTTGAATAATTTGCCATTTTCTTCACGATATACTGCTCTCCAAGGACCAAAGTATTGTTTGCGGGTTTCCTTATCTAATGGAATTGAGTCTCCAGGTGGTTTTAGTCGGTCAGTAGAGGCTACAACAACACCATCATCAGGTACAAAAGTAGTAGTCCCATTCCCACTAATTGTATCTTTTACTACCTTTGGGAATTTAGCCAGAGATGAAATTGAATCGATTTTCTCTTCATATGATTGATTAGGCCTCTTAACAATAAGTGGAATATGAGTTAGCACTTCGTGTATTCCGTAAGCATGTCCATTTAGCCGGACATTTGAATTTACTCGACTTTGCTCAGCGAAGGCTTGACCGTGATCGCTCGTAATGACGAGTAGAGTGTTCTCATACTCCCCCATTGATTTTAGTTTGTCAATGAGAGTTTCAATTGCAGAATCAATTTGCCTGATACAGCCATCATATAGTGGCTCAATGGCTCGAATTTCTCCCCATGGTCGTTCTCCGCCAATATATCCCATTGTGCCACACTCTGCTGTCTGTTGCCTAACTGACTCTAATAGTTCGCTTCCCCAGTAATTAGATTGTTCACTTGGAATATATGGTTCGTGAGCATCCATCAGATTGATACACGCGGCCCAGTGATCACTATTATCTTCTACCCAGTTAATAAATTCATTAATATATATATCAGCAACTTCAGTTTCGGGATCGTATGATGAAGCATCTGCAAGGAATTTAGTATTTATACCGTTAATAATAGATCTTAGAGGCTTACTTGATCTCAACGATTTATGAATATACTCAGCCTTGGTCTCAATATCCATCTCAGTAGGATCTAAAGCGGAATCAAAGATCTTTGTCTGGGTATTCCTCTTTGGTCCACTATATTTTTCGAACACATCACATAAATTAGAGGCTTCTGTGATTACAGCATTTGGTGAGAAAATGCCCGTATTATATTCATGTTCTATTTTGAGTTTTTGCCAAATATTCTCTTCTGGATTAATATATGAGTTATGTTCAGAGATATTATGTTCATTAACATTATAACCAGTGAATATACTCGTATGACTTTGGATGCTATTTATGCTTGGTGAGCGAGCTTGTGTGTAGAGTGTTGACTCATTAGAAAGTTCCTCTAATCGAGGTGTAGTATTATTATTGTGACCATATACACTACAGTTTCTAGCACGAACAGAATCCATCACGATCAAAAGAATATTTGGACGATTAACCATATCAGTAGATTTGGATGGATCTTTTAATCTGTTTCGAATATAGCAAATGTTTTAGATTAGGGATCATTTTGTGTGAGTGCGTGTAGGTTTTAACCAGTAATCTATAGAAATATCTATCGGTTGAAGATCTTCTTTAGTATTAATTGGGATAGATCCGATTCAATAAGAGAGTATAGTTGTTCAGACGTGGTACAGACTGACCGCTACGATCCGCATCGAACAACGAACTCAACTAGGAAGGACTCACGGTCAGAGCTTGATCGGTAACGCAGTCACTAACTGAAGATTTTATCAGTGGCAAAATAGGGCCGGGAATATATTTCATTAGAAGTTTCTTCAGATTACTGCGTGGATATAGATAGACAAAATGATGAACATCGCAGGTGAACAGAGAGATATGTCCACTGAGATTAAGAACCGTGAGTTTATTTCTCCATTAAATTCAAGAAATTCAATTGAATTCATAAACCAATTATCTCAAGAGATTGGAAAAAGAGGAGGTTCTATCTCGATAATCATACAGAATCAAAGTGATAGTGATAAAATTCAGAAACAGATCTCTGACGATCTAATAATTAATGATCATATATCCCACAAACCAACCCAAAATCTAAATTTTCTCACAAATAAATACAAGATCGATTCCGTACGGTCGTTCGTATTTCCACAATTAGTATACGACTATGAATATCTCAAGCCCTCCGGTGGTCGATTTCTTCCGAATGGTCCGGTAGAGCCTAATTTCGAACCGTATATACAGCGTTTACATCGATTATTAGATTTTTTTGATGGGTTGTATGATGACGGTTACAGAGGAATACCGATCCAGAACCAAGGAGGGGAAATTAATCGACGCGTTCTCGCGCGTGTCGCGGAGTATCACGATGTGCCGTCTATTCGTTGTAGTTTCAGTCCTCTTCCTGGTCGAACGACGATTCGAAGTGGCGAACAGATGGCTTTCCCGGAGATCGAATCTGCACTCAGTCGAGATCTTTCGAGAGCAGATCGTAAGCGAGCCGAAGAATATCGTCAAACGGTAGTTACTGATAGGCCACAGGTGGGTGTAGATGTGTCCACCTCACGACCCACATCAATTATTTCAAATATCCTCGGAAAGGCCCAGATAGTAGCAAAGAAGCGGCTTGATTCACTCCCGAGCATCGCACGGTGGGCCCGACGAACAATCGGGAAACCAGTACAAGCAAAAGTCCAGCAGTACTATGCGTTAGACCGTGAGGACACACGTGAATACGTGTCCAGTTCTAAATTCGTCTTCTACTCCTTACAGTACTACCGGGAATCACGTGTTACCATGCGGTCACCGGCGTTCTACGATCAAGCAGGACTTATTAAATATCTCTCCAGATCCGTACCTCACGGTACCGAACTGCTGGTGAAAGACCATCCTCAACAGCTCGGTGCGATGCCGTTCTCGGATATTCGACAAATATCACGGTACGTGCCGATCGCAAAGCCATCGACTCCAGCACATAACCTCATCGAGAAGGCGGAAGCAGTAGTCACGTTGAATAATACCGTCGGACACGAAGCGATCGTATTCGGAAAGCCAGTCGTGGTACTCGGATCGGCATTATACGGAGACCTCGAGAGCGTCGTTCATCTCGACGATATCAACGACCTCGACACGACGATCGCAAAAGTGATCGAGGACGGAGGACTCTCCAACGATGATATCCGGCGATACATCGATGCGTTGTTCGAGATCAGTGAGCCTATGAAGTGGGGTGATCCGGCAAAGCCAAACGTCGACGAATTCATATATGCTATCGACCGACATCTCTCGAAGATCGATTAAGACAAGAGAACACATGAACTGTATTACATTACATATAAGAAACGGGAATCCGAGGCGCAATGAGGAAACTGAATCGGAATGAGTTCGAGCATAACGTTATTTATTGGGAATCTCACAATCGGGGGAGCAGAACAAGTCACAGTCAACCTAGCTAATCAACTCGTCGAGAACGGCCATCAAGTAGAAGTACTCGTTGTCACTGAACAAGGAAAATTAATTAATGAACTCTCCTCTAGCATCGAATTTTCGGTGCTTCCTATCGATCGGATGCGGTGGTCAGTTGTTCCATTAGCTTGTCATCTACGCCGTACTCAACCAGACGTTGTGATCTCTTTCCTGACTGCCGCAAACGTGATGACGATCCTCGCCGCACAGTTATCTCAAGTGTCGTCTCGTATCATCGTCACCGAACATAGTACCCAATCAGAGACCCAAGCATTCTCAAAGAAACGGGATATGATACTGGCGAAGTACACGTACTCTCTTGCCGATCACGTCGTCGGCGTTTCCAAGGGTGTCTCCCAAGATATCCGCGATTGGGCGAGAATTTCCAATGACAAGGTCAGTACCATCTACAATCCCGTCATTAGCGAAGAACAGTTCGAAACCGTCTATGCTCTACCGTCACATCAGTGGTTCCACGATGATGAGATAGCGGTGGTGTTGAGTGTTGGACGGCACGTAGAAGCGAAAGACTATCCCACACTTATCCGCGCATTCGCACGACTCACGGAAGAACGGGGAGATACTCGACTGCTCCTGTTGGGAGGCGGCAAACTAACATCAGAGTACGAATCTTTGGCTGAACAACTCGAGATTAGTGAAAAAGTATCCATGCCTGGGTTCGTAAGCGATCCATATCCGTACATGGCTCATTCAGATGTTTTCGCGTTGTCCTCACAGTGGGAAGGACTCTCACTTGTTCTCATTGAGGCAATGGCGTGTGGAACTCCTGTCGTTTCGACTGATTGTCCAAACGGACCATCGGAAATCTTGATGAATGGAGAGTATGGAGATCTTACCCCTGTTGGAGATTCAGAAGCGCTGAAAGACGCACTCCTTCGAATACTTAAGGATCCAATCGATCCAGAAAAGCTACAGCAGCGTGCACGATACTTCTCCATTCGTGAAGCTACAGCACAGTATGAAGGGTTATTCGAAACCGTACTCTGATCTAGAACAATTCAGACAATAGATGAGTATATTTTAGTCAATTATACAAAATATGCTCAAAATTCGGAGATATTGTTCAATCCTAGTCAGCAACAATATCTGATAAGAGATATCCAATTAGAACCGCACCGATCACCGAGGTGGTACTTAAGCCAAACATCGAGTTACCCGTGAAGAGTTCATTCACGACGAAGCCGATCGTGAGCGAATGGACGATCAAGGACTCCCGATCAAGTTTGAGCTTCGCATGGTTCGTGATCGAGTAGACGAAGAGATAGACGTAACAGAGTCCACCGAGAACTCCAGTCGTCACGAACAGTCTCAGGAAAGAATTGTAAATGCCGGCACCCACAGAACCCTCGGCGAACGCGCCGACGATCGTTGGCAGATCACCTGGGCCGTGACCGAGGATCGGTCTCGCCTTCACCGCCTCGATAGCAGCATGCCAGATATCGAGTCGTCCCGCGAGATAGATCCGTTCCAGTATCGATGGTCCCGGGATTAATTGGAGGAGCATGAGATAACTGATCGTTCCGAGGAGCAAACAACCAGAGATCAGTTGGTGAAAATACTCTCGGTTGAGGTAATTGCCCGCAACGTACACGAAAACGGCCGCAGATACGGCCAAAAAGGCTGCACGACTTTGAGCTAAAAACAGCCCGAGAGCGCAGATCGCAATCAAACCGCGTCGAACCGTACTACCTTTGAACCAAACGAGGCTGGAAATTGTACCAAAAAAGGCTAATTCCGCAAATGGGTTTGGATTATAAAAGGTCGATTCTATAATATAAAAGCTGAGACCGAAAACGCTCGTAGTCGTATGTACCGAAATAAGTGGAATTGCGTTACCCACGATCGCACCAGGGATACCAATAAATACGATCGTCCCTGCGAGAAGGGAAATGAATTTCAGAAAATTTTCTACATCCAGAACAGTAGGAAATAAGAATATTAATGTGAATGATACTGGAATGAAGATGAACACTCTAGCGATCAATTCGATGTTGTCGGGTTTCGTTATGCCATGAAAGATAAAGAGTGTGTAGAGCACCAATATAGAAGCGAGAATAGAGAACGGCACACGTATCTCACTAAATCCAATATAAATCGAATATATTGCCGCAGTAGCAATAACTGCCATCGGCAAGGCTAACCACGCCCTTGAGAGAGGAGATGCCGTAACGAGTGTGGCGACAATAAAGGCGGCGAACAAGAATACAGCGCAGTTAGGTTGCTGTACGAACGATCTCTTTATTTGATTCAAAGTTAACTGATGACTCGGACTATTCTCACTTGAGCATAACGATGTGATTCACTGTCTTACGAATGTGACCGACAGATCACACAGCCGTCGTCCGATATCTAAGAGAGAGATCTATTCTTCGATGAGGTTTCGATATTCATTCGTAACCTCTTCTACTGAAAACCGAGAGCGAGCGTACTGTTCTGTATCGATCGGGTCCTGTTGGTCAAGCGTCGAAATGACACTTTTAGCCATGTTTTCATGATCTCCGACATCTACGAGAGATCCCCACTCTCCACTCTCTAAGATCTCTTCCGGACCGCTAGGGCAGTTGGTTGAGACCACTGGCACGTTACAGGCCAGGGCTTCGATCAACACGTTTGGACAACCTTCCCACTGCGAGGAGAGAACGAACACGTCCGAACTCGACATGTAGGCGTATGGATTATCGACGAAACCCGGTATCGAGACGGAATCAACGAGATCGAACTCCTCTATGAGCGCCTCTAGTTCGTCTCGACGGGGTCCTTCTCCAAGGATGACGAGCCGAGCGGTCCGGTCCTGAACGACGCGATCGAAGGCCCGTATCAGTGTTTGAAAGTCCTTCTGTTCGCTTAACTCACCGACACCGAGTACGATCGGGATGTCCTGATCTTCGACAAACCACGGATGATCGATCGGTTCGGTTCGGTTCTGTAGGAGTTCATCCGTAACGGATGGATTGTAGATGGTTGTGATCTGCTCCGGAGCGAGTTTCGTCATCTCGAGCAAGTCGTCAGCAACTCCATCGGACACGGCAACGACGGCGTTAGCATAAGGATACACGTATCTCGCCACTCGGTGGACCAACCGATGTTTCAACTGGCCGTTCACCTCCTTCGTAGACAGCATGTTCGAGATGCGGATCACGACTCTCGTGGAGACACCGGAGATCCGTTTCGCACAGATCGCCACGATGTTCGCCGTGTCGATGGTCGATAACAACACATCAGGTCTCTCACGCTTGAGGTAAGTGACCAACTGTGGAAGTGCTCCGAAGAATCTCCTTGTATCGAGATCGATGATGTTCACCCTATCGGAAACATCAGCGAGGTATTCGCCACGAGCTTGGACGAGAACGATATCGACGGAATATCCCCGCTCCGCGAATTCGTTTGCGAGGTTCACGATCACCCTTTCAGCACCACCACCTCGTAGAGACGGGAGATAAAACGCGATGTGGTTCGCGTCAGGTGATGATCTGCTCTCAGAACTCATTTCTCGCGGATTGGTACATTATCCATATAAATGACGGGATATCAGTCTGAGAGAATACGGTGTACGCTCTTGTGTAGCACATTGTTGATTTCAGAGAGTTGCTTTGACGGCGTATTTGAGCGCTTTTCGTCCGGGTTTGCGGTAGAGTTCTCGTCTGA
>NZ_FXTD01000016.1 GCF_900182635.1 Halorubrum cibi | reverse complement strand
CAGTTCCGTGAGATTGTCTTGATGTTCGCCATCACCAACATAGAACCGCTGTGTGAGCCGCTGTGACCGTGACTCAGCATCTATTCAACACAGCACGCCAGACACCTTTCAAATTCACATCAATCATTTGATCCCATTCCGCCTCGTCGTACTCGGCAAGACGAGTTCCCTCATCTGCGATGCCAGCGTTGTTGTGTGCGAAATCTAGCCCACCATACTCGTCGAGCGCCGTCTGTACCATCGTGGCTACATCGTCAGAGTCAGTGACGTCTGTTTTGACGAACGTCGCTTCGCCGCCGTCGCTCTCGATCATCTCAATCGTCTCGTGGCCGCCGTCCTCGTCGACGTCGGCGACAACGACCTTCGCCCCCTCTTCGGCGAACCGAAGTGACGACTGTCGCCCGATTCCCGATCCACCGCCAGTGACGACCGCGACTCCGTCTTGGATTCCGTTCATGATATCAATCGACACGCCATTGGACGTGACACCATCTCTATTCACAATCTTTCGTCATATACTTATTGGAAATGTTACCGGATCGGATTATCCACTAGCGTAGATCGCGTAGTTGAGTATGACTGCGAACGAAACCCACCCAAGATACGGAACCAGCAATGTAGCCGAGATACGACTGACGCGAGCGAACGTTACAATATTGGCGACAATTGTGATCCACAGCAGAACGATCACAACTAACCCCAGATCAGGCCGTTGGAGCCCAAAAAACACCGGTGTCCAGCTTAGATTTAAAATGAATTGGATGCCAAATGTGGCGAGAGCAACTCGGACTGATCGTTGATTCGTTCCATGCCGCCAAACAATGAATACGGCCACACCCATGAGTGTGAACAGGAGTGTCCAGACGATCGGAAAGAGAATTTCCGGTGGATAGAACCACGGCCGATTGATCCAATCCGTATCTGCGCCAGCGAACACCGACGGTAATGCCCCGAGTGCGTTCACTGCCAGAATCATGCCGAGGGCGATAACTCCCTCACGTGTCGTCAGTCGATATTGGCGAAACATATCTGCTGTACTCTTCGAGTACGGGTAGTGGTTGCGTCGAGTATGATGGCCAGTAGGTTGTTAACCAACTCAGGAGATATCTCGGCCGATTTGTTGGTTAAGAAGAATCGCTCTTATGTAGAGCTGCGGAAAGCCCGTATAATTACACTCAGACAGTTCTAATCTGGCAATATGCCTTCTGCTCAGCCAGCGTTTGGTGGGATGTTTCGGCAGTTGATCGAGCTCGGAGTTATCGAGATCAACACGAAGCCGCTCGATGCCCGCATCGAGCGGCGGCTCAAGCAGTTCTGGGAGAATACATCCTGTCCTCGCTGCGGTCACCAGAGTATTATGACGTGGGAGAAACACGACCGAGTTCGGTGTCGTAATTGCGAATTTAAGCCAGCATACACCCATGGAACGCCATTTCACGAGAAGCACCTCTCCTGCGGTGAGGTGCTTCTCGCTTTCACCCTCTACGCAGATACACTGCTGAGCATCAACCAGATTGCGCCGCTGCTCGGTCGTGCTTACAAAACAATTCACACAGCGATTCGGGAGGCGGAAGCCGCGGTTCAGCGCGGCTTCCCCCTCACCTGGAAACTGTTTAACCAGACCGTCGATGGACCGACACAGGTCGACGAATCTGGCAAAGTCTGTTCTGGTTACAAAGGTCAAGAGCCGCCGCGAAACAGCCGTTCTCGCGGCGGCTCGTCGCGCACTGGCCGATCACGTTGGCGAGGGCGTCATGGTGACCAGCTGACGCTCGTCGCGGCGTGCCGCGACTCACTTCGTGTAATTCGCGGACAGCGCGGGATCGACTACGAAGGCGACCTTGAGCCAGTGATTCAGGAAGCTGAAGACCTCTCCCAGCGGCTGGGAGAGGTCTGGACAGATGGACTCCAAGCGTACCGCGAGATGGATCGGGATCACCGAACTGTCGTCCACAAAGAGAGGTACGTATCGCCTGATGGAGTCCACATCAATCAGGCAGAATGTCTGTTTTCGCTTGTTCAACCGTGGCTGCGGAAGTTCCGCGGCCTGTCCAAGCAAGGCTTGGAACAGGCCGCTCATACATTCGGAATCATTAGATCGCTGAATCTCACAGGCGCATCCGTCGAAATCACCATCGACTGCCTTGTTATGGGGGCTTTCCGTAGTTCTACATAAGAGCGAGAAGAATTCGAGCCATTGCCCAGACATCTCGTCTTTCAGTCGATCAGGAGTAACTGGCAAGGAACCGCTTGCTCGGCAGTGATCAACAGAGTGATTTGTTCCACGAGATCTCTGCTATCAGCCGTGGCTTGTCCGTTCATCTCGAGACAACTGCTCAAGTGTCTGGCATGACTGGCAACACGAGCAAATATCTATCCTAAATTTAAAATTCATAACTGATTTTGAAGACATATGGAGCATGCTCCCCTCTTTGACCCAACACAATTAGGATCGATTCAACTACCAAATCGAATTATGAGTTCGGGCCACCAGACGACGCTCGTTCAGGACTATCTTCCAACTGATGATTTCTTCGAATACCACCTTGAGCGAGCGCGCGGCGGGGCGGGACTGGTGGTTCTTGAAGCCCACGCCGTCCACGAAAGTGGTCTGTTGACTGATCACACAATCGACGCCAGCACCGACGACATCGTGGAGACGTACGAACCATTTGCTGAGGCGATGCACAAGGCCGATACTCGTCTTCTGGCGCAACTCTTTCATGGCGGACGTGAGCGCTACGCCGGTGAGTACGCGCCGCCCGCGCTTTCGGCTTCTGATGAACCCACTGACCGCTTGAACGTCATTCCGCGGCCGATGGAGACGACAGAAGTGTACGAGATGATCGACGCCTTCGTCGACGCAGCGGTACGGATGGAGCAAGCTGGCCTCGATGGTGTCGAGGTCGTCGGCTCACACAGCTATCTGCCAGCGCAATTCTGGAGCCCGAATATCAATAACCGAGACGACGAGTTTGGTGGCACGCTCGAGAATCGATGTCGATTCACTGTAGCGATTGCCGAACGTATTCGCCAACACACGGACGATAACTTCGTGGTTGGGATCCGGATCAGCGCTGAAGAACGCTCTGAACAAGGTCTCTCATTCGAGGAGACGCTCCCAATCATCGAACACATCGACGACGCGGCGACCCTCGATTATTGGAGTGTCGTGGTCGGCAGCTCCAGTACACAGGAAGGCTGTAGTTACATCGTCCCACCGGCCACCGAATCAGAAACGGTCACACGGTCACCCGCCACGGTCATCGATCAGACGGTAGATGGTGAGACGATCGTCACTTCACGTATCAATACGCCGGAGAAGGCGATACGCATGCTTACCGAGACGGGTGCCGACGTGGTCGGGATGACTCGGGCGCTTATCGCCGATCCTGAACTTCCGGCGAAGACGAAAGCCGGGGAGTGGGATGACGTGATTCCCTGCGTCGCTTGTAATCAAGGGTGTATTGGCCGGTACCAAGAAGGCTTGCCGATTCGCTGTACTATCAATCCGGTCACCGGTCGCGAAGCGGAATACAGTGACCTTGATTCGGTGACGACACCGAAATCAATCCTCGTCGTCGGTGGCGGTCCAGCTGGACTCATCGCAGCAACGACAGCAGCCGAACGGGGTCACGACGTTACTCTTCTCGAAGCGACCAGCAACCTTGGTGGGCAGGTGACCGCCTACGCCAACCTTGACCACCGTGGACGCTACCAAGATTGGCTGGCCACTCTCACATCACGTCTCGACGATCACGACGTGACTGTTGAACTCGATACGCAATTTGATCCGGACGACGTCGCCGCCTACGATCCCGACGAACTTGTCCTCGCGACGGGTGCAACCGGGCGTAGACCAGACATTCCTGTCGCTGGGTCGGTCTCATCGTACACCGCGGTTGAAGCACTCCGTGCCGACGATCCATTCGGAGACGAGGTTCTCGTCGCTGACTGGGATGGGAACGAGGCCGCCCTTGATGCCGCTTCCGAAGCTATCAATGCCGGCGCCGATGTCGAGATCGTCACAGCCACGTACACGCCGGGCGAATCAGTCCAGCAGTACATCCAAAATACACTCCTTGGTAATCTCTATGCCGAGGACGCCACACTGACACCACACCATCGAGTCGACGCTGTCGAGGCTGACGAAATCGTTCTCCAGAACGTTTTCAACGACGAGCGTGAACGCCGCGACAGCGTGGACACCGTCGTCTTCGCTCATGGTGGTGAAGCCGACTACGAGCAGTACCGCGCCCTCTCAGATGCTAACGTGCCGGTCCACCGAGTCGGTGATTGCTGGGCACCCCGTTCGCTCGATGAAACGGTCTGGGAGGCTTTCGAGACGGCGACGGAACTCTGAGCATCGAATATATTTTTTCAGACCGTCTCAACGGTCTGTTTCCAGATCGGTGACTCCGAGCAGCTTCTCTCTAGTCACTCTTCGGATTTTGTATCTGTCCGCAAGTTCTTTCGATACTCTGCCCATACTTGATACATCTCTCCCCGTTCCGCTTGTGTCATCGTCTCTTGTTCGTTTGCGTCGAAAATTGGGAGTGCTTCTAACTGACAGTTAGATACTGTTGACGGGAGTAGTCTATTGAAATTGGGAAAAGTTGGCTATCCTCCCACTTGAATGACAGGATATGACGACCGAGACCGACGACAGAGGGAGGATCTATCTCTCTAAAGAACTTCGCGACCGCCACGGAGAGCGGTTCCGTGTGGTCGACCTACCGAGTCAGATCGTACTCGTTCCGCAACAAGATTCGATACAAGGAATCGCTCAACGAGCGCGTCAAATCGAGTCTCTCCGCACGCGACTTCGTGTTCCCACTGTACGACGCAAATCAATTGCGCGATATTCTCAACTCACGAGCCGACGCATTCCGGGAAGATGTCCTTGATGACGACGTGATCCCGAAGGTCGCAGCACTCGCGGCGAAAGAACACGGTGACGCCCGGAAGGCGATCGACATTCTCAGATATTCCGGCGAGATCGCTGATGAACACGGCGACGACCGCGTTCGTGTCGAGTACGTCGATGAAGCACACGAACGCGAGGAAGAGGCGAGACTAGCCGAACTCATCGGGAAGCAACCCGAGCACTCGAAGTATCTCCTTCAAGGGCTCGCTCTCCAGATGCAACAGTCGACCGAGGATGACGCGATGATCCCCTCGAAGCAGGTGTACTCCGCCTACGAAGTCGTCTGTGAACGTGAGGGAACTGACCCGCTGAAAATCCGTCGCGTCCGCGATCTCCTTTCTGAACTCGCGTTTCTCTCGTTGATCGAGCAAGACCGGAAGGGCCGCGGAAAGGGAAAAGGCGCGCATACAGTGAATCAACTCGTTGACGCACCCGAACTCGTCGTGGAAGCGTGTAAATCGGCGTGAGATTCGCTCCTCAGTTTACCACTCCAATGAAACCCGAGGTCCTGAGCAAGTGCGACTGACCAGAGCCATGCGTCTGAGGTTCGGTACTGGGGGAAAAGTTCTCAGCGAACGCCTTTTAACTGTCCTGGTTAAGCGGTTCGCGGTGGAGGACCTCGCTCTCGTTGAAGACGACAATGGCCATCCCAGGCTCTGAGTCGATCGTGACGCTCGTCTCGTCGCCGGCGGTCACCTCATCGGCGTCGGAGTCCCAGGAGCGCAATCCGTCGGTTGCGGGTTCCACGACCACATCAACCCGGTCAGCGTCAAGCGCGTCACCGCCGGCGTGGGTGAACGTCACGACGCCCCCGTCGCCATCCGCAGCCGGTTCATACAGGATCTCGAACGTCGCCTCCGGGGGAATCACGTGTTCGGTCACGGTTCGGGTCTCGTCGCCAGCAGTCCACTCGACAGTGATCGTTGTGCCGGTGGACAGCTCACCGAGCGACAGCGTTTCTCCACCAGTCAATTGGTCCGTATCATCGGCGGGCTGGTCGTCGGCAGGCGCACCATCGATCAGCACTTGGAAGGCAGCGGCGTTACGGCGGACCTCGCCGACGTAGCGGAGCGTCGTCTCCGATCCATCGCTGTCCCTTCCGCCATCATCAACGATGAATCCGCGGCGGGGTGCCGCCGAGAAGTGACCGACGGAACTGGTCGCCGCCCCGTTCTCGAACTCGGTGTGGACGCTGACGACAACGGTGTCATCGAGCCCGACGTCGTCGACTGTGATCGTGTCTCCTGTGGTTAGTTCGTCGTGCTCGGCCGCAAAGGCCGACTCCTGATCGTCTTCTCGCCCCCGGAAGTCACCAGTATTGTTCACCGACACGCGCAGTCGTTCGGGGTCGGCAGGCTGTTCGCCGACGTACTCGATCGTCATCGCCTCGGAGTCAGCATCGTAGGTCGCAGCGACTGCGTCGCGTGCCGTAGTCGTACCGCCGATATGGTGTTCGCGATCGCCGCCGGTCCACACGAGTCGGACTCGCGAAAGCGGCGGCACTGGAGCGGTGAACGAGTCATCCGGACCAAACTCGTCGAGTTTGTCCGCGGGCTGGACATCGGCCGGCGTCCGACCGGCCTGTAGCTCCAACTCCGAGGCTGGAAGCGCTCGGCCACCTCGGTGCTGGACCGTAACCTCGCCGGCGTCTGGGTCGTACTCGATCGATGCGTGCGTGTTCGGAACGACCTCGTGTTCGGCGATGATAACCGGCTCGTCCGGCTCGTGCCACTCAACTGCGACCATACTCCCCAGTGGGAGGTCACCGAGAACCAACTGTTCGTCGCCAGAGAGGGTGTCATGGTCATCAGCGAACTGTGTGTCGGCTGGCTCTCCGTCGACGAGAGTCACGAACGCGTCAGCAGGACGGGACTCCTCGCCATCGTACCTAACTGTGGTCCCGTCCTCGGCGTGTGAGTGGATCCATACGTGCGGGGGACGGGCACGGTAATGGATGAGCGAGCTGCCGCCCATCGGTTCTTCAACGTCGAACGTTAGCTGTACACTGTCGCCAATCGACACGTCCGTGACGGTAACTGTATCGCCAGGTTCGAGCGTTCCGTCGGTGAATTCCTCGCCCACTGTTTGGACGCCTCCTTCGCCGCGGTGGATCAGCCGAAGATTGCTTGCGTCGGCGGAGCGCTCGGCCTCGTAGCTGAGTTCCAACGTCTCGGCATTCATGTCGTACTCGACGTCAAACGCCTCACGATCGACCTGTTCGCGAGCGTACGTGTCGTAGACATTTGCGTCCGGGTCAAACCACCGCAGCATGACGGTGGCAATCAGTCCGGTTTCAATAGTGATCTCATCGCCTGCCGTGAATTTCTCACCGTCGAGAACCGTCTCACTCACCTCCTCGCCGTCGTGCCACACCTCCAGCTCGTCGGCCGGCACCGCCTCGCCTTCAACATGCTCGAACGTCACGGTGCCGGCGGCGCGGTCGAACTGTGACCGGACGCGTGCGTCCGGCGACGCCTCACGGTCACGTTCTGGCGGAGCCTCGACGACGGCGTCGACGAGGATGACTCCGTCGGTTCGGGTGATGTCCGTCTCGATTGGGACAGCGGGGTCGATGGTCCGCACGAGTCGCTCGACGGTCTCGTCGTCGAGGTCGTCGGTGTCACCAGCCGGACGGATCACGTATGCATTCTCCGCCGTTCCCTCGATATCTCTGAGGTCGTTAGGGGCGGTCTCAAAGCCGGCAGCAAACGCGTCTACGTCGTCGGGAATCGAGAGCGGAGATGGACCCTCGTCGACATCCGGAGCCAAAAGCACCGTTTCGAAGCCACCAAGCCGAGGGAGGGCAGCCGTGCCCAGCGACGTTTCCGCAAAGCGATTGACCTCGTCGGCGGCTGCGCGGCCGGCAACGCGAGCAGCTTCGAGCCGTCGCTCGCTCATGTCGTCTGCCGACGAGTCCGAACGGCCGCGTGGATGTGGCGAATACCCGCTGGCAGTCGCAGCAGCCGCGACACCCTCACTGGTGACGAATGCGGCTTCGTCTGTCTCGGTGAGCCGCCAGCCGGCAGGGAGATCGTCCGTCGTCTCGACTTCGTCGGGGAGATCGTCGGTCGATTCATCGCCCCCTTCGCCGACGGCAATCGTCTCACCGTGGTCGGGGCGGTCGAACCCGCCGGCTGCGGTCACCAGTTGAACCCCCCGTTCAGACGGCGTGGTCGTGACGGTCGCAGCCAACTCGTCGACGTCGATGTCGAGACGCTCCGAGACAGAACGGGCGCGGTAGCTCAGGTCCTCTTCTGTGTCGGCGTCGACGCGCTCCGCAATGACCATCGCGTACGTCGTTGACAACGCATCGTTCGCCGGAACAGGGAGAAATGCGTCGGCAAACGGTGGCGAGATATCAATGTCAAGATCACTCGGTCGGTCAGTAACACGTGCGCCGGTTTCGGGGGCGAGAACACCTGTCAGCGCTGCGAGCGTCAGGGCGCTTCCTCCGAGGAAGCGGCGACGGGAGGGACGTACCATGCGCCGATATATCGACACCGCGTATAAAAACGGTCGATGAATCAAATCATTGCTGTAGTCTCTGCGTGTCGGTAGCTCCGGTTATGCTATTGTAGCCAAGAACGAGCGAGCGATAATTGTAACGTGACATCGTGGAATCCGAGAATCTCACGCGAAACGCTTGATGAACTCGCTGTCTAGACCGGCCAAGTAGGAAGTGAGGGCGTCTCATTCTCCCAGCGAATTGCCTCCACAGCCGCCGAGAACTGCTGTAGTCGGTCATCGAGGGCAGCGAGTGGATGCCTATCAAGAAACATCGCGCTGTGTCTGTCAACCGGCGTGTCTTCGTGGTTGAGTTGGATGTGACAAGGGCCAAGGTCTGGATGGTCGGCATCCTGGTGGAAGCCGAGCATCAGGTTTCGGTTCGGTTCGGCCCAGTTGATGCGATAGTATTCATGGTCGATGCCAGTGGGGTACCAGAAGCGAATTTCCAAGCGTGCGGTCGCCGCATCGTATGAGTTACTCAGGAATATCGCCGGATCGACATCCGCGATGACGTACCGTGGTCGGCGTCGAGACGGGCGATAGCGTACGTCCTCACACCCCGCTTGATTCGTCAATCGGTTGTGGATGTCGCTGAGAAGGGTCCGCTGTGTATAGCGATCGTGACCAGCGAGAAAGATCATACTGTGTGAAAGAGAGGTTAGCTCGTGGCGCGGTCGGCCACGTCGGCCATCTGTTTGCGAGCAGCTTCGACGTCGGAGTAGAGTTCCAGTGCGTGCTTTATGAGGCGTCGATCTTCCTCGTTCTCGCGCCAGAACGCGATGGCGTCGCGGCGCTCTCGAAGATCCGTACTCACGAGGTCGCCGTCAGCGAGCGACTGTTCGAGTTCTTCCCACGTCTCGACGTCGTAGGTCGCCTGCCACTCCTCGATCTCCTCGGTGATCGCGGCCAATTCGTTGCGAAGCTCCTCGCGGGTGTTCTCCTTGATGAGCGTCCGGATCTCCTCGAAGAGTAGGCGCGTGTAGTCCGGCTGATAGCGCGTGGTCTCGCCGGCCTTGACGCGACGCAGCTGGCCCTGACCGACGAGATCTTGGAGTTCCTTGTTAGTCGTACTCCAGGCGGCGTCGGCCTGCTCACTAATCCAATTGACCGACCGCGGTTCGCGAAGCGTCTCGGCGACCGCTCGAATACGGTCGCGGGCGCTCATCGACTCAGTCCACGGCTGGACCCCATCTCGCGAGGATTCGGACATCTTTGGCACCTCTTACAAGATCGTTCGCGCGATACTCACATATATGTTTGTGGGCTCTCGTATAATCAAGAGTGCGTTGCGAACAAAGGCCTCTAAATGGTCAACTACCCCACCTACTTCGCTCAGTCTAACAATTTCGCTCGTAGCCGTAGTGTTCAGATAAGCTGATTCCATGCGAAAGCGAACGATCTCAACCACTCGTCAGCAGTTTCTGTTCGGCGTTTCTGAAACAGTTTGAG
This sequence comes from Halorubrum cibi, assembly GCF_900182635.1. Lineage (GTDB taxonomy): Archaea > Halobacteriota > Halobacteria > Halobacteriales > Haloferacaceae > Halorubrum > Halorubrum cibi. Next base: position 3,863 of record NZ_FXTD01000016.1, on the reverse strand, counting down.
AAACAGGTAGTTTGACGTTTTATCTCACGAAAGACACGTTCGATGCTGTTCCGATTTCCATGTCGTTCGTATCTGAAATCGAGGTCGTGTTTGCGACAGGCTCGCTGAAGTGAAGCTGATCCATCTACGAGAACAGTTGCGTCATCAATGTCGTGTTTGTCACGGAGAGTAGCGAAAAACCGATCTGCGAGAGCGTTATTTGTCGTCGGTTCAAGCTGTGTATGAAGCAGATCATTCGTTTCCGGATCGACAGCAGCGTACAGCCAATATTGTTCACCGTCAAGCCGAATCACAGTCTCATCGACCGCAACGTGATTCGGGCTCCGCCCAGATTCCGGCTGTAGGTCGGCTTTGTGAACTCAGTTATGAACGGTCGAGCGAACTCTTTCAACACTGAATACCTCAAGAAACGAGACAGTATACGAAAGCGACATTCCCGCTAAATGAAGCTGAATACTGAGCTTCATCAACAACTTCTGTGTTGCCTCTCGCTCCACAAAGTCTACGTTGATCTCGTCTAAACAGCCGCTGAGGCGGTCGTTTTCGGGCATGAATCACTTTGAAAACGCACCGCTTACCTTTCAATCCTTATCTGAACACCGCCATAGCAGACGCCAAAAAGCTGTAGGCGATGATTGCTGACAGAGAGGGCCATAGTGCTTACTAAACTGATGATATCATGAATATCCTATGGTCAATTCGCAGTCCCTAGCGACCGGCTGTTTCAGCCTACGTATCATCTGAATTATGAGGTTCTGGCGAAGTCGTTTGTACAATACTTATCTACTGGTAGAATTCGATCGATCTTATGGTTCGATTAGGTTGCCCCTCCCAACCCGCGAGTTGTCCTGAGCACCTGCCGATTCGAGCTTACTAACTCACAACCCTGCTCGTGCGAGTTTCAGAATCATAATCTCACGGTCCAGATCAATGTCAACACGCCCCCCGTCCGACGATTCAGACGAACAGCCATCCGATGACAATCTCACCGACTGGCCACAAGGCGACTCGGGTCAGCACGAGTCATCCCCACCGTGGATTCCGCTTGGAATTGTTGGAATCGTTGCTGTCGCTATAGGGTGGTTCTTCCGGCCGTGGCTCCACGGGCTCGTCTATACGGTATACACGACGCCGCTGCTGTTGCTAGGCATCGTTGCCGGCAGCGTCGCTGCGTGGGCCACTACACGGTCGGGCGATCGCGTTGAGACGGTCGTTAATGTGCTCTCCAGCAGCGACCACACGATTACGCCACTTCGTGTCGGGGTGGTCGTACTCGTAATCGCCGCGTTTGCGCTGCTACCCGTCGCCAACGCGGTCGCTGGCGTCACTTTGAGCGACCAAACGATGAGTCAGACGGCGACCGTTGAGCGACTCGACGATGTAGATGCCGACAACCCGCGAATCGTCACGCGGGCGGTTGCCGATCGGTACGCATCTAACACACTCAGCCGGCCGCAGTATCGAGTCGGTGACACAGATATCAGCGTGGTGAATGGGACTCCCTACTGGGCGGCACCGCTCGCTCCAGACGGCCTGTTCAATAAGATCACCAAACGACAGGCTGGGACTGTGCTCGTCGACATGACGACCCAGCAGGCGAATGTACGATCCGTTGATGGCGAGCTTGAGACTGGCGTCGGAACGATTTTCCATCGAAACTACCGGTGGGGACTCCTCAAATCGCAGGCGTATCTTGTCGACTACGGTGACCCGAAGATGGTCATTCACAACGATACGCAGTACATCGCCGTCCCGTACTCGGAGCCACAGTTCCATCTGACGCCACTTCCGCACTCTACACCACAATGGGGAGGCGTCGCCGTCATCGATCCAAGTGGTTCGATCGATACGCTCTCGCCCTCCGAGGCCGCAGCCAGCCCGATTCTCGACAACCAGCAACTGTACCCAGAAGATCTTGCGCTCCAGTCGGTCGAAGCAACGAAGTATCGCAACGGAATACTCAACACGTACACGAGCCACGAAGACGAGATCGAGATTGCACCGCTTCCCGGGGACGGAAACGACCAGCCGTTCTTCATCCTCTCTGAATCGGGCCCGCAGTACGTTGTCGCCGTCGAACCGTACGGAGACGCGCAGGGACTCCAAGAGCTGTGGACCATCGACGGTCAAAACGGAACCTTCGAACGTTACGTGCCAGCCGACTCACTGTTCGGCCCACAGCGAGCAGCGGACCTCGTAAGGCAATCAGCGCCACAAACAGATTGGGACCGCTTTACGCCAGCCGAGCCGATCCTTACAGTTATCGACGATCGAGAGTACTGGCAAGTACGCGTCGTCCCTGAAGACAACAGCGGGATTGCATACGTTGCATTTGTCGACGCACGATCCGGTGACGTCGATTCGTTTGAACAGACTGATGCGATCACACAGTTCCTCGCAGGTGAGACCCCAGTTGAGACACCCACAGAGACAGATCCAAGTGAAACGACTGCGGAGACGCCGACAGTCATCGTCCAACGGGTTGCTGAGAACGGCACTGTGATCGAGACTATGACTGTGTACGACGACGAATCAGTCGAGATCCGGACACCAACGAACAGTTCCGCTGGCACAGAGAACACGACCGCCAGAGCGCTAGGAAGCTAGACACAGCAACACAGTTTGTGACAGGGTGGTCTAGTCACAGTACGGAGCGTTCCACTGGATTGAAAAAGGGATAGGTGGCTCTATTGAAGTACTCAATAGGTGACATATTCTGCCCCAGTCGCGATCAGTACAGGGCAAGCAGATATATTCCGATTACTGTTGCTTAACGACGACTGTATCTGCAACGAGGTCGCCGACCCGCTGATTGTCGTCAGTAAGTAATATTGGGCTCTGTAGTTTCGGTACACGGCAGCGGATTTCACGGGAATCGGACGCTCCGGCGAAGGTTGTAGACGGTGGCTTTCAGCAGCATTTCGCGGAACTCTAACCACCAGCTTCGCGCACGCACGGCGGAGCCGAGCGTGCGCTTGATCGACGAGAAGACGGTTTCTGACATGGAACGTTGGTGGTACCGATCACCGTCCATGCGGGCGTTGTGAGCGTGATCGAGTGGATTCATGATCCGGTGTTTAATCAGCGGTCTGATGCCGTTTTCGCGGAGTTCGTCGCGGAAGGCTTTGGCGTCGTAGCCGCGATCAGCAGCGAGGCTCCGCAGGTCGCCGGCGTTGCGCCGAGCGACCTGCGGGCCGATCTTCGCGTCGTGTTTCTTCGAGGTGGTCGAGTGGATGTCGGTGATGTACAGCGTTTCGACATCCACGAGAGCGGTGACTTTCAGCGCTCGAACGCGGTAGTTCGTGCGGTTAGCGTAGTGGCGGATGGGTTGATCACGGTCAAAGCCAGTCGAATCGATAGCAGCGTGGCCGGTGCGTTTCTCGGCTGACGCGCCGAGAAACGCACGCCACGTCTTGGTCGGAATCCGCTCAAACCACATGCGAAGCACCGTGTAGTGTGGAAGTCTGGTTAGCCCGATCTCCTCAAGGACACCGGGCATTTCTGAGAGCAAATCTACCACAACGCGGTAGGATTTGCCCAGCTCGATGCGGAGTACATGCACGGTGAGCATCGCCCATTCAGCGAACCCGCCACCCCCTTCGGGGTCGGCGGGTTCGTCCGGATTAGCGACAACTGATTTAGCCTTAGCCACCGTAACACGCGTGAAGAGACGGATTTCGGATCTCACACCGATCTGTCTCTTCGCTTTCTACAGCAATAACGGAGTCGTCGGCTTCACGTCTAGCGAAACTACAGAGCCAAAATAAATGCTCTGTTGAAGAGCGATCTTATCAGCGGATATCACCGGTTTAGAAGGGTGAAGCCGAGGAAATCGAACCTGCCATGGAAATCGATATCCTCGA
>NZ_FXTD01000015.1 GCF_900182635.1 Halorubrum cibi | reverse complement strand
GAGCGCATCGTCGCGCAGCCAAGTGACGTCCTACTCATCGCGGTGCCGCTGACGATCTATTTCGTTGTGATGTTCTTCGTCAGCTTCGGCATGGGTCGTGGAATCGGTGCCGACTACTCGACGACGACGGCTATCGGCTTCACCGCCGCCTCAAACAACTTCGAGCTCGCGATCGCCGTCGCCGTCGCGGTGTTCGGTGTCGGCTCCGGGGTCGCGTTTGCCACCGTTATCGGTCCGCTTATCGAGGTGCCGGTGCTGCTCGCCTTGGTGAAAGTCGCGTTGTATCTCCAAGACCGGTACGACTGGCGGGGATACACGACCGGGCGGCTAGACGAGACGGCTACGACCGAAGATGGATCCTCAAGCTCCACGGCTGATGACTGATACTTAACCACCCATTCGCCACACGCTTATAGTCCATTTGACGATGAAGAGAATATGTTTGTCAATAGTTGAGACTGGTTCTCTCAATGCATAGACCGCAGGCACGGTTTGCTCACTGACAACGGGTACTATTTCGACCGCTTGAACTCGAACCGTGCCCCGCCATTGCTTCCGTCTGTCACCGAAACTGTCCAACCGTGCGCCTTCGCGATGTCGGCCACAATCGAGAGCCCGAACCCGGTTCCCCCCTCGCTGGACGTGACGCCGTGTTTGAACACGTCGTCTTGCTTCTCCTGGGGAATCCCGCTGCCGGTATCCTCAACGTAGAATCCATCGTCTCCGTCTAGTCCACCCACGGTCACCGTGACGTCGGCACCACCGTGCTCGATTGCATTTCGGAAGAGATTCTCGAAGAGTTGGGTCAGCCGCCCTGCATCCCCGGTGACTGTCGGAATTCCATCTGCGACTGTAAGCGTTGCCTCCTCAGTATCGACGTATCCCCACGCCTCCGTCGTAATACTCTCGAGGTCGATCTCTTCTGCATCCTCGATCGTCGTCTCCCCACGTGCCAGCGTCAGGAGGTCCTCGATGAGTCGTTCAATTCGGTCGTGTCCGGATTCTACTTTCTCGAAGTGCTCCGCCTTCCCGGTCTCCCCTGCGATTTCGAGGAACCCCTTTGCGACGGAGAGCGGGTTTCGCAGGTCGTGGGCAACGACGCTCGCGAACTGGTCGAGTCGTTCGTTCTGTCGGTGTAGTTCTTCCTCCCTGCTCGCTCGTGCGAGTGCTGCCTCGACAGTCGCACCGAGAATCCGGAACAGGTCGACGTCCGTCTCAGAAAAGACCTGCGTGGAAACTGACCCCGTCGACATAAGCCCATACTCACCCAGTGGGACGAGAATCTCACTCCGTATCTCTGTGTTCGGATCGTGGGGTTGCCCCTCAGCTTGGATATCATCATATACCTGGGTTTCTCCGGACTCAAACACGTCCCAAGCCAGACTGTCTCCAGGAGTGAACCGGGGAGACTCGCCAAACAGGTCTCGTGCTTCAGACGTTTCCGTAATTGGGGCGAGCACGTTCTCTCGGTCGTCGTACTCCCAAATTCCGGTGATATCGAGGTCGAGTATCTCGGCCGCGGCATCGACGGCGATCGCTCCGATCTCGTCGCTTGATTCAGCACCGCTCAGCTGCTGTGCGGTGTCCTGAAGCGAGCGGAGGCGAGCTTCCAACCGTTTCTGTTCGGTTATGTCCTCCAAGACGGCGAGGATGCTCGTGACTTTCCCCTCGGAGCCTGTAATCGGCGCGACCGACAAGAGCAGGTCCAGTTCGTCTCCGTCTTTCGTCTCCCGCCGTATCTCCTTCGCCCGAATCCGCTCGCCACTCAAGGCGCGCTGCTTGTGTGAGGCGAACTCTTCTTGCTGCTCGTCCGGAACGATCGGGTTGAACTCACCAATCACTTCGTCTCGCGACCAGCCGAACATATTCTCGGCCTCGTCGTTCCAACGGATGACGTTGCCATCGGTGTCGATCTCCATGACGGTGAGTGGCGTGGCCCCGATGAGCGATTCCAGTCGCTCGTTCGTCGCCTCGAGTTCGTGCTCTCGTTCGACCTGCTCGGTGACGTTTCGAGCGATGCCCACGACTCGAACAATCTCGTCGTCGACGACCACTGGTGCGAGGCTGGTGTCCCAGAACTGAGCACCGTCACCGATGTCGAGTTCCTCGCGATACGAGACAGGGGCACCCTGCTCGACGCAGCGAGTGTACTTGGTCTCGAGTTCAGCACCCTCCTGGTCGCCAAACACGTCTCGTGGCGTCTTCCCGCGAACTTCCTTGGTCGTAATTCCGGTCTGTGACTCGTATCCGGGACTGAGTCTGGCGAACTCGAATGAAGGGTCCTCACCAGCGGTATCGACGTCAAGCAAGAATATCGCGTCTCCAGACGTTTCGAGCAACGCCTCGTATTCCTCCGCGAGTTCTCGATGCTTCCGGCGTTCCGCTTCTCGCTCCGTGATGTCCTGAAAAACACCCCGAAGTACTGCGTCGCCGCGCTGTGTGTCGTCGACGTATTCTCCCCACGCCCGGACGTCACGCACCGCTCCGTCGGGTCGAACGATTCGGAGGTCGAGGTCGTACGGTTCCCCGTCTTCGATTGCTCGGTCGACTGCTGCGGTAATCGTCTCTCTGTCGTCGGGGTGGTAGAACTCGATCGCGTCGTCGAGGGAGGGCTCGTAGTCCTCGTCGACACCGTGAATCTGACGGACCCCGTCAGACCAAATGAGCTCGCCGCTCGATTGGATGAATTCCCAGATACCGACATCCGCGATGTCCTGAACGCGGTCGAACAGGAACCTCTGGCGCTCGAGTTCGGTATGGTCACGACGACGCGAGAGTTCGGCACTCACCAGTTCCGCGACTAGCTCGACGAACGTTCGTTCGAGCGCTCCGAACGGCGCGACTCGTGTCGTCGGACTCGAGAAATTGACTGTTCCGTAACGCGTGCCATCGACGACGAGTGGCACGCCGATGTACGATTCTAACTCGAAGTCACGGTAGGCAGGATGCGTCTCTTTCCCGGCGCTAACGGCGTCGACGAACGAACAGACCGAATCCGTGCCGACGACTTCCGCACAGTACGTCGATTCGAGATCGAACTGATCGCCAGCTTCGATATCGGCTTCCGGTGCGTGAGCTGCTTCGACCGTGTAGTCGCTGTCCTGAATCCGCGAGACGATACCGATTTCGAGTCCGAGCTTCTGGCAACCGACTTCAAGGAGATTCTGGAGGCGCGACTCGGCCGAGACATCGCTTTCTGCCATGACTGCCTGGAGGTCCTGGAGTGCGTCCCGCTCTCGTTCCAATTGACGCTTTACCTCGCTTTGTTCGGTCACGTCTCGAGCGACAACGAGAACCTGCTTACTTTTGCGACTCTGGAACGGGGCTACCCGGACGTCGAATGTCCGCTCGCTGGTCCCGGCCACGACGTCGAGTTGGAGGTCTGCATCGTACAACCCGGTGGACCCACCATCGCTCTCGATCTCGTCGAGCGTCGATTCGACTGCCTGGGAGAATCGCGTTATATCGGAATCGCTAACGCGGTCACCGACGACCGTTTCGAGCTGTTGTCCTGAGAGCTGGGCCGACTGATCTCCGGCGAGCAACCGCTTTGCAGCCGTATTCGCGAACTCGATATCACCTTGTTCGTCGAGGACGAACACGACGTCGTGGATGTTCTCCAGAATCGCATCACTGCGCTCTAGCTTCAGTTCCCGTTCTCGCTCGGTAGTAATTTCACGCGAAAAGACGGTCAGCCCGTCGTCATCTGGAAACGCTCGCACTTCGACCCAGTAGTCGAATGGCTCTTCCAGATGCTGTTCGAACGATACTGGTTCACCAGTCTCCATCGCCGTTCGATACTTGTCTTCGAGTTCCGTCCCGACGATCGACGGGAACTCTTCCCAGATGGTTCGTCCGACGACCGCGTCCGGGTCACGGTCGACTCGCTCGGCCATTTTCTCGTTCACATACTCGATGCGCCAATCGCTATCGACGGCGTAAATCGCGTCAGTTGCGCGCTCGAGCGTTCGCCGGAAGCGCCGTTTGGTCTGCTCGGCCTCCGTTTGTTTACGAGCAGCCTTCGTGAGCGTTCGAATGCGGGCCGCGAGTAGTGTGAAGTTATCACGCTCTGATCGGACTGGGATGTAGTCCGAGACGCCGGCACGAGTCGCTTTGCTCGCGATTTCTTCACTCCCTTTTCCAGTAAAGAGGATTATCGGGATATCGTCGTTCTGCTGGCGAATCGACTCCGTAAGCCCGATACCGTCGGAATCTTCGAGCGAGTACGCCGTTACGATACAGTCGATTCGTTCCGTAGCAAGATGGTGCAGTGCTTCGTCGATACCGTCGGCAGGTATACAGTCGATCTCGGTACTCGTCTGTTGGAGTTTGGTTTGAACCAACTCCGCGAATGCGGGATCGGAGTTCACGTAGAGAACGCGGATTGGATCGTCCAGTTTGTCAGTAGTACCGAGCACAGTTACAGAGATTCGACTGTCTAACCGGTTAAATATTTCTTGCGAGACACCCTCGTGGGCTATCGAGGTCGATGACGGCCGAAAAAGTGCAGTAACCGAGGGGACCGTATATCAGCCTATTACGAAAAGTGGACGGGTGCTCCGCTAGCCTGCGGAGATTCTGGCTGCTGACGACGACGAAGACATTAGAAAGAAGATCGACGTTAGAGGCACGGCAAACCACGCGAGTCAAGGACGCGGTTCAATCGCCGGTTCCGTCTGGCGGCTCCGAATCGGACTCCTCGTCGGCTCCACCGAAGCCCGAGCGCTCCATCACGCCCCACGTTGTGTCGCCACGAAGGTACTCGAAGAGGCCGTGCCACGCAACGAGCGTCTTCCACTGGCGGTAGCCGAAGTTCTCTAGAACGCCGTACCACAGGAGCCGTAGGATCTGTCCCGGCCGCTCGTAGCGATTGAAGCTCCACGCTTCGCTGAAGATGCCGAACCACGAGAGGAACACGCCGAACCCAGTAGTCAACAGGAAGAAAATCAGGAAGTACTCCACGTTCAACGCGCCGTAGTACCACGCCACCGGCAACAAGACATACCCGAGCCCCTCGACGAGCCGGCCGAACACCTCTGCAAGGACGAACAGCGGGAAGATGAGGATTCCAACGCGACCGTACCGCGGATTTAACAGCATGTCGCCGTGGGTGCGGACGGTCTCAATCATACCGCGGTACCAGCGCCGACGCTGTCGGCTGAGTACTCGCCGGTTGTCGGGGACTTCAGTCCACGCGACCGGCTCTGGGACGAAGTCGACTGAGTACTCCTGATCGCGGTCCCGTAAGAGTCGGTGGAGCCGCATGACGACGTCAAAGTCCTCGGTAATGGTGTCGTGGCGGTAGCCACCAATCTCTCGAACGAGATCGGTTCGGAACACGCCGAAGGCTCCAGAAATGAGGATGAGCCCGTTGAGTCGGTTCATACCGAGTCGGCCGGAGTAGAACGCTCGGAGGTACTCCATCGCCTGCAGGCCTGGGAGTCCCGTCTTTGGGAGACGAACTTCCTCGACGACGCCGTCTTCGATGACGCACTCGTTGGCGACGCGGATCGTGCCGCCGGAGGCGACCGCCTTCGTCGGCTCGGTGAGGAACGGCTGGACGATTTGCAACAGCCCCTCTCGGTCGATCATCGTGTCGGAGTCAACCGCACAGAACAGCTCCTTATCGGTGAGCCACAGGCCGGCGTTGAGGGCGTCGCTCTTTCCGCCGTTCTCCTTATCGACGACGAGTAGTTCCTCATAGATTGTCGAACGGTAGACGTCGTGGATCGGCTCGCTGGGCACCTCCAGCGGAATCGACGCTTCGACTGTCTCGAGGTCGAAGTTATCGCGCAACGTCTCCAGCGTGGTGTCCGTCGAGCCGTCGTTGACGACGACAATCTCCATGTCAGGATAGTTGAGCGAGAGCATCGACCGCAAGCTTTCGACGACGGTGGCCTCCTCGTTGTACGCGGGGACGATCACTGCGACGCCCGGATACGACGGCGCGCTGAACGGGCGGAACGGCGGGTCGTACGACGCCTCGCGGACATCGTCCTGCAGTTCGCGCACCGCGAGCGCGTGGATGGTGAAGTAGAACAGGTTGATGATGGCGTAGTAGCCTACGACGAGTATTCCGCTGACCGCAAGCACGGTCAACACGAGATGCCTGAGAGTATGCATCAGTCGGCCCCCAACGCGACACTCTCATCGGTGTCGATTGCGGTTTGTCTGGCTCGTGCGTCGAACTCCCGAAGTTCGGCAACCCATTGCCAAGCGGGCTGGGCCACCGGAGGAACAGTCTCGGAGTTCTCCCTGCCGACGGCCCCGTGCAGTGCTCGGGCGCCTTCGAGGATCGCTCGGTCATTTGTCTCTCGCTCTAGTGCGGTCCGAAGCCGGGCCACAGCTTCGTCGTCGCCCCACTCCCCGAGCATTTCGTACCCCGCTGAGCGGACGTGTGACGACTCGTCAGTTAGGACCCGGTCGACGGGTACACGCTGTTGGGTCTTCACGTCCCATCCGACGACGCCCAGCGCCCGCGCGGCCCCCGCCCGAACGTCTGGGGAGTCGTGATCGAGGAGGTCGACGATCCACCCGAGACGCGCCGGGTCGACCGGTCCGCCGATCTTCTGAACGATCAACAACACCTGAGTGAGCAGCTCCGGGCTCCACCGTGTCGCCTCCCGCTCGGCACGGTAGTGGAGCGCCTCTCTGTCGAGTTGTCCGAACCTGTATAGCGTGTCGATTCCGAACGGGGTGAACGCCTCGGTTGCCCCTTCCAAGAGGAGGTCAACCCCCATTGGCGCGTCGGCCTCGTCGGCACCCGGGTAGAGCACACGGGCGACTGCGGCCCGCTCGCGGGGATCTTCCGGACGGTAGCGCCCTTCCCGCATGGTGTTCGTCGGCATCTCCAACAGCGTCAGCCAGGTGAGCGCCCGCAGGCGAACGTACAGCCGCGACGAGTTGAGTCGTCGCCGTGAACGCTCCGGGATGCCTAACGCCACACCCAGCCCCCGGAGCCGTTCCGCGTCGTCGCCACGAAGGTTCCGGAGGTTCGATTTGAGCAGCGACTCTGCGACCGTCCGTTCGACTCGGGAGAGCCCGTCGACCCACGCGTCCCACTCCGGCGAGCTCTCCCGATACAGTCGGTCGTACAGGCCGGCTTGGATGTCCTTACGAACCCGACCGCGGCGGCGACGCCTGACGGCGGCGGTGACCGACCGACCGATCGTCAACCCACCGGTGGCGATCAGCAGCGCCCCGAGCACGACCGCCATCGCGGTGAGAATCGTGGTCAGCGTGAGGTCGTCGAGGACGACGCCGCTTTCGAAGCCGACCTGCACAGGAACCGCGAGTCCGTGCGTAGTCATAGCTTACTCACCTAGGTACCTCCGGGCCCGCGCGAGGAGTTCGTCTGGGCTGAACGGTTTCGTTATGTAGTCGCTCGCGCCCGATTCGAACCCCGACAGCACGTCCTCCTCGCGTCCGCGCGAGGTGACCATAATCACCGGCGTTTCCGGGCTGATTGACAATTCGCCGTTGCGGATTTGCCGCAACAGGCGTTTCCCGTCGAGTCGCGGCATCATGACGTCGAGAACGATCAGGTCCGGGTCGTCGTCGGTGGCACAGAGCCCCTCCACCGCGGCCTGCCCGTCGGCGTACTCCTCGATATCGTACCCCTCGCGACCTAACCGGTGCCTGACGAGGGCTCGCATATTCTCGTCGTCGTCGATAGTCACGATCCGCTTCGTCATACGCGTTGTCAGCGCTGAATAATTATAAAAGCCGACCATTCTCACGGGGTACTGTTCAGATAAGCTGATTCCATGCGAAAGCGAACGATCTCAGCCACTCGTCAGCAGTTTCTGCTTCGGCGTTGCTGAAACAGTTTGAGAAGCTGGTAGTTCTGCGATTTACCTCACGAAAAACACGTTCGACGCTGTTCCGATTTCCATGTCGTTCGTATCTGAAATCGAGGCCATGTTTTTCACATGCTCGGTGAAGAGGAACCGCACCATCAACGAGAAAGATCGCGTTATCTACATCGTGTTTTTCGCGGAGTTCAGCAAAAAACTGATCTGCGATCACGTTCGTTCTCGTCGGTTCAAGCTTTGTATGTAGCAAATCGTTTGAATTAGGATCAACGGCGGCGTACAGCCAATATTGTTCGTCGTCAAGCTGAATCACGGTCTCATCAACCGCAACGTGATTCGGACTTCGACCAGATTCCGGCTGTAAATCGGCCTTGTGAACCCAGTTATGAACGGTGGTGCGAACTCGATCAACACCGAATACCTCAAGAAATGAAACAGTATTCGAAAGCGATAACCCAGACAAATGAAGCTGAATACTGAGCTTCATTAACAGCGGCGGTGTTGCCTCTCGCTCCACAAACTCTACGTTGATCTCGTCTAAACAGCCGCTGAGGCGGTCGTTTTCGGGCATAGATCACTTTGAAAACGCACCGCCTCACCTTTCAATCCTTATCTGAACACCGCCCGAGTGAAAGAGAAAAGACAGGCTGCCTCGGCAAGCGAAGCTGTTGACATTTCTGAACAGGGGAGCGCGGAAGCGACTAAACCAAAAGACCACGAATAAAACGTCAGCTTGGCGTTATAATCTGTGGCCGCTCGCTGCCGAACCGCCCGATATCAGGCATTCACGAACGATTTCAACTGTTCGTGTCGAACTCGAATCGAGCACCTCCTTCGGCGCTCCCGGTGATGCTCACCGACCAGTCATGCGCCTCGACGATCTCCGAAACGATCGACAGACCGAACCCGGTCCCATCGTCGGCGGACGAGTACCCGCTCTGGAACACCTTCTCGCGTTCGCCCTCGGGGATACCCGGGCCGTCGTCCTCGACGAAGAACCCCCCACCGTCTTCGAGCGCCCCGACACGAACGTTCGCGTCATGGCGCCCGTGCTCGATCGCGTTCCGGAACAGGTTCTCGGTGAGTTGTTTGAGCCGGGCTGGATCCCCTTCGACAATGCAGTCGTCCTCGACAAGTAGCGTCGACTCGGCTGTTTCGACGTTCTGCCACGACGACTGTGCGAGCTGTCGAAGGGAGAGCGAGGCCAGCTCGTCGATGGTGTCCCCACTCTTCGCGAGTGTGAGCAGCGTCTCGATGAGCTCGTTCATCCGATTCAGGGCCTCGTGGCCGTGCTCGAAGTGCTCGGCATCACCAGTCTCTTCCGCGAGTGAGAACGAAGCGGAGGCGACGTTGAGAGGGTTGCGCAGGTCGTGGCCGACGATGGATGTGAACTCGTCCAGGCGGTCGTTCTCACGTTCCAGTTGCTCCTGTCGGTGGACCTTCTCTGTGATGTCCCGAACGACTCCTGCCGCACCCTGGAATTCATCCTCGTAGGATAGGAGGCTGATGTGAATCTCGTAGACGTGTTCCCGGTCCTCGTTTGGGGGGATGACTCGGGTTGTGAATTTGGCCTGCTCTTTCGGGGACTCAGATGAGAGCAGCTCCGGGAGAAGGTCCAGATACGCGTCTACGACGTCCCGGTCGATGATGTCTTCCTGGACGAGCTTCAGAAACGGGACACCGCTTAATTCCTCCTGCTCGAATCCGACGATAGACGCCCATGCCTCGTTGACACGCGTCATCGTCCCGTTCTCGTCGAGCAGGAACACGCCGTCGGGAACCGCCTCCATCGCGTCTTTGTACTCTTCGAGTTCGTGTTTACGTTCCTTTCGATCAGTCACGTCGAGGAACGCGTTTACCGTCCCGGTGAACTCACCCTCGTCGAGTTCCTGCAGCCCGACGTATCCCTCGTAGATGCACGTCCCATCCACATGGGGTGGGTCGACCTGAAAGTCGATGACCTTCCGGTCGTCGTCGTTGTCCGACGAGAGCAGGTGTCGGACCGCATCGAAGTATTTGTCTGCGACGTCTTGGGAAACCAGCCCTTCTTCGATAATCTCGACGAACGGGACACCCATGACCTCGTCCTCGTCTTTATCGATGGCGGTCCAGAATGCCTCGTTGACCCACTCGACGTGTGCCTCACTGTCGAGGACTGCGACTCCCAGTGGCAGCGTCTCCAGTAAGGTCTCGTAGCGAGATATCTTCCGCTTCTGTCGTTTCTCTCTGCTGATTTCACGGGAGTTGATGACGATTCCTTCGATGGCGGGGTCATCGAGCGCGTTCGTCCCGGTCGACTCGGTCCATCGCCACGACCCATCTTTCCTCTTAAATCGATATTCGACGACGGGCGACGCGTCGGGCTCTTCGATGAGTTGCTGGAACGCCGCCATCACGTCCTCGTGATCGTCGGGGTGGACGTGGTCGAACGCGTTGTCGCCCTCGAGGTCCTCGGGTTCGTACGAGGTGATGTTCTCGATGCTCTGGCTGAGGAACTGAATCGTCCCATCCTGTTCGAGAATCGCGATCGCGTCTTTTGACTGTTCGACCAGCGACTCGAAGCGACGCTCTGTCGCCTTCCGGTCGGTGATGTCGCGTGTGTTCACGACGTAGCCCCCGACGGTGTCTCGCCACGTCGACTCGCTCGTGGACTCTACCCAGTGCCACTCACCGTCGGCAGTCTTCACCCGATACTCGATATGTGTCCCTCCTGTACCGTCTGTTCGGGCACTCCCCCCGAACTGTGCTGCGACGTCTTGGCGGTCATCGGGATGCACGTACTTAGAAAACGGCTCGTCGACAAGCTCGTCAGCTCGGTATCCCAGTAGCCGCTCTACCGCCGGACTGGCGTACTGTATGATTCCCTCGCTGTCCAGGACGGTGATGATGTCGTGGGACGCCTGTAAGAGCGTTTCGAGCCGTTGTTCGTGCTCTTCGAGTTGCTTCGAGGTTCGGAACTGGTCGACCGCATTCTCGATCCGGTTCGCTAGCAACGTGATCTTCTTCGGGTTCAGTTCTTTCGTCAAGTAATCGGTCGCCCCCCGGGATATCGCGTCGCTTGCCACGGATTCGCTTCCCTTTGCCGTGAACAGGATGAATGGGATCTCATAGCCTCGGTCTCGGACCGCATCGAGAAGTTCCAACCCGTCTCTTCCCGGCATCTCGAGATCACTGACGATACAATCGACTTCTGCGTTGGCCAATTGGGACAGGGCTTCGTCAGCATCGGCTGCCTTCGTGACGACGAACCGGTCCTCCTGCCGGTGTAATAACTCCGACGTGAGCTTTCGCACCCCGGGGTCGTCCTCCACGTGCAGCAGGTGAATCGACGACGCCATTTTGGACTGAATAAACAACTAAGTATCGGCATTTCGCTTAACTGTTACTGCTGATCCATTTTTCCAAATGAAGAGACTGCTCCGGTTTCACGGTGCGGAGTATACCCCCGTGCTCTAGCGGCGTGATTGTTGGTGAGGTAGAGAAGCGTTTTGAAGACGGCTTTGAGCGCCTCTTCGGCTGGTTTCCTCTACACGCGACGCCGAAGTTGGAATGCTCTGAGAGACGGACTCCACTCGTCTTTGGAGATACTTCGACGAGGCGAGGGCTAGGGTCGCGCGAGCGATTCTCTGTATGCAGCACGACAGTCCTAACAGACTTTTTTTTAGAATACCGCCCATCGTTACAGAGCAAACCCTCTGAGTCAATCGAACCAGCCGCTCCCTACCCTCTCAGTGGTCAATACTCGATTCGGACTGTGTATTCGGCAGGACTGCCGCAGCCTATCACCGACTGAGTGCTTCTACAAGGCTACCGGGGTGAACCCTCTCTGCAGCGTCTAAGAGGTGTTCTTGAAGGAGCCATAACGATTGTCCGGTGGTGCTCATAACTGTTGAACCGCGGAGAACGTGCTCTACTGAAAATGAGGTATAGTGTCGGGACAGCGCAAGCTTGAGTTCCAAAGCCAAGTCTTTCACCAAGAGTCAGCCATCACCTCGCCCTTCTCCATTGTTCTACAAGTCTCTCAGCCAGAGCAAAGCAGTCACTCAGTATGAATCTCGAAGCGAACGCCGTCCAATTCATCCGCACCTGTGATGTCGATACGCCAACCAAGCGCTAACACGATCTGCCGTACAGACGCCATACCCATCCCTGTCCCGTCACCACTCTCCTTCGTCGAGAATCCTTGCTCGAAGACCTGCTCGCGGTTCTCCTCGGGGATTCCCGGCCCGTTGTCTTCGATATAGAAACCGTCGTCCAGTTCACCTATTTGCACCGTGACCGGTGTCTCGCCGTGCTCAATCGTGTTGCCAAGCACGTTATCGAACATCCGTTGTACGGCATCCCTGTCACCCTTCACTGTAATTGAATCCTTGACTCGGATAGTGTGACCCTCGTCACATCGATCCAGCGCCTCCCACACGCTCTCGGCAAGACGCCCGATGTTGATCTGGTTGTGCTCGCCGACAATCGTCCCCGATTTTAATACTCCGGCAACATCATCTATCAGTTCCTCAAGCCGCTCCAGTGACGGCATCGCGGCCTCGACGTGTTTCGTCTCATCATCCTCGATAGCCAGTTCCAGCCGCCCACGAACGGTCTCCAGCGGATTCTGCATATCATGGGACAACACGGTTCCGAGCGACCGGTATTCCTCAATTAACCCACGACGAGAAGTCACGTCCTCTTGGAAGCCGACGAAATGCTCCAATTCACCGTCCTCATCGTACAGCGGCGCAATCGTCACGCGATTCCAGAACAACTCGCCATCCTTCCGATAATTCCGGAGCTCGACGGAGATTGGTTCCTCGGCCTCGATTGCCCGACGCATCTCCGCAACGCGCTCTTCTCGCGTCTCATCGCCCTGCAGGAAGCGGCAATTCCGCCCCACCATCTCGTCCCGATCGTACCCGGTCGTCTCAAGGAACTCGTCGTTGGTATAGATGAGCGGATTTTCGTCCTGCGCCGGATCGGTGATCGTGATTCCGATTGGTGCCTCGTCCATCGCTCGCTCTTTCAATGATAACTCCTCGCGTACCGTCTCTGCCGCGTCCTTCTCCGAGATGGTGCAAATCATCGTCTCCTCCGAAGTGAACGAGAGCAGATGGTCGACTGTGATCGGGTCACTGTCTTTCGTCAGACAAATGCTTTCACCCCTCCACACCCCGCTTTGCCTTGCAGTTGGAATGATTTCGTCGTACGCGGTGTGAATATCTTCCTCTGGGAATAGAATCTCGAAGTGTTCTCCGATGAGTTCCTCACGCTCATAGCCCATGATATCGGCGTATGCATGGTTGACATAGATGAACTCGCCGTTGTCGGTGAGGAGACTGATGCCGTCGTGCGCCGTCTCGATGGCTTGCATACTGCGCTCAACCTGCACTTCGGCGTGGCGTCTCGCAACGGCCTGCTCGATGCGGTTGGCGAGCACCGTGTACTGATCCGTCCCCCCACGTTTCTGCAAGTATTCGGTGACGCCCGCGGTGATTGCCTCACTGGCGATCTCTTCGCTCCCTTTCCCAGTAAAGAGAATGAACGGCAGATTCGGACATTCTTCTCTGACCTGCTTCAAGACATCAAGACCGGTCAGTCCCGGCATATCGTAATCGCTCACCAC
Source organism: Halorubrum cibi (assembly GCF_900182635.1). Taxonomy (GTDB): domain Archaea; phylum Halobacteriota; class Halobacteria; order Halobacteriales; family Haloferacaceae; genus Halorubrum; species Halorubrum cibi. Next base: position 13,628 of record NZ_FXTD01000015.1, on the reverse strand, counting down.
GCACTGGATATCCTCTTCGACTGCGGCCTCTAACCCTTCCCGAGGATCGGTCTTCGTGATAATTTCGAACTCCTCGCGTTCACGCTGGAGGAACGTAGAGACGAGGTCAGCGAAGTCTGGTTCATCCTCGATGTGGAGTATTTTGATGCCGTCACCAAAATCAGAGAGCAGTCCCTGCTTGTTGAGACCGTCTTCATAATCTATGCTGGGCCGAGTGGCCATACCAATCATGATATGAATGTCTTCCCTTAAAAACGAGGTTTAGTATAGCAGTAGTGTCATAATTTCTTAGCGATTTTCTTGATGTTGTGGAGGAAGAACATTAGGACGATTTCACGGAATTGTCGGTACCAGAGCCGTGAACACAAGGCGGAGGATAGCGTCCGCTTCGTTGTCGAGTAGGCAGTCTCTGCCATCCATCGCTGCGTGTAGCCGTACATCCGATTGAGCGCGTTGTGTGCTACAGCCGTCGAGTTCGAGCCACGATGATAGGTTCTATAGTAGAGATCGTACGCAGACAGTTCGTATTCGGTGTACCAGTCTTGGAAACCGTTGTCAGCAACGACGGCCTGCAGGTCGTCCGCATTCCGGCGGATGATCCGCGGGCCCGCCTTCGTATCGTGTTCACGCTGGATACAGCAATGTACGTCCAGCACCGCTAGCGACTCTGTATCGGTCAACGTCGTTGCTTTGATGGTTGTGACCGTTCGGTTGCGTCGCTGGAGATCGTGTTGTGAGGCCTGTTTGCGTTCGAAAAACGTGCTGTCCAGTGCGACGTGTCCAGATTGGTGGAGTTGCTGCGCCGACACGCGCAACAGCGCCCGCCAGATGTACATTGCGTAACGATTCAGTGAGTGATAGAACGTGGTTGGGTCGGGCAACGCCTCGGGATGTATGCCGAGGCGGTCGCACACCTCCGGCATGAGTCCGAGCCGATCGACGAGTTCCGTGAAGGTGTGACCTACCTCTTTGCGAATACAGTGTGCGACGATGTGAGCCTCGCGGGGAAGCCCGCCTGACTCGGGCTTTCCCGCGTGTTTTCCTAAGGCTTGCTTTGCTACGTGTACCGCCGGAAAGAAGACTCCGAGTACGACGACCACCGACAGTACTCGGTGTTCATGACGAATTGCGGGAGCGGTCACCTCACAGAGTACGGGTTTCGGTGGGAGGTCGAGAGCGGCTACAGGTCGATAAAGCGGTTCATGGCGGCGACGACGTCGAAGAATTTCGGGCTCCGATTCTTCTACTTCGCATTCGCCTGCCTGTTGTACTCGATCTGGCGGGCTGTCGATCTGCTCGTGCAGGTTGAGTTGACTGGTGAGTACGAACATTCACCGATCGTAACAGCCGACAACACGCTGACGCTGCTGAAGAAGGAGACTGGAATCGGATAGAGAGACACTCAGTCTAGGTTAGCGCGCCGTCTGAGTGGCTACACTGTTGGAAGTCGCGAAAATTCGCCCATACAATTGGAAGTGTGATAGGAATGACCGCTTGGGGAGTGATTTGAGGTGGTCTGCGTTGACAGAACTGGCCAAATTCACGCATCACAGCCCCGTTAAACCAGGTATAGTCTAACTTCAGGGGCCCGATGGTAGTTGAGACTGGTGTTCTCAATGCATATGCGTTGCCACGTCATTGCAACTGCAGAATATCTATTCCAATGGACTGGAAGTTGTTCCGTATAGAACGATCAGCGATTTTTACTATAGACACCCCGAACCGGCTTCTCATCAAATGCTTCCTGATCAGTCACCCTGTGCATCGACTTGATGTACCGACCGGTACGCTGATTTAGAGTCCATCGCGGGGGCGATTACTACTTCCGGAGAGTACCCAATACGCTGAACAGTCAAAATACCCGTGTACTTTTGCTACTCCTTTTGCAAGTTCAGCTAATGACAGGGCAGGGACCCTCGGAGACTGAAGATCGAAAAGACGACCATCTTCGGATCGTACAGGAGCGAGATGTCGAAACAACAGGCACAGGTTTCGAAGACATTCAGCTCGTCCATGACGCGCTCCCGGAACTCGATTACGACGCTATCGACCCGTCCATCGAATTTCTGGGACATAAGCTATCCGCTCCAATCTTCATCGAGAGTATGACCGGGGGGCACGAAAACACCATAGAAATAAATCGGGCATTGGCTCGTGCTGCCAGCGAGACTGGCATCGCGATGGGGCTCGGAAGCCAGAGAGCTGGCCTCGAACTCGACGACGAACGCGTCCTCGAATCGTACACCGTCGTCCGCGATGCCGCGCCTGATGCGTTCATCTACGGCAATCTTGGCGCAGCACAACTCCGGGAGTACGACATCGAAACGGTCGAACGTGCGGTCGAGATGATCGAAGCCGATACACTCGCGGTCCACTTAAACTTTCTCCAGGAAGCTGCCCAACCAGAAGGGGACGTCGATGGACGAGATTGTTTAGCTGCGATCGAACACGTCTGTGAGTGCCTTTCGGTACCGATCATCGTCAAAGAAACGGGTAACGGAATCTCCGGGGAGACTGCCCAAAAGCTAACTGCGGCAGGGGTTGACGCGATTGATGTCGCTGGAAAAGGCGGTACGACGTGGTCTGGGATCGAAGCCTACCGTGCAGCGGCCGCGAATGCACCACGACAGCAACGGATCGGCACCCTGTTTCGAGAGTGGGGGATCCCGACCGCTGCGAGCACAATCGAGTGTGTTGCCGAACACGAGTGCGTAATCGCGAGTGGTGGTGTCCGGACAGGATTAGACGTGGCAAAAGCGATTGCATTAGGTGCCCTCGCCGGCGGGCTGGCGAAACCGTTCCTGAAACCGGCTACAGAGGGGCCTGAAGCCGTTATCGAACGAGTCGAGGATCTGATCGCTGAACTGCAGACAGCTATGTTCATCACTGGTTCGGGGACGATCGAAGACCTCCAACAGACCGAATACGTGTTGCAGGGAAAAACACGCGAATACGTTGACCAACGTCCTCTCTGAAGGGAGAAGCCATATCCTTCGACGGTCGATTATCATTGGATGATTGTTCAGTATACAATGAGCGAGAGATAGAGTTGGCCGACTCCAGCAACGATCATCACAACGCCGGCGAGCCGCTTGAGCCACCCGGAATGGGCCATTACGCGATTTGCGTTACTGATGATACCGACTCCAGTTGCGACGGTTGTTGCAGCCATTAGTACAGCAACGATGCCGGCGTAGACTCCTAATACGAGCATCGCTGCTTCGGTCGGGAGGGTGATGGCCCGGGCTACGACTGCGAGGAAGACTGGGGCGACGCATCCGGCACCAGCCAGTGCGTATCCCGCGCCAAAAAGACCGAAGCCGAGAATGCTTGATCGGCGCTTTGGAAGTGATAATGACAGTGACGGAGCGCGGTCGAATGCGACAAGTAATCCGAAGACGATGAGCAATCCACCGACTAGCGTCTCGAAAATGGTGATATCTGACAGTGCCTCGTGGCCGACCCACGCCGTTGCCCCGCCTAGCAACGCAAACGTCGCAAGTACGCCCAACGCGGCTGCCACACCTCGAATCCCGGCGCCTGTGACAGAGGCGCTTTCGGTGTTAGTAGAGTTCACGTAGAAGCCAACGTAGCCCGGTAGCAGAGGGTAGGCACACGGTGAAAAGAACGTTGCTACACCCGCTGTGAGCGCGAACGAGACATTTGTTAGAAGCGTCTCGCTGATCATGCGTTGAGAGTGGTTTTGATGCCCGAGACGATCTCGTCAGCGGTATGAATACCCTTTTCAGATCCATGAAAAACCGTACCCACGCGCTATTAGGTCCCGCGCAACGCCTGCCACTTCGCTGCGACGAACCCCGCCAGAATGAACACAAACCCGGCGACGGTCGCTGACGTCACTTCCTGTCCAAGCACGAGCCAGCCCGCCAGCGCCGCAAACACGGGGATCACGTACTCGATGAAGCTCATTTCGATGGGGCCAAGATCGTCAAGGAGTGTGAAGTACAGCAGGAAGCCGCCGATGCCGGCGACCGCGGAGAGGTACGCGATAGCACCGAGCGCGGACGGGGTCCACGCGGCGGTTGCGAACGACTGGCCGGGGAGAACGAGCACAGCTGCGTGGAGGACGACCGCGCCGACGGCCATCATCCACGCCTGTGTTGAGAGGAACGGCATCGACGGCGATCGGCTGTGGGTGACGACCGCGGCGACGGCGAACGCGAGCGCGGATGCGAGCACGAGCGCGACACCGAGGACGCTATCCGAAAGGTTTGCGGGGTTGGGATCAGCGATGACGACGACGCCGACGAACCCGAGCGCGACGCCGAGCGCGGTGGCGGAGGTGAACTCCTCGTCGGTGGAGACGAGCCGCGTAAGCGCCGGGGTCACCACGGGGATGAGACCTAGCAGAACCGCGGCGACGCCGCCAGTGACGTACCGCTGGCCGGCGAAAAGGAACGCGTGGTGGGCGCCGATGATGAGGACACCACCGACGAGCACGTAGACGTAGTCATCTCGAGTCTTGGGGCGAACATCCGCACCGGAGACGAGAACGGCGGCGAACAGCAGCGCGGCAGCGACGTCGAAGCGCACGGCCGCGAACGGCACCGCTGGGAGATCGGCTAAGCCGACGTCCGTCGCCATGAACGCCGTCCCCCAGACCGCACACAGCAACAAGAAGCGGCCAGCCGTCCGGTAACGACTCATTCACGAGGAGGTCGCCGCCAACGGCGAAATATGCGTCGAACCACCCCGGCTATCCGAGTCGGATGCGTTAGACGACGGCGTCCACCGCGCGGTGTGGTACAGCTATAAGTACATTGGGGAGTTGAGACTACAGCGGGTATAGTGGGTCTGTAATGCGTGATTTCGACTGAATCGAAGCGGAGAATCTGCTTCAGATAGCTTTCTGAACGGGCGTTCTTGTTTTTTGGACAACTATTCCAACGGGTTTTCGAGACTCCGGATAGTGTCGCCACTCACCGATGCGCTATCACTAAGAGATTCCCGTTACTATCCGATTCCAGTCTCCTTCTTCACCAGCGTCAGTGTATTATCGGCTGTTACAATGGGCGAGTGCTCGTATTCACCGGTCAACTGCACCTGTACCAGCAGATCGACCGCTCGCCAAATCGAGTACAGGAGACACGCGAACGCGAAGTAGAAGAATCGGAGACCAAAATTCTTGGAAGTCGTAGCAGCCATGAACCGCTTAATCGATTTGTAGCCACTCTCAATCTCCCACCGATACCCGTACTCCGTGAGATACCCGGTTCCCCTATTCGTCATGAACACCGAGTACTGCCGATGATCGGTGTGTTCGGAGTTCTCTTTGCGTCGGTAGATTAGCGTAGTCGAGTGCCACTCGTTATCGCTGAGATGCAGCTTCCGGTCGGTCTCGTACCGGTCCTTGTCGCGCTGGAGTAATCGTTTGGCTTGGGCCTTCTCGCTGGTCTGCATTCGTTTCGGGACGACATAGGAGAGTCCGCGTTGGCTCAGCATCTCCAGAATGTGTTGGCTATCGAATTCCCGGTCCATCAGCACATTATCGACGTGAACGAGATTCTCTGCCGAGTCTAAGAGGTCCTCGATGATCTCCTTACGCGTATCGCCTTTCCGAACTGGGCGCGCATCTAAGACGATTGGGACGGCATTCCCGACCAGTTGGACTGTCGCCCACTGGTAGGCGTATTCATCGGTTTTCTCCTTCGTCCCGATAATCTCGTCTTCGTGGCCGGATCGATCGCCGGTGAACGGGTCGGACTCGGTAATATCGATGGCGACGATGCCGGCCCGGAAGAACTGTTCTGTCTCTGCAACCCGGTCCAGCAGTCGGCTCACCGCCTGTCGGTACATCTCGCGTATCTGCTTGATCGAAAGATCCCGGAGATGCTCGCGATGGGCATGGCCGAGCGGCGTCCGCTCCCGATTGGACTCGTGAATGAAGCTCCGAGCGCCTTCATTGACGGCAAGGTTCTCTCGAAGTCCGAGATAGGTCTGGAGATCCCAGTAGGCGTTCTCGTGGATCTCACAGCCCTCACCACGGTCCAGTGTGAACGCTGGGAAGGCAACATCGCTGACGCGATTAGTGACTGTCTCGGCCTGCTCTAATACGGTCTGTTCATCGGGGTTCGGTTCCGTACACTCATCACGGTGTCTACGGTTCTGTCGGTCTGGCTCATACGGGACTGTGACGCCTGCATTCTGGGCTTTGATGAGGATCGTTTGCGCTGCCGTCTCGACGGTGTCTTGGAGGCCAGCCGTAAACCGATGGTGCCAGCTGCGCCACAGGGTAGATTGGTTCGGCACCGACTCCAGACCGAATTGATTACAGAGATCGGGATGCTGGGTGAGGTATTCGACGAGGGCCGTCTCGTGGTCCCAGCCATGGCATTCTTTCAGCAGGAACAAGCGAAATAGTGTCTCCATCTCGTAGCTCGTCGATCCTACATACCGGTCGTGGGGATCGAACTGGACGCATGCAAGCGGTAATGTGTGGACGAATGGTTCAACGCCCTCGTGTTCGTCTTGTTGGAACCACGTTTTTGCGACCACGCGGACATCTGACTCTAGTGCGGGAAGCGACGAACGATCGAACAGCGGGCTAGACCCATACGTTGGCCAATCGACATAGGAACAATGAGCAATTTGGCGAAAGACTGTTCGACGCGACTCGGGGGTCATAGCCATGTGGGTACTGATAGCAAAACGTCCAAGACCAGTTGATCAAGATCGGATCGAAGTTGGATTCATCAGCGGAAGTGTTGTGGTTAGCTGGAGTAAGAGACACTCCCAAATTGTGTTTCTCGCCAGTATTTCCAGAGGTAAGATAGATCACTAGGATACAACAGTTTTACAATTTCCCGCTTGCTCCCATCGTTAATATCTGAAAGGGTATCTCGAGAAAGCTTGTTCAGATCTTGCATGAGTCGGTCGTACCGTTCGTTTGGTGCAAGGTATAGCAACCTCGTCATCATCAATCGACGGTCTTGTCTGGGGGCAACTTGCTCGTTCCATAGGTCGTCGTAGACTCCCATCTCCTCAGCAGAGATGTTTTTCGTCCTCGTCAGACAGCGGTCGGCTGTCATTGCAGCTGCGCGAGCTGATTTCATACACTTGTAGATTCCCTCTCCCCAGACAGGATCAACCGATGGGACAGTATCACCGATCGCCATAAACGAATCAGTACTCATCGATCCGGGGGGCTGTACATGTGCTGATCCCCGAACTGGACTCTCTGCGATTTGTCTGGCGTTCTCGAACCGTGGGTCAGTATCAAGCCAATGTTCAAGATACCCGTCGACGGTGCGATCGTGAATGGCGTTTTCTTGATAGCGTTCATTCTGGATATAACAGATGCCGACTTTTGCTGTGTCGTCACCCGTATGGAAGATCCACGAATAACCTCCAGGGGCGTACTCGTGGTCCAACCGCAACATCATCGCGTCAGTGAGATCAGCAAACTCGGGATGATTGAGATCGACGCCTTCGAATAAGTATTCGATACCAATCGCGTGGTTCTCCCGCTCAAGATTGGCTATCCCCAGATCTTTAGCCAGTGGCGCAGCCGGACCCGTAGCATCAATAACGATTTCGCCAAAGACCTCTTGGTCACGATTATAACGGACACCTACGAGATCGCCATCTTCGACGATCGGGTCACGAACACGAGCATCAAACCGATACTCAGCACCCTTGTGACGACCATCCTCGACAAGGAACTTCTTGAACGCCTTGAAGTCCAAGACAAAGCCCGGCTGGTCCTGGATAAAGTGTTCATTTGGAGATTCAAGAACTACTGATTCAGTCGCGTGCATAACGACGTCGTCCGGAATGCCGAAGGAGGTCATCATTGACGCAAACGTTCCGCCGGTAGATTTGTTACTTTGAGCTGGGAACTCATCTTCTGCTTCGGTTTCTAAGACGACAACATCGTACCCACGGTCAGCTAGATCTCGTGCACACTGCGCCCCCGCTGGACCTGCCCCAGCGATGATTACATCATACCTGTTTGACATCGTTGGAGAACAACTACTCAAGAGCGGACGAACAAGATGTTGGAACATAGTGCCACTTTTCGGTTGTTTCTACACAGGCCCGGTGCCCACCATCTTAGTGGGCAGACATCTGTGACACCACGTTGACGCAGTAGACGCCCCCGATAATGAGGCCAATTCCGAGAAGGCCTGCCAGATCAACTGGTTCATCAAAAACAACGGCCCCGATACCTGCCACACCGACAATACCCAATGCTGCCCATGTCCCATAGACGACACCCATCGGTAATTCCTCTAACGTCAGGGATAGTAGATAGAACGCCGCCCCATATCCGAGGACAACCCCAATACTGGGAACCGGTTGTGAAAATCCCTCCGAGAGTTTGAGGGCAGTTGTCCCGAATAATTCGGAGAGTATTGCACCAGCAAGCAGTACGTACGGATGCATATCGTTAGGTCTCGAATCCGCCGATATACGACTACTGAAACAAAACAGCACTTACAATTTGTTTGAAGGCACAATGACAAAGCATGACGGAATTGAGCGAGCTTGGACTCTCAAGTTACGAGGAGAAGGCCTATCGAACCCTTCTCGTAACAGGAGCAGTGACGGCAGCTGAACTCTCTGATACTAGTGGGGTTCCAAAAGGCCGTATCTACGACGTACTAAACGGCCTTGAAGCTCGCAAGCTGATCTGGAGACAGTCAAGCGATCCAAATCGATACGTTGCCGTACAGCCAGAAACCGTCGTCGACAGGCTTCTGGCTGAACGAGCGTATGAACTGAAACAAGAGTGGGATCGTTACCGCGAGAAAGCAGAAACAGTTCGTTCGAACCTTTTGCCGACACCACCAACAGAGAGTAGTTTCTGGCTTGGATCGCTGGGGAGTGACGAAATGAGTACAGCACACCAGCAGCATATGCGAACCGCGGAGAACGTTGTCAAAGCAACCGTCGGGCCTCCCTACGAGGATGCGACGTGGGAGACACTCCAATCTGAAGTTGAAGGCTTTTTCGAGGGTGCTAATACGGATTTGTCTGTTGATCTCCTCTTCAGTGAAAAAGCAGTTACCGTACTCCCCGACCGATTCCCACATCTAATTGAAAACCAGCCCGCAGACATAACTGTCAGAACGATTCCTGAGATTTCGCTTTCGTTTGATATCGTGGACAATGTGGAGACGACGATCGATGTGCTACATCCAGTATCTGATGAAGACAGGGTCGGTGTGGTCGGGATCAAAGATTCGCAAGTCGTCTCCGAGTTCGAGCAGTACTTTCAACAACTGTGGACCAATGCTGTTCCCCTCCTTGAGTGAGACAGTGATGATGGGAGGAAGACGTGATGTGATGTAATTGACTCAAACCGATATGGCCTCTGTGCATTGGGAAGGCAAGTCTCAACTCCTGGTACATTCGTCTGACTGCGGAACGGCAGCGACTGCTGAGAGGGAGTTAAGCAGAACCGTACTCTCGAATCACCGTCGAAAGTGTCTCGGTCCCAAACGCGATCGCCTCAGCGGGAACTCGCTCGTTCGCCGCGTGGACGAGAGCTTCAAACTCAAACGTCGGGGGGAGCTTCAGTGGAGTGTACCCGTAGGGCTGGATATCCAGTTGCTCGAAGAATCGCCCATCAGTGGCGCCAGTAAGCAGGAATGGGACTGGAACAGCCTTGGGGTGGTTTTCGGTCAGGGATTCACTTAATAGATCGAACAGCCCCATGTCGACGCGGTTGCCTTCACCGCCATCGAACCGTGCGACTTCAAACTCCACACCCTCAAGATCACCAATAACCTCCCAGAGCTCTTCGAGGAACTCCTCGGGCGTCACGCCTGGAAGCAGCCGCGCATCGAGTCGCAAGTCGACTTCTGCTGGATGGACGTTCACCTTCCCGCCGCCGTTGACGACCGTCGGACTCACCGTGTTGTGAAGCATCGGGTCCAACCGCTCGGCGACGGGACCGAGTTCGTCCAGAATTTCGTCAGTACGTTCGGGATCCAGTAATCCTCGCAACTGCTCGGCCCGCTCAGATTCGGCTTCGGCGGCGAGTGCTTCGATGAATTCTCGGGCAGGCGGCGTGATGCGGGCGGGCAGACGATGTTCGGTCAGACGGGTGAGTAGTTTCCCAAGCGTGTTCATTGCGCCATCGCGTTGTGGCCGGGAGGCATGACCGCCGCGACCGGTTACTGTCGCCTCAAGCCAGCAGACCCGCTTTTCGGCCACCTGAATGGGGTAGAACTCAGTCTCGTCGATGCGCAGTGGGAAGCCACCGAACTCGCCGATGGCGTACTCCACATCCGCAAAGCGCTCGGGGTGTTTTTCGACCATATATTTCGCGCCGACATCACCGCCCACCTCCTCATCCGAAAGCACCAGTAACAGCACGTCGCCCGCGGGTTCGACCTCCTCCTCAGCGGCCCGAAGCATCGCCGCGACCATCATCGCAACACCTCCCTTCATGTCTAGCGCGCCGCGACCCCAGACGAACCCATCCTTCTGTGTCCCCGAAAACGGCTCCTCATCCCACTCTTGTCCTTCTGTAGGGACGACGTCGACGTGACCCTGCATCAGCAGGGGTGACGCATCGCCACCCGGCAAGCGGGCGAGAAGATTCGGTCGTTCGGACTCAGCGGCCAGCGTCTCAGTCGCTATCCCCGCCTCAGTCAAAAGGCCGTCAATGTACTCGACACAGGCACGCTCTTCGCCCGGCGGGTTCACCGTTTCAAATTGGATGAGCTCCGACAGCAGGTCACCTGGTCGCTCGTGAATTGGTGTGGTCATAGTCAGGAATATACATCGGGGAATATAGCCCCATGGGTTGATCTGATCGACGTTGTTTGACTGGAAAAGCGGTTCCGTTGCGTTTCTTACTGCGGATAAACTTACTTAGTGAACACTCACTAGGCATGGAAGTAGCACACATCACCGCAGATGTAGTCTTTAGAGTTCAGAATATTATTGCTCAGACTATTATAGTTCTACCACTAACTTCGGAACACGTATGTATCTCCCATCACGACTGGGAGTATGGACCAGTTCGTCAATCGTATCGATGAACTCGATCGGTTGCAGACCCTCTATGAGAGTGACGCTGCAGAACTCGCAATTATCTATGGGCGCCGCCAGATCGGCAAGAGCGAGCTCGTCCGCCAATCGATTGCCGACCGTGACGATGCCGTGTACTATCAGGCAGTCCAAGGGACAGCGACGACACAGCTCAGACGGTTCGTCGAGGCAGCAGCGACGACCGATCCAGACATCACGGCCGTCAAAGAGGAATGGGAACCACTCCTGACACACCTCACCGACAGAGACGCCATCATCGTCATTGACGAATTCCCGTATCTCATTGAATCGAACGAGGGGCTTCCCTCGATCATTCAACACCTGTGGGATACAGCTGTCGACGAGAGTCAGGCGACGCTCGTACTCACAGGCTCTGCAATCGGCATGATCCATACCCACGTCCTCGATGGCGGTGCGCCACTCTACGGACGGGTGTCCCAGACACCGAATGGCCGCCTCGAACTCACCCAGCTGCCGTTTCGCTCCATCCAAGAGTTCGTGCCGACGTACGATCCCGAAGAACGGGTGTTCGTCTATGGCGTCTTCGGCGGCACACCCCGATATCTCAGCCCGCTCGATCCATCACAGAGCCTCGGAGAGAACATCACGCGGCTGCTGTGCGACCCGGATGGCCCACTCCACGACGAGCCCGAAACCGTCCTCCAGATGGAGCTCAACGAGGTGAACACGTATTTTTCCGTGCTGGAATCGATGGCCAGCGGGAACCGCAGTCGAAACGAGATCGCCCAGGGAGCCGGCATCGAGAGCACCAACACGTCGTACTACTTCGACCGGCTGGAAACCCTCCAGATCATCGAGAAACATCATCCGGCACTCGCCGATCCGGCGCGCAGCAAGCGGACGCGATACCAGATTCGAGATCCCGTGTTCCGGTTTTACTTCCGCTATCTCTACGGCCGCGGGGGACAGTACGAACTCTACGGCGAGAACGCCTACGCGGATCTCATCGAACCGGAATTGCCCGACTTCGTCAGCGAAACGTTCGAATCGCTCTGTCACCAGGCGGTGCCGGCGCTCTATGCAGACTACCAGCTCACACAGGTGCCAAGCCAGTGGTGGTACAAGGGCCAGGAAGTAGATGTCGTCGCACCAACTGACGAGTCAACGCTGATCGCTGGCGAAGCGAAATTTACCAGCACTCCCCTCGGCTATGACGTGCTCGCGGACCTCGAAGACGACGTGGAGCAAATCGATTGGACACCCACCGGAGGTGGTGAGCAGACGTACGAATTCGCCTTGTTCAGCCGTTCTGGGTTCAAACGCTCGGTTGAGGAAGCTGCAGACGAGCGTGATGATCTCCGGCTATTCGGTCTCTCCGATATCGTTGCCATTCTCGAGAGTGGAACCACCCATTAACGCTGGAGGGTAACAGCTGGGGATGGTTATTCGACCCCGAGAGGAGGCATCCGATAACCCAGATGTCGCGAAGGATCAACAAACACTCACCGGTAAACAGGCCGGAAGACGTTGTCTTTTCAAGAATCAGGCTCTGTTGAAATCCTTAACCGGTGATATGTTCTCAGTGCTCTGCTGAATACAGAGCGCAAGTCGGTCACTCGACTCCGCTGGTCTCGATGTTAGATTCATAGCGTTCTCAGTCTCAACAAAAGCAACTGTATATACTTCTTTAGTTCAAAATGAGGCCGAGTGTCTTACTAAATATCACATAGATGACCAGAGTTACCACAACTCGACTTAGAATACCGAGTCCAAAGAAATCGCCCACAAGAAAACCAAGGACGACGGTGAAAACCACCGCAAGATAGGTGGCCCACCCCGGAAGTGTCTCGGCTATAGCGTCGCGCATATTCAACTGTCTACTGTATGTCTGTGATACGACCTATATCCTCCGGAACAGACAGCGGTGCGAGATCGAAGCAGTAAATGCGCACTACCTGAGGGCTTTTTCGTCACTAGTCGAGTGAAACAAACATCAATGGCTTGCTGAACTCACCCTCTGTATCTCGCACGCTGAACTTATCAGTTCTTAAGGATTTCAATAGAGTCGGGGAAGGACATATCCCAACCTCAGAATTCCTCTGCCTGAAAGCAGAGAGAAATGTCAATTCAACCAAGACTCGGCCGCTACTGGGCGAGCAAGCCACCGTCAACAATTATCGGCTGTCCCATTACGTAGGAAGCGTTCTCGGAACACAGCCAGACGACAGTATCAGCAATCTCCCGGGGGTCACCAAGACGTCCTGCAGGGATACCCGCAGTGATGCGGTCCATCTCTTCAGTATTGTCTTCACCTGCCTGTTGGACCATCGGCGTATCGATGACGCCGGGACAGACGGCGTTGAAGCGGATCCCGTCATCGGCGTAGTCAACCGTCGCCCGTCGGGTTAGTCCGATAACGCCGTGTTTACTGGCGGCGTAGTGTGCGCTCCCGTTTGCACTCACCCCGGCGACCGAGGAAGTGTTAACGATGGCTCCGCCACCACGTTCGATCATCTCTGGTATCTCGGCTTTCAGACACCGCCAGACTGCTCTGTTGAAGAGCGATCTTATCAGCGGATATCACCGGTTTAGAAGGGTGAAGCCGAGGAAATCGAACCTGCCATGGAAATCGATATCCTCGA
>NZ_FXTD01000014.1 GCF_900182635.1 Halorubrum cibi | reverse complement strand
AGGATGTCGATTTCCATGTCTGGTTCGATTTCCTCGGCTTCACCCTTCTAAACCCGTGGTATCGGCTGATAAGGTCGCTCTTCAACAGAGCAGTTTTGACCGCTCTGTAACGGGTGAAAACACATCTTTTTGCTACTCGCATCGGTATCGCCGACCGATGGGATCCGTTCCTCAACCGAGCACTCCGCGTCGTAACCAGTTATCCGTGACTCGCGAAAGCAGGCCACGAGACCAGTCGGTCGACGATCCGAAAACCAGGTACAAGAATGACTGAACGGTCATCCGACCGCGACTTTCGGACGCTTTTCCAAGACGGTGACGCGATCGGGACGTGGATCTCGATCGGTCATCCCGCGATCGTAGAGGCCGCGGGGAGAGCGGGATTCGACTTTGTGCTCGTCGACACAGAACACAGTGAGGTGAGCCTCGAAACCGTCGCGGAACTCACCAGAGCGGCGGCAGGCGCCCCAGACGACCTCGCCGTGATCGTTCGGCCCGCGTGGAACGACCCGGTTCGGATCAAGCGCATACTCGACATCGGTGTGGACGGCATCATGGTCCCGATGATAGACACGCCGGACGCGGCCGAAGCGCTGGTCCGTGCGACGAGGTATCCGCCGGACGGTGACCGCGGGGTTGCGTCGGGCCGTGCGGCTGGCTACGGTCAAAACTTCGTGGACTACGTCGAGGAGAGCCACCGATCGCTGATCACGATCGCACAGATCGAGACACCGACCGGAGTCGGAAACGCGGCGGAGATCGCGGAGACAGACGGTATCGACGCGCTCTTCGTGGGTCCGGCGGATCTGTCGGCGTCACTGGGGGTCTTCGCCGAGTGGGACGCTTCCGAACTGAACGATGCCATCGATAGCGTGCTCAACGACGGCGCGAGTGCTGGCGTTCCCGTCGGCACACTCACCGTCCGCGAGGAGGACGTGAAAGACCGCGTTGAACGAGGATTTGATTTCCTGATTGCGGGAAAGGACATGACGACGCTGATAGAACAGGGTGAACGGATCCGAGACACGTACGAACAAAGCGACGCCGACCGTTCCTGATCGACACGACGCGGGACTATTCAACTAGACGAAAGGGGGAGGTAGACGATAGTGACTATCGCCTCCCACTCACGCGTGAGACCGATCTCAGTCGTTCATCCAGACGCCGGACTGCGGTTCGTAGGGGTCGGTCGGGATCTCTACGAGAGTCGGTCCTTCGCTCGCGATCGCGTCGGCGACGACGGTTTCGACTTCGTCAGGGGTCTCCGCCCGCTCGACGTCGAGACCCAGTCCCTCGGCGACGGTGGTGTACGAGACCGGAGTGTCATTCCAGCCGTACTCGCCTTCGTCCATCCGATAGCTCCGACCGGCCTCCTCGCTGATGATCGCGTAGTCGCTGTTGTTGAGGACGATGACCGTTACGTCGATATCCTCGTCGGCCAGCGTATGGAGTTCGTGGACACACATCAGCAGGCCCCCGTCACCGGTGAGTGCCACGACGTCTTGGTCGGGGTTGGCGACCTTCGCTCCGATCGCGGAGGGTACTCCCGAGGCCATCGTCGCCCACGAGCCAGGATTGACGTAATTCCGAGGATCGAACGCCGGGAACGTCAGGAGCGTCCAGAGTCGGAACCCGCCCGCGTCGACGGCGATAACCGCGTCGCGCGGCGTCCCCTCCCGAATCGCGTCTAACGCCGTGACCGATGTTAAGGGGGCCTCCGTCACTCCACGCAGTTCCTCGAGGCGAGCTTCGACACCGGCTCGCGTTTCGCGAGCCCGTTCGACGCCGGTCCCACCCGCAATCGTTCGCTCGGCGAGCTCGTCGTCCAGCGAACTGAGCGTTCGCGCCGCGTCGGCGACGATCCCCACTGCCGGATCGTAGCCGGTCCCGATATCGTCGGCACTGATGGTGACGTGAACCAAGTTCTCGGGAACCTCGATCGACCAATTGTGGAGCGAGACCGCGTCGAAATCGGTTCCGACACCCAGCGCCGCGTCAGCATCGGCGATGAGCTCTTTGACGTCGGTCCCGGTGCCGCCACAGAGCACGCCCCCCATCAGTTCGTGGTCGTCCGGGAAGGTTGCTTTTCCCTTGTACGTGACGACCACCGGCGCCTCGAGGCGCTCGGCTACTGCTCTCAGCTCGTCGCTCGCCTCAGACGCGCGAATGCCGCCGCCAGCGATAACGATCGGCGTCGACGCGTCCGCGAGGAGGTCGGCCGCGGCCTCTACTTTCGCCTCGGGAACGCCGCTGAACGTCGCCGGCTCCACCTCGCCCCGTTCCGCCAGGATGACGTCCATCTTGAGGAAGTTCTTCGGGATGCCGATCCGGACGGGGCCTTTCGGGGCCGTCTGTGCGATGTCGATGGCCCGCTGTAATTCGGCGACCGTGCTCTGTGGCGTCTCGACCGTGATGTTCTCTTTGACGACGTTGTCGTAGGTGTCCGGAGGCGTCTCGTGAATCCCGTCGCCGCCGCGGATCTCCGGTTCGGTCTCGACCGCCATGTGGAGGAGCGGCGTACAGTCGTTCAGCGCGTTCTTCAAGCCATTCATCGCGTTCATGTCGCCCGGTCCCGGGATAACGACCGTGCCTGCCATCTTCCCGCTCGTTTCTGCATATCCCCACGCCTGATGGGAGACGGCCGTCTCGTGTCGAGCCATGACGAATCGGATGTCATCGCGCTCGCTGATCGATTCGTTAAGCGGAAGCGACTGCTTGCCGGGAATGCCGAACAGGGTACCGATGTCGTTTTCGGTCAGACAGTCGATAATAGCCTCGTTGACCTTCATTGAAATGGGGTCCGTAGGGTAGTAGTGTAAAGCTTTAGGTGAGAGTGTCCCGGGGCGAGTGAGCCGGATCGTCCCGTGTTGTAACGATCGTGTCCCCGATCCTGCCCTCTCTCTCTCGATATTTTAGGCGAGGCCGGTACGCTTTTACCCTGATAATTGATGAGCGTAGCATGGACGTTCTACATACGGCCGTCTGGGTCGACGACATCGAGACGCAGCTGTCGTTTTACTGTGACGGACTCGGACTCGAGCGCACGCGCGAGTTCGATCTCGACGGCGTGACGAACACGTACGTAGCTGGAGAGAGCGACACGGAGATCCAGTTCAAGCACGATGGTACGGAGCGAAATCCGGGACCGGCCGGAATCGACCACATCGCCGTGGGGGTCGACGACGTAGATGCGACCGTCGAGCGTCTCGTCGACGACCACGGGAGCGAAGTCGTCAACGAGGCCCGAACGCTTGCGGACAAGGGTGTTCGGATCGCGTTCGTGACCGACCCCGAAGGCTACGTGGTCGAACTCATCGAAACCCTCGAGGAGTGAGCGAACGAGCGTAGTATGAGAGGCGAACGACGGGGTCCTCTTGGCAAGGTGCTTGCGACCGAGCGGCGATTCTACGCCCGGATGCCTGGCAGAGACATCTACAGCAAACTGTTCTTCCGGACGCTGTTGTGGTTCACGCTTTTCAGTGCCGCTTACACGCTCCTACGTACCGTATGAAGACCGACCCGCATGGGTTATATCACGGTCGACCGCATACGCTCCGGCTTGACAACGATCCACTTGTCACCGGAGCAATCGAATCCGGCGTGAGTGCACTAGTTGGATACTCGATCGGACGAGGTTTCAGCGCGGTTTGGGATGAACGGGACGCGTAACCGGATTCGATAAGCACTCGTCAGCGAGTGATTGTTTCGGACACGAATATATCCGGAAAACTCAGAGAGCCTCTGGATCCGTTTCCGATGTTTCGCTCATCGGAGAGTATCCGCGGACTCGTCACGACGATTCCGCGCGGCGATCCTCAGCGCGATTCCGTGCCGCGATCTCAGACGATACTCGGCGTATACGGGTATTCGTACACCTCACCGTTGTTGGCTTTCACCGTGGCGATGAGTACCAACACCAGATCGATGATCGCGAAGATCGGGATCAACAGTAGGCCGACGAGCACGACCGAGAGGAGCCCCGAGACCACGAACGCGACGAACATCACGATCTGGAAGTTCAGCGAGTTCTTCGCGTTCCGTTTCACCAGGTCGTCGTCGTCGTCCGCGAGCACTAAGAACAGGACCGGTCCGAGAACCGAGGCGACGAGCGCCGAGGCGTGTGCCAGCGCCGCCAGCGTCGTGTCACCCTCGACCGTTCCCGGCTCGCCGTCGTCAATCTCTACGGACATATGTCACGGATGAAATAGGAGACTCATAAATATTGCGTCGATACCGTCGTTTTTACCCGCCCCGGAGCCGAACACGGCACCGAGATGTCCTCGCGAACGCGAGCACACGTGTACGTCACCGGGAACGTCCAGGGCGTCTTCTACCGGGCGACGACGCGGGACGCCGCCCGCGAGCGCGGCGTCGACGGCTGGGTTCGGAACCTCGACGACGGGCGCGTCGAGGCCGTCTTCGAGGGGACCGACTCCGCCGTCGAGGGGATGGTCGAGTGGTGTCACACGGGCAGTCCGGCCGCCGAGGTCGACGAAGTCGACGTGACGTACGAGGACCCCGACGGGATCGAGGGGTTCGAGATC
Organism: Halorubrum cibi; assembly: GCF_900182635.1. Lineage (GTDB taxonomy): Archaea > Halobacteriota > Halobacteria > Halobacteriales > Haloferacaceae > Halorubrum > Halorubrum cibi. Next base: position 41,314 of record NZ_FXTD01000014.1, on the reverse strand, counting down.
CGGCGGTGAGGCGCGTTCGAGATCCCCCTCAAACCCGCGCTTTGAGTTCGATCCGGTAGCCGAACGGGTCGCGGACGTAGGCGGCCGGGGCCTCCCCGGTCGCACCGAGCGGCGACTCGAGCGTCCGCTCGAGTTCGATCCCGGCCTCGTCGAGTTCCGCTTCGATCGCATCGAGCGACTCCTCGACGACCACGCAGACGTGGTCGTAGTTCGTCGCCGTCGGCGGCTCGAACTCCGCGGTCGGCCAGAGATGTATCACCCCGGTCGCCGAGAGCCGCACGTCGAGGAAGGGCTTCTCGTCCGCCTCGAAGAGCGCGTCTTCGATGCCGAAGCCGAGTCCGTCGCCGTAGAACTCTCGAGCCGTCTCGACGCCCCCTTCGGGGATCCGGAGGTTGACGTGGTCGATGTGACGTGCCTTCACGGGGAGAGATTCGGCCTCGACTCGCAAAACCGTGGGGGTCGACCGCGGCGTCCGGGTCCGGGGTCGACCGCGGCGTCCGGGTCCGGAGTCGACCGCGGCGTCCGGGTCCGGGATCGATCAGCGGCTCAGGCGAACGCGCGGAGCACGCCCGCGCCGTCGGTGCTCGTCGCCACGTCGGGCAGCGTCGCGCGCTCGGGATGGGGCATCAACACCGCGACCGTCTCGCGCTCGCCGAGGACGCCGGCGACGTTGTCGGTCGACCCGTTCGGGTTCGCCTCCTCGGTGACGTTCCCGGCCTCGTCGCAGTAGCGGAAGAGGACGCGGTCCTCGGCGACGAGCTCGTCGTGGGCGTCGACCTCGATCTCGAAGCGCCCCTCGCCGTGGGCGATGGGGACCTCGATGGTGTCGCCCTCGTCGTAGGCGGCGGTCCAGGGGGTGTCCGCGCGCTCGACGCGGAGGTGGACCGGCTCACACTGAAACCGCGCGGAGGCGTTGGTCGTGAACGCGCCGGGGGTGAGCCCCGATTCCGAGCCGATCTGCGCGCCGTTACAGACGCCGAGGACGGGGACGCCCGCCTCGGCCGCCTCGCGGACCTCCGCCATGACTGGGGCGCGCGCGGCCATCGCGCCCGCCCGGAGGTAGTCGCCGTAGGAGAAGCCGCCCGGCAGGACGATCCCGTCGGGCTCGGCGGGGAGACCGTCCTCGTGCCAGACCCGCTCGGCGTCGATCCCGAGGTGCCGGAGCGCGCGGACCGCGTCGCGGTCGCAGTTGGACCCGCCGAACTGGACGACGGAAACCGTCATCGCTGCGCGACCGCCACGTCGTAGTCGTGGATCGTAGGGTTCGCCAGCAGCCGCTCGGCCATCTCGTCGGCCCGCGCCTCCGCCGACGCGGCGTCCTCGGCCTCGAGGTCGAGTTCGAACCGGTCCGCCGAGCGGAGCGCAGAGAGCTCGAACCCGAGCCGCTCGAGCGCCTGTTTCGTCGTCTCGGCCTCCGGGTCGAGCACCCCCCGCTTCAGCCGGACCGTCACGGTCGCGGTGAATTCGGTCATCGTCCGATAGTGCGGGGTCGTGTGTAAAAACCGTTTTGGAACACCTCGTCTATACACGAGCGTGGATCTATTTCGGTCGATCATCGGGAATCCCGGCCGAAACGGAACGAAAGGGGCAAACCCCTCCGGGGTCTGGTGAGGGTGTATGCCCACGTTCGAACCGGCGGAGGTGATCGGCGCATGACCCGCGAACTGACCGAGATCACGGTCGTCGGAGGAGACGAGACGGGACTCATCGCGCGGGTCACGTCCCTGCTGTTCGAGCGGGGAATCAACATCGAGGGGCTCGACCAGGCGGTCCGCGAGGGGGTCTTCCGGATGACGACGCGGGTCGACACGTCGGAGATGACCACCTCCCGCGGCGAACTCCGGCGGGCGCTCGCCGAGCTCGGCCGCGACCTCGACGTCGACATCCAGGTTCGGTTCCCGAGCGACCGGGACGCGAGGCGGGTCGCGCTGCTCGTCACGAAGGAGACGCACGTCCCCGAGGCGATGTTGGAGGCCGAGGCGAACGGCGACCTCGCCGAGGACGGCGAGGCGGAGATCCCGGTCGTGATCGGCAACCGCGGCGACCTCCGGTCGCTCGCCGAGCGCTACGACAAGCCCTTCTACGACGTCGGCGACGGGAGCGGCAACACCGACGAGGGACGGCTGCTCGATCTCTTGGCCGAGTACGACGTGGACCTGATCGCGTTGGCGCGCTACATGCGTATCCTCTCGCCGGAGGTCGTCTTCCGCTACGAGGGCCGGATCATCAACGTCCATCCCTCCCTCCTCCCCGCCTTCCCCGGCGCGGAGGCGTACCGACAGGCGAAGGACGCCGGCGTCCGGATCGCGGGGGTCACCTCCCACTACGTGACGACGGACCTCGATCAGGGTCCGGTCATCGCCCAGCGCGCCTTCGACGTCCCCGACGGCGCGACCGTCGAGGAGATCAAACGCCGCGGACAGCCCCTCGAGGCCGAGGCGTTGCTGGAGGCGGTCCGGCTCCACCTGGCGGACGCGATCGCGGTCCACCGCGGCACCGTCCACGTGCGGGAGGAAACGGAGTCAGAGCCGGATCTCGGGCTTCCCGCGGCCGCGATCGAGGCGAACCCCGAGGAGCCGGTCGACGGCGAGCCGCTGACTCGCCCGGACGCGCCGACCCCCGGGTCCGACTGAGCGGTCGAGCCGATCCGGCACCCGGATCGACTTCGCGGATTCTTCGTGGATTCCTCGCGGACTCCTCGCTGTCACCGACCCGCTCACCGGTGTGCCGCGAGAGCAAAGACCGCTTGAAACCGTCGGCGTCAGGGCGAGCGTCGCGGATCGCGTCGACATCGAGCGATCGGACGACGCCGAGCGATCAGACGACGAACTCGATCGGGTACTCGGTGAGGTTCTCGTGGCCGTCCTCGGTGACGACGACGAGGTCCTCGAGCCGGACTCCGCCGACCGCGGGGTCGTAGAGACCGGGCTCGACGGTGACGACGTGGCCGGGTTCCAGCTCGCCGGCACCGCTCGAGAGGCGGGGGGACTCGTGGACGGCTAAGCCGATCCCGTGACCGGTCGAGTGGATGAACCCCGTCTCCGTCTCGGGGTCGGTCCGGAAGGTCGGCTCGCCGGCCGCCTCGTACACCTCGCAGGCGGCGGCGTGGACGTCCTCGCCGGTCGCCCCCGGTTCCACGGCGTCGAGGGCGGCATCGAGCGCCCGCTCGGTGAGGTCGTACCACTCCCGGGCCTCGGAGTCGGGCTCGCCGACGCAGAACGTCCGCGTCATGTCCGCGTGGTACTTCGTCGCCTTCGACCGCGGGAAGACGTCGACGATGATCGGCTCGTTCGCCCGGAGCGGCCCCGAACCGCGGTCGTGGGGGTCGGCCGCCTGCGCGCCGCCGGCGACGATCGTCTCGTCGAGCGCACAGCCGTGTCGCAACAGCGTGACCTCGATCTCCTCCGCGACCCGCTCGCTGGTGAGCGGCTCCCCGTCGTGGAGGAGCGTCCCCGGCTCGACGGCGTCCACGTCGCCGGTGTCGCTCGTGTCGCCGTCGGCGACGGCGTCGCTCGATGCGCCTCCGCCGCCGGCGACGTCGGCCTCGGCGAGCAGCGACTCCGCGGCGCGCATCGCCGCCTCGTTCGCGTGCTGGGCGTCCCGGATCGCGGCGATCTCCTCGTCGGTCTTGACCGCTCGGACCTCCTCGAGGACGTCCTCGTCGTCGACGACGACGTCGATCCCGCGCTCGCGGAGCGCGTCCGCGGTCCCGACCGGACCGCGAGGCGGCATCGAGACCGACTCCACACCATTCTCGCGGACGAATCGGGCGTACATGTCGTACCGTTCCTCGCGCCCGCCGTACTCGTAGTCGTAATCGGCGTGGCGCTCGACCGTGTCGGCGGCGGCCTCCGTCCGCGCGCGTCCGTACTCGAGTCCCGAGACGAGCACGTGGATCTCTCCGTCGGCGTACAGGGTGAGGAAGGGGTCGGGGCCGGTGAACCCCGAGAGATACAACTGGTTCGCGTCGTCCTGAGAGGCATCGAGGAGGTAGCCGTCCGTGTCGGTGTCGCCGAGAAGGCGGTCGAGCCGCGTCCGGTTCATGCCGATCCTGGCGGACGGAAGGTCAAATCGGTTGCCCTCGCGGAACCGCTCGCGGACGAAACAGATATATACTGGATTTTCGGGGAGAGACGGCTCGAACGGTCACGAACGAACACGACGGTCCATCACTCCCGAAAACGTATCGTATCGCCTCATCACCCGGGTAAGACGGCCGTTTCTCGTTCGATGTCGAAAGAAAGATTTATCCGTCTCTCCTCCTTATCGACGGGTGAGGAAAACGAAACCGAGATCCATCTCTCGGTCCCGCGGTCCCTCCACGAGTACCAAACACAATGAGCGACAACGTTCGAACTTACACGACCGAGCGGGTCGACGACGAACAGGAGGCCGAAACCTCGGCCGACGAGGAACTCCGCTGTCCCGAGTGCGGCGGCCAGCTCGCGACCGACACCGAACACGGCGAGACGGTGTGTGCGGACTGCGGGCTCGTCGTCGAGGAGGACGAGATCGACCGCGGGCCGGAGTGGCGCGCGTTCGACTCGCGAGAGAAGGACGAGAAGTCCCGCGTGGGCGCGCCCACGACGAACATGATGCACGACAAGGGCCTGTCGACCAACATCGGCTGGCAGGACAAGGACGCCTACGGCAAGTCGCTCTCCGGTCGTCAACGCGAGAAGATGCAGCGGCTCCGCACATGGAACGAGCGGTTCCGCACACGCGACTCGAAGGAGCGCAACCTGAAGCAGGCGCTCGGCGAGATCGATCGGATGGCGAGCGCACTCGGACTTCCGGACAACGTCCGCGAGACTGCCTCGGTCATCTATCGCCGCGCGCTCGACGAGGACCTCCTCCCCGGCCGATCCATCGAGGGCGTCGCGACGGCGTCGCTGTACGCGGCCGCGCGACAGGCCGGAACCCCCCGAAGCCTCGACGAGATCGCGGGCGTCTCGCGCGTCGAGAAGGACGAGATCGCGCGGACGTACCGCTACGTCGTCCGCGAGCTCAAACTGGAGATCCAGCCCGCCGACCCCGAGAGCTACGTGCCGCGGTTCGCCTCCGACCTCGGCCTCTCCGACGAGTCGGAGCGTCGCGCCCGCCAGCTCCTCGACACCGCGAAGTCGCAGGGGATCCACTCCGGGAAGTCGCCGGTCGGCCTCGCGGCCGCCGCCGTCTACGCCGCCGCCCTCCTCACCAACGAGAAGGTGACCCAGAGCGAGGTGAGCGAGGTCGCGAACATCTCCGAGGTCACCATCCGAAACCGCTACCACGAGCTGCTCGAGGCCGAGGACGGCATCACGATGGACTGATCGCCTCCCGGGTTCACCGCACACCGCCGACCGCCGCCCACAGCGCGTCCAGCCGCTCTTCATCGGCGGCCGCGACGTACAGCGGCCCCTCCCGGCGGACCGCCGCACCGGACTCCTCCGCGAACAGCTCGGTGACGGCGCGCTCCTCCTCGTCGGGGTGGAACTGGACGAGCCCCTGGAGCCGACCGCGAGCGAAGAGGCCGGAGTGGACCGTCGGGGCCCAGCTGTCGATGGTTCGTTTCACCTCGGCGGCCAGCCCGTCGCGTATCTCGTCGGCCCGCCGGGAGAGGTCGGGGTCCCGCGGGACGTCACGGCCGACGATCGTCGCGACCGTGCTCGCCTCGAGGGCGACGTCGCTGTCGGCGGTCGCCCGCTCGCCATCGTAGGCGACGCCGTCGTTCCGACGCGCGAGGTACGTCTCCCCGGTCGCCGGCTGCCTGACGGCCGCGAGCATCGGCTCGCCGTCCGCGAGGTCGACGACCGCGACCGACGTGGCGAAGGTCGGCAACCCCGCGGTGAAGTCGTTGGTGCCGTCGAGCGGGTCGATCACCCACCGGTAGGGACCAGTCCCGTCGAAGCGGCCGGCCTCCTCCGCGAAGACCGGGTGATCGGGGAACGCTCGTCGGACCACGGGGAGCATGCGCGCCTCCGCCGCCTCGTCGGCGGCCGCCTTCACGTCGGTCGCGCCGTACTCGCCGGCGGCGTCTCCGTCTCGGTAGCGTTCCCGAAGCTCCGCGCCGCCGGCCAGCACCGCCGCGCGGGCGACGGCTTCGAGGTCGTCCAGATCCGTCATCACCGGACGTTCGACCACCGAGGTGATAGAACCACGTGGAAGGCGGCGACGGAACGCCCGTCGACGCCGTTATTCCGAACGTACAAATCGAGTCGGCACGAGCGGGTCGGTATGGAGACGACCCGCCACTTCACGGCGACCACGTACGTCGTCAACGACGGCGCGACCGCCCTCCACGAGCACGATCGGCTGGGCATCCACCTCCCGCCGGGCGGCCACATCGAGCGCGACGAGCTGCCGCACGAGGCTGCGCTGCGAGAGGTTCGCGAGGAGACGGGACTCGAGGCCGAGCTCGTCGCCGACCGTGCGGACGTCGAGACGCCGAACGGGCGGCCGCTCCCGGAGCCGGCCCACCAGATGCTCCACGACATCGACGTCCATCCCGACGGATCGGTGAGTCACCAGCACATCGATCACCTCTTTTACGCGCGGGTTCCGACCCGTCGGATCGATCCCGTCGGCGACGACGAGGCGGACGCGGAGGCGTGGTCGTGGTACACTCCCGAGGAGCTTCGGGAGAGCGAGTTCGACGCCGACGTGATCGACTTGGGCCGAGAGGCGATCGAGACGGTGAGCGACGCGAAGCGATCGGGGGACGACGCGGCGTGATCGCGATCGATACGACGTCATCGCGATCGACGCAGCACGGCCGACCCGGGTGAATCCGGGCGATCCGGTGTCTGACGGCCGTCTCACGGTCCGGAAAGTATTTGGGTCGGTGCTAGCGAACTAGCGGTAAGAATGGACGCACAGCGAAGGGAGGACATCACCGGGTGGGACGCGCGGGAGTTCGACGGCGGGTTCGACGGGCTCCGCCGGTTCGCGGACCGCGGCTTCTCCGGCGCGGCGACCGACGGCACCGGGTGGTTGTTCATGTTCGACGGTCGCGTCGTCGGGACCGTCGACGCGGATCTCGACGGGTTCGCGGACGCCTCCGGGACGATCTACGAGGCGCCCCACCAGGCGCTTCCGGTTCTTTTCGCGATGCAGGAACGGGGCGGCGAACAGCGCGCGCGGTACTACACGAAGGACACGCCGCTCTCGGAGGCGGACCGGAAGCTCTCTCAGGGGGGGTTTACCGGGTACGTCGAGCTCTCCGAGAACGTGCTCTCCGGGGACTACTACGTCACCTACACCGGCGGCGAGTCGATGGCGGCCGCGTTCGTCGGGAACGCGCGACGGCTCGAGGCCGGCGAGGACGCGTTCGATCTCGCGAACGACGAGGTGGGTATTTACACCGTCTACGAGGTCGATCTCGACGTCAGAGAGGTCCCGGAGGCGGATCGAGGAGCCGACGTCGACGCGTCCCAGTCGAACCGATCCGACGGAACCGGAGCCGACGGAAACGGGGCCGACGGAAACGGGACCGAGAGAACCGAATCCGATGGAATCGAATCCGACGGGACCGAAGCTGGCGGGACCGGATCCGACGGGACCGGATCCGACGGGACCGAATCCGGCATCGCTGCCGGCGCCGGCGCAGCAACCGCCGAGGAGACGGAGCCGAACGACCGGGACGGCGACGTCGACGGCAACGGCGAAGTGTCGGCGAACGCGGCCGCCGCAGACGAGGACGACGACCGCGCGCCCGAACACGGTGACGGAGATCCCGGGCAGCGGGACGACCACCGCGGCCGCCGCGAGAGCGAGCGTCCCGACAGCGGCGATCGGACCGACGACGAGCGCGGGGGCGACGAGCACGGAGACGCGACGGACCGATCGACCGGGCCGGGGACCGATCCGACGGGAGTCGAGAACGCCGAGTCCGAGAGCCGAGATGCCGAATCCGAGAACCGAGCGACTCCGACGGAACGGCGAGCCGATCGACGAGTCGAGCCGGCGACCGGATCGAACGGTCCCTCGGACGACGACGTCTTCTCCGAGGAGGCGCAGTGGCGCGAGACGAAGTCGATCCCGGCGCTCGATCCGTCAGAGACCGACGAGCGCGTCGAGAACCCGAACCGGTCGTCCGCGAGCACGAACCGTCGGACCGGCGGTTCCTCGAACCGATCCGGCGGGTCGTCGGGGGGGTCGGGAAGCCGATCGCGAACCGACGGGAACTCCTCGGAGGGGCCAACGGCGGACCACGGTTCCGCCGGGGGATCGTCGCCGAGCCCGCGCTCGACGGACCGGCCCGGTTCGGGGCGAGCGGCCGTCTCCGGACGGGCAACAAGCGAGGTCCGCGAACGGATCGAGGAGCTCGAGTCGGCGCTCTCGACGGCCGAGTCCGCCCGCGAGGAGATCGCGGCCGAGCGCGACGAACTCGAGGCGGAGCGCGACCGGATCCGCGAGGAGCTGGACGTGGTAACGGGCGAACGCGACGAACTCGAGACGGAGCGCGACCGGCTCGAGGACGAGCTCGAGCGGGTCCGAAACGAGGTTGACCGCCTCCGTGACCGGCTCGATCAGGCGGAGTCACGGCTCCCCGAGGGCGAGCGGAGCCTGTCGCCCGCCGAGGCGCGTGACGGGACCAACCTGTTCATCAGGTACGACTCGAAGGGCGGCGCGACGCTTGACGACGCCCACGACGGGGCCGTGGGGCGCGACGAGCTTCGGGATAACCTCCGGATCGAACACCACACGAGCTTCGAGACGGAGGGGCTGGTCGTCGACGGCGAGCCGTTCGAGTCGTTCCTCCGGGGAACGATGGAGTACGGATTCACTCGCTGGCTCGTCGAGGATCTTCCCTTCGAGGTGGGCGAGACGGGCAACGGAAGCGCGCTGCGCGACCTCTACGACGCGCTCCCGGAGATCGACCGCGCCGAGATCGGCGGCTCCGTCTCGGTCGTGATCCAGGAGAACGGCGAGGAGGTCCGCGAGCAACGCTCGTTCGACCTGGTGTTGCGCGACCGCATGGGGAACCCGCTCTTCGTCGCCGAGCTCAACGACTCGCGCGCGCCGACGGCGGGCGCGACCCTCGAGTCGCTCGTCGCGAACGGCGGAGTGATAGCGGAGTCGAACGAGGCGTTCGCCGGGGCGTTCGCGGTGACGGCGAGCTTCTTCGAGCCGGACGCGCTGGAGGCCGCGAGCGACGCGGTCGGGGGCGGGCTGTTCAACCGTTCGAAGCGGAAGAGCTTCGTGAAGCTCTCGCGCAAGCGCGGCTACCACCTGTGTCTCGTGGAGTCGCGCGAGGGCGGGTTCCACCTGACGGTCCCGGACCTGTAGAGCGGAGTCGGACGAAGTCGGTACTCACGTCGTCGGGAAGGCGAGTCAGTCGTCGGGTCGTTCGGACGGCGCGTCGAAACGGGACAGTCGATCAGTTCTCGACTTCGGCGGCGTCGTCGATCCGCATCGAGCCGAGCTTCTCGACCGTGTCGTCGAGCTTCTCGTCGAGTTCGTCGACGAACTCGTGGGTTCGCTCGGTCGTGATCGCTCCCTGACTGGAGGGTTCGATGAGGTTCTCCTCTTCGAGGACCCGAAGGGAGTATCGGACCTTGTGGTGGGGGTAGCCCGTCTCGTTGGACATCTTGACGATCCCGATCGGTTCGTTCTCGATGACCATCCGCAGCACCTGAAGGTGCCGCTCCAGCATATCTACCTCTTTCTCGAGTCGATCTATCATGCCATATGTTAACTCGTCATGCCCCTTTTTAAAAGTTGCTGTCGAGGGGCGGAGGACGAATTCCGGCTTAGGGATTGACATGCGAGTAGTTAACGGTTCGGATCGACGATCGGTCGATGACGCGGCCGAAACTCGGTCGAGAAACGCACGAACGACGACATCTCCATGAGATCGGTTCGAAAACGATCCACGTTCGTGTGGTTATCACGTCGATGGACCGTAATCTGTTTTACCCCCCGGTCGGAAGGGGGTAGCGGTATGACAGTCACCATCGTCGGCTCCCAACTCGGGGACGAGGGCAAGGGCGCGCTCGTCGACCGGTGGGGAGGGGACGCGGACGTCGTGGTCCGTTATCAGGGCGGCGACAACGCCGGCCACACCGTCGTCGAAGGCGGCGAGGAGTACAAACTATCGCTGGTACCGAGCGGTGCCGTTCGCGGCACGATCGGCGTGTTGGGCAACGGCTGCGTGGTCAACCCGCGGACGCTATTCTCGGAGATCGACGGGCTGCGCGAGCGCGGGCTCGACCCGGACGTCCGGGTCGCGCGCCGGGCGCACGTCATCCTCCCGTATCACCGCGTCCTCGACGGGATCGAGGAGGCGGGGAAAGCCGACGACGACTCCGGCGTCGAGGTCGGAACGACCGGCCGAGGGATCGGCCCCACCTACGAGGACAAGGCGGGGCGACGGGGGGTCCGGATCGGCGACTTACTCGATCCGGACGTGCTCCGCGATCGGCTCGAGTACGCCGTCTCACACAACCGCGCCGTCGCCGAGGGCGTCTACGGGCTCGACGTGAGCGACTCCGAGCACGCGGAGGCCTTCGACGTCGACGCGCTCTTCGAGGAGTTCTCCAAAGTCGGCGAGCGGCTCGCCGACGACGGGATGACCGTCAACTGTAGCGACTTCCTCCACCGCCGCCGGGAGGCCGGCGACCGGATCCTCTTCGAGGGCGCACAGGGAACGTCGATCGACGTCGACCACGGGAACTACCCGTTCGTGACGTCCTCGAACCCGACCGCCGGCGGGGCGGCAGTCGGCTCCGGACTCGGCGTCACGACCGTCGGGTCGGGCGAGGTCGTCGGCATCGTGAAGGCGTATCTCTCGCGGGTCGGCGCGGGACCGATGCCCACCGAACTCGACGGTGACGACCGCGAGGAGTCGCTCGCGGACGATATCCGCGAGAAGGGCGGGGAGTTCGGGACGGTCACGGGTCGACCGCGCCGGATCGGCTGGCTCGACCTCCCGATGTTGCGCCACGCCTCGCGCGTCTCCGGGTTCACGGGGGTCGCGATCAACCACGTCGACGTGCTCGCCGGCCTCGAGGAGCTTCGGGTCTGTGTCGGCTACGAGCTCGACGGCGAGCGCATCGACACCGTGCCGACGACGACCCAGCGGTGGGAGCGGTGTGAGCCGGTGTACCGCGAGTTCGACACCTGGTCGGAAGTGGACTGGACCGCGGTCGCGGCGGAGGGGTACGAGGCGCTCCCCGAGGCGACGCGGACCTACGTGGAGTTCGTCGCCGAAGAGACGGACGCGGCGGTGTACGCGGTCGGCGTCGGGCCGGACCGCGAGGAGACGATCGAACTGGCGAACCCGTTCGAGACGTCCGACGCGTAGACGGGTTCGATCGGACGATAAACGAACCCCGCGTTTTTCGTTGTTTCACGAACGTTTTGTCGCGGTGGGTCGGAGTACCGGGCATGGACCTACTCGACGAGAGTATCGTGCCGGAACGCGCACGGGAGATCAAACGCGAGGCCCGCGAGTTCGCCGACGAACACATCGCGCCGAACGCCGAGGCGTACTACGCGTCCGGCGAGTACCCCTGGGAGATCCTCGAGGCCGGGATGGACGCCGGACTCGTCGCACAGGACATCGGCGAGGAGTACGGCGGGAAGGGGTTCGACCTCGCACAGGTGCTCGCCATCGCGGAGGAGTTCTATCGCGCCGACGCCGGCATCGCTCTCACCCTCCAACTCGCCAGCTTCGGCTGTGAGATGCTCGAGCAGTACGGGACCGAAGAACAGAAGCAGACGTACCTCCGGCCGGTTGCCGAGAACGACCAGATATCGGGGCTCGCGGTCTCGGAGCCGGAGACCGGCTCCGATCTCGCCGGCATGACCACGGAGGCGGAGAAGGTCGAGGGGGGCTACGAGATCACCGGCGAGAAGTACTGGGTCGGCAACGCGGTGGAGGCCGACTGGCTCACCGTCTACGCGAAGACCGGCGACGGCGACGATCGCTACTCCAACTACACCCTGTTTATCGTCGAGACCGATTCGGAGGGGTACGAGGCCGAGCACATCCCCGAGAAGATGGGGATGCGCGCGTCCAAGCAGGGACACATCGTCTTCGACGACTGCTTCGTCCCCGAGGAGAACGTCGTCGGCAGCGAGGGCGGCGGCTTCTACGTCCTCGCGGACTTCTTCAATCACGGTCGGGTGATCGTCGGCGGCCACGGACTGGGGCTCGCCGCCGCCGCCATCGAGGAGGCGGAGGCGTTCGTCCACGACCGCAACGCGTTCGGCCGCACCGTCGACGAGTTCCAGGCGGTCCAACACACGCTCTCCGACATGCGGATCGGCTTCGAGTCCGCCCGCGCGCTCAACTGGCGCGCCTGCGAGAAGGTCGCGAACGGCGAGGACGCCGGCTACTGGGCGGCGCTGACGAAGACGAAGTCCACGGAGGTCGCCGTCGACTGCGCCGAGAAGGGGATGAAACTCCACGGCGGGCGTTCGATCCTCACGGACCGCCGGATCGCGCGCGTCTACCGCGACGCCCGGATCCCGGTGATCTACGAGGGAGCAAACGACATCCAGCGCAATCTCATCTACCGGCAGTCGCGTTGAAAGGGTCGGACAAAACGATTTTCTGCGGCCCTCTGCCCGGTTCGATCCCCGTTCTTCAGTCCGCCGACTCCGCGCCCGTCGGGGACGGCTCGGTGTCGGCCTCGATCCCGTGAGCCGCGTTGTCCTCGACGTACGCTACCGCGTCCGCGCCCCCGACGGCGACGATCGCGAACCCGACCTTCGAGACGAAATCCAGGTAGACGAACACCAGCATCTCCGTCGCGGGCGTGAGCAGGCCGAACCCGGTCGGCGCGAGCAGCCAGACGACGGGATACAGCGTCCAGAGGACGACGGTGATGTTCCGGAGCGTGTAGAAGACGGCGCGCACGCGGTCCGCCCGCGCCGCGGCCGACCGCGGGAGCTTCACGAGGAGCCCGTACACGAGCCCGAGGTACGCGAACGAGGCGACCGCGAACGCTCCCCACGAGACGGTGCCGCTCGTCGAGACGGCGACGACCCCGCCCGCGATCACGACCACGTCGACCGCGATCAGCGTCGCGATCGTCGCTCGATCGGCCCGAACGAGTAACGCGAGGTACGCGATCAGAAGCGGCGTCGTGAGCAGCCAGTCGGCGTACCGCGCGGCCGGAAGCGTCCCGCCGGGCGTGGGGACGTTGCCGACGCCGAGCCCCATCGCGGTGTACGCGACCGCCGCGATCCCCGTGACGCCGGCGAGCGTCGCGTAGTACTTCGCCTCCGAGGGCCGCCGGTACCACAGCCACAGCGAGGGAACCGTTCCGGCGAGCATCCCGAGCGCGCCGATCCAGGCCCAGACGGTGACGTTCGCGAGCATCTCAGTTCACCCCCTCCGGGTTGCCGCCGGCGAAGTCGAACGCGGTTCGGCCGCCGTCGGCTCCCGGGTCGTCGTCGTGGTCGAGGTCCCGGCCGCCGTCGGAGGTCGCCACTCCTCGCGGGGAAGCTCCCTCCAAGTCGAAGTCGACGTCGCCGGTCTCGTCCGCTTCGTCGGCGTCGTACTCGAAGCTCTCGACGGTGCGCCGGAGGCGGCCGGCACGGCTCGAGAGGGCCTCGGCCGCGTTCTCGACCGCGACGAGGGTCCGCTCCTGTTCGTCGACCGCGCCGGTGACGTCGCCGGCGGCGCTCGCGGTCTGCGCACTGATGGCGGCGACGTCCTCGACGTGGCCGACGACGGTGTCGACCGTGTCCGCCTGCGACTCGGTCGCGCGAGTGATCTCGGTCATGCTCTCGTCGGTTCGCTCGGAGGCCTCGGCGAGCCGCTCGAGCGCGTCGATCGAGGTCTCGACCGTCTCGACGCCGGTCTCGATCCGGTCTTCGGTCTCCGCTATCGACTCCACGCCCGCCTCGGCACGCGCCTGGACCGCCCCGATCCGGTCTTCGATCTCGGCGGCGGACTCCTGGGTCCGCTCGGCGAGGCTCTTGACCTCCTCGGCGACGACGGCGAACCCCGCGCCGTCGGCGTCCGAGCGCGCCGCCTCGATCGAGGCGTTGAGCGCGAGCATGTTGGTCTGTTCCGCGATCTCGGCGATCGTGTCGACGACCTCGCCGATCTCCGCGATCTCCTCGGCCAGCGCCTCGACGTCCTCCGTCGTCTCGGAGGTGACCGCCTCGACGGCGTCCATCTGTGCGAGCGCGGCCTCGGCCGCCTCCTGTCCCTCCTCGCCGACCGCCGCGGCGTGCTCGGCCGTCTCGGCGACCCCGCTCACCGTCGCCGCGACCTCCTCCGCCGAGGAGGCGAGCGACTCGGCCTCGTCGGTCGTCGCCCGCAGGTCGTCGCGCTGGGTCCGCGCCCCGTCGGCGATCTCCGAGACGGCGCCGGAGACCGTCCCCGTCGTCGATCGGAGGTTCTCGGTCCGGTCGTCGACCGTTCCGGCGACGGTCGCGGTGTCCTCGGCGACGGACGCGACCGACGCGACCGTCCCCTCCAGCTCGTCGGCCATCTCGTTGAACGCGATTCCGACGCGTCGGATCGGCTCGCTCTCGCAGTCGGGATCGACCCGACGGGTGAGGTCGCCGTCGGCGAGCGCCCGCATCGCCTCCTCGTAGGCGGTCGCCTTGCGCTCGATCGTCGCGGCCCGCTCGTCGGCCTCGCGCCGCGCCGCCTCGGCGTCCGCGCGCGCCTCCTCGGCCTCGCGGATCTCGCGTCTGAGCGAGCCGCGCATCCCGTCGAACGCCGAGAAGAGGCGCCCGATCTCGTCGCTCCGTCCGGTGTCGAGAGCGACGTCGAGGTCGCCGTCGGCCATCCGCTCGGCCTTCCGGGTGAGCTGTCGCAGCGAGACGACCGTGTTCGACCCCACGGTCACCCCGATCAGCGCGATCCCTATCACGGCGAGTAACGTCATGCCGACCAGCCCGGACCTGACCTCCTCCCCCGCGGGACCGAGATCCCCCGTACGAGCGTAAACGACGACCCCGTACGCGACCGAGACACCCATCACCCCGACCAGCGACGACGCGAGCTTCACGCCGTAACTGGCTCGGAGTTGAGATAGCGGTTCGAATCCCATCGATAGTGGATACGAAGGGAGTTTCCACGGATAAAATCGAGCGTCGGAGTATCAGACGTGAGATCTCGGCCGTCACGGTCCGTCGACCGGAAGGGAACGGAGCGCGAGTCGGACGGCGTCGTCGCGATCGGACCGGACGGACGAAAACACCAAGCGACCCCGCCGAGACGTCCACCCATGCGACTCGAGGACTACTGGGGGATCGGCCCGAAGACGAGCGAGCTGTTGACCGCCGAGCTCGGCGTCGAGCGGGCCGTCGAGGCGATCGAGTCGGCCGACGTTCGCGCGCTCGTCGACGCCGGGCTCCACCGCGGGCGCGCGACGCGGATCCTCCGCCGGGCGAACGGGGAGGCCGGGATGGGCGTCCTCGCGACCGGCGACACGCGCGAGGTGTACGACGACCTCCTGGCGATCGCGGCGGGCTACGCCCTCACCGAACACGCCGCCGACCGGATCCGCGTCCTCACGCCCTCGCTCGACCGGGACGCGATCGAGGCTCGCCTCGAGGAGGTCGTCGCCGCCCGCGACGCCTGGCGCAGTCTCGACGACGAGGAGCGCGACCG
Source organism: Halorubrum cibi (assembly GCF_900182635.1). GTDB lineage: Archaea > Halobacteriota > Halobacteria > Halobacteriales > Haloferacaceae > Halorubrum > Halorubrum cibi. The sequence continues at coordinate 25,749 of NZ_FXTD01000014.1, read as the reverse complement.
CGTGGTCGATGCGTTCGCGGCCTACGACGAGGCGGGCGGCACCGACCGGGCGGCCGTCGAGACCGCGCTGGCCCTCCGTGAGGTCGGACTGACGGGTGAGACGTTCGACGCCCTCGACGACCTCGACGACGACGCGCTCCGGGAGGCCGCGGAGGCGCTCGGCGACGTCGAGGGGTCGCTCGGCGACGACGACGTCGAGGTGACCACCGGCGCGGACGACGAGCTCGACCGGCTCCGCGAGCGGCTCGCGGCGGCCGAGGACCTCTCGGATTCCGCGTTCGACGTGCTCGAGACGGTTCGAGACGGCTCCCTTCGCGACTTCGAGGCGCTGGAGGCGGCGACCGTCGACCACGTCGCGACGGAGACGGGCGTCGACCCCGCGACGGTCCGGGCGGCCGCGCCCGACGACGCGCTCGACGCCGCCGACTTCGTCTCGGCCACCCTCCGCGGGCTCGTCGAGGAGCTGTCCGCCGCGGTCGACGAGCGCGAGGCGGCGGTCGCGGCCGACCTCCGCGACCGGATCGGCGACGCCGGCGGCGACGTCTCGCGGGCCGTGGAGGTCGTCGCCGACGTCGCCGTCGACCTCTCGCTCGGCCGGTTCGCCGCCGAGTACGACCTGGTCCGGCCGCGGCTCGTCGGGGACGGCCTCGCGGTCCGGAGCGCCCGGAGCCCCTTCGTCGACGGCGACGTCCAGCCGGTGTCGTACGCGGTCGGGGACCACTCGCTCGCCGGCGACGCGGGCGTCTCGGCCGCCGACTCACCGCCGACCGGCGACCGGGTGAGCGTCCTCACGGGCGCGAACTCCGGCGGGAAGACGACGCTCCTGGAGACGCTGTGTGCGGTGGCGCTGCTCGCGTCGATGGGCCTCCCGGTGCCCGCCGAGGAGGCGGAGGTCGGGACGTTCGACCGGATCGTCTTCCACCGCCGACACGCCTCCTTCAACGCCGGGGTGCTGGAGTCGACGCTGCGGTCCGTCGTCCCGCCGCTCGTCGAGGAGGGGCGGACTCTCATGCTCGTCGACGAGTTCGAGGCGATCACCGAGCCGGGACGGGCCGCCGACCTCCTCAACGGCCTCGTCGACCTCACCGTCGAGCGCGGCGCGCTCGGGGTGTACGTCACGCACCTCGCCGACGACCTCAGCCCGCTTCCCGAGCCGGCCCGGATCGACGGGATCTTCGCGGAGGGGCTCACGAACGACCTCGCGCTCCGCGTCGACTACCAGCCGCGGTTCGGCACCGTCGGGAAGTCGACTCCCGAGTTCATCGTCTCGCGGCTCGTCGCGAACGCGAGCGACCGGGCGGTCCGCGGCGGGTTCGAGCACCTGGCGGCCGCGGTCGGCGAGGAGGCCGTCCAGCGGACCCTCTCGGACGCGCGCTGGACGCCGGAGGACGACCGATCGGCGGATGAGTGATCCCGAGCGCTCCGGCGAGGGAACCGACCCGACCCGGATCCGGTCGATCGCGGTCCACCGCGAGGACGTGGCGAACGCTCTGGAGGCGACGCTGCGGACCGACAGACGGGTGGTCTTACGCGTGACGCCGCCGTACGCCGGTCGGATGCGCGCACGGATCCACGTCGTGGAGGAGGTGCCCGAGGTCGACGCCGACGGGGCCAGGGGACCGATCCACGTCGACGCGGCCGACCTCGTCGCGGACCAGCCGCCGTACCCCGAGGTCGACGAGACCGCGGCCGCGTTTCCCGACGCCGACGTGGAAACCCGCCGCGAGCGACACGCCGAGGCCGTCGACGACTGGCGGGCGGCCGTGCGCGAGGCGGTCGGCGGGACCGTCGAGATCCCGGTCGACGGGGCCGAGAAGCGGCCGGAGGAAGGGACGGAGGAGAGAGAAGTTCACGAGGTCGACGTGGTCGCGCTCGGGTGACCGCGGCCGGCGATCGGCGGCCCGACGACCGCCGTCCGCCCGCCACGACGTCACCGGAGGGGCGTCAGCGCTCGGCCTCGATGTGGCGGCCGATCCGGTCGAGCCCCTCCTCGAGCTCCTCGGTGTGGAGGCCGAAGCCGATCCGGAACCGGTCGGGATGGCCGAAGACCTCGCCGGGCGCGAGGACGACGCTCTCGGCGTCGAACACCGAGCGACAGAACTCCTTGCCGTTCTCGAACCCGTCGGGGACGGTCGGGAACCCGTTGACGCCCGTCGGCTCGAACCACTCGAGGCCGTGGCGATCGAGGAAGTCGGCGACGCACTCCCGGTTCGCCTTCGCGTGCGCGCGGTTCGCCTCGAGGATGTCGTCCTCCTGCTCGCCGAGCGCCTGTCTCGCGAGGTGGCTCCCGACGAGCGGCGGCGAGATCGTCGTGTAGTCCTTCCACCTCCGTACTCCCTCCGCGATCTCCGCGTCCGCGACGACCCACCCGACGCGCGCGCCCGCCATCCCGTACGACTTCGAGACGCCGGCGGCCGAGATCGCCCGCGGCCCGAGCGCGGCGGCCGGCGCGTGCGGGTCGTCGGCCAACATTCGGTACACCTCGTCGACGAGGAGGTACGCGTCCTCGTCTGCGACGAGGTCGTACAGCGCCCGCATCGTCTCCGGGCCGAGGTACTTCCCCGTCGGGTTGCTCGGGTTCGTGAGGACGACGAGCCGGGTGTCGGGCCGCATCGCCTCCGCGACGGCGTCGACCGAGAGCTCCCACGTCGGCGGCTCCGTCCGGACCTCGGTCACCTCGCCGATCGACTCGGGGACGCTCGCGAGCGACTGGTAGGTCGGGGAGACGACGACGCTGTGGTCCCCCTCGTCTAAGAGCGACATGAACGTGAGGTAGTCCGCCTCCTGCGTCCCGCAGGTGAGGACGACCTCCTCCGCGTCGCGGCCGTAGCGCTCGGCGATCTCCGCGCGGAACGCCGGCTCCCCGTCGGTGGGGATGACGTAGCCGAGCTCGCCCACGTCGAGGTCGAACCGGTCGACTGGGAGGCTCCGCACGCCGCTCTCGGCGAGCATCAGGTCGGCGTCCGGTTCGTACTCGTCGAGCCAGCGTTCGAGTTCGAAGGGGGGAATCTCCATGGTTGACCCGTATAGACGGGCGGCCGGTGATAACCGTTCGGTGTGGGCGAACGCGGCCGGATTCGGGCGACTCCAACCGGATCGGCGGCCGGAGCGCCTACAGCCGGATACGCTCGACCGCGGTGCCCGCGGCCTCGAACTCGTCGCCGGTCGCGGCCGCGACCACGACGGTCCGGGCGTCGTCGTCCGCGAGGCTGATCTCGAACTCGCCGTCGGTCGGCGTCGCGATCGCCGACCCGTCGGCGGTGAGGACCGCGACCCGCTCGCCGGTCGTCTCGCCGGCGACGACGATCGCGTCGTCGACGAGTTCGGCGGCGGCGGTCAGCTTCGGCCCCGCGGGGCGGTCGGACTCGACGAAGCGATCGCGGACGACCGTCGGCGTCTCGACGGGCTCCCCGGCGTCGACGCCGTGGGCGAGCCGGATGAACCCCGCCATCGACCAGGCGAGCGGGGTCGCCCCCCCGGTCCCCTCGCCGAACTCCCACCCGTACTTCGTGGGGTGCTCGCGGTCCCACACCTGCTCCGGGAGCATCCGGCCGTCGTTTCCGAAGCCGGCCATCGTCCCGAGCAGCGAGTCCGGCTCGAGTGCCTCCTCGTCGGTGCCGCCGAAGTCGTCGGGCCCTCCGGCGCGGGCGCGAAGCTCGTACTCGCCGCGCTCGCCGGTGAAGATGGGCCAGAGTCGGCCCTTTCCGTCGCCGGTTCCAGCCCACGGACCGCCGGGGTCGCCGTAGCCGAGCTCGCCGTAGGCGTCGCCGATGTAGCGGTACCAGGCCGGGCCGTGCGGGGTGTCGACCCGGATCGAGTCGTCGACGACCTCGACGGAGTTGCGGACGACCGGGTCGTCGGCGGGCTTCACGCCGAGCCGGACCAGCTCGAGGAAGCCGCCGTCGACGATCTCGCGCTCGTCGTAGGTCGGGCCGTCGTTGGCGATCGTCCGCGGACGGCCGGCGTTCGGGTCGCCGTCGGCGGTGATCCGGAGGTAGTAGGGCGTCTCGTCGTGGCGGTCCGTCCCGGTGTCGGTCGCGCACCACTCCTCGACGCGGTCAGCCCAGTCGTCCGCGAGCGCGAGCCACGCGAGCGCGTCCGCGCGGAGGGAGTCCGGAGTCGGCGCGTCCTCTTCTGGATCCGCCGCGGTCGACGCGCCGGACGCGTCGTCACCCTCGCCGGCGTCGTCGCCGGCCGACTCGAGCCGATCGGCCTCCGCGAGCGCGAGCGCGGCCGCGCAAGTGAGCCCCGCGATCTCGGCGGCGATGCTCGAGGGCGAGTAGCCCGCCTCCTCCTCCCAGCGCTCCTGGGCGGTCTGCGGGCCGTTTCGCGCCACGTAGGCGACCGACCGACGGATCTGGTCGTAGTCGTAGTCGGCGTCCGGAAGCGTCACGCCGTGTTCGTACAGCTGCCAGGCCATCACGGACGGGAACGCGATGTTGTCCATCTGCTCGCCGCCCCAGCGGGTCCGTCCGTCGATGTAGGTGTTCTGCGGGAGGAACCCGGAGTCGTCCTGTTGGGTGTTGTAGAGGTACGCGAGCGCGTCCGCGCCGCGCTCGATCTCGCCCACCTCGATCAGGGCGGTGAACACCTGATAGAGGTCGCGCGACCAGACGAAGTTGTAGCCGTAGCCGCGGTCCACCTCGGCGAACTCCGTCTCGCCCCACGGGACCGAGGGGCTGGCGATCCCCGCCCCGTCGTGACGCTTGTCCTCGACGGCCGCGAGCGTCATGAGCGCGAACCGGTACTGCGCCTCGAGGTCGGGGTCGGCCGTCACGGCGTCCGGGTACTCCCGCCCGGCGAGCCACTCGCGCCAGGTGTCGACGTACGCCGACTCGACGGCCTCGAAGCCGCGCGAGAGCGCGCCCTCCCCCTCGCCGAGCGCCGCCACGGTGTCGCCCTCCTCGGCGAACCCGAGCGCGACCGTCTCGGAGACCGTCGTTCCGCCGCCGAGGAGGCCGGCAAGCACGACGTTTCCGCTTGCGTCCTCGCCGGCCTCCTCGGCCGCCGGCCGCTCGCCGCCGCCGAACAGCGACTCGAGCCCCTCGTCGCCCGCGGCGAACGCACCCGCCCAGTCGAAGCCGTCGGCGCTCGTGAGCGCGGCGGCGACCTCGAACGGCTCCCCGTCGTCGTCGACCAGCTTCCCCGGCGGGCGGTTCCCGTTCTCGCCGTGAGCGAGCAGGTGGTAGGGACCGTCGCCGACGCGGCTCCCGCGGTCGTCGGTGCCGACGTTCGCGAGCGCGGTGTCGGCGACCGCGTACACGTCGTACGCGCGGGCGCCCTCGAACTCGACGTCGGCGAGGATCGCGTCGCCCGCGGTGTCTACCGCGTACTCCACGGTGAGCGTCCAGCTGTGGCCGTGGCCGTCGCCGGACTCGCGGATCGTCTGTCTGTACGCGAGCGCGTCCTCGGCGCTCGGCTCCGTAGTCCGGGTGATCGTCTCGGTCGTCGTCACGTGTCCCGTCCCGTCGAACGTCCGGACCGTGTGTCCCGTCTCGGGGTCGGCGATCAGGAAGTCGAACGTCCGGAGGTTCATCACGTCGATCCGGGGGAATCGCGCCTCGGTCAGCGCCCCCTCAGTCAGCGTGAACCAGACGGGGACCGGGTCGTCCGCGGCGTGGTCCGCGGGCGTGCCGACGCCGAACTTCCGGCCGGTCGTCCACCGCGGGGCCTCCGGGCCGCTGGGGCGGTCGTGCGGCACCGGAAGCGCCCCGTGCCGCGCGAGCGTCGCCGTCGCGTCGAGCCGGAGGGCGTGCGCCCACGCGATGGGCGTCGCGCTGTCGAGGTCGCCGTCGTCGAAGACCTGCTCCGCGAGCAGCCCGGACTCGTTCGCGAAGGGGCCGTCGGGCTCACACAGCGCGTACAGCCGGCGGGCCGCGGAGAAGAGCGGCTCCGACCGCTCGTCGCGCGACTGGAGTATTCCGCCGACGGTTCCGGCGGCGACCGCGCCCCACAGCGTCGCGATCGACCACACCTTCGCGCCGCCTTGTTCGGCCGTCCGCCAGTCGTCGCCGACGAACCGGACCAACCCCTCGACGTGCTCCGTCTCCCGACCGAGCGCGTCGATCGACGTCCGGACGTGCGTCGACACCTGCGAGATCAGCGCGTCGAGGTCGACCGCGTTCGGGACGGGATCGAGCGGGGAGTCCGCCTCGGTCGTCGCGTCGGCGACGGTCGGGCGTTCCTCGGCGAGCGCGACGTACTCGGCGAGCGCGTCCGCGAGCGCGAACGTGCTGGCGTCGGCGCGCTCGTCGCCGTCGCCGTCGCTGGCGCGCTGCGGGAACCGCTCGAGTTCGGGGATCCAGCGGTCCTGGAGGCCGGCGGCCGCGTCGTCGGCGGCGGTCGCGGCCGCGATCCGCAGATCCGCCTCGAGCGGCGCGCGCGCGACCGACGCGAAGGCGCGGAGGTAGACCGCGCCCGTATGCGTGAACCGGCCGATCGCGTTCTCCCAGCAGTTCTGACAGCGGCGGGGGAGCCCGTCATCGAGCGTCGTCTCCCGGAGGAACGCGACGCCGTCGGCGATCGCCTCGTCGACCCGGCCGCGGAGGGGTTCCGGCACGTCGGTCGTCCGCCGGAGCTCCGCGAGGAACGCGACGACCGAGGCCGGCTGGTCCAGCTGGTCGTTCGGGGTGTCCCCGTTCCCGGACTCGATCCGGGCGTTCGCCCAGCCCGGCGCGACCTTTCCGGAATCGGCCCAGACGCGGTGGGGCCAGCTCCCGTCGGCGTCCTGGGTGCGACAGAGGAAGGCCGCCGACGCGAGGAGCTCCGCGCGCGCGTCCAACCCGAGTTCCTCGCTCGCGTCGAGCAGCGCGCTTGAGGCCTCCGCCTCGTCGCGGAACCAGGTGTAGCCGTAGCCGCCGGAGGTGGCGTAGAAGTGGTCGAACTCCGGACCGGCGATCCGGCCGCCGGAGGCGGATTCGAGGAGGTCGAGCGCGCGGAGGTCGCTCGCGACCGTCGAGCCTCGCGGCGCCCCGTCAGGGACCGTCGGCGCGCGCGCCTCGGCCGCCTCGCGGACGCTGTCGGTGGCGGCGTGGGCGGTCGCGACCCGCGAGACCGCCTCGAGTCGCTCGGCGCGGTTGGCGTCCTCCGCGAGCCGCGTTCCGTCCGGAGGCTTATCCGAGTCCGGTCTCGCCTCGCCCGATCCCGTCCCGTTCTCGTCAAGGACCGGCCGGCTGACGAGGGTGACGCGCTCGGTCCGGCCGTCGCGCTCGAAGGGAGCCCGGACGACCACGTCGGGCGTGAGGCTCGTGTCCTCTCGCTCGTCTATCTCCCCGCGGTGCGGGGTCCGGCCGTCGTCCTCGCCGAGCAGTTGCGGGATCGTCTCCTGTCGTTGGCCGTGCGCCGCCGAGAGGCCGGTGGAGGCCGTGAGGAAGTCGTGCTCCCGGCGGTGGAACACCTCGATCACGTCCCCGCCTTCGGGACCCGATCCCTCGTGGACGAGGTTGCCGACGCGGCCCTCGACCATGTCGGGCGCGAACGCGCAGCTGGCGACGAGGTCGGCGTTCGCCGGGGGCGATCCGCGGAGGACGACGTGGGTGAGGTGGGCGTCCCCGACGACGAGATCGAACTGGTGGACCGTGTATCGGCCGGCGTCGTACTCGGTCTCGACGAGCGGGGTGTCACCGTCGTAGTGCTGTCGGGTGGTCTCGAGGTCGGCAAGCCACCGGACCCCGCCGCTGCCGGCGATCCCGATCCGGATCCGGTCGGTCCCGCCCACGCCGGAGAGCGCGTACGAACAGTCGTGAGCGTCGCCGTCCGGCCCGACGTGGACCAGCCGACCGCCGTCGCCGGTGAACGCCCCGACGGTGGTGGGCCGCTCCGTCGAGTAACGTTCGCCGCGGCGACGTTTGTGTTCCGAGATCGCGGTTCGCAGTCGCATGCGAGTCCTGCCGGCCGCGGGAGCAAAAGCCTTGACGGACCGGGCGAAGTTACTCACCGCCTCTCGGCGCGCCAGTTTGGCGTCGAGAGCAACAACGAAGACCCCGGGCGTCGATGGGCCGACATGCACCACCCCGGACCCCCACGGTTCGTCTCCGCCGGCGAGACGGTACAGCTCGCGCCGCGGGACCCGGACCCGGACGGACGCTACGCGTGGCGGGTCGCGGACGCGCCGCCGACGAGCGAGTCGACGGTCGGCGCCGAGGCAGTGACCGAGTTCACCCCGGACGTTCCGGGCTGGTACCGGCTCGGACTCGAGGCTCCCGACGGGGATCACCTGTTGACCGTGCTGGCGTTCGACGCGGCCTACGCGGGCGTGGACGTCGCCGGCGGCAGCGGCGAGGCGATCCGCGACCGCGACGCGGACCGCGCGGGGATCGGCTACGCGAGCGGTCGACCCGCCGACGACGGCGGCCCGCCCCGAGTCCGTCTCGACGCCGAGATCGAGGACGGTGGGATCGTCGTCCGTGCGGTCGCGACGCCGAACCCGTCCTCGTCGCTCGCGGCCGACGACCTCGCCGTGCGGTTCGTGATCGACGACCGCGACGTCGCCGAGGCGGTCGCAGCGGGCAGGACGAACCCGCGCGACGCGGTGACCGTGACCGAGACGGGAACGGAGGCGGAGACGACCGCGACCCTCCGGCTGCCGACCGGATCGGTTCCCGACCGGCTCCGCGTCCACGCGGTCGCCGTCGCCCGCGATCCCGGCGAGGACGCCCGCGTCAGCGTCGCCGACGCCGTCTCGATCGACCGGGTCGACGCCGGCAGAGCCGATCCGTTCGCCGGGTCCGAGGCTCCCGGCGACCCGACGGTGGGCGAGTCCTTCGCGGTGACGCGACCGAACCGACCGCCCGCGTGGACCGCGGACGCGACCGTCTACGAGGTGTACGTCCGGACCTTCACCGACGCGGAAACGGGAACGCTCGCCGCCATCGCGGATCGGATCCCCGAGGTGGCCGAGCTGGGCGTGGACACGCTGTGGCTCACGCCGGTGCTCGAGAACGACGGGGAGCCGCACGGGTACAACGTCACGGACTTCTTCTCCATCGCCGACGACCTCGGCGACCGCGAGGACTACGAGCGACTCGTCGAGACGGCCCACGACCACGGGATGCGGGTGCTCTTCGACCTCGTGTTGAACCACACCGCGCGAGATCACCCGTGGTTTCGGGACGCCTACCGGAACCCCGACTCGCCGTACCGCGACCGCTACGAGTGGCAGGCGTCGGGCGAGCCGGGCACCTACTTCGACTGGGAGCTGATCGCGAACCTGAACCACGCGAACCTGGCGGTCAGGCAGTACCTCCTCGACGTGGTCGACGAGTGGGCACCCCTCGTCGACGGCTTCCGCTGTGACATGGCGTGGGCGGTTCCGGACTCGCTCTGGCGGGAGATCCGCGACCGAGCGAAGGCGGGCGACCCGGAGTTCCTGTTGATGGACGAGACGATCCCGTACGTCCCCCGGTTCCACGAAGGGATGTTCGACGTCCACTTCGACGCGACGCTGTATTTCACCCTCCGTCAGATCGGTCGCGGCCACGAGCCGGCCGACGCCGTGATCGACGCGGTCGAGAGGCGCGCCGCGGTCGGCTTTCCCGACCACGCCGGCTTCCTCCAGTACGTCGAGAACCACGACGAGACCCGCTACCGGGTGGAGTGCGGCGACGACGCGGCGGCCGCGGCGATCGCGGCGACGTTCACCCTGCCGGGCGTGCCGATGGTGTACGCGGGCCAGGAGATCGGCCAGCGCGGCCGGCGGGACGCGATCGCCTGGGAGCACGCCCGCGAGGAGGTCCGCGAGCGCCACGCGCGGCTGTCGGCCGCCCACGACGCGCACCCGGCGCTCGGCCCCGCGGGCGACCTCGAGCGGGTCGACTACCGCGTCGCCGGCGGCGGGTCGGAGGAGCGACCGATCGCCGCCGAGGGCGACGCGGTCCACCCCGACGACGTGGTGGCGTTCCGCCGCGAGCACGGGTCGGAGGCGCTCGTGGTCGTCCTCAACTTCGCGCCGGGCGAGGCGCTCGTCGACGTCGACGCCGACCACGGGCGGTTGGACGTCGTCACGGGCGACCCCTGCGTGGAGACCGATTCCGGGGGGGAAGAACGGATCCGCGTCGACGACGTCGCGGTCGTGCCGGTGGGATAGGGCGGAACCGCAACGAGACGCCCCACGCGGACGCAACGCTTGAGTCGGTGGCCGTCGCAGGCGTATCCATGCGATTCGATCGCTCCGACGGAGTGTTCTGTCACGTCACGTCGCTGCCGGGCCCACACGGGATCGGCGACCTCGGCGACGGCGCGGCGGCGTTCCTCTCGTTTCTCGGCGAAGCCGGCGCCGACTACTGGCAGGTGTGCCCGCTCGGTCCGACCATCGGCGCCGCCGGGGAGTCGCCGTACCAGTCGCCCTCCGCGTTCGCCGGAAACCCCCTCCTGATCGACCTGGAAGGCCTCGTCGACGACGGCTGGCTCGAGGCGGACGATCTGGATCCGGTCCCCGAGTTCCCGACCGACCGCGTCGACTACGAGTCGGTCCGGGAGTACAAGCTCCCGCTGTTGCGGACCGCGTTCGGCCGGTTCGAGTCGGCGGAGGATCCGACGTCGACGGAGGAGTTCGACGCCTTCCGCGAGCGGGAGCCGTGGGCGAGCGAGTACGCGCTGTTCCGAGCGCTCTCGGCCGCCAGACCGGAGGACACCTGGGTCGAGTGGCCGGAGCCGCTCCGCACGCGCGACCCGGACGCGCTCGCGGCGGCGCGAGAGGAGCACGCCGAGGAGGTCCGGTACCACGAGTTCTGTCAGTGGACGTTCGACCAGCAGTGGGCCGCCCTGCGCGACCGCGCCGCGGAGGCGGGCGTCGACATCGTCGGCGACGTGCCGATCTACGTCGCACTCGACTCCGCGGACGTGTGGGCGAACCCCGAGGCGTTCCGGCTCGACGAGGGGAACCGCCCGGCCGCGGTGGCGGGCGTGCCGCCGAACGCCGGCGACGACGGGCAGCGCTGGGGGAACCCCGTCTACGACTGGGAGCGTCTCGCCGAGAACGACTACGGCTGGTGGATGGACCGGTTCCGCCGCCTGTTCGATCTGGCGGACGTCGCCCGCCTCGATCACTTCCTCGGGTTCGTCCGGTACTGGGCGATCCCCGCCGACGCCGACGACCCGGCCGCCGGCGAGTGGCGCGACGGACCGGGGCGGGCGCTCTTCGAGGCGGTCGAACGCGAGTTCGGTGAGGCCCCATTCATCGCGGAGGACCTCGGGTTCGAGGACGCGCGGATGGACGATCTCATGGCCGAGTTCGGCTTCCCCGGGATGCGCGTCCCGCAGTACGCGAACTGGACGGAGGCGGGCAACCCGTACCAGCCGATGCACTACCCGGAGCGGGTCGTCGGCTACACCTCGACGCACGACACCGACACCTGGGTGGGCTACTACGAGGACCTCGATCCCGAGCAACGCGACGCGCTCCACTACAACCTCGGTTACGGCGGCGACCGCCCCGCCGAGTGGGCGATCGTCGACGAGGTGTGGGGCTCGGAGGCGATCCTCGCGATGACGACGGTCCAGGACCTGCTCGGGCTCGGCAGCGACGCGCGGTTCAACGAGCCCGGAACCGTCGACGGCAACTGGGAGTGGCGCGTCGAGCGCGACGCGCTGAGCGACGACCTCGCCGGGCGGCTCCGCGAACTCGGCGAGTTCCACGTGCGGTGACGGCGACCCGAACCCTCCCGCCGTCGGCGCGCGCGAAACGAGCGTAGCGAGTCGCGCGCGAGGGAGCGCCGGCCGGGCCGCCGGCTCCGCTCGGCGGCCCGGCCGGTGCGAGGCTGGGGAGGGTGAGGTGCGGGAGGATACGGACCGCGTCGTCCGTGGTCCTCAGTAGCCGCCGTCGCGACCGATGATGAAGTACAGCACGATGCCGAGCAGGGGGGCGAAGAAGACGACGAGCGCCCACAGGATCGGCGGATGCTCGCTCCGTTTTTGCGCGTCGTTGTACGTCCAGACGATCATCGCGATGTGTACCGCGAACATCAGGAGGGCGAAAAGCAGGGAGAACACCGCGATGGCTCCACCCTGCAGCGGGACGACTGGTACCATACGACCGCGGTCGATTCCCGACGACAAGTGTTTTTCCCTCGAGATCGACGCCGGTTTCGTCGTCACCGAACGACGACTCGTGAACGACGAACCGTGAACGACGGCTCGCGAACGACGAACCGTTTTTATCCCGGCGGAGAACCCTAGGCGTATGGAACTCCCAGTCGACGCGGACCGACTCAGAGCGGACATCGAGGCGAACGCGGCGTTCGGCCGACTCAATCTCGAGGACCCCGAGTCACGCGGGCGAACGAACCGCACCGGCAGCGAGGCGAACCGGCAGGCCCGCGATCACTTCGTCGAGCGGCTCGAGGACGCCGGCATGGACGTGACCGTCGACGCGATCGGCAACGTCGCCGGCGAGTGGGTCCCGGACTCCGCGGACCCCGACGCCGCGCCCGTCGCCTGCGGAAGCCACCTCGACAGCGTCCCCGAGGGCGGGATATTCGACGGGCCGCTCGGCGTGTACGCCGCCCTCGAGTCCGTGCGCGCGATGCGCGACGCCGGGGTCGAGCCCGACCGCCCGGTCGTCGTCGTCAGCTTCACCGAGGAGGAGGGCGCGACCTACGGGAACGGGCTGCTGGGTTCGAGCGTCGCGACCGGCGGGACCGACCTCGAGGAGGCGCTCGGCTACGAGAACGACGACGGCGAGGCCCTCGGCGATGCGCTCGAGTCGATCGGCTACCGCGGCGAGGGAACGGAGACGCTCGACCCGGCGGGCTGGGACGCCTTCTACGAGCTCCACGTCGAACAGGACACCACGCTCGAGGAGGCGGGCGTCGACGCCGGGATCGTCACGACGATCACGGGGATCGGCCACTGCGAGGCGACGATCCTCGGGGAGGCGAACCACGCGGGCGCGACCGCGATGGACGACCGGACGGACGCGCTCGCGGCCGCGAGCGAGTTCGTGCTCGACGTCGAGGCCGCCGCCAATGACGTGGTCGCGGAGTCCTCCGAGACCGCCGTCGGCACGGTCGGGGCGCTGTCGGTCTCGCCGAACGCGACGAACGTGGTTCCCGGCCGCGTCGAGGCCGGCGTCGACGTCCGGGACGTGAAGGCGGAGTCGATGGAGACGATCGCGGAGGCGGCCCGCGAGTCGCTCGACCGACTGGAGCGCGAGCGGGGCGTGGAGACCGACTTCACGCGGCCGTCTACCGTCCTCCCCGAGCCGATGAGCGACCGGCTCCGGGAGATCGCCCACGGTTCCGCGGACGCCGCGGGCCGGTCCGCGATCGACCTCCACTCGGGTGCCGCACACGACGCGATGCGCGTCGCGCGGGTCACCGACGCGTCGCTGCTGTTCGCTCCCTCGCGCGACGGGGTCTCGCACAACCCGCGCGAGTGGACCGACTGGGCGGACTGTGCGGCCGCGACGGAGGTCCTCGCGGGGGCGGTCGCGTTGACCGCTGGCGCGGACGAGTAGTCGACTCGGGCGCGGCCGGAACCGTTTTGCCGCCGCCCGCTGACCACCCGTCGTGAGACGATCGGTCCCGCTCGGCTCCGTGCTCGTCGGAGTCGTCGCTGCCGCGGTCGGTGTGTTCGTTGCCACCGCCGAGCCGCTCGCCGGGTGGCCCGCGGTCGGCGGGCATCCGTCGAACCTCGTCGCCGAGCGGCTGGCGTTCGTGCTCGCGCTGTTCGCGCTGCTGTTCGGTACCTACCGGCTGCTCGCGGACGTGCTGATGCGCTCCGCGAACAAGCGCCGAGCGTACAACACGCGGAACCTGCTTCGGCTCGCGTTCGGGTTCGTCGGGACCGTCGGGACGCTCGCGGTGTTGACCGACAACTGGCTCGGTCTGCTGTTCTCGCTCGGCGTCATCGGATTCGCGGTCACCTTCGCGCTCCAGCAGCCGCTGCTCTCGCTCATCGCGTGGGTGTACATCACGGTCAAGCGGCCGTACGGGGTCGGCGACCGGGTCCGCATCGGCGACGCCAAAGGCGACGTGATCGAAGTGGAGTTCCTCGTGACGACGCTGTGGGAGATCAACGGCGAGCTCGTCAGCACGAACCAGCCGTCCGGCCGGGTCGTGACCGTCCCGAACAGCGTCGTGCTCTCATCGAACGTGGTCAACTTCGGTGGCGGCGGGTCTCCGTACGTGTGGAACGAGGTCGCGGTACAGGTCGCCTACGAGACCGACCTCGAGTTCGCGCGCGGGATCATGCGCGAGGAGGCAACGGACCTGCTCGGCGAGGAGATGGCCGACGGGATCGCCGCCTACCGGGACGCCCTCTCGGAGACGCCCGTCGAGCTGGAGGTCCACGACGGGCCGACCGTCAACGTGACGCAGGGCGAGTCGTGGGTCGAACTCCGTCTCCGGTATCTCACGCACCCGCGACGCGGCCAGCGGGTGAAGAACGCGCTGTACGAACGGATCCTCGACCGCTTCAACGAACACCCGAGTCGGGTCGCGTTCCCGGTGAGCCGGAACCGGTAGTCGGGAGCGACGACCGGGATGAGACCCTCGGCGGGAACGACGCGGAGCGGTGGAGTTAGGTGCCGCCCTCACGATTTGAACACGATGGAAGCGGCACTCTGGTACGTGTTGACCGGAACGCGGGGCGGCGCGAACCGCGTCCGGCTGTTGCGAGCGCTCGACCAGCGCCCGCGGAACGCGAACCAGCTGGCCGAGGGCCTCGATCTCGACTACAAGACTGTTCGACACCACCTGGACGTCTTGATGGAAAACGGCGTCGTCGAGAGCAGCGGCGACGACTACGGCGCGGTCTACCTGCCGACGCCGCGAGCGCGCCAGCACTGGGAGACGATAGAAACGATCATGGAGCAAACCGATGACACGTGAACGGAGGCCTCGATCGCCGGATCGGCGCGAAATTCGGAACGAATTTGGGAAAGCGGTTATACCCCCACACCCGATAGCAGGTGTACGATGAGTTTCTGGTTCGACGTGGCACGGTTCTCCGCGGGGCTGAACGTGGTCCTGCTCCTCGCACTCGTCTGGGTGTGGGGACGGAACTACCTCCAGTTCCGGTCGAAACACACCCTCGGACTGGTGATGTTCGGGGGGTTTCTGCTCGGGGAGAACGCGCTCGCGCTCTACATCTATCTGGTCGATCCGATGCTGTCGGCGTGGTTCGCGAGCGAGGCGGTCCCGCCGGTCGCCTGGCGGGCGATGATGGGGCTCCACGTGCTCCAGACGGTCGGACTGCTGTTCCTCGTGTGGGTCACGTGGGACTGACGAGAGCGACTGTTACCGACGACCCGTCTTCCGTTCCGCGCGTGTCCCACCGCTGATCACGGACCGAGAACCCCCTTCGTCTGAGCGACGCCACCGCACCCCGTACCGTCCTCGTCGGAGGTCGGATCGCCGTCTCCACGGTCGATCCGGTTCGGTTTCGGAACGAATTTGGGTGGGAAGGTGGCCGTAGTTCGGCAAATCGCTTTTTACGTCCTCTCGGTCGACTCTTCCATGCGCAACAGCGCATTCACATCGGCGATGGTGATCGTGCTCGTCGTGTCGGCAGTCGCCGGCGCGGCGGGCGCGGTCACGGCACAGAACACGGAGCAAGCGGCGAGCGTGAGTTTCTCCGGCGGGACGTCCGGCGGGTCCACGGTCGTCGTCGACGAGGTCCGCGTTCCCGACGGCGGGTTCGTGACGATCCACGACGACACGCTGACCGACGGTGACGTGCTCGGCAGCGTCGTCGGCACGAGCGCGTACCTCGAGGCCGGGACACACGAGAACGTGACCGTCGAGCTCACCGACGGGATCGACACGGGGACGTTCCACGCGATGGCCCACCGGGACACCGACGGCGACCGCGCGTACACGTTCGTCTCCTCGAACGGCGAGGTCGACGGTCCCTACACGGTCGACGGCGAGATCGTGATGGAGAACGTCGAAGTAACCGCGTCGGCGACCGTCGAGGCCAGCGACCAGCCCACCGAGGGGAGCTCGGTCGTCGTCGACCGCGTCGAACTGAGCGAGGGCGGGTTCGTGACGGTCCACGACTCCTCGCTCGCCGACGGTGCGGTCTTCGAGAGCATCCGCGGCACCAGCGGCTACCTGGAGGCCGGCGTTCACGAGGACGTTCGCGTGCGGCTCGACGACCCCCTGGCCGAGAACGACTCGCTGTTCGCGATGGCCCATCAGGACACGAACGACAACGAGGCGTACGACTTCCCCGCCACCGAGGGCGAATCGGACGGTCCCTACCTCGACGGCGACGACGAGATCGTGATGGCCGGGTTCGACGCCCAACTCGACGAGGAGGCTCGCGCGACGTTCGAGGCGCAGGCGAGCGGCGGCAACGCGGTCGTCGTCGACGAGGTGTACCTCCCCGACGGCGGATTCGTGACGATGCACGACTCCTCGCTCGCCGACGGCGCAGTCTTCGAGAGCATCCGCGGCACCAGCGACTACCTCGAACCGGGCATCCACCGGGACGTCGTCGTCTCGCTCGACGAGCCCCTGACCGATGACGACTCGCTGTTCGCCATGGCCCACCGGGACACGAACGATAACGAGACGTACGACTTCCCCGCCACCGAGGGCGAGGCGGACGGTCCGTACACGACCGACTCCGGCGACATCGTGATGGACGACGGCGCGGTGACCGTCTCCGCGGGCGTCGCCTTCGACGGGCAGACCGTCGACGGAACGACGGTCACCGTCGACCGGGTCGACGTGAGCGAGGGCGGATTCGTGACGATCCACGACGCGTCGCTCGCCGGCGGTGCGGTCTTCGATTCGGTGCGCGGTACGAGCGAGTACCTCGAGCCCGGCGTCCACGAGGACGTCGTGGTCGAACTCGACGATCCGATCCGCGACACGCATCAGCTGATCGCGATGCCGCACACGGACTCCGACGACGACCGAGTCTACGACTTCGTCGAGACCGAGGGCGAGAGCGACGGTCCCTACGTCGACGGTGACGAGGAGATCGTGATGGCCGACGCGACGGTACAGCTCACCGCGTTCGTCGAGGCGGCCGACCAGGAGACCGACGGCGAGACGGTCGTCGTCGAGGACGTGACGCTTCACGACGGCGGGTTCGTGACGGTCCACGACTCCTCGCTCGCCGATGGCGCGGTCTTCGAGAGCATCCGCGGCACGAGCGACTACCTCCAACCCGGCACGCACACCGCGGTCGAGATCACGCTGGACGACCCGCTGACGGAGGACGACACCGTCCTCGCGATGGCCCACCGGGACACGAACGATAACGAGGCGTACGACTTCCCCGCCACCGATGGCGCGTCGGACGTGCCGTACGTCGCCGCCGGATCGCCGGTGATGTCGCCGGCCGAGCTAACGATCCCGGGCGACGACGGGATGGACGGAGAAGACATGGACGGAGAAGACGCGAATGACGACGAGACGATGGACGGCGGCGACGGCATGGATGCTGGAGAGATGAACGACGAGGGAGAGATGAACGACGAGGGAGAGATGAGTGACGACGGTGAAATGAACGACGACGGTGAGATGGGTGACGACGGTGAAACGAGCGACGAGGCGACTGCGGACGGAACGACCGGCGACGACACGCCCGGATTCGGCGTCGTCGTCGCGCTCGTCGCGTTGATCGCGGGTGCCCTCGTGGCACGCCGCCGATCGTGAGATCCGACCAGGAACGCCCGAGAAACGATCCGTATCCGACTGCCTTCTTTATATATCTCGGATTTCACGGTATCCGGTAGCACGGTTCGTCCGTCGGATCGGATTGAGTCGAGTATATCGGCCTCAATCGGCCGCACATCCGCTATCTGTCGGTTTCATTGATGATATACTGAGCGAAACATTTATACACTGTAGACACTTACTGTTTGTTAACGAATCGGGCATCCCCGGCCCCGCATTTTCGTCGGGAGTTCGATCGGAGAACACCCATGACAGAGACACGCATTCGAAGCTACGATCGGGACGAGGAGATCGACCGAACCGCCGCTTCGGAACGAACGGACGAGGAGATCGCCGAGAGCGAGTCGGCGGAGAACAGCCGGGTGACGAGCTGTCCGGAGTGTACGGGACGCCTCGTGACGGACACCGAGCACGGCGAGACGGTGTGTGAAGACTGCGGGCTCGTCGTCGAGGAGGACTCGGTCGACCGCGGGCCGGAGTGGCGCGCGTTCGACTCGGCCGAACGGGACAGCAAGTCCCGCGTGGGCGCGCCCACGACGAACATGATGCACGACAAGGGCCTGTCGACCAACATCGGCTGGCAGGACCGGGACGGGTACGGGAAGTCGCTCTCGAGCCGCCAGCGGCGTCAGATGCAGCGGCTCCGCACCTGGAACGAGCGGTTCCGCACGCGCGACTCGAAGGAGCGCAACCTGAAGCAGGCGCTCGGCGAGATCGACCGGATGGCCTCGGCACTCGGGCTCCCGGACAACGTCCGCGAGACCGCCTCGGTCATCTACCGCCGCGCGCTGGGGGAGAACCTCCTCCCCGGCCGATCCATCGAGGGCGTCGCGACGGCGTCGCTGTACGCGGCCGCCAGACAGGTCGGGAATCCGCGAAGCCTCGACGAGTTCACCGCGGTCTCGCGCGTCGACAAGATGGAACTCACGCGGACGTACCGCTACGTCGTTCGCGAACTCGGCTTGGAGGTACAGCCGGCCGACCCCGAGAGCTACGTCCCGCGATTCGTCTCGCGGCTCGACCTCCCCGAGGAGGTCGAACGCCTCGCGCGGGAGCTCCTGAAGAGCGCGAAGGACGCGGGGATCACGAGCGGCAAGTCGCCGGTCGGGCTGGCGGCCTCGGCCGTCTACGCCGCAGCCCTCCTGTCGAACCGGAAGGTGACCCAGAGCGAGGTGAGCGAGGTCGCCGACATCTCCGAGGTCACCATTCGCAACCGGTACAAGGAGCTGCTCGAGGCCAGCGACCACCTGGCCGCGTAAGCCCGCCGGCGAGAACTCGCGAGGACTTCCCGACGACGAAGAGCTCCGTGTGGATAGTGACCGCGTCACGTATGTTTTTAATCCGACGGACTGTACGTGCCGGCATGGTCGAAGCGTTCGTCAGATTGGTGTGTCCGGAATGTACCAAGGAGTGGCAAGAGAACCCGTCCGAACTCCCGAAACTGCGCACGAACTTCAGCTGTTCCAACTGTCACGCGACCCGGCGGCTCACGGAGTTCATGCGGACCGAACGCGATCTCGAGACGGTCCGGCAGTTCCAGTGACGGGACCGTCGAGGACTATATAGACGGGTGGTGTGGTAACTAGACTCAGGATAGTAATATAAGCCTCCGGTAGCAAAGGACCGTTACTCATGAAGAAACAGGAGCTCATCCACCTTCACGGCCTCCTGGCCGAGGTACGAAAACAGTGCGAGTTCTGGAACGACGACCTCGACCTCGACGCGTATGAGGAACTCGGCGTGAAACCGACATCGATACACAAATCGAAGACCGACCACAAGGCGGCTGTTTTTAAACTGACCGAAGGGATCACGGAGCCGATGGAGGAGGCAGAGTCGGAGCCGCTGGCCCCCACCGCGGACTGATACTCGTCGAGTAGCCTACCGTCGTTCGATACGTCCTAAGTGGCGACCACGTCGATGAGCCGAGGCGATCACTCGCTCTCGTCGGTCGAGGAGCGTTCCGTCGTTTCCTCCTCGTCCATCTCCTCGACGGAGAGGACCTTGAGCGGGATGTTTCGGAGCCGTTGGCCGATCTCCTTTCTCGCGATCCGTCTGGCGTGTTCGCCGCGATCGACGTTGAACACGTCCATCCGGAGTTCGAGCGCGACGAGCGCCTCGTCGGCGGCGATGAACGCGGGAGGGAGCTCCTCACCAGAGGGAGAGGTGCGGCTCCCCATGTCGATCTCGACGTAGTTGAGATCGGGGTTCAGCATCTCGCCCGTCTTCGAGACCGCGATCCGGACCGCCTCGTCGGCGGTCCCAACGTCGTACACGGGAACGGCGGCCTCCACGACGACTCGACAGTCCATCACGTGAACACGTACCGTGCGAACGAGTATGAAGGTTCGGCCGCAGGGACGACTTCCCGCCCCGAACGGCTCACTTCCCGCCCGCGCGGAGGTGGTAGAACACGTACGTCTGGGCGTATCCGGCGTACTCACTGCCGAATCGCTCGCGAATCGCACGAGAGGTATCGACGTAGGACCCGCGGTCGCAGTCGGGGAAGTACTCCTCGATGGTCGTGTTGATCCACGTGTCGAGCGGCACCGCCTCGAGGAATCCCAGCGAAAAGAGCGCGACGCAGTCGGCGACTTTGTCGCCGACGCCGACGAACCGAGTCAGCGACTCCCGAGCCTCCTCGTACGGGAGATCGACCGCCTCGCCCGGGTCCGCCTCCCCCGACGCGACCATCTCCGCGGTCCGTCGGACGTAGGGCGCTCGGTATCCGAGGGAGAGGTCGCGGAGTTCGGACTCGCTCCGATCCGCGAGCTGCGCCGGCGTCGGAAACGTGCGGTACGTCTCCCCGTCGAGATCGACGGGATCACCGTACGTCTCCCGAAGCCGACGCTGCATCCCGTGTATTCTGGCGACGCGCATCTGCGCCGAGCAGATGAACGAGACGAGACACGGGAACGCCGGGTCCCGAACCAGTCGCATCCCTTCGTATCGGTCGAAGGCTCGCTCCAGCAGCGGAAGGTCGGGGGTCGCGTCCCGGATCGCGTCGAGGTCGTCGTCGAGTCGGAGCAGGTGGGTGAGAAGCGGCACCGCGTCCGTCGACGCCTCCCACTCGAGCGTCCCGTCGTGAACGCCGCCGACCTGGCGGACTCGGAGGGGAACCCGCTCGTCCGTGACGTCCGGGATCGGGGCGACGACGGTCTCGTACCACTCGTCGCCGCCGTGGGCGTGGAGGTCCTCGTAGGTTCGACCGTCGGCGCGGTTCCACAGGTAGCTCTGTCCGCTCTCGACGGTCGCCTGGAGGTCGAAGGGTCCGGCGAGGTCGGCGACGTCGATCGCTCCTCGTTCCATCGGATCCCGGAACGTGACGCGGGCGTATCGGCGTTTCGGTACCCCGGACCGCCGACGGCGACGGCGCGGGACGGGGCGGGACGACGAGAACGGAGCGAGACGGCGACGACGGCGCGCGACGGCGAAGGGGCTTTTCCCGTCGGCCCCGTAGGTCGGGCATGCCGACGTACCGCCGGAGGACCCGGATAGCCGCCCCCATCGAGGACGTGTGGGCGTTCCACTCGACGGTCGACGGACTCCTCGAGTTGACGCCCGGCTGGATGAACATGCGTATCGAGGCCGTGGAGGGACCCGACGGCGAGCGTGACCCCGAGGTGTTGACCGCGGGCTCGCGGATCCGGATGTCGATCCGGCCGTTCGGCGTCATCCCCCGCCAGCGGTGGGTCTCGCGGATCGTCGAGCGCGAGCCGGACGGGGAGACGTCGCCGACGGGGAGCGCGTACTTCGTCGACGACATGGTGGACGGTCCGTTCCGGACGTGGGAGCACACCCACGCCTTCCACGCCGACGGGGAGGAGACCGTGCTCGAGGACACCGTCGAGTACCGCCTCCCCCTCGGCGCGCTCGGCGACGCGGCGGGACCGTTCGCGAAGCTCGGGTTCGAGGGAATGTTCCGGGACCGACACCGTCGGACCGCCGACCGCTTCGACGCGGCGTGACCGCAGCGGCGCCGACGTCGGGGAGCGACCCGAGCCCGAAACCGGAGGTAGGGTAGGGCGGGACCTACTGCGGCACCGTTCGAGGCGGAGCCATCTCGAGGTCGAACTCGAAGACCGCACCGTCGTCGTTGTGGACGTCGACGGTCCAGTCGTGCGCCTCGGCGATGCGATCGACGATGGCGAGCCCGATGCCGGAACTGTCCGCGGTCGAGAAGCCGGAATCGAACACGGACTCGCGGACGTCCGGCGAGACCCCCGGCCCGTCGTCGGAGACGTACATCCCCACGACGCCGTCCGATCCGACCCGCGGACCGACCTCGATCGCGACCTCCGGCCCGCCGTGGTCGACCGCGTTCCGGAAGAGGTTCTCCAGGGCCTGCCGGAACCGTCCGGGATCCGCCTCGACGCGCCCCGTCCCGTCGGCGACCGTGAGCGTCGCGTTCGGGGCCCGGACCGACTCCCACGCCTCCTCGGCGAGGGACGCGACCGGCACCGTCTCCGTCTCGCCGATCGTCTCGCCGCGCCGTGCGAGCATCAGGAGGTCGTCGATGAGCGTCTCCATCCGGTCGACCGCGTTCTCCATCGCGTCGTAGTGTCGCGACCGAACGTCGTCGGCCGCGAGATCCAGATAGCCGGAGAGCACGTTGAGCGGGTTCCGGAGGTCGTGTGAGACGACCGCGCTGAACTGTTCGAGCCGTTCGGCCTGCGTCCGAAGCTCCATTCGCCGCTCGTTGCGCGTGACCGCGGAGGCGATCAGGTCCGCGAGCGTTCTGTACAGGTTCACCTCCCGCTCGGTCCAGGAGCGCCGCCCGTCGACCTCGAAGGAGACGACCCCGGTCAGCTCCCACTCCGTGACCAGCGGCACGTGGACGGTCGCCGGCGGAACGTCCTCCGTGCCCGAGGCCGGGGCTCCTCCTCCGTCGGCGGAGACCGCGGGAACGGAGACGTTCTCGAACGTCGACAGGCGATCCGGCTCGGGGAAGTCGTCGAACGCGCGCACCGTCGGCGAGAACCCGTTCGGAGACCAGTAGTACTCCGGCGAGAACCCGTCGTCGCCGTCGAGATAACAGACGATGCGATCGAGTTCGGCCCGCTCCCCCACGCTCTCCATCGTCCACTCGATCTTCGTCTTCACCTCGTCCGAGCGCGTGCTCATGAGCGTCGTCGCGGCGTCCAGGAGGACGGTCGTGAGCCGTTCGAGACCCGGATCGGAGAGTCGGTTGCGGGCGGGACCGATCGTCGCAGCCAACCTCGCGACGAGCGGGTCCGATTCGGGATCAGAACCGGAGAACGGCCCCACGGTGTCGGCTGCGCCCGCGCGAAACGCCGTTCGGACCGCCTCCGGCTCCCCCTCCGGAACGACCACCACGCCGGGGAGCCGCCCGAACGGGTCCGACGAGGCGGCCGTGTCCTCCACCGCCGAGGAGAGGACCGAGGCCGTCGTCACGACGCCGCAGGCGTCGGCGAGCCGGTCCGGGTCCGCGTCGTCCGTCGGGAGGGATCCGGGGTCCGCCCGCCGGACGACCGGAGCGTCCGGACCCGGAAAGGCGACCGCCGTCGCGGCGGTTACCCGATCGAGGAGTGGCGAGCCCGCGTCTGCGAGAACGACGATCGAGCGCCGATTCATGTCCACGAGTTCGCGTCTCACCACTTGAACGTTGAGCCCCGAGTATCGGCATTGAAAACCGACTCAGCGGGACCCCGTGGTCGTGAGGTAGATCCCCGAGAGGACGATCACGCCGCCGAGGACGGTAAAGCGGGTCGGAACCTCGCCGAGGAGCGCCAAGGCGAGGATCGTCGCCCCCACCGGCTCTCCGAGCAGCGACACCGAGACGACGCTCGATTCGAGATACCCGAGCGCCCAGTTGATCACGGTGTGTCCGAACAGCCCCGGCCCGATCGCCAGACCGAGAAAGACCGCCCACTCGCGGGGAGGGTATCCGATGAGCGGGTTATCCTGCGCGAGCACGAGAGCGAACAACGAGACCGTACAGACCCCGTAGACGACGACCACGTACGGGACCAACGCGAGCCGTTGCCGCAGTGACCGCCCGGCGAGGACGTAGCCGGCGGCCGTCACCGCCCCGATCAGCGCCAGCGCGTTGCCGTAGAGCGGCGCCGGGCCGACGAGGACGCCGCCGAGGAAGTCCCCCAGCGACATGACCGCGATCCCGCCCACGGCGATCCCGATACCAACCGCGATCCGGCGGGTCACTCGCTCGCGGAGCAGCAGCCACGCGCCGAGGGCGACGAACACCGGCTGCGCCTGAACGAGGGTGACGCTCGCGGCGACGCTCGTCCACTCGAGGCTCTCGAACCACGAGGCGAAGTGTATCGCCAACGCGACCCCCGACAGCGTCGCGAAGCCGAGATCCCGCCGGTCGATCCGGGCGAAATCCTCGCGATACCGCCACGCGGCGACCGGAAGCAGCGGCAGGGTGGTGAAAAGAACCCGATAGAAGGCGGCGACCGAACTCGGCGCGTCGCTCCACCTGACGAGGATCGCCCCCGTACTGACCGCGAGAACCGCGGTCACGAGTCCCAGTTCGGGGGGCACCCGTGGAGCGGCTCCGTTCGAGGTCACACGCTCGCTTTCCGGCGAACCCGGTTACCGCTTTCGGGAGGTCGACGGAGGTTTGAATCGCGGAGTCGAAGGGGACGACATGTGTTCGGACACCTTCGGCGTCGGCGTGCGCGTCACCGAGGAGGAGCTACGGTTCCTCGTTCACGTCCCGACGGACATCGACTCGGGATGGACCGACCCGGAGACGTTCCAGTCGCTCGTCGCGGAGGTCGTCTGGGAACGGCTCGACAGGCGATCCGTCCTCGAGACGATCGCGACCGAGTACGACACTGGAGACACGGTGACGCTGGGAACCGTCACGCTCGATCCCGACGGCTCGGTCGTCGGTCACGATCTGACGGATCCGAGACGCTCCGACGAGGAAGGATGACCGTCGCGTGCGTCATCCCTCGAGTTCCCGAGCCGGGTCGTCGTCGGAGACGACCGCGAACGCGACGCCGACCGCCGCCATCCGAACCGGATCGTACGCCGTGAGGTCGTATCTCGTCGATCCGACCGTTTCCGCCCACGTGTCGAGGACGCCAAGCGAAACGAGTCCGGAGAGCGTCGCTCCGAGCGTTCTCGGTGTCGTTTCGGGGTCGGAAAGGGCGGCGTGAATCTGCTTCGACTGCGGGTAGTTCCGAGTACAGGACTCGACGCCCCGCTGGGCCTCGGCCCAGTAGCGTCGCGTATAGCCGAACGTGGTCGGGTCCTCGGCTTTGAGCCGGTCGACCGCAGCCGTCAGCTCCGGATCGACTCCCTCGACACCGTCGGCGCGGTCGAGAACCGACGGCAGTACGGACACCGCCTCCCCCGTGAGCGACCAGCCGATCGTGACCGGCGCCTCGACCGCGGCGGCCTCCACCGCGATCGACTCAAGCGCGCCAACCGCCTCTGATACCCCACGTGCGGCGGCGAACGGCGCGAGATCGTCGAGTATCACTCGCGGTTCCGACCCTTCGAACTCCGCGAGACTCTCGGAAACCGTCTCCAGGATCCGATCGATACCGACACCCGATCCGAGGACCGTGTACGCGAGACGCCGCTCCGGGAGGACCTGCGTCGTTGCCGGCGCGGTCGCGCTGCGAGAGACGTCGCTCGCGACCACGATGGCCTCCCGCCGTGGCGATCCCCCGATCCGGTCGCGCCAGGCACGTCTCCACGCCTCGAGATCCGTCTCCAACAGGATCGAGACGACCGATCGATCCGTTACCCCGTCCCGAACGGACGGCGATCCGGCAGATGCGACCCGGATCGTAACGTCGCTCTCGCGTGTCGTCGGGACGGTCATGAACGTATTGTCTTCAAACAGAAATAACATAAACTTATTGGTGAAACAATCAATATTGAGATCTCCGAAGCGACCGAACGCTCGATAGAACGACAATTCAGCGCGAATACGAGCCGTTCAAAACGTGACGTCGTCCGCGCTCTCCGATCGTTTCGAGATCGACACGTCGGTTCGGTGGACGGGAAGCGTGGCTACTCGCTCAATACACGTGAAAACAGCCCACGAACGCGATGTCCGTGGGCTGTGGAAAACGGGAATGATCCCGATGAATGGTGAGGCGGCGAACCGCGGTTCCCA
>NZ_FXTD01000013.1 GCF_900182635.1 Halorubrum cibi | reverse complement strand
GAGTCCGGTCTCACCGGCGACCCGGATGACACCGAACGTCCACGGCTCACATCAGATCTCCTCTTACGCCGGAGCGCAGGGGGCGAAATCCTCATGGCGTCGAGTCGGGATGTCCCGACTCAGCGAAACCGGGCCGAGTTGAACGGCCCGAGTCCGCGATGCGTTCTTCGCATTCCATTCGAATCGGGGTATACATTTAACCCCGTCGGAACGCGTCGACCGGCCGCCGAAAGCGGCCGGCCGCTGCCCCCACCGCGGGGGCCTTCGCATTCCATTCGAATCGCGGTGTACACTTAACCCCGTCGAACCGAACCCGCCACGTCATGCGGTTTCATGAGACAACTACTCGTGGAAATGACGCGTTGTCGATACGTATTGGGACGCGTTCGAACGCGGCAGGGGTCCGCGACCGAGAGCGAACTCGAGATCCGACTCGAGACTCGATCGATTGATTCTCGGCGCACGCGCGCGCCCAGTCGCGAGGTGCCGCGTACCGGGCCGTTTATACCACGGGCGTTTATAAGGGAGGGGGTCACATATAAAAGCGAACGATGACGAACCCTGCAGACTCGATCGAGATCCAGAACGTAGTTGCATCGACGGGGATCGGCCAGGAACTCGACCTGGAGGCCCTCGCAGAGGACCTCCCGGGGGCTGATTTCAACCCCGACAACTTCCCGGGGCTCGTCTACCGGACGCAGGAACCGAAGGCGGCGGCGCTCATCTTCCGGTCGGGCAAGATCGTCTGTACGGGCGCAAAGAGCATCGACGACGTTCACGAGGCGCTCGGGATCATCTTCGAGAAGCTCCGCGGGCTCCAGATCCCCGTCGAGGAGGACCCGGACATCACGGTCCAGAACATCGTCTCGAGCGCGGACCTCGGACACAACCTCAACCTCAACGCACTCGCGATCGGGCTCGGATTGGAGGACGTCGAGTACGAACCCGAACAGTTCCCGGGACTCGTCTACCGGATGGACGAACCGGAAGTGGTGATCCTGTTGTTCGGCAGCGGGAAGATCGTCATCACCGGCGGAAAGCGTACCGACGACGCGGAGGGGGCAGTCGAGGAGATCGTCGAACGGATCGAAGGTCTCGGCCTGCTGGGTTGAAGCGATTCGCGGGACGGCCGTCAGCTGCTCGCGGAGTCCTCGACGAGAACCTCCTTGACGACGCCCGGATCCTCGAGGAGTTGGTGTTTGGTGTAGCTTCCTTCGGCGCTGCCGCCGCTGTGTTTCGACTGTTCGATGATGTCGAGAAAGGCGTGCTCCTTGAGTAGGTCGCGAACCCGACGCAACGAGAGGCTGTCAGACCCCTCCTGTCGACAGATGTTCTCGTAGATCTCGTACACGCGGCTGGTTCGGAACCCGTCCTTCCGTTCGTTGGAGAGCGAGAGCAACGCGAGCGCCTGGAGAACGTACCGTGAGTGCGGCGTCGACCCGCGGATGAGCTCGCGGAATCGGTCCGTCTCCGCGCGCTCGCGTGCCTGCGTGACGAACTCCTCCCTGACCGTCGGTTCGCCGTTGGCCTGCGCGATCTCGCCCGCGTACCGGAGGATGTCGATGGCCTTCCGAGCGTCCCCGTGCTCGCGGGCGGCGAGCGCGGCCGCCCGCGGGATCGTCGACGCCTCGAGAACGTCGTCGTGGAACGCGTCCGACCGAGCCTGCATGATCGCCCGAAGCTGGTTCGCGTCGTAGGGCGGGAAGACGAACTCGCGTTCACAGAGGCTCGATTTGACCCGTTCGTCCATTCGGTCCTTGTACTGGATCTTGTTGCTGATCCCGACGACACCGAGCTTACAGTCGGTTATCTTCCCGGCCTCGCCGGCGCGGGACAGCTGCATCAGGATCGCGTCGTCGTCGAGCTTGTCGATCTCGTCGAGGATGATCAACACCACGTCGTACCGCTGGTCGAGGATCCGCCAGAGCCGCTTGTAGTACGTGGACGTCGAGAGTCCCTTGTCGGGGACGTTGATCCCGGTCGCCTCGGGGTCGTTCACGCCCTCGGCGATGGTCTGGACGGCCTGGGTCTCGGTCGTGTCCTGTGCGCAGTCGACGTACGCGAAGGTCGCGTTGACTCCCTCCTCACCGGCCGTGGACACGAGTCGCTTCGAGACGTACTTCGCACAGAGAGATTTCCCCGTGCCGGTCTTTCCGTAGAGGAGGACGTTGCTCGGGCTCTGGCCGAATATCGCGGGGTTGACCGCGGTGGCCAGATCGGCTATCTCGTCGTCGCGGCCGACGATCCGCCCTTCACCCGGGAGATGACTGATCTCGAGGAGTTCCTTGTTGGCGAAGATCGGGTCCTCCCTCGTGAAGAGATCGTCCGCTGCGTCCAT
Organism: Halorubrum cibi; assembly: GCF_900182635.1. GTDB lineage: Archaea > Halobacteriota > Halobacteria > Halobacteriales > Haloferacaceae > Halorubrum > Halorubrum cibi. Next base: position 69,629 of record NZ_FXTD01000013.1, on the reverse strand, counting down.
AGGTGAGACACCGTGTTTCCGGTGAAATACGTTCTGTTTTCTCCGCCCCGTCATCCCGGTCGTGGAAGGCCGGTACGAGGTTACGGGAGCGGTGACTACGGCTTCACCGCGACATGGTTCGGTCAGTATTGGCGAGGGAACGAGCAGTCGCGGTGGCGCGCCGGTGAGCGCCCGGAGGGCGCGAACCGCCCGCGAGGGAGTCGACCGGCCGGAGCGAAGCGGAGGGCGGTCGATGAGGCTGGGGAGGCGTGAGGTGCGGGGCGGGGGGGCTCAAAGGGGCAGCCGGCTCCGGGAAGACGGCCGACGTAAGCACCGCAGGAAGCGAGCAACGCGAGCGACGAGGAGCACAGCGAGGCCCTCAACCGGAGCCGGCTGGGGCTTTGAAAGAGGTCACCGCGACAGCAACGATCCTCTTCTACTCACCTCGATCACTCGTGAAACACCCATTCTACAAGCAACCGATTTTCGTCGATCGTCACCACGAAGATCCGCGTGAAAGAATGTCTCGATGAAGCCGTAGAGACACACACCGTGTTTCCGATGAAATGGGGTGATCAGTGGGTGGTGGGATTCACCGGAAACGAGGTGTGGTACGAAACCCGGATCCACGAAAACGAGTCTACGGGACGAACCGAGCCGACAAAGCCTCCGAGAGCCCGCCCGCAGGCCGCGGGCCGTAAAGGAGTCCGTCGGAGCAACACAGAACTCACCGGCGAAACGCGGACGGTCCATGACGGGCTCGCAGAAGTTCGAAACCGGTCCGCAGTCACGGGACGATCTCGATTTCTGGCCAGTATCGAGGCGAACCGACGACGTGAACGCGCGACGTACGCGCACCGTGCGGCCACCACGGCACTATCCGAACCAGACTTCCTATCGGAACAGACCTCCTATCGAAACTACGGTCACCACTACCCCATCAGCGTGAACAGATCGGTCCTTCCGAAGTATCCCGAGTGATGACTACACAATGTTCGTCTAATGACTACTCAAAACTTACTGGAATATACTCTCAAAGTATATTTATTTATATCGGTATCCAACAGAGAGCAGATCGCCACTCAACACACGACGGGAAGGTACTCGAGGCGAGACAGCCACCGAATCAGACCACTCCAATCCACCACAACCCACCCCAACACCGTTTCACCGGAAATCCGGTGTGTCTCTCAACCGCACCAGTACCGCATCCGAGTCTCCGAGTCGATGGGGACAAAAGGTCGGAAAATCGAGAGATCCGAAGGATCAGGAGGTATCTCCAACCGGGTCGTGTACTTCGTATCGCACTCCGCTTTCTCGGAGTTGCGTCGTGTGACGAGATAGTTCGTCACTGGAGACGAGGAGGAGCACGTCCAGCCCGCGGAGCGCGGCCTGTGGCACGGCGTCGACGGTCCCGAAGCGGATCTCCGGACGGATCCCGGCCCGCGTCGCCAGCGCGTACGCCTCGGTGCCGGCTATCGCGACGAATCCGTCCTCGGTTACACGATCGGTCACGACCTCGACCGACGGCGGTTCTCCCTCGGTCACCGCCGGAACGGGGATCACGGTCACGACACCCGGGTCGTACTTGACGACGCCCTCGAACTCGGTTACGCCGACCGCCTCCCCTCTGGATCCGCCGGTGACCACGACTGCGGTTGCCGAAGTATCTCCGTCGGCTCCCGCCCTCCCATCAGCTCCCGTTCCCTCGTCGGCTCCCGCCCCCCCATCAGCTCCCGTTCCCTCGTCACTTCCCGCTTCACCGTCAGCCCCCGCTTCACCGTCAGCCCCCGCTTTTCTCTCAACCGCGGTCCTCCCTCTCCGATCGGCGAGAACGTGCAGAACGCCGTCCCGCATCGTCAAGCGGACTTCCTCCCCCTCCGAGACGGGGTCGGCAGCGATGGCGGCGTCGACGTCGACGCTTCCGAGGACGTCCTCGGACACGCGAGAGACGAACTCCGAGAGCGCGTCCGTCCGCGTGATGAGCCAGTCGACGCCCTCCTTCGTCACTTCGTATCTCCCTCGCCCGCGTTTCTCCACGTATCCCCGGTCGACGAGTTCGCGAACGTAATCGCTCACGGCCTGTGAAGTGACCCCGAGAACGTCGGCGATCTCGCCCTGACTCACCGCCGGCTGACGAGCCGCGATCTCGACGAGCACTCGGTATTTACTGGCGTCGCGCTTGTTATCGAGTACCCGTGGCGCCGCGGTCCGCTCGTCGTCCATAGCAACGGTAGTGGTGTTCAAAACAAGTATGTTTGGTGTTCTAGACGACTGCGGGGGCTTCTTCCGTTGTGTCGACGCCCGCGAGCCTACTCTTGGGCGTCGACGACGGCGACGCCGGCCAGGTTGACGATGTCCTTCACTTCATCGCCGCGCTGGAGGACGTGAACCGGCTCGTCCATTCCGACCAGCATGGGGCCGATCGCCTCCGCACCACCGAGCCGCTGGAGCAGCTTGTACCCGATGTTGCCGGCCTCGAGATTCGGGAACACGAGCACGTTCGCGGCCTCGTCGAGTTCGGAGAACTCGTAGGTCCCGTTGAGGATCTCGTCGACGACTGCCGTGTCCGCTTGCATCTCCCCGTCGACCGGGAAGTCGACCTCGGGATCGTCGTGGAGAAGCTCGACCGCCTCCCGAGGCTTCCGAGTCCCCTCGTTGTCGACGCTCCCGAAGTTCGAATACGAGAGGACCGCCGCGCGCGGCTCGACGTTGAATCGCCGGGCGAGGTCGGCGGTGTGGCGAGTGATCTCCGCGAGCGTCTCCCGGTCGGGATCCTGATTGACGGTCGTGTCCGCACAGAACACCACCCGGTTCTTGAACGTCAGCATGTAGACGCCGGCGACGGTGTCGGTGTCGTCCGCGGAGCCGATCACCTGAAGCGGCGGCCGCAACGCCGACGGATAGTGGTGGGTCAGTCCCGTCAACATCGCGTCGGCGTCCCCAGCCTTCACCATGACGCTCCCGAGGTAGTTCGTGTCGCGTCGAACGAGTTCGTTCGCCTCACGCCGGGTGACGCCCTTCCGTTTCCGAAGCTCGTACAGCTGGTCGCCGTACCCCGTAACGTCCCGATCGTCGGGGTCCACGATCTCCGGCCGGAACGATAGTCCGAGGTCGTCCGCCGTGCGAGCGATCTCGTCGGCGTCGCCGAGCAGCACCGGCTCGGCGATCCCCTGTTCGGAGAGCTGGTAGGCCGCCCGGATCATCTTCTCGTCGGTCCCCTCCGCGAGCGCGATCCGTTTCGGATCACTTTTCGCCTTGTTCAACACGACTCGCATCATCTCGCGGGACTTCCCGAGACGGGCCTCGAGCCGTTCGCGGTACCGTTCGAGGTCGATCTCGGTCCGCGCGGAGCCGGACTCCATGGCCGCTTGCGCGACCGCGGGCGCGATCTCGAAGAGCACCCGCGGGTCGAGCGGCTTCGGAATGACGTAGTCGGGTCCGAACTGGAGCGGGTCGTCGCCGTACGCCTTCACGACTGCGTCCGGAACGTCCTTTCGCGCCAGTTCCGCGAGAGCCTCCGCCGCCGCGCGCTTCATCTCCTCGTTGATCTCCGTCGCGCGCACGTCGAGCGCGCCGCGGAAGAGGAAGGGGAACCCGAGGACGTTGTTCACCATGTTCGGGTAGTCCGAACGGCCCGTCGCCATGATCACGGTGTCGTCGCGGGCCGCCTTGGCGTCCTCGTAGGTGATCTCCGGGTCCGGGTTCGCCATCGCGAAGAGGATCGGGTCCGACGCCATCGACCGGACCATCTCCTGAGAGACGATCCCACCGACCGAGAGTCCGACGAACACGTCCGCTCCCTCCATCGCGTCCGCGAGGTCACCGCCCGTTCTGCCGTTCGCGAACTCGCGTTTGTACTCGTTGACCTCGCCCGCTTCGGCCCGTGCCTCCGTGATGATCCCGGAGGAGTCACACATCGTGATGTTCTCGCGTTTCGCGCCGAGCGAGACGTAAAAGCGCGCGGTCGCGATGGCGGACGCGCCCGCACCGGAGAAGACGATCTCGAGTTCGTCGAGGTCCTTACCGGCGATGTCCGCGGCGTTCATCAGCGCCGCGCCGGAGATGATCGCGGTCCCGTGCTGGTCGTCATGGAAGACGGGGACGTCCATCTCCTCGCGGAGGCGCTCCTCGATCTCGAAGCACTCGGGCGCCTTGATGTCCTCGAGGTTTATCCCGCCGAAGGTGGGCTCCATCGCGGAGACGGCGGTACAGAACGGGTCGACCTCCTCGATGTCCAGCTCGATGTCGAAGACGTCGATGTCGGCGAATCGCTTGAACAGGACGCCTTTCCCCTCCATGACCGGCTTCGATGCGGCCGCGCCGATGTCGCCGAGTCCGAGCACGGCCGACCCGTTCGAGACGACCGCCACCATGTTGCCCTTGGCCGTGTACTCGAAGACCGACTCCGGGTCGGCGGCGATGTCGCGACACGGCGCGGCGACTCCCGGAGAGTACGCCAGCGAGAGGTCTCGCTGGGTGTTCGTGGGCTTCGTCGTCGAGATCTCGATCTTCCCCGGCGGCTCCTGCCGGTGGTACTCGCGTGCGTCGTCGTCCAATCCCATGAGTATCCCCTTTCGGGAACGGAGTAAAAAGCTATCCGTACCCGTCGAGAGTTGCTTTCGACATGCGTCTAACACCGATGACAACATCGGTCGGCTGGATCTCCGGAGTCGTGGCCGGGTCGATTCCGGCCGAGTGCGTCGATTCCGCCCGAGAGCACCGATTTTGGTCGCCCTCGGCGGTTCATCGATCGTCTCCAAAGAGGTCGTCGGAGCGGCCCTCGGGGTCGCGCCCCTCGCCGGCGGACTCCCACAGGTCCGAGTCGTCCGACCTCTCGGATCCGTCGGGACCACCCGAACCGCCCGAATCCTCGCCACCGTTCGAACGATCCGAACCGCCCGAGCCACCCGAGCCACTCGAGCCATCCGAACCGCCCGAGCCACCCGAAACGTTCGGGTCTATCTCCCGATCCAGCATCGCGAGGTCAGGGTCGATGCCGCCGAGCGTCGAGACCTCGTAGGCGATCAGGTAGGTCCGGGTGAGGAGTCGAACGGGGAGAAGCAGGATCAAGAGCGCGAGCAGCGCGACGACGACGACGATCGCGAGAACCGCAAGTCCGGCGGTCGTTCCGGTCACCGCCGGCAACCCGCCCAGCAGTCCGCCGACGATCAGCACGGCGACGCCGGCGAACACCGCGACGAGACCGCCGACGAAGAAAAAGACGAAGCTCTCGGCCACGGAGATGCCGACGCCCAAAAAGAAGTGAACGACGAGATACAGGAGGAACTCGACCCACGACGCACGAAGCGTCGGGAGGAATCGACTCCACCCCGCGAGGACGCCCTCGTCGCGGAGGACCATCACCGGGACGACGAACTCGTAGGTGAACCGGAGCACGAAGAGCACGACGACCGCGAGCAGGACCGCGAGTGCCACGAGCAGACCGATCCCCCAGGTCGGAAGCCCCGCCACGACCGACCCCAGCGCGTCCGCGGGACCCCAGCCGACGGTCACTTCCGTCAACACGGCGACCACGACGGGGATCGCCATCGTCAGGCTGACCAGCGTCGAAAAGACGAACAGCCCGAGCGCCTGCCGAAGACGACCGACGAACGGCCGCCAGAGGCGGACCTCGTTCGTGCGTAACGCGTCGTAAAACACCAATCGAAGCGAGAGCGACGCGATCGAGATCGCGATCGCGACCACGACCACGACCGAGACGATCGCGACGAGGAGGTTCACGTCGGCCGCCTCGAGTCCGGAGAACTCGCCCTGGATGCCGTTCGGTCCGAAGGGCGGTTCCCCGTTCGTCGTCCCTGAACCGGTTCCGAACTCGGGATTCGGGAAGAACGGGACCGAGACGTTCGTCTGTACGCCACCTCCCATCAGGAGGACGAGGAGGGCGAGCTTCGCCCAGCGGACGAAGCTGAACGGGAACAGGAACCGACGGGTGGCCTCGACCGCGTCGTCCACGGCGTCGACGGCGCTCCAACTCATGTCCGGTCGTTTCTCGGGCCTCCCATATATATCATCTTCACGGCGATCGGGCGCACGACTCACGGCCGGTCGCACAGTATCGACCCGCAGTACTTTACCGCGACGGCGACGAACGCCCGACAATGAAGGTCCGCGGCGAACGGGAGTGTCGCGAGTGCGGGAGCCGCTGGTCGTACTACGAGACCGGCAGCGTCGAGTGTCCCGACTGCGGGAGCCTCAAGAGCGTCGGAACCGCGGACCGCGCGCTCCACACCGACGCGCCCGCCACCCTCGAGTTGAGCGCCCACCGAACCCGGTTCGGCGAGGCGCGCGGGACGCTCCCGGCGGAGGGCGTCGACGACCTGAAACGCGATCTCCGCGAGTACCTCCGCAAGCGGGGGTTCGTCCGCGGCGGCGAGTTCCGCCGACTGGACTCGACGTACGTCGCGGCGCGCGAACTGCTCGAGGCGGTCGACGTCCACGACCGCCTCCGTGACCCGACGGACGCGGACCGGGAGTACCTCCTCGCGCTGCTCGCCGGCGCGGCGGAGGGCGACCGGCCGGCGACGACAGCCGTTCCCGAGACCGTCCGCGAGGCTCGAGGGATGGCCGCCGCCCGCGCCGTCGACGAGTACCGCGAGGACCTCTCGACGTTCCTCGAGGAACTGGCGCGCGACGGCTCGGACGACGACGAGCGGTCGGTGACTGTCCCCGACGCCGACGACGATCCGACGGCGCGCGCCGCGCCGGCACGCGACGTCCTCGAACGCCTCCGCGACCGGACGAAACGCGTCGAGGCGCTCGGCGGCGACGTCGAACCGGGGACCGCCGACGCCCTCGTCGAGGCGGCGAACGCCCTCGGCGACTACGTCCGCACGGGAGACGACGCGTCCCTCGACCGCGCCCGCGATCGGATCGACGAGACCGGATCGTAACGAACCGACCTCCTCTCACGTCTGATACCGCCGGGGGTACGTTCAAATCCTCGGATCCGAATCACTGACCATGTCCGGCTTCGACGTCCACGAGCATCGACACGCGCTGAAACAGCTCCGCGACACCGGCGACACGAGCCTCTGGGAGAGCCGGAAGGACGTGGCGTGTCCGGCCTGCGAGGAGCCGTTCGACCGGCTGTTCACGACCCGTCGACTCGCGACGCGGTTCCCCGAGAACGACGGGGTGCGCTTCTGTCTCGTGCGCGACGACGACGCGATACACGTGTTCCGGCACTGAGCGTCCGGGAGATCCGAGATCGGCCGGGACGCTCAATCCTCGCCGACCGGGTCGATGTCGGGCGCGGGCTCCTCGATGTATCGGTTCGCCCACGTGCCGCGGGAGAACCACGCGACCCCGACGACTGCGCCGAGCACGTTTCCGAGCGCCATTCCGACCCAGACGCCGGTGGCGCCCCAGCCCGCGACGAACACGAGGTAGCCCACGCTGGCGACGCGGCCGACCCAGAGGGTGAGCACCGAGATCACCATCGCGGTCTTCGTGTTCCCCGCTCCGCGGAACGCCCCGAGGATCACCTGCGAGACGCCGATGAAGGCGAACTCCACGGACCGGATCCGGACGTACTCGACGGCGTTCGAGACGGTCGCCGGCGCGTCGGGCACGTCGCCGAGGAAGACGGAGACGATCGGCTCGGTGAACGCCACCGCGACCACGGCGACGAGGAACATCACGCCGGCCCCGGTCGTCGCGGCGACCCGCACGGCGCGGCCCGCGCGGTCGGCGCGGTCCGCGCCGAGGTTCTGTCCGACCATCGTGTCGATGGCGCGGCCGAGCCCCATAGCCGGGAGGAACACCAGCGAGATGAGGCGATTCCCGAGCCCGTAGGCGGCGACGACGGGCGGCGAGAAGGTGACCACCATCGCGGTGAGCGTGATCATCGCCAGCGCGCTCGTCGTCTGCTCGACGCTGGAGGGCAAGCCGAGCCGGAAGACGTCCTCGATGACCCCGAGATCCGGCCGCAGGTCCGCGATCCCCACGTCGGGGCCGAGATCGGTCGCGAACAGCGCCCAGACCCCGATCCCGGTGGCGACTCCCCGAGCGGCGATCGTCGCCAGCGCGGCCCCTTTGACGCCGTACCCGACGAACCCGGTCGCCGCGAGCAGCGACGCCTCGAGCGCGACGGGATCGAGTCCGATCGGCTCGAGCGCCGCGATCCCCGGCAGCGACGCGAGCCAGCCGAAGAGCGGGTTGTCGGCGAATCCAAAGATCAGGAACGGATCGAGGAGGACGTTCAACAGCACGGAGACGAACATCACCGCCATCGGGGTCCGGGTGTCGCCGTACCCCCGCATCAGCGCCGAGAAGACGAAGAAGCCGAACATGAGCGGGATCCCGAGGAATATCACCTCCATGTAGTCGGCCGCGAGCGGGATCACCGTCGCCGCGGTCTCGGGGTCGCTCGGCAGCAGCGCCAGCGCCGGGCGGGTGTAGAAGTAGCCGCCGACGCCGATGAAGACGGAGAGGACCGCCACCGTGAGGATCGTCTGCCCGGCGACGAGCCCCGCCGACTCGTCGCCCTTCGCGCCCGTGTACTGCGCGACGAGGATCGCGCCCGCGGTGGTGAACCCGCCCGCGACCGCGATGAGCAGGAAGATCAGCGGGAACGCGAGGCTGATCGCGCCGACCGCCTCCGCCGAGAGCCGGCCGAGGTACAGCGTGTCGACGACGTTGTACGTCACCTGGAGCAGCTGGATGACGACGATGGGCCAGGCGAGCCGGAACAGCGGCCGGAGGAGGCTCCCCTCGGTGATCGAGTCCGCCGACGAGTCGTCGTCAGGGACGTCTCCGGACGGGGTGGAGGGCTCGTCAGTCACTGTCCCATAACCGCTCAGTCGACGTATCAGGCTTCCGATCGCGGAACTCGAAGCCTGACGGGACGTCTCACGGGCGTTCGCTCTCGTCGGTCGGTTCGGATTTGTCGGTCGAGTCGGATCCCGACTCGGCAGCCGCGTCGGTCCCGGAACCTGCGTCGCTCTCGGCAACCGCGTCGGAATCGCCGGCTGCGTCGTCCTCGGCGGCCGTTTCGCGGACGCCGACCTCGGCGACGCCCGAGGTGTCGTCGAAGACGAGGTGGCGGTGGGGGTACGCCATCTCGATGCCCGTGTCCGCGAGGCGTTCCCGGATCCGGATGTTCACGTCCGACTGGACCTTCCCGAGCTTGTACGGCTTTTTGACCCAGTAGCGGAGCCGCAACAACACGCCGTCGTCGCCGAACTCGTGGATCCGGCAGTCCGGGCTGGCGGTGTAGCGGGCCACTCCGATCCGGATGTCCGGGCCGCCGTCGATGACCGCCTCGCAGTCGCGGGCGGCGCGCTCGATGAGCCGCCGGGCCTCCGTCACGTCGCACTCGTAGGTGACGAGCACGTCGATGCTCCGCCGGATCCGCTCGTCCTCCGCGGAGTAGTTGGTCACGTCGCGCTCGCGCATCGCGCCGTTCGGAACGACCCTGAACGTGTTGTCTATCGTGAATATCTTCGTGTAGCGGATGGTGATGTCCTCGACGAACCCCTGCGTCCCGTCGTCTAACTCGATCATGTCGCCGATCTCGAACGGCTGGTCGGCGAGCACGAACACGCCGTTGATGAAGTTTCCGACGAGCGGCGCGAGGATGATACCCACCACCGCCGAGAGGACGGCGGTCCCGATCAGGAGGTCGGTGAACTGGAACCCGACCACCCAGAGTCCGGTGAGGAACGCGGCCGTGACCGTCCCGGCGCGAACGCCCCGAACCACGGTCTGTGCGACGCTCTGTCGAGAGAACCGCCGCGCCACCGGTCGGCCGATGATCCGGACGATCACCCGCGCCAACAGCGCGCCGGCGACGACCGAAAGGACGACGACGAGCAGCCGCACGCCTGGAATCGCGGCGAGCCACGAGGACCACTCGACGATCGGGGCGGTACCCGCCGGTTGTGCCATACCTCCACCGCGTCGTCCACGTGAAAAAGCGTTTCCTCCGGGAGGCGGGTACCGGCACTCGCCCCGAACACGGGCGTCTCATGGGAAACGATAACACCCGTCCGGTCGAAGCCGGACGTATGTCCGATCCGCTCGACCGCGACGACGACGCCGACACCCCGCTCGACCGCGGCTCGTCCGCCCCGAGCCACGAGACCTTCGACCCTCGCCCGACGTTCAACGTCACCCACGAGTCGACGCCCAGCGAGACGCTCATCGCGGGCTTCTCTTCGTACGGTCTCGCGGGACTCACCGCCGTCGATTACCTGATCGAACACCTCGATTTGGAGGTCAGAGGCCACGTCAGCGCCGAGGGCCTCCCCTCGATCACGCCGTTCCAGAAGGGTCGCCCGCGCCACCCGACTCGACTGTACTCCGCTGACGACGTGGACGTGACGGTGCTCGTCGCCGAGCAGTTCGTTCCCTCGGTCCTCGGCGAATCGCTCGCGAAGTCGGTCCTCGAGTGGACGGCCGCGAACGACGTCGACGAGGTCGCCGTCCTCTCGGGCGTTCCGATCCCGCACGGTCCCGACGCCCACCGGACGTTCTACATCGCGACCGACGACTACCTCGAGAGTCGACTCGAGGGCGCTGACGTCCCGCCGATGGAGTCCGGATTCCTCGACGGCGTGAACGCCGCGCTGCTCGAACGCGGCATGGACTCCCCGCTCGGCGTCGGACTGTTCGTCACCCCCGTCCACGCGCAGGCCCCCGACGTGGAGGCGGCGGTCAGGCTCGTCGAGACGGCGACGGACCTGTACGAACTCGACGTCGATGCGGGTCCTCTCGAGACGTTCGCGGCCGAGATCCGCCGCCACTACGAGGATCTCGCCGAGCGGATCGAGGAGCGCGAGCCGGAGGGCACCTACGACCGGATGTACATGTGAGTCGACGTCGACACGGTCGGCGACGTATCCGTCTCCAGAATCACGTACAACTCAGCTCATAGTAAAAAGCTATACCTGAGGCGACCGTCGGACCGACCATGGCAGACGATCTCCGGACGACGCTCGATCACGTCGGGGACCGGTTCAACCTGGGAGAGTACGAGATCGACGCGTACCTCGCGGTGTTGGAACACGGCGAGTTGACGGCGAGCGACATCGCCGACCGGACCGACATCCCGCAGCCGCGAGTGTACGACACGGTACGGAGCCTCGCGGACCGCGGACTCGTCGAGCTTCGCGAGTCGCGCCCGATGAAGATCGTGGCGGTCGATCCGGACGACGCGTTCGACGAGCTCCGCTCGTCGTTCACGGAGATGGTCGACGAACTCGAGGCGCGCTACACCGCGCCGACCCGAGAGACCGAGGCGGTGTCGCTCGTGAAGTCTCGGTCGACGATCCTGCGCTACCTCGAGGAGGTGATACGCGGCGCGGAGTACGAGCTCGCCGTCTCGCTCACGCCCGACCTCCTCCGTCGGTTCCGCGAGGAACTCGAACGGAAGGTCGAAAACGGCGTGAGCGTCGAGCTCCTCGTGACGCCGGCCTCCCGCGCGCCGGACCCCGAGGAGTTCGACTACCTCGAGGTCGCGACTATCGCGCGCGCACGAAGAGGGATCACCACGCCGGTCCTCGCGGTCGGCGACGGGGAGTACTCCGTGTACGCGACCCAGGACGCCCTCCGCGACGACCGCGAGCGATACGGCGTCATCTTCAACCGCTCCGCGCTCGGCTTCCTCGTCTCGGGGTTCTTCGGGACGGTGCTGTGGACGACCGCGGAGACGCTCGCGGCCGACGGGAAGGCGCGGCCCTTCCCGCGTCGATACGCCTCGATCCGACGGGCGGTCAAGGACGTCCGGGAGTTCGACGGCGACGACTTCTACGCGACCGTCGAGGGTCGCGACATCGAGACGGGGAGGGCCGTCACGGTGCGAGGCCGAGTGGTCGACGTCGCCTTCGAGGACACGGAGGAGGTCGCCTCGCTCGTCGTCGAGACCGACGACGGTCCCGTCGAGATCGGCGGCCGGGTCGCGGCGCTGGAGGACGTCGAGGGACAGGTGATCGTCATCGGCCGTGACGAGCCGCCGGAGATCTGACGGAGACCGACGCGAGCGCGGCGACCGTCGGCCTCAGACGGGGAGGATCCCGAACAACGCCGCCGAGAACGAGAACGCCTCGTCCGCGAGGTACACCGCCGCGTACCCCGCCAGCGCGGCCGTGATCCCGGCAAGCGCCGAGAAGGCCCCTCCGAACGCCGACGGCGGGCCGGCGGGTCTGCGGCGGGACGCGTCCAGCCGCGAGAGGCCGATCGGACGCGGGATCGACTCGGATCCGGGCGTCAGCGACATCCCGCCGCAGACGATGCCGACCGCGAGGATCGAGAACACGAAGTGGTACGACACCTCGAGCGTCGGCGGCACCATGAGTACGGCGGCGACGCCGTAGGCGAGCCCGGCAGCGGCACGCGGGTCGATCGCGTCTCGCCACGACCGACCGGTCACGGTCGCGACCGCGACCGCCGCGAGCCAGACGACGGCCAGCTCGAGCGCGAACGCGCCGAGGAGGTGGACCGTCGGATCGCCGTGGAGCAGCACTCGACCGTCGAGGACGCGGACGTCCAGGGGATAAAAGAGGGTCGGGGGCTCGCCGGTGACGAGGTCGCCCCACGGGTGCGAGCACAGCCCGAGGACGGCCGCGGCGGCGACGGCCCGCCCGGAGAGGTCGGTCCGCAACCGAGCGAGCGTCGCGACGGCGAGCCCGCCGACCGCGAAGGTCCCGAGGACGACCAGCCCGAGCGTGCCGTTCAGGGACGACCCGACCCAGACGAGCGCGGCCAGGACGCCGACGGCGAGGAGGGAGCCGACCGTCCGCGCGACGGGTCGGCGGTCCCACGCGACCGCCCAGAGGCCGAACGCGCCCCCGGCGAGCACCGACACGACGAGCGAGTGGGTCACGGCGCGGTGGACCTCGCGAGTGGCGTCCCAGAGCGTGCTCGGTCGCGTCAGCGACTCCGCGGTGAGGCGTCCGAAGTCGATGGCGACCGCCGCGTACGCCATGTCGACGTCGGGGAGCGCGGCGAACGCCCCGGCGACCGCGCCGAGCGCCAGCGCGCGCTCCGCGGGCCAGCCCAGCCGGTCCGCGAGGAGGGCCGCGAGGGCGAACGCGAGCAGCGCGTGGCCGACGAACACGTCGGCGCGTACGACCGCGAGGGAAATAAGCGGCTCGCAGGTGCCGTGCGAGCGCGTCTCGACTCGGGTGTGAGCACGTCGCATTCGGTATTCACTTACCGACGCGCGCGACATGGGGCGGTATGGACGTTCACGTCACTCGGTCCGCGGTCGAAGGGACGGCCCGCGCGCCGCCCTCGAAGAGCTACACCCACCGCGCGCTGCTCGCGGCCGGATACAGCGACGGCGCGACGGTGGCCTCGCCGCTCGTCTCCGCGGACACGCGCGCGACCGCCCGCGCCGTGACCGCGTTCGGCGGCTCCGTCGATCCGGTCCCCGAGGAGTGGAATTCGGAGACCGACGCCGTCGAAGTCGACGGGTTCGACGGTCGCCCGGTAGTCCCCGACGACGTCATCGACTGCGGGAACTCCGGGACGACGACCCGGCTCGTGACCGGCACCGCCGCGCTCGGCGACGGCGGCACCGTCCTCACCGGCGACGCCTCGCTCCGGTCGCGCCCGCAGGGACCGCTCCTCGACGCCCTCTCCGAACTCGGCGTCCGCGCCGAGTCGACCCGCGGGAACGGGCAGGCCCCCCTCGTCGTCTTCGGGCCGCTCTCGGGCGGCGATGTGGCGATCCCCGGCGACGTCTCCTCGCAGTACGTCACCGCCCTGCTCATGGCCGGTGCGGTCACCGACGACGGGGTCGAGGTGTCGCTGACGACGGAGCTGAAGTCCGCCCCGTACGTTGACATCACGCTCGAACTGCTGGCCGACTTCGGGGTGACCGCCGACCCAGTCGGCAGCGAGACCGCCGACGGCGCGGCGGGGTTCTCGGTCCCCGGCGGACAGACGTACGCCCCCGAGGACGGACGATACGCGGTCCCCGGCGACTTCTCGTCGATCTCGTATCTGGTCGCCGCGGGCGCGGTCGCGGCCGATCCCGACGGTGCCGTCCGGATCGAGGGGGCCCGACCGAGCGCCCAGGGCGACGCCGCCATCGTCGAGATCGCGGAGCTGATGGGCGCGGCGGTCGAGTGGGACCGCGAGGCGGGTGTCATCGCGGTCGAGCGGTCCGCGCTCTCCGGCATCGAGGTCGACGTCGGCGACACGCCGGACCTGCTCCCGACGATCGCGGCGCTCGGCGCGGTCGCCGACGGCGACACGCGGATCACCAACTGCGAGCACGTCCGCTACAAGGAGACCGACCGGGTGTCCGCGATGGCCGAGGAACTGGAGCGGCTCGGCGCGGAGACCACGGAGGAACCCGATACCCTCACCGTCCACGGCTCCGAGAGCGACCTCCGCGGCGCGACCGTCGACGGCCGGGCGGACCACCGGATCGTGATGGCGCTCGCGGTCGCCGCGCTCGCGGCGGAGGGGACGACGACGATCCGCGGTGGCGAGCACGTCGACGTCTCCTTCCCGACGTTCTTCGAGACGATGGCCGACCTCGGGGCGAGGGTCGAACGCGAGGCGTGAACGCGACCCGGCGCGGTCGGCCCGGCCGACGCGACCGCGGAGCCGGCGCGGCCGTCGGCCCTACCCGCCCGCCGCCGGCAGCCGAACCGTGACGAGCCCGCCGTCGCCGTCGGCCCGGTCGCCGATCGACAGGCTCCCGTCGTAGTGTTCGATCACCCACTTGGCGAGCCACAGCCCGAGCCCGTTGCTGTGCTGTAGCTGCGTCTCGGTCCGGTCCTCATTGATGAGCGCCGTCTCGTCGTTCGGGAAGCCGTCGCCGTCGTCGAGGATCTCGATCCGAATCGTCCCGTCGGTTCGCTCTCCGGTGACGGTGACGGCGGGCGGGTCCCCGCCGTGTTCGAACGCGTTGTCGATCAGCTCCCCGAGCGCCGTGTCCACGTGGTCGCCCGCCAGCGCGGTACACCCCTCAGCGAGGTCCGTCTCGAGGCTCCCGTCCGGGTACTCCTCCTCCCAGCCGGATCGCCGGTCCTCGAGCGCCGCGGCGAGGTCGACGGCCGTTCGCTCGTCGTCGCGCTCGAGGACGTCGTCGAAGACGCGGATCTTCGACTGGGTTTCGCCGAGGTCGGAGCCGATCTCCGAGATCCGCCGGCCGAGGTCGACGTCGAGATCGAGATCGGCCTCCGTCTCCGTCCAGTCCGCCTCGCGGTCGTCGACGGCCGAGAGCTGCTCGCCGTAGCCGATCAGGAGCTGGGCGGCGTGTCGCAGGTCGTGACGGACGAACCGGTTCATCACCGCGGCCTTCTGGCGCTGTTTCACGAGCCGCCGGGCACGGATCCGCCGCACGTCGTTGAAGCCGATCAGGACGTGCGCGAACGCGCTCACGGCGACGACGAGCGCCCCGGAAACGAGGGGTTCGACCGCGCTCCCGCCGCCGGCGACCTGAAAGGAGTACACCAACACCAGGACCGCAGAGGTCGCGACGACGCCGAGGGCGTTCCAGCCGGCGATCCGGAGCAGGTGCCGCGACTCGACGTCGGTTCGATACCCTATCGGGCCGGTGACCACGAAGGCGACCCCGAAGAGGAGCGTCAGGCCGGTGACGACGAGGTCGGCGATCCCGGTCGTGCCGGTCGCGAACCCGCGGACCGCGATCGCCGCCAGCCCCGTGCCGGTGAGGCTGATGACGAGCGCGCCCGTGAGACGGCTCGTGTCCATGGAACCCGTCACCGAGTCACTCACATAACCGTGGTGGATCGGCTCGTTCGCGGACCGGATCGCTTCGAGGGTCGGAAACGGTCGCGGCGACGCCGCTCAGATCACGCGCTTGCCGAACGCGCTGGCGGCCAGTTCCGTCGCGAGCTCGGCCGTCTCGTTGTGCTGGTCGAGCGTCGGGTTCACCTCGACGAGCTCCATCGACCGGAGGCAGTCGGCGTCGTCGACGATCTCCATCGCGCTGTGGGCTTCCCGGTAGGTGACGCCGCCGCGGACCGGCGTCCCCACGCCCGGCGCCTCCTTGGGGTCGAGCCAGTCGAGGTCGAGGCTGACGTGGACGCCGTCGACGCCGGCCGAGGCCGCCGCGAGCGCGTCCTCCGTCACGTCCGTGATCCCTCGCTCGTCGATGTCGGACATCGTGTAGGCGGTGAAGCCGTGCTCGCGCAACAGCTCGACCTCCGCGTCGTCGACCGAGCGGAGCCCGACGAGCGCGACGTTCTCCGGGTCGAGTCCCCGCGCGTTCGCCCACTCGGTGTCCGCGAACTCGCCGATCCCGAGCGCCGCGGCGAGGGGCATCCCGTGGACGTTGCCCGAGGGCGTCGTCGACGGGGTGTTGAGGTCGGCATGGGCGTCGAACCACACCGCGCCGACGTCGGCGTCGCGGGCGGCCCCCACGAGCGAGCCGATTGCGATCGAGTGGTCGCCGCCGAGCGCCAGCGGGACCGCACCCTCCGCGAGCGTCTCCTCGGTCTCGTCCGCGAGGCGCCGACAGACGTCGGCGACCTCGTGAAGGAACTTCGCGTCGCCCTCCGCCGGCGCGTCGGTGTCCGGGTCCCGCTCCTCGGCGCGGGGAACGGTGAGGTCCCCCGCGTCGACGACGTCGACGCCCGCGCTCGCGAGTTCGTCCGCGAGTCCGCCGTAGCGGATCGCCGACGGTCCCATGTCGACCCCGCGTCGGTTGGCTCCGTAGTCGGTCGGCGCACCGATGATTCTGACTCTCGTCATATCGGTAGGGGGACTCCCCACCGCTTGAAAGGTGTGGATTTGCGAAGCGCCGGATCCGTCACGGTTTCCCCGTCGCCGTCGAACGAACGCGCATGGGCGGGAGCGACGTCGACGAAAGCGACAGCGCGGACGGAAGCGACCGCGATCCGGGACCGGTCGCCCCCGAGGAGATCGGTCCGGCCGGGGCGATGATCGCCGCCGCGTTTACGGGGTCCGTGATCGCCTTCGCCGGATTCGGGCTGTTCCTCCTCTTCGGCGACGTCGGACTGATTCTCGCCGGGATAGGCCTCCTCGTCGTGCTCGCGAGTCCCGCGGCGTACCTGCGATACCGGCAGCTCTACCGTTGAGCCCGCGAGACCGGGCGGACCGGTCTGCCGTGTCCGGTTCGCCGTGACCGGTCGCATTTATAAGTGGCTTCCATCGCCTTTATGCGGGGTCGCCATCTATCCGCACCCATGTCATCGATCGAACTCACGTCGAGCCAGAAAAGCATCCTCTCGGCGCTCATCAACCTCTACGGGGAGGAGGAGGACGCCGTCAAGGGGGAAGCGATCGCCGAGGAGGTCGACCGCAACCCGGGGACCATCCGGAACCAGATGCAGAGCCTGAAGGCGCTCCAGCTCGTCGAGGGCGTTCCCGGCCCGAAGGGCGGGTACAAACCCACGTCGAACGCCTATGAGGCGCTCGACATCCAGCGGATGGACGAGCCCGCACACGTCCCGATCAAACACGAGGGCGAGACCGTTGAGGGCGTGAACGTCGACGGAATCGACCTCTCGAGCGTCCACCACCCCGAGCTCTGCCGCGCGGAGATCCACGTCCAAGGGTCGGTACGCGACTTCCACGAGGGCGACTCCGTGACGGTCGGTCCCACGCCCCTCTCGAAGCTGCTCATCGACGGCACCGTCGACGGGAAAGACGACACCGCGAACGTCCTCATCCTCCGGATCGACGACATGCACGCGCCCGCCGGCGAAGCCGCACACTGACGCAGCGGGGGGAGCCACTGAGGAGTACGACCGACACGAATGGTCGTGAATTCGTTTTCATGCTCACTATCCCGGAGCGATGCGGCTCGGCGTCGATGAGTGGAGGATCGAGGATCTGGTTCCTGCGGGGTCCCGTTTTCAGACGCGGCATCGAGTGAAACTGCCGGTCGCTGAATAGTGCTTGTAGGACGGTTGTTTCGATGGGGACCGGGCTGATAGGAATGGGATCGTTGCTGGCGCGGTGAACACCGCCAAAGCCCCAGTCGTGAGGACGCCGCACGCTCGCTGTGGTCCTCGGTCGCTCACTGTGTTCGCTCCCTGCGGTCCTTACGTCGCCTGCGGCGTCCTCACGACTGCCCCTTTGAATCCCTCCCCGTACCACGACCGCACCGCACCTCACGCCTCCCCAGCCTCGCGGTTCGCACTCTCCGAGTGCTCACCGCATCCCTCGCGGGCTCCTCGCGCCCCTCCGGGGCACTCGGAGGCGTGCCACCGAATCGGTCATTACTTCGACTGTAGTGAGCATCCGCGAGCGAAGCGAGCGGTTCACCGACGGAGCCGTCGAAGACGGCGGAGTCGGCTTTTTCCCTCCAGGTTTTTCGAGGAGGGGTTCCCGAAGCGAACGCAGTGAGCGCCGGGAGCCCGACGAGAAAAAGGTGGTCTTACATGTCGCCGAACGCGCTCACGCCGCGTCCGGTCGAGGAGACCTTCGCGATCCAGCGCGAGGCGATCGCCTTCTTCAGGAGCTTCGCCGGGGTGCCGCCGAACGTCTTGATCGGCATTCCGACCACGTCGTGGGCGACCGCCTCCTCGCCGACGGAGACCACGGTCCCCTTGTCCTCGTGTTGCCACGACTGGAGCGGCGCGCCGCGGGCGGCCCGCGCGAGGTTCTCGCCGGCGACCTCCGCGGCCTGCCAGGCGGCCTGCGCGGTCGGCGGCGCGACGTCGTCGCCGCCCTGGTCGATCAGGGCGGTGTCGCCGATGGCGAACACGCGGTCGTCGCTCGTGGTGAAGTCGGACTCCGCGAACACGCGATTCGAGCGGTCGTCCTTCTCGATCTCGACCGCGTCGAGCTCCTCCTGACCGGTGATGCCGCCGGTCCAGATCAGCACGTCGTAGGCCAGTTCTTCCGGCTCCTCGTCGTCTCCGCCGCCGAGGTACACCGCGTCCTCGTCGGCCTTGGAAATGAAGTCGCCGGTGAGGATCTCCACATCCGCGTCCTCGAGCCGCTGGCGGAGCGCGCCCTGGACCTGCGGGTCGTTACCGGGGAACACCTCGTCGAGCCCCTCGACGAGCTTGATGTCTATGGGGGCACGGTGTTTGTCCCGGTACTCCGCGATCTCGCCGGCGGTCTGGATCCCCGAGAGGCCCGCGCCGCCGACGATGACGGTTGCGGGCTCGGAGCGGGTCGCGTTCCCGGCCGCCTCGCGGACGTCCTCGTGGATGGCGCGGGCGTCCGCGAGGCCCTTGAGCTGGTGGGCGTGCTCTTTCAGGCCGTCGATGCCGAAGAAGGCGGTGGTGGAGCCGATCGCTAAGAGCAGGTAGTCGTACTCGACCGTCTCCTCCCCGTCGGTCTCGACGACCTGCTCGTCGGTGTCGACGTCGACGACGCGACCCTGGACGAACTCGCCGTCCTCGGACATGATCTCGCCGACGGGGATGGTGATGCTGTCCTCGACGGCGGGGTTCCGGATCGCGCGGTGGACCTCGTGTAAGACGAGGTGGTAGTCGTGTTCGGAGATCCAGGTGAGCTCCGCCTCGCCCTCGCCGACCTCGTCTTCGAACGCCTTCACCGCCCCGGCACCGGCGTAGCCGGAGCCGACGACGACGACCTGAGTTGTCATGGGTTCCGATCCGCGGTCCGCGGGTAAAGTCGCTTTGGAACGGCTCTCACACGGAACCGCCACGGGATCGCGGCCGTCTCACCCCAGCTCAGATCGAGAGCCCGGCGTGCCAGCGATCGACGCCAGCCTCCCGTTTGATCTCGTCCATGCGCGCGAGCAGCTTCACGGCGAGGCTCGCGGTCTCCGCCGCCCGCGACTCCCCCTCGGTCCGGAACTCGCCGGTGACGCGGTTGGCGTACACCGAGCACACCGCGCCCGCGCGCAGACCGTACACGTTCGCGATCGTCAGTATGGCCGACGCCTCCATCTCGATGTTCTTCACGTTCGCGTCCCGGAGCGCCGCGACCAGCTCGTCGGAGCCGGCGGCCTCGAACCCCTCGAAGCCCGGTCGACCCTGGCCGGCGTAAAAGGAATCGGCGCTCATCGTTATCCCGGTGTGGTAGTCGTAGCCGAGGCGCTCGGCGGCCGCGACGAGCGCGGAGACGACCTCGCCGTCGGCGGTCGCCGGGTAGTCCTCGCGGACGTACTCGTCGCTCGTTCCCTCCTGACGAACCGCGCCGGTCGTGATGACCAGGTCGCCGACGGCCATACCCGGCTGGATCGCGCCGCAGGAGCCGACCCGGATGAACGTGTCGACGCCCACGCGCGCGAGTTCCTCGACGGCGATGGCGGCCGACGGAGACCCGATCCCGGTGGAAGTGACGGAGATCGGCGCGTCGTCGTAGGTGCCGGTCGCGGTGCGGTACTCGCGGTGGGAGGCGACCTCCTCGTGGCCGTCCCACAGCGCGGTGATCTTGTCGACCCGCTCGGGGTTTCCGGGGAGGAGGACGGCGTCGGCGACGTCGCCCGCCCCGACTTCGAGGTGGTACTGGACCTCGTCGTTCGGGTCCTCGCTGCCGCCGGCGGCCGGCGCGTCGTGCTCGTCGGTCATGTCCCCGACCTTCGACGAGGCGTTTAAAAGTAGTTCCGCCTCGAAGGGAGAGTTCCGCCTCGACGGAAGTCGGTTCGCTCAGGCGTCGCGCGCGTCGTCGAGCGTTCCCTGACTGATCGTGTTCGGAAGCAGATCGCCGAGGGTGTACTCGCTCGTCTCGCCGTCGCCCTCGTCACATATCACGGGAAGGTCCTCGTCCGCGAACTCGGCGAGGCTCTGTCGGCACATCCCGCAGGGCGTGACGCCGTCGCGGACGCCGGAGGAGACGGCGAGGCGGTCGAACTCCCGGTGGCCGTTCTTCACCGCCTCGGCGAGCGCGACCTCCTCGGCGTGGAGACTGTTGGAGTAGTTGGCGTTCTCGATGTTACAGCCGGTGTATACTGTACCGTCTGCGGTCCGGAGCGCGGCCCCGACGCGGTACTCGGAGTACGGGACGTGAGCGTCAGCGAGCGCGTCGCGGGCGGCCTCGATCAGGTCCATGGTCCGACCCTCGGCCGGCGACCCGATAAGCGGTCGGGTCGTCGAGGGAGCGGCGTCGGCGTCCGCGTCGAGCAGCGAGTGCGGCGACGTCACCGGCCGGTGTCGTACTTGTAGGTCGCCGTCTCCGGGTCGATCCCGAAGTCCTCGGCGGACTCGGTGGACCCTTCGGATTCCGCGTCGACGTCGCCTCCGTCGCCGCTTCCGCCTTGGGCGTCCGCGTTCTTGAACGCTTCACGGAGCCGATCGGGCATCTCGAAGTCGCCGACGCCGGCGCGGAGGCCGACCACGCCGCCGCCGAGGAACTCCCGCTTCTCCTCGAGTCGGTCCGAGAGCGCCGCCGGGAGGTCGTCGGTGTCGACCTCCTCGAAGCCGAACTGCGTCAGGTATTCGGGCTGGTCGGTGAGCACGTACACCGTCTCGAACCCCTCGGCGGCCGCGGTGTCGACGAGTCGCTCGACGACGTGCGCCCCGACGCCGCGGCCCCGCCACTCCGGAAGGACGCCGATCCCGGTGAGTTCGATCCGTTCCGCGTCGTCGCCCCGGTGGAGCCGGAGCCGGCCGAACCCGGCCCGGTCGCCCGTCTCCTCGTCGACCGCGATCACGTAGTCCCGTGACCGGAAGGCGACGTCGTCGAGCCCGAGTCGCTCGATCGCGTCCAGTAACCACGCCTCGTCACGGTTCTTGGCGTCGCGGACGTACATGTCTCGTCCTACGAGGCCGAGGATAAAAACGGTTCGCCGGTCGTCGCCTCGTCGACGACACGCGGGTGGATCGCGCTCCCTTCGAGCGAGTCGTTGTACGGGTCCGACACAATCATAATAAAACAGATACGTTTGGGGCGAACGACTCGATAGTATCCGACTCGTTCCCGCGTTTCGACGACTCGTGAAGGATCAAATTCATGTCCGTGTGGCGGTATTTCGGAATTCAGCGCAGCTTCACCTACGATCCCCGTCAGCTTTGGATCCGCCACGACGGGCTCTTTCGTCAATTTACACAATTATTCATCTGTAGAAATACAAGATAAAAGAATGAGGTAGCATTTCAGAAAATATCCTATCTCTGAGGGATCGGGTCCATAGTGCTACTCACTAATAAGTAAATTTATAATGGAGGATGCGAGACTACTAGATACATCCATGACAGATAGGCAGGCGGAAATCGACGAGTCGGCGGGAATCGATCGTCGGATGCTTCTCGCGTCCGGCGGCGCGCTCGCGACGGGTACGGTCTTCGCCGGGTGTCTCGGTGGCGGAGGCGGCGGAAGCGGCGGTGACGGTGGCGGCGGATCGACCACGCAGGTCGCGATCATCTCGAGCCCGGCCGGGTTCGACGACAACGCGTTCAACGACAACGCGGTCCAGGGACTCGAGCAGGCGTCCGAGGACTTCGATCTCGAGTACACGACGGTCGAGGAGACCTCGGAGGCACAGTACGAGTCCGTCCAGGCCGACGTGGCCGAGAGCGGGTACGACCTCATCATCTGCGTCGGTGACAACCACACCGACCCCCTGACGACGAACGCGAGTGAGTATCCCGATCAGAACTGGATGCTCATCAACAACGTCGTCGAGGACGCCGACAACGTCTCCGGCTGGATCGAGATGAACAACGAGATGTCGTTCCTCGCGGGCGTCGCCGCGGGCGTGATGACCCAGGAGGACTTCGAGTACGAGGGTAGCTCCACCGACCCCGACGGGTCGACGGTCGGCTTCGTCGGCGGCGAGGACATCCCGCTCATCAACGCGTTCGAGCAGTCCTATATCGAGGGCGTCGAATGGGTCGATGACGGCATCGAGGTCCTCACCGGCTACGGCGGGAGCTTCTCCGACACGGGCGCGGCCAACGACGTGGCGTCCTCCCAGATCGACGACGGGGCCGACATCGTCTGGCACGCGGCGTCCGCGGCGGGCGGCGGCGTCTTCTCGGCGGCCCAGGAGGCGGGACGCTTCGCGCTCGGCGTCGACGTCGACCAGTCAGTCACCGAGGAGCAGTACCAGGACGTCATCCTCGGGTCCGCCGTCAAGGCACTCAACGAAGCGACCTACACCGTCTCGGAGGCGGTCATCGACGGAAACTTCTCCGAGTACGTCGGTGAGAACAACCTCAGCATCGAGCAGGGCAGCATCGACTTCATCGTCGGACAGGCCTTCGAGGGCGAGCTCCCCGACGCGCTTAGTCAGAACATCCAAGACGCGAAGGACGGCTTCGAGAACGACGAGATCGAGCTGACTTGCGGTCCGACCAGCTGCTGAACGGTTCCTCTCAGTCCCGTCCCAATTTATAACCATTCACCATGAGAACACGATGACGCGTAACGCACCCGCGGTCCGCCTCGAGGGGATAACGAAGCGGTTCGGCGACGTGGTCGCCAACGACGAGGTCGACTTCACGCTCGAGAGCGGATCGATACACGCCCTCCTCGGGGAGAACGGATCGGGCAAGACGACGCTGATGAGCGTTCTGTACGGCCTCTACGACCAGAACAGCGGAACCATCCACGTCGACGGCGAGGAGCGAACCTTCGAATCGCCACGGGACGCGATGGACGCCGGGATCGGCATGATCCACCAGCACTTCCAGCTGGTGAAGCCGATGACCGTCCTCCAGAACGTCATCCTCGGTCACGAACCGACTGAGGGCGGAACCGTCGACGAGGCGAGCGCCAGAGCGGACATCGAGGAGATCTGCGAGCGGTACGGATTCGACGTCGACCGACATCTCGACACTCCGGTCGAGGACCTCGACCTCGGCGCACAACAGCGCGTCGAGATCGTCAAGAGCCTCTATCGAGGGGCGGAGATACTCATCCTCGACGAGCCCACGGCGGTGCTCACTCCCCAGGAGGTCGACGGGCTGATGGAGGTCATGAACGACCTCCGCGAGGACGGCAGATCGCTGATCTTCATCTCCCACAAACTGGACGAGGCGCTCGAGATCGCGGACGACATCACCGTCCTTCGGGACGGGAAAGCCGTGGGCACGGTCCCCGCCGCGGAGACGACCGAACAGGACCTCGCCCGGATGATGGTCGGCCGCGAGGTCCTCTTCGATCGGCTCGAACGAGAGCCGGGAACGGGCGATCCCGTGCTCGAAGTCGAGGGGCTTCGTATGCCGGGCGACCGCGGCCGAGAACAGGTCGAAGGAGTCGATCTCACCGTCCGCGAGGGCGAGGTCCTCGGCATCGCGGGCGTTCAGGGCAACGGACAGAGCGAACTCATCGAGGGCATCACCGGTCTCCGTCGGCCCTCCGGGGGGACCGTCCGACTGAGCGGGACCGACATCACGGATCGGAGCCGCCGCGACCGGATCGAGGACGGGATCGCCTATATTCCCGAGGACCGCCAGACCGAGGGGCTCGTCCAGGAGTACACGCTCCAGCGCAACGCGCTCCTCGGCAACCAGACGATCGAGCCGTACGCCGAGAACGGGATCCTGAACTGGGGGGCGGTGGACGAACACGCCGCGGACGTCATCGAGGAGTACGACGTCCAGCCGCCGAACCCCGAGGCGAACGCGGAGTCGCTCTCCGGCGGCAACCAGCAGAAGTTCATCGTCGGTCGGGAGATCGGCCACGACCCGGACGTGCTCGTCGCGTCGCACCCGACGCGCGGCGTCGACATCGGGTCGATCGAGTTCATCCACAAGCGGTTGATGGAACTCCGTGACGAGGGCGTCGGAATCTTGATGGTCTCCTCGAAGCTCGAGGAGATCCAGAAGCTCTCCGACCGCGTCGCGGTGATGTACGAGGGAGAGTTCATCGACGTCGTCGATCCCGAGACGGTCACCGAGTCCGAACTCGGACTCCTGATGGCCGGCCAGACGCTGGCGGAGGGGTCCGACGACGCCGATGACGAGACGTCCGCCGACGTCGACGGGGGTGTCTCGTCGTGAGCGGTTCCGGGCCCGACTCGAACGGCGGTGCGCTCGACGCGCTGGCGGCTCGTCTGCTCGACGCGTCGGTGCTCGAACGGGTCGGGATCGCCATCGCGTCGACGGCGATGGCGCTCCTCATCGGCTTCGTCATTGCGGCGGCCGCCGGATACGACTCGATACGGTTCGCCAACCAACTCCTCGTCGGGGCCTTCGGAAGCGAGCGGGCGATCGCTCGAACGCTCCGGAGCACGACGATCTTCGTCATGACGGGAGTCGCGGTCGCGGTCGCGTTCCGCGCCGGCGTGTTCAACATCGGGGTTCAAGGACAGTTCGTCGTCGGCGGATTCTCCACTGTGATCTCGATCATCTGGCTCGGCGCGTTCGTGCCCTCGGGAACGGTCGGCGGGATCGTCCTGATGCTCTTCGGGACCGTCGTCGGCGTCGTCGCCGGCGGCCTCTACGGCGCGCTTCCCGGCGTGATGAAGGCGTACGGGGACGCCAACGAGATCATCACGACGATCATGTTGAACTTCATCGCCACCGGGTTCGTCGGCTGGCTCGTCGCGGGTCCGTTCGGGGCTCCGGAGGCGACCGCGACACGGACCCGACGGCTCCCCGAGAGCGTGGAGCTTCCCCAGGCCGTCTTCGGCGATCCGAACCTGTCGATCGTGGGGATCCTCCTCATGCTCGGCGTGGTCGCGCTCGTCGCGGCGGTCATGACGCGGACCCGGTTCGGGTACGACATGGTGACGAGCGGGTATCAAGACACGGCAGCGACGTACTCGGGCGTCGACGCGAAGCGGATGGTCATCTCGACGATGGCGCTCTCCGGGATGGTCGCCGGGCTGACGGGCGCGCTCTTCGTTATCATGATCCAGGGATACTACACCGACCCCTCCGGCATCGGCAACTACGGGTTCGACGCGATCGCCGTGAGCCTGCTCGCCGCCAACAACCCGGTGGGCGTGCTCCCGGCCGGGCTGCTCTTCGGCGGACTCGAATCGGCGGGCTCACACGTTCAGATCAACAGCGACATTCCCGTCCAGCTCATCGACGGGATCGTGGGTCTCGTGGTCCTCTTCGTCGCGGCTCCGGAACTGTTCCGGATGTTCGCGGCGCGAACGGGACTCGGAGGTGACGCCGAATGAGCGGCTCCGAGTACCTCGACGCCGCTCGGCTCCGGCTCGGCGGGATCACGCTCGTCGTCCTCGCGGTGCTCGCCGCGGTCCTCGCTCTCGGGTTCGACGTCGACCTCTCCCGGCTGATCACCTGGGGGTTCGTCACTCGGTCGCTGGAGATGGCGACCCCGATCGCGCTCGCGGCGATCGGCGGGCTGTACGCCGAGAAGAGCGGCGTGTTCAACATCGGCCTCGAGGGGTTCATGATCATCGGCGCGTTCACCACGGCCGGGACGATGTTCGCTCTCGGCGGGACTTCGCCGACGCAGGGACACGTCTGGGCCGCGATCCTCGTCGCGGTCGCGGTCACGACGCTCCTGACCGTGATCTTCGCCGTCCTGTTGATCCGGTACAAGGCCGACCAGATCGTCGCCGGGCTGGCGGTCTGGTTCATCGGCCTCGGGTTCGCCCCGTTCGCGGCGGCGCTCATCTGGGGGAGCCGGTCGAGCCCGGGACTCACGAACATCAACGAGCTGGCGCTCGGGCAGTCGCCGCTCGTGTTCCTCACGATCGTCCTCGTCGGCGTCGCCTGGGTGTTCCTCTACCGCACCCGGTACGGCTACTGGGTACAGGCCGCCGGGGAGAACCCGGAGGCGCTCGACACTGCCGGCGTCGACGTGAACCGCGTCCGCTACGCGACGGTGATCTTCTCCGGCGCGATGGCGGGACTCGGCGGTGCCGTGCTGCTCGCTCACGCCGGGAACTTCGTGGGAACCGGTTCGACGATGGTCGACGGTCGCGGCTGGATCGCCATCGTGGCGTACCTGTTCGGCAACTACAACCCGGTTGGTGCCGCGGCGGCTGCGCTGCTGTTCGGCGCGCTGGACATGCTGAACGTCCAGTTCCAGACGGTCGGGATCGAGGTCTCGGCCCGGTTGGTCAACCTGCTGCCGTACGTCGCGGTGCTCGTGGTGCTCACGATCTACGGGAAGACGCGAATTCCGGCGGTCGTCGGCGAGCCGTACGAGACCGAGGAGTGAGTCCGGGGAAGCTCTAGAACCCACCCGCGACCGCTTTCACCGGTCCACGGAACGCTCGTCGAGCGCGACCGGGATCGACCGAGACGCGACGTCGCCGGCGAACGCCTCCCCGTCCGCCTCCAGGTCGTCGAAGGTGTCGTAGTGGATCGGGACGACCAGGTCCGGTACCATTCGTTCCGCGAGGTCGGCGGCGGCGTGACGGTCTGAGACGATCCCGCCCCCGCCGATGTTCGCGAGGAGGACGTTCACGTCGAGCTCGGCGAGCCCGTCGAGCGCGTCGCCGTCGCCGGGCCAGAGTACGGTCCGGTCCCCGATCGAGAACAGGAACCCGCAGCCGAAGCCCTCGGGGTGTGGAACCGTCCCGTCGTCGTTCGCGCAGGGACCGTCCGGCTCGTTGTGCGCGGCGACCGTCCAGACGGTGACGGTTCCGTCGCCGGTCTCGACGTCGACGCGGGCCTCGTCGTCGACGCGGACCACGTCGTAGTCGGCGGCGAGCGACTCGACGGATTCCACGTCGCGGCCGATCCGGTCGACGTCGACTGCCTCGTAGATCACGAGCGTCGCGTCCGCTTCGGCGACGGAGCGGATCCCCGCCGGATCGTAGTGGTGATCGTGGGTGACGAGTACCACGTCGCCGTCGCGGGCCCAGTAGTCGTCGAGGACGCCGTATCTCCCGGGGTCCGTGTACACCACCGGGCCGTCGTCGGCGGAGACGCGTGCGGTCGCGTAGCCGAGCCACTCCACGCCGAGGTCGTCGTACCTGACGGTCATACCCCGTGTTCCGCGCGCTCGATCCTTGAGGGTGGTCATCCGTTTCGACGGTCCGGACCGGGCCGTCAGTCGCCGTCCCCCTCCGCGAGCCTCGCGACCCGTTCGAGCGTGTCGGCCGCCTCGACGGACTTGTCCTCGCGGACGCCGACGAACCGGGGGAATCGGAGGGCGTAGCCGGAGCCGTACGTCGGCGACGTCTGGATCTCCTCGTAGCCCACCTCGAGGACGACCTCGGGCCGGATCCGGAGCTCAGTCCCCGACTCGGCGACGACGTGCGGCTCCAGTCGCTCCGTGAGATCCGCGAGTTCCTCGTCCGTCAGTCCCGTCGCGACCTTCCCGATCGGCTCGTAGTCGTCGCCGTCGCGGACCGCGAGCAGGAACGTCCCGAACAGCTCCGCACGACGCCCTTCGCCCCACTCCGCGCCCACGACGACCGCGTCCAGCGTCTCGACGTCCGGCTTCCGTTTCAGCCAGTCGCGGCCCCGATTGCCGGGCGTGTACGCCGACGCCGGGTTCTTCAGCATGACGCCCTCGTGACCCGCCTCGAGGGCCGCGGACTCGATCCGCGCCACCGCCTCCGCGTCGTCGACGACGCGGAACTCCGCGGCCGCCTCGGGCAGGACGTCCGTGAGCCGATCGTGTCGCACGCGGAGCGGCTCCTCCAGGAGGTCGTCGCCCGCGAGCAGGCAGTCGAACGCGTGGAGCCGACAGGTCACCGCCTCGCGCATCCGGTCCACGTCGTGTTTCCGGCGGAACCGACGGAGCACCTCCTGAAACGGCAGGGGCGATCCGTCGTCGTCGACCGCGACGACCTCCCCGTCGAGCACGACCGGGACGTCGACGCGGTCCGCCACGTACTCGACGATCTCCGGTAACGCCTCGGTCACGTCGTCCATGTTCCGCGAGTAGAGCTGCGGCCCGAACCCGTCGGGTCCCGGCGCGTAGTGGACCTGGACGCGAGCCCCGTCGAACTTCGTCTCGACGGCGACCTCCTCGAACGACTCGACCGCGTCCGCGGCGGTTCCCGCCTGCGCCAGCATCGCCTGGATCGGCCTCCCGACCCGGATCCGCTCGGCGTCCAGCCCCTCTCTCCCCTCCTCGCGGGCGAGACGGGCGACGCGGCCGTAATCGTTCGTCACCTGAAGGGCGCGCTCGACGGCCGCGTACGCCCCGTCCGTCGCTCGGCCGGCGGCGACTTCGTTCTCGTGGTCAGTGTCGTCGCCCTCACCGTCAATCCCCGTCTCCGGTCCTCCTTCGCCGTCAATCCCCGTCCCCGGGCCTCCCTCTCGCTCGGCGTCGACGTCCGCGAGAAACGCCTCGGCGATCGCGTCCCGCGCGGTGCCCTCGCCGACGCCGATCCGCATCTCGCCGAGCACCAGACGAGCGAGCGTCCTCGCCTCCGCCGGATCACAGCGGTTGAACAGACCGAACAGCGCGTCGACCTTCCGGGACTCGCTCCCCTGGCCGGTCGCGGCCGCCAGCTCTCGGAGCGTGTCGTCCACCTCCGCGACCGAGAGCGGGTCGCTCCCGTCGCCGAACGCCGAGAGCCCCCGCTGGCCGCCGAAGTCGAATCCGGCGGCGACCGCGCCGATCTCCCCGCGATCGGCGAGCCGCGCCTCCACGTCCTCGGCGGTGACGTTCGGGCCGGCGGCGCGGGCGATGGCCTCCCGGCACGACGCGGGGCCGACGTCGAGGGTCCGGTCGTCGTGTGCGGGGTAGGTCCGACCGAGCAGGAAGCGGACCGCCGTCTCGAGGTCGTCGCCGGCGTCGGCGAGCAGATCGGCGACGATCGACGTCGTCTCGAGGTCGGCCGGCTCGGCCTCCAGTCTCCCCGCCCGCTCGGCGAACGCGGCGAACTCCATACGCCGGTTCGGCGATCGGCGGGCAAAAACGCGCCGATGCGGGGCGGCGAGCAGCGTGGAGCGGCTCGCTGGGAAGCGGTCGGGCGGAATCGGTCTCGGTCGGGGCTCTTTTATTACAGGGGTTCGTCCGGCCATCGCATGAGCACCGAGTCGACCCTCGCCGACGGCGTCCGGGAGGCGCTGGCCGTCGACGCGGAGGAGTTCGCCGCGCGCGCCGAGGAGGAGGCGGAGGTCGTCAAACAGGGACTACACGACGGGGCGTTCGACAACCACCAGTCGATCGTCGGCTTCGAGTACGAGTTCTACGCGGTCGCCGACGGCCGCTGGAGCGAGGAGTCCCGCGCGGGCGAGTACGCGCTGATGCGCGTGCCCCGTCGACTCCTGGAGCTGATGGGGTTCGAGAAGGAGCTCGGACTCCACAACGCCGAGATGTCGACGAGTCCCCAGCCGCTCTCCGATCACGGGCTGCGCGCGCAGCTCGCGGAGGTCCGGGCCCGCCTGGAGGCCGCGGAGAACACCGCGGGGGTCGAGGGGATGCGGCTCGTCTCCGACGGCGTCTGGACCATCCCTCCCGCCGGTGAGACCGCCCGCGAATATCTCACCGACGACGTCGACCTCGACGGCGTGACGGTCGCGGCCAACATGAGCGACGCCGTCCGCTACCACGCGATGGCGAACGCCGGCGATGACGCGTCCGTCACCCTGGAGGCGCCCGGCGTCACGCTGCGGGCGGACACGGTGATGCCCGAGAGCCTCATCACCTCGATCCAGCCGCACTATCAGGTCGCACAGGCCGACACGCTGCCGATCCACTTCCGATACGCGCTCCGGATCGCCGGGCCGCTTTTAGCACTCGGCGTGAACTCACCGTTCCTCCCGCCGGACCTCTACGACGACGACTGGGACGCGGAGCGGGTCCTCGAGGAGGGCGCGACGGAGAATCGAGTCCACGTGTTCGAGTCCGTGCTCAACGCCCGGACCGACGCCGACAAGGTCAGATTCCCCCGCGACTTCCACGACGTCGAGACCGCCGTCGACCGGATCGCGAGCGACGAGACGCTGGTTCCCATGCCGGAGTCGCCCGGAACCGACCGCTTCGACGACGACTTCGCCACGTTCCGGACGAAACACGGCACCTACTGGCGATGGGTCCGCCCGGTGTTCGAGGGGGCGAGCCGCTCCAGCGCGAACGCCCGGATCGAGTTCCGTCCGGTGCCCGCACAGCCGACAGTCCGGGACTCGATCGCGTTCCAGGCGGCGTTCGCGGGACTGATGGGGGCGCTGCCGCGGCGTGAACACCCCGTCATCGGACAGGAGTGGGAGACCGCACGGGACAACTTCTACGCCGCGGTCGCCGACGGCCTCGAGGCCGACATGGAGTGGATCGGCTACGACGGCGAGCACACGACGGATCTCGACCGAATATACGACGATCTCCTCGACCACGCGGCCGCCGGCCTCCGGACGGCCGGCTGCTCGGAGACCGAGGCGGAGTCGTGGCTCGCCCCGCTGCGATACCGAGTCGACCACCGGGTGACGCCGGCCGCCTGGAAGCGCGCCGGCGTTCGATCGCGGCTCGAAGCGGACGAACCGTTCGCCGATGCGGTCCACGACACCCAGCGGGCGTACATCGATCGCCAGACGGACACGCTCGTCGACGGCGGCTTCTCGGAGTGGTGATCCGGGCGGTATCGGGTTCTCGGCCGGCCTCGACGCGGCGGCTCGATATCGACCGACGGAGACCGAACCGCGCGGTCGGCCCATTTAAGTATCGAACGGCGTAGGATCCGGTAGATCCGACCACATGCCGTGGCAGTCAACCCCCTACGTCCTCTTGCTCTTTCTGTCGGCACTGGTTGCGTCGCTGTGGGCGGGGTACGCGACCCTGTCGGTCCCGGCGGAGCGGCGGGATCGAACGGTCCTCGCGTTCGTCGTCCTCTGTCTCTCGGCAGCGGTGTGGGCCGCGACGTACGGGATCCAACTCGCGAGCACCACCCTCGAGGCGAAGCTGTTCGCACATCGCCTGTTACACGTCGGTGCGGCCATCACCCCATCTGCCTGGCTGGCGTTCGCGCTGGCGTACACCGGTCGCGGCGAGAACCTCACACCGCCGGTCGTCGCGGCGCTCACGGCAGTCCCCGTCGCGTTAGTCGCGTTGCTGTTCGTGAACCCGTACTCGCTCGCGCTCGTCGACGTCGGACTCGCAACGACCGGGTCGCTGACGCGGTTGGAGACGACGCTCGGTCCGGCGTATCAGTTCCACCTTGCCTTCTCGTACGTCGCAGTCATCGCCGGAGCCGCCCTCGTCGTGGGGAACGCGTTCCGCTCCGGTGGGCAGGTGAAACGGCAGGCCGTGTTGCTCATTTGTGGGGCGCTGATCCCACTCGCGTTGAACGTCTTCGAGGCCCTCTCGCTGCCGCCGTTCGGGACGGGACCGGTGAACCTGACTCCCGTCTCGTTATCGCTCTCGACGGCGTGTTTCGGAGTGGCAATGTTCCGCTACCGGCTCCTCGATCTGACGCCCATCGCCTCGCGGGTCGTCGTCTCGGAGATGGACGACGGCGTGGTCGTCGTCGACGCCGACGGGACGATAGTCGACGTCAATCCCGCGGCGGAGGCCGTCGTCGGCGAGCAACAGGCCGCGGTCGGCTCGGCGGCCTCGGCGCGCCTCCCGGAGTACGATCGGCTCGAAACCGCCACGGACGACGTCCTCGTGACTCGCGAGGGTCCCGACGGCGGGCGGTTCCTCCGGCTGAGCCGGTCGCCGCTCCGGCGAGACGGCGAGACGTACGGCTGGGTCGTCCTGATCGGCGACGTGACGACGATAGAGAAGCAGCGGCGAGCCCTCGAGGAGCGGAACGAACGGTTAGACGCGTTCGCGGGGGTCGTCTCACACGACCTCCGGAACCCGCTCTCGGTCATCTCCGGCTACGCGGAGCTCGCGAGCGAGACGGGGGACCCGGAGTACTTCGAGCGGATCCAGTCCACGACCGACCGCATGACGGCGTTCCTCGAGGATCTGTTACAGCTCTCGAGACAGGGCGAGACCGTGACCGAGTTCGAATCGGTCCCGCTCAAGGAGGCCGTCACCTCGGTCGAGGACGATATCGCGGACGGCGACCTCACGGTCGTCGTCGACGACGCGGTCGTCGGCGCGGTCGTCTCAGCGGACCGCGTCCGGTTTCGGCAAGTGCTCGACAACCTCGTGCGGAACGCCCGCGATCACGCCGACGGACCGGTGACGGTGACCGTCGGCCGACTGCCGGACGGGTTCTTCCTCGCGGACGACGGCCCCGGAATCCCCGAGTCCGAACGCGAGAGCGTCTTCGACGTCGGGTTCACGACGCGCGAGCCAGGAACAGGGCTCGGACTGGCGATCGTCCGCGACGTCGTCGAGGCACACGGCTGGTCGATCGAGGCGACGGACGGCGAGGACGGCGGCGCGCGGTTCGAGATCGTCGGCGTCGAGTTCGTCGAGGCCGACGAGCACGCCGACCCGATCGACGCGTCCTCAGAGGTGTCGTGAGCGGCCGCCGCCCTACGCCTCGCGGAACGTCACCCTGTCTCGGAGTTCTCGCGCTCGCGACAACAGCGCGTCGCGGGCGGGTGGCTCCAGATCCGCCGTCGCGTCGGTCAGCGTCAGGTGGCCCATCTTCCGGAGGGGGCGCGCGTCGTCCTTGCCGTACCAGTGGAGGTCAGCGTCCGGCGCGTCGAGGACCGTCTCGACGCCGTGGAGGGTCGCGGACCGGCTCTCGTCGGTGTCTCCGAGCACGTTCGCGGTCACCGCGGGCGCGACGAGGTCCGTCGGGCCGAGCGGCCAGCCGAGCACGGCGCGGACGTGGTTCTCGAACTGCGAGGTCCGCGTCCCCTCGATCGTCCAGTGGCCCGAGTTGTGCGGGCGCGGCGCGATCTCGTTGACGAGCACGTCTCCCTCGCGGGTCTCGAACAGCTCGATCCCGTAGACGCCGCGCCCGTCGAGGAAGTCGAGGACGTCCGCCGCGACCGCCTCGGCGCGGGCGATCACGTCGTCGTCCGCGCGGGCGGGGGCGACGCTCTCGCGGAGGATCTCCTCGCGGTGGACCGTCTCCGTCACGGGGTAGGTCCGGGTCGCGCCGTCGGCTCCCTTCAGTCCCATCACGGCGATCTCGCGCTCGAAGTCGACGAACCGCTCGGCCATCGCGTCGCCGCCGACCTCGGCGAGCGCGTCGGCGGCCTGCTCGGGCTCGCGGACCGGGAGGTTCCCGCGGCCGTCGTAGCCGCCGCGGCGGGCCTTGAGCATGACACCATCGAACTCCTCGACGACGCGCTCGAGCCCGTCAGCGGTCGCGACGGCGGCGAACTCCGGGACGGGGATCCCCGCGTCGGCGAGCGCCTCCGTCTGGACCAGCTTGTCCTGGATCGTCTCGAGGGTTCCCGGATCCGGCTGGACGGGCACGTCGTGTTCCGCGCCCGCCGCCGCCAGCACCTCGGGGTCGGCGAGCTCGATCTCGAAGGTGAGTGCGTCGACGCGCGCGGCGAGTTCGCGGATCCCGTCGGGATCGTCGAAGTCGGCGACGATCTGGTCGCGGGCGACCCCCGAGGCCGGGCACTCCGGCGTGGGGTCTAAGACGACCACGTCGACGCCGAGCGGCGAGGCCGCCTCCGCGAGCATCCGTCCGAGCTGTCCGCCGCCGACGACGCCCAGTGTCGGGCCGGGCAGGGTGATCGACATCTACGCCGGGATACCGCACGTCGGCGAATAAATATTCCTGAATCCACCGATCGATACCCATGTTCGTGGATATCAATTCCCGCCGTCGACTCGGGCCTCCTCACCCGCCAGCATCTCGAGGATCTGCATCACTCCCGAGTTGTCGTCGCGGCCCATGTCGTTCTGGACCATGGACTTGTACAGCTCGTGGGCGAGTTCGGTCTGGGGCATCGGAGAGCCGAACGCCTCGCCGGCGTCCGTCGCGATCCGGAGGTCCTTGTACTGGTACTCCGCGAAGAAGCCCGGATCGAAGTCGCCGCGGATCATCGACTCGGCCCGATTGTCGAGCGTCCAACAGCCCGCCGCGCCGCCGCTTATCGCGTCCACGACCGCCTCGAGGTCCGCTCCCGCGTTGTGTGCGAACACCAGCGCCTCGCTCACCGCGACCATCTGTGCGGAGACGACGATCTGGTTGCACGCCTTCGTCGTCTGTCCGGCCCCGCTCGGCCCGCAGTGTGTCACGGTCTCGCCCGTGACCTCGAGGGCCTCCCTCCACTCCGCGAGGACGTCCTCGTCGCCGCCGACCATGATCGAGAGGGTGCCCTCGATCGCGCCCGACTCGCCGCCCGAGATGGGCGCGTCGAGGACGTCGACGCCCTCCTCGGCGAGCCGCTCGGCGATCGCCTCCGCGACGGTCGGCGAGATGGTCGAGTGGTCGACGAGGGCCATCCCGTCGCTCACGCCGTCGATCACCGGATCGGGTTCGTCGCCCTCGCCGAGCACGACGTCCTCAACCGCCGGCGAGTCGGGAAGACAGAGGAAGACGACGTCGCTCCGCTCGGCGACGCCAGCGGGCGACCCGCCGTCCTCGCCGCCGTACGCCACGAGTTCCTCAACCGGCTCGTCCGAGCGGTTGTGCCCGACGACGTCGTACCCCGCGTCGAGGAGGTTCTTCGCCATCGGCAGGCCCATTATCCCGAGTCCGACGAATCCGGCGGTTGCTGTCGGCATACGTCCTGTGTCGCGGAACACGTCATAAAGCTGATCCCGGCGACAGTCGTTCGACTTGGCGGTCCTTCCGTCTCGGCGAGCGTTACACCTCGGGCGCTACACCTCGGGCGCTACACCGAGACGGTCGTGAGGTCGCTCTCCAGTCCCTCGACGAACTCGTTGTATGCCTCGACGAAGCCCGCGAACGGCTCGGCGTACTCGCGCACGTCGGCGGCGGAGGGAGCCTCGTACTGCGAGAGGAGGTAGAGCCCGCCGGAGCCGCCGACGCGGAGGTACGACACGGCTCCCTCCTCCCACTTGAGCTCCCAGCGGTCGCCGTCGACGCGGGCGGTGAACGTCCCGTAGTCGTCGCCCTCGTACCGGTACACCTCGCCGGCGATGACGCCGCAGGTCTCGCGGATCGAGTCGAGCACTCGGTCTCGCTCCGCGACGACCCCGTCGGTCGAGGCCGGCTCGGGGAACTCCGCGGACACGCCGTCGAGCACGCCCGACAGCGAGTCGACGTACGCGTTCCAGGCGGCGACCATGTTCGGGTAGTCCTCGAGGGCGGCCGAGAGCCCCGACGGCTCCGGGGGCTGTTTCGTCGAGACGACGTAGGTGTCCGATCCGCGCTTGGGGGAGAAAAGCAGGAACTCCAGCTCGCCGGCCTCGTGTTTGACGGTCCACTCGCCGCCCGCCGTCGACAGCTCCGTTCGACCGTAGTCGCCGCCCTGGAGCTTCGCGAGCCGGTAGGCGATCCCGCCGGCGTGGTCGCGGACTTCGGCGACCAGCTCGTCGCGCCGGCCGGCCACCGCCTCGACGTCGGAGACGTCGAGGTCGATGCCGAGCCCGGCGGTCTCGGAAGGGGAACTCACGTCCGGAACGGGGCGACGAACGAGGTTAACGGGTTCGGTCGCGGACCGCCGGGAGGGGCCGATCCCGTCTCGGACTACTCGGCTCGGTCGGGGATCGAGGTGCGGATCTCGCGTATCCGATCGGGCTCGTCGATCCCCGATCGCACCACGAGCGCGAACACCTCCCCGCCGCCGGGCACCGGCGCGTCCCCGCTCAGGATCGCGCCGGAGCCGGTCTCCTCGGCGAGCCAGCGCCGTCCCTCGGCGATCGCCTCCCGGTTGAGCCAGGCGGGCGGCCCGCCGACGACGAGCAGGGTCCGGTCGGCGCGCCCCTCGGGCATCTCCACCGTGTTCTTCCCGCGGGTCGCCTTCCGGATCACGGTCTCGACGGCCGACACCGCGGCGCTCGTGTCCACCTTCTCCGGTTCCGAGGAGCCGAACAGGCCGAGGCCGAACCGCGACTCCGTCTCCGGCGGCTCGACCTCCTGGGTGGCGTACCCCAGCGCCGCGGTCTCGCCGGCGTCGCCGACCGCGCGGGCGACGTCGCTCGCGTCGAGCACCTGCTGGGGCGTGATCGCGTCGTCGTCGCCCTCGCCGGCCCCGAAGAGCGCCGCGATCCGATCGGCGAGGACGCCGTTCAGCCGGTCGCTTGCGTCGTCGATCGTCTCGCCGCCGCCGAGCCACGCGTCCGTGTCGAAGGGGAAGACGGCGGCCGTCCGGTCGGAGAGCGCGCCGAGCGTCCGAGCCGCGTTCTTCTCCGCGAGGGGTCTCCGCGGGGTCGATCCCCCGTCTCCTCCGCGCCCGGACCCGCCTCCGCCCGCCGGACCTGCCTCCGCGCCCGGACCCGCCTCCCCGTCGGCGTCGCTCTCGGCGGGCGTCGGGAGGACGGCGATCGCGTACACCGGCGCGTCGTACAGCGTCTCGAGCTCCGCGGCGAGCGCCGGGGCGGCCCCGCCGCCGGCCGCGCCGCCGACGCCGAGGACGAGGACGAACGCCTCCGCGAGCGACGGGCACTGGTCGTCGAGCGCGCGGCCGAGCTCGCTCGCGTGGACCTCGCCGAGCTCCCGACCGGCGTGGAGGTCGCCGTCGAGCCCGTCGCCGCCGGCCGCGTCCCCGAACCGATACCGGCGCTCCTCCCCGATCGACTGAAGCGAGCCGAGCGCCTCCATGTCCGTGTCGAACGCGGAGATGCCGTGGAGGAAGGGGTCCCCGTCGTGGTCGGCCGCGAGCCGGTCGACGACCCGCCCGCCCGCCCCGCCGAGGCCGATGACGTGTACGCGCATACGTCTCCGGTCGGCGAACGGGGATTTATGACCTTCGGCCGCCCGCGGGGCGGTCGCGGTCGCCGGGGACGCCGGATCAGTCGTCGTCACTCCGGATCGGATCCGACGCGCCGGAGGCCGCCGACCCGGACGCGTCGTCGCCGGAGACCGTCCACTCGAACTCGTCGAGGCGGCGCTGGCCGTCCGGGAGCCGCTCCGTGGGATCCGGTTCCACGCCGAGCAGCCGCGGTAAGGCGGTGTCCGCGAACGTCAACACGAGCACCAACACGATCGGCGCGAGAAAGAGGCCGTGGAACCCGAACACGACTGGCCCGAAGATGTACGCGAGCATCAGCAGTCCGACGTGGGTCGTCTTCCCGCTGAAGTACGGCCGCAACACGATGTCGGGGATCGTGTCGACGACGACGACCGCCACGAGGAGGAACGCACCGACGTACACCAACAGCCCGGTGTCGCTTCCCATGATCGCCGGAACCGCGGTTGCCGCCGCCAACGGCAGGTAGACGATCTTCATGCCGATGACCGGGATCAGGCTCGCGACGCCGGTGAACGCGCCCGCGAGCGTCGGATACGGAACGGCGACGGCTTCGGGTGCCACCACGTTGTAGCCGGTGTACGTCGCGATCGCGATGATCGAGATGGCGATGACGTTGAGCAGGTTACCGTACAGCACGGCCTCGAGTTCCGCGTCTGCCGCCTCGAAGTACTCCCGGACGATCGCGTCGTCGTCGAAACGGAGGACCCACTCGTGGAACTTCGAGCCGTCCAGAAGCAGGTAGTAGGTGACCACGACGGTGATGAGCAGGTTGAGGAGTAGTCCGGAGACCGTGTTCGTCAACAGCGCGGCGTTGTCGACGAGGAAGTCGATCAGGGGATCGAACTGGCCCGACCGATACGCCTCGACGACGTTGCCGACGGAGAGGTTCGACAGTTCGCTCAGCCGCTGTACCCACTGGTTACCCGACCCGAGCGTCTCGGCGAGCGGGAACTCCTCGATGAACCGCCGCGTCTCGACGACCAGAAGCACCACCGCGGAACTCAAAAGCAGGATGAGCGGAACGGCGATCACCGAGAGTGCGGTCATCGCGCGGACGCGCGGGGGGAGGTGGAGCCGCTCGAGGTCGTGGTAGAAACGACGGGTGGAGTAGTACAGGAAGACGGCGACCGTGAGGGCGGCGACGAAGCGGTAGGCGATGAAGCCGGCGATGAGCGCGACCGTGAGGCCGAAGAGGGCGACGACGAAACGCTTCTCGTCCATGCGTGGACGTGTTCGACCCGGAACATAAACGATGTGGAAGGTTCGGGATTCGCTTCAGTTTCCCGCGGACTCGGCCGTGAGGCCGTCGTCAGTCCCGGTGTCCCCCGACTGCGAGGGTTCGCTTTCCGCGTCCGCGCCGCCGGCGTCCGACGCCAGTCGCTCCTCGACGACGCGGTCTTGCCGGTCCAACTGCTCGCGGTGGAGGGAGAGGATCATGTCGGCGAGGACGCCGAACACGAGCAGCTGCATCCCGAGGATGATCGCGCCGGTCGCGGCCACCGCGATTATCTCGTGGCCGACGTCGAAGACGAGCCACCGATACAGGACGAACGCGGCCATGATCGCCCCGGCGGTCGTCGAGATCGTGCCGACGCTCCCGAAGTAGAAGAGCGGGTTGTTGGTCTTCGCCTTCCGGTACAACTCGAGGAATATCACGCCGCCGTCGCGGATCGGGTGGAGGTTGGTCGAGGAGCCGTCGGGACGGGGGCGGTACGTGACGGGGACGACCGCCACCGAAACCCGCTGTTTCACGCACTCGACCGCCATCTCCGTCTCGACACCGAACCCGTCGGCGGAGAGGGTTAGCCGGAGGAACGACTCGCGGGTGAACGCCCGATACCCCGAGAGGATGTCCCCGTACTCCTCCCCGTGGACCGCGCGGAACGTCCCGTTGATGATGCGGTTCCCGATCCGGTTCAGCCGCGTCATCGCGCCCGGTCGCATGTCGGCGAAGCGGTCGCCGATGACGTGTTCGGCCTCGCCCTCGAGAAGCGGCGCCAGCATCGCCTCGGCGTCCGTCGCGTCGTAGGTGGCGTCGGCGTCGGCCATCAGGACGTAGCGCGCGTCGACGTGTTCGCGGACGGCCTCGCGGATCGCCTGTCCCTTCCCCTCGCCGGACTGGACGACGACGCGTGCGCCGGCCTCGCGGGCGAGATCGCGGGTGCCGTCCGTCGACCCACCGTCGATCACGAGGATCTCCCGGAGTCCCGCCTCGCGGAACGAGGAGACGACGGTCCCGACCGTCTCGGCCTCCTCGAAGGTGGGCAACAGGACGCAGACGTCGTCGAAGTCGCTCATCGTCCGGGCGATATCGGCCGAGTCGCTAAACTCTGTCCCTCCGGTCGCAAAACGGAGGCCGACCCATACGCTCATGTATCCCGTCGCCATACGTGGTAGCATGTCACAGGCACTCGAAGAACACACCGAGGAACTGCTCAGCGCGGCACGGACCGCGACGGGAGACGAGCTCCGGAGCCTCACCTACTTCACCGAGGAGGACGTCGAACAGCTCTATCTGCGGAGCGACCTGAGCCGGACCGCCGACCTCGTCGGGTTCGCCGAGAGCGAGCGACACGGATTCCACGCGCAGTCGTTGTACGCCAACACGCAGCTCGGCGACTACTTCTTCACCGTCCGAGTGTTCGAGAACGGTTACCTGACTCGCGTGATCGCCAACGGCCACGGCGTCTGGGTGACGACCGACTCGATGGAGATCGACCGTTTCGAGGAGCTGGCCAGCGCACTCGCGGAGATCCTCCGTTCGTTCGATTCTCCGTGATCCGACGACAGCCTCGCGTGATCTCGACGCGTGATCTCGACGCGTGATCTCGACGATCCGCCGTCGAGACGCCCGATCAGAACGGCGCGTCGGGGTCCGCTTCCGCGTCGTCCTCGGAAGCTGACGCTTCGAGCTCGCGGCCGTCCTCCTGCCACGCCTCGATCCCGCCGCGGAGGCTCTCCACGCGGGCGTCGGCGGTCCCCTCGTAGCTGCCGATCAGCCGTGCGGCCTGCTGGCTCGCGATCCCGTGCGGACAGACCGTCACGATCCGCTCTGCGCCCTCCAAGTCGGCGACGCGAGTCGTGAGCTCCGGGAACGGGATCGACTCGCTGTCGGGGACGTGCCCCCGGTCGAACGCCCGCTCGTCGCGGATGTCGACGATCCGCACGTCCTCGCCCTCGTCCAGTAGGGCTGCGAGCCCCGCCGGGTCGATCTCTCCGTCCATCACGGGAGGGGACAGAGGCTGGCCGTGAGCACGGCGCGTTCGTCGGTATCGTTTCGAGCCCCGTGGACGTCCCCGCGGGCGTTGTGGACGACCGCGGGCGCGGCGAGGCGCTCGGACTCGTCTCCCCTGATCACGGTCGGCTCCCCCTCGAGGACGTGGAAGACGTTCGTCGCATCCGCGTGCCCGTGCGGGTCGACCTCGCCGCCGGGTGCGAGGACGAACGCCTTCACGAGCACGTCGTCGGTGACGACGAGTTCGGCGCTCTCGACCTCGCCGTCGGCGGGGTCGAGAGCGCCGATCGCATCGGCGTATCGGTCGAGCGTCATACCCGTGCGGTCGGGCCGCGGGGGTTAAAACGCGTCGGCGAAGGCAGCGTCCGTCTCCGACTCCGTTTCGCCCGCTCTCACTCCCGTGCGCCCGGCGGCAGCGGGTCGGCGTGGTCCGCGACCGCCCTCGCGACGCGGTGCGGGTCCTCGTGGATCACCCAGTGGGTCGCGTCGTCGATCGTGAGGAGCCGCCCGTCGGCGCAGTGTTCGAGGCTCTCGCCGGCCAGCCGCTTCTCGAGGAACGGGTCGTCCGCGCCCCAGACCACGAGCGTCGGGACCCCCACGCGCGGCGTCTCCGGCGTGGGTCGCTCGCGGACGATGGCCCGGTACCAGTTCACCATCGCCTCGAACGCGCCGTCGCGGTCCCACGCCCGCCGATAGCGTCGAAAGTCGTCCTCGCCGAACGTCCCCGGTTCGCTCGTCTCGCGGAGGGTCCGCACGCCGATCCGCCAGTTTCCGGCCCGCGCGACCGCCTCTGGCAGCCGGGGCAGTTGGAAGGCGAGCACGTACCAGCTCTTGCGGCGCTGCCGCCAGGAGTTACGGAGCGCCCGCTCGAAGACGGTCGGGTGGGGGACGTTGACGGCGACGAGTTCCGAGAGCCGATCGGCGTGGTGGATCGCGAGCCACCAGCCGACGGCGGCACCCCAGTCGTGGCCGGCGACCGCCGCCGTCTCGCGCCCGTACGCGTCGATGAGTCCGACGACGTCGCGGGCGAGTTCCCCGATCCGGTAGTCGGCGACGGCGGGCGGCTTCTCCGAGAGGTTGTACCCGCGCTGGTCGGGCACGACGACGCGGTAGCCGGCGTTCGCGAGCGCGGCGATCGTCTCGTGCCAGCCGTACCAGAACTCCGGGAACCCGTGGAGGAGGACGAGCAGCTTCCCGTCCTCGGGGCCCGCCTCGACGACGTGGAGACGGACGCCGTTCGCCGAGACGAACCGCGAGGTCCCGGGAACGCCCTCGGGGATCTCGTCGGACGGGACCTCGGCCCCCTCTGCGGCCCCCGTCACGTCGTCCGCGGTACCGATCATATCGGGCGATCGGTCCCGGGTGACTAATAGCTACGTCCGACGGGTTCGCGTCTTCCGACTCGGGGCGCGGACGGACTCCGTCTACTCCGAAACCGGGACGAACCGCCCCTCCCCGTCGTTGAGGAGCATCCAGTACGTGATCAGCGCCGCGGCGTGTCCGTCACCGTCGTCGACCCGACGCGTCGTCGCCTTGTACGCCTCGCGGACCGCGGCGGTCAACGGGAGCGCGGTTCCCCGCTCGCCGGCGAAGTCGGTGGCGTAGCCGAGGTCCTTGTTCCAGATGGCCAGCGTCCCCAACCCCTCCATCGCCCGGCCGAACTCGCCGGTGAAGTACCCCTCGTACATCTCGAATTCGAGGAAATCGGTGAAGAGCGTCGGATCCACCCCGTTGTCGCGAACGAACTCGACGACCTCCGCGTCGACCGCGTGGTGGCCGGCGTAGCGCATCTGGAGCCCGAGTTTGAACACCGTCGCTTCGGGGACCGGTCCGACGCGGACGTGGTCGTCCGCGATGACGTCCAACACCTCCGCGGCTCGCTCGTAGCTCCCCTCGAAGCCGCCGGCCATGACGTGGTACCCCTCCCGCGGCGATCCGCCAGTGATGGGCGCCTCGAGGAAGTCGACGCCGGCCTCGGCGCACAGTTCCTCACAGGCGACCGACGTGGACGGGCGGGTCGTCGACACGTCGACGAGGAGATCCCCCGGGTCCAGTTCCGCGAGCAGCCCGTCCGCGCCCTCCATCGTCGCCTCGACCTCGGGCGATCCGGGCAGCGTCAGGATCACCACGTCCGATTCCCGAGCGACTTCGGCCGGGCTCGAAGCGGCACGAGCGCCGCGGTCGATCGCGTACGCCGTCTGGTCGTCCTCGACGTCGAACACGGTCACGCGGTATCCCGCGTCGAGGAGGCGGTCGACGAGCCGTTTCCCGATGTAGCCGACGCCGATCAGGCCGATCGCGGTCATTGTCGGATCGTCGAGGCGATTCGGTATAAGTCGTACCGGAGCGTCGCCGCCGGCCCGTCGGGTATCACGTGAACGACTCTTCTGCGGCCGAATGTGGGGGACGCGACCACGTCGATCCGGGCGAGAGGTAGTAAACGTCTTATACGTTGATTTCACACGGTACTTTGAGGAGTGTTATCACGTGAGTATCTCTGAAACGTACGTCCGATACCGCCGAACCCTCGGCGAGGACCCGCTCGCCATCGGGGTCGTTCTCGTGGCCCTGTGGATGGCGTGGGCGCTCGTGAGCGGGCTCTGGACCGGGGGGATCCGGGTCAGCAGCCTCGCCTCGCTCGTCTGGGACGGCCTGCTTCGAGGGCTGATCATCGGTCTGGCGGGCATCGGACTCTCGATGACGTACAGCATTCTCAACTTCGCGAACTTCGCACACGGCGACTACCTCACCAGCGGGGCGTTCGCCGGGATGGCCACCAGCTACCTCATCGCGGGGATCGGCGAGAACAGCGTCGGCGCGCTGTTGCTCGTCGGTGCCGGCGGATCGGTGTTCGGCGGTGCGATCGGGATCGGGATCACGACCTCTCCGATCGCGGTCGTCCTCGGCGCGCTCGTGGCGGGGGTCTCGACGATCGCGCTCGCGCTCCTGATCGACCGGTTCGTGTACAAGCCGATCCGCGACGAGAGCGGCATCGCCCTGTTGATCACGAGCATCGGGGTCGCGTTCGCGCTCCGCTACCTCATCCAGTTCGTCTTCGGGGCGGGCGTGCGCGGGACCACGGCGGCGGGCTCCGTCCCGCGGATCAACGTCCCGGCGTTCGACGGGACCTTCCGGATCACCGCTCACGACGCCTCGTTGATCGTCGTCGCGGGCGGCCTCATGCTCGGCGTCCACCTGCTCTTACAGCGCACCAAGCTCGGCAAGGCGATGCGCGCGATGTCCGACAACGAGGACCTCGCGCGGATCACCGGGATCCCGACCGAGCGGGTCATCCGCACTACGTGGATCGTCGGGGCCGGACTCACCGGCGTCGCAGGGTACATGTTCGTCCTCTGGAAGGGGACGCTCGGCTTCAACGACGGCTGGCTCCTGTTGCTCTTGGTGTTCGCCGCGGTCATCCTCGGCGGCATCGGATCGATCTACGGGGCGATCGGCGGCGGGATCGTCATCGGGCTGACCGCCTCGGTGTCCGTGGTCTGGATCCCCTCCGAGTTCGGACGGGCGGCCGCGTTCATGGTGATGATCGTGATCCTGTTGTTCAAGCCTGAAGGCATCTTCAGCGGGAGGACCACGGCATGAGCGCCGACGACCTTCGCGGACGGTTCGGGGGACTCCTCGACCGCGACGTGACGCTCGTGCTCGCGGTCCTCGGAGCGGTCTATCTGGCGTACGTGCTCGCCGGGGTCGCGTTCGGATACGGCCTCCGCGGGCAGTTGAACTCGATCGCGAACCTCACGTTCTACATCGGCGTGTTCGGCATGCTCGCGCTGGCGTTGAACCTCCACTGGGGGTACACCGGTCTGTTCAACATCGGCATCGTCGGCTTCATGGGGATCGGCGTCTACGTGACGGCGCTCGTCTCGAAGCCCCCGGTCGCACAGGGCGGCGCGGCACAGGTCGGCGGCCTCGGGCTGCCGCTCGGCGTCGGCATGGTCGCCGGCGTCGTGGTCGCGGGGCTGTTCGGGCTGC
Organism: Halorubrum cibi; assembly: GCF_900182635.1. Lineage (GTDB taxonomy): Archaea > Halobacteriota > Halobacteria > Halobacteriales > Haloferacaceae > Halorubrum > Halorubrum cibi. The sequence goes on along the minus strand of NZ_FXTD01000013.1, from coordinate 24,962 downwards.
TGGTCGCGCTCCCCGCGCTCCGGCTGCGAGCCGACTACCTCGCCATCGTCACGGTGGCGTTCTCGGAGATCATTCGGTTCACGATGATGTCTCGGACGTTCCAGTCGTACACCGTCCCCGACACGATCGACCTCACGATCGCGGGCGTCCAGCTGTTCAGCTTCGATCCGACCGCTGACACGATCGGACTCGGCGGCGGCGGCGGCCTCATTCTGAACTATCCGGATCCGCTCGAGGCGCTCTTGCGGACCCTCTTCCTGTGGGAGCCGTACATGGGCTTCGTCGGATTCGTCCAGCGGACGCTGATCCCGAACAACCCGAAACCGGTGATCGACGGGCTCCTCTACGGGGTCCTGCTCCTCGTCGGCGTCGGGCTGTTCTACCTGCTGCTCTCGCGGACCGGCAAGTCGCCGTTCGGGCGCGTCCTGAAGGCGATCCGCGAGGACGAGGACGTCGCGAACGCCCTCGGGAAGGACACCGACCGCTTCAAGCTCACCGCGTTCGTCCTCGGGTCGGCCCTGATGGGCCTCGGCGGGATCCTGTGGTACTCGAGCCGGGGGAGCATCACGCCGCCGTCGTTCCGGCCGAACATCACGTTCTTCGTCTGGATCGCGCTGATCATCGGCGGTGCCGGCTCGAACACGGGAAGCTTCCTCGGCGGCGCGATCTTCGCCGGGGTGTTGTACGAGGGACCGCGGTACGTGAAGAACCTCGTCGAGACCGCCTTCGAACTCGGTGACGCGCCGCGGAACTTCGGCGAGGCGGTCGCGGCGTTCGGGTCGCTCGACCCGGTGCCGTTCATACTCTACACGCTCGACAGCGTGAGCCAACTGCGGCTCGTGATCATGGGCGTAGTGCTGATCTGGCTGATGCACAACCGCCCGGAAGGGCTGCTCGGTCACCGCAAGGAGACGGCCTCGAGCATCGACCTCTCGCGACCGAGCGGCGAGGACGCGAGCAAGGCTGCGACCGCGGCCGACGGAGGCGAGAACCGATGAGCGAGAGCGACGACACCACCCCCGACGGATCGACGTCGACGGAGGAACCGATCGAGAGCGACCCGGAATCGGAATCGGCCGAGAGCGATCCGGAGCCGACCGAAAGCAACGCGGAGCCGGCGACGGACGGCTCGGCGAGAGTCGGAGACGAACCGGACGGGGACGGCTCGACGGCGGGTTCCGGGGACGACCCGAACGAAGGCGGGTCGACCGACGTGGAGACGCCGGATCAACCGGTCCACGCCCCGGAGGACGCCGGCGTACCGACCGGTTCGACGCCCCTCGAGGTCGAGGGGCTCCGCCGGACGTTCGGCGGGATCGTCGCCGTCGACGACGTCAGCTTCGACGTCGAGGCGGGAACGCTGACCGGGCTCATCGGTCCCAACGGGGCTGGGAAGTCGACCACCTTCAACCTCATCACCGGGATGTTGGAGCCCGACGAGGGGACGGTTCGATTCAACGGCGAGGACATCACCGGGCTCGAGCCGCACGAGATCGCGAACCAGGGACTCGCCCGGACCTTCCAGATCGCCCGCGAACTCGAGGAGATGACCGTTCTCGAAAACATGATGCTCGCGCCGAAGGGTCAGGTCGGCGAGTCGCTGTGGCGGTCGGTCATGCCGATCACCCGCGGCGAGGTGCGCGAACAGGAGACAGACCAGCTCGAGCGCGTCTGGGAGGTGCTCGACTTCTTCGAGATCGACCACCTCGCCGAGGAGTACGCCGGCAACCTCTCGGGCGGCCAGCGGAAGCTGCTCGAGATGGCCCGCGCGCTGTTGACCGACCCTGACATGCTCCTTCTCGACGAGCCGTTCGCGGGCGTCAATCCCTCCCTGGAGAAGCGACTGCTCGAACACATCCACGAGCTGCGCGAACAGGGGTACACCTTCCTCATCGTGGAACACGACATGGACCTCATCATGAACAACTGCGAGCGGGTCATCGTCATGCACCAGGGCCGCGTCCTGAAGGACGGGACGCCGGCGGAGATCAAAGAGAGCGAGGACGTCATCGAGGCGTACCTCGGGGGTGAGGTGTGAGCCTCCTCGAAGTCCGCGGTCTGGACGCCGGCTACGGCGATCTCCAGATCCTCACGGACGTCGATCTCGACGTCGACGACGGCGAGTACGTCACGATCGTCGGTCCCAACGGGGCCGGCAAGTCGACCGTGATGAAGTCGGTCTTCGGGCTGACGACCCACATGGGCGGTACCGTGACGTTCGCCGGCGAGGACATCAGCGGGACGAAACCGGAGGACGTGATCCACAAGGGGCTCGGATACGTCCCGCAGAACGAGAACGTCTTCGCGGAGCTCTCGGTCGAGGAGAACCTCGAGATGGGCGCGTACATCTTGGACGAGGTGCCACAGGATGAGCTCCGGAAGGTGTACGACCGGTTCCCGATCCTCGAAGAGCGGAGGGATCAGCAGGCCGGAACGATGAGCGGCGGCCAGCGACAGATGCTCGCGATGGGGCGGGCGCTGATGCTCGACCCCGAGCTGCTGCTCCTCGACGAGCCCAGCGCAGGGCTCGCGCCCGACCTCGTCGACGAGATGTTCGACAAGATCGACGAGATCAACGGGACGGGAACCGCGATCCTGATGGTCGAACAGAACGCCAAGGAGGCGCTTCGACGCTGTGACCGCGGCTACGTGCTCTCGAACGGGCAGAACCGCTACGAGGACGAGGGAACCGCGCTGTTGAACGACGAGGAGGTCCGTCGCGAGTTCCTCGGAGGGTAGTCGGCGTCGACCGCGGACCGCCGTTTTTTCGAGACTTCTCACGGAGCCGTCGCTCGCGTCGGCCGGCTGGTCGAAAAAACGCGAGTTTCGGTGCCGGAGCCGCGGACGGCCCGACCGATCAGTTCCCGCTCGAGAGCGCCTGCTCGATGACGTTGGAGTACGAGGACTCGCCGATGTTGAAGCTGATCTGGTCGTACACCTCGCCGTCGAACGTGTCCTCGAAGACTTCGCTGAACCGCTCTGAGAGCTGCTGTCCGTAGTCGTTGTTCACGTACAGCGTCGCGGCGGTCTCGGCTTCGAGCCGCTCGGAGGCGACCTGGGCCATGACCCGGCCCTGGAGCTGGTCGCTCGGCGCGGTCCGGAAGATGTAGTCGTCGTCCTCGAGGTTCGTCACCGACAGCGCGGTGCTGGAGGGCGAACAGCCGACGACCTCGTTCGGGATGAGCGTCTCCTGACAGACCGGGACGTTAACCCCGGAGGAGGCGGTCCCGCACACCGCCGGGACGCCCGAGCTCACGAGCGACTCGGCGCCGCTGACCCCCTGGTCGGGCGAGGTGTTGGTGTCCTCGAACTGGGCGTTCACGGTGAGATCGAGGTCGGACTCGTTGACCTGCTGGGCCGGTAGCTCGGCCGCGCGGATCATGGGTTGACCCGTCGACGCCAAGTCGCCGGTCTCGGGGAGCAGGATTCCGACGCTCACCTCGCGTCCGAATCCGCCGGGCGAGGAGTCGGCGGACGGCCCCTCGCCGTCGGGGTTCTCGCCCTCGAAGTTCTGCGTCTCGGCGACGTCGACGGAGTCGGCGTCCTGCCCGGCGAACTCCCAGATGGAGTAGGCCGCGGACGCCGGGTCGCCGTTCTCGTCGAAGTTGACGGCGCTCGATGCCCCCTGATAGTTGATGTCCTCGCCGTTCGCGACCGCCTCGACCGCGTCGAGGAACCCCTCGGGACCGTACTCGGTACCGCCCGGATTCGCGATTCGCCGGAGCTGGTCGCGGATCGCGGTGCCGTCGTTCTCGCCGGCCGCGACGTTCGCCAGGATCAACGCGGCCGCCGAGTCGTACGACTGCGAGGTGAACACGCCCGGCGACTCGTCGTACGTGTCCTGATACAGGCTCTCGAACGCCTCCTGGTTCGGGCCGCCCGCCGCAGGCGCGGTACCGGTGACGTTGTTCATGTCGTTGCCGACCTGGCCGGGCAGCGCGGGGTCCTGAAGCCCGTCGGGGATCAGGATGTCCTCCGCGCCGTCGGACGCGCTGTAGTAGTCGCGGAAGAGTTGGATCCCGCTCTCCGGGTATCCGATCACCGTGATCAGATCCGGCGCGCCGCCGCCACCGCCTCCGCCGCCGCCGTTGCCCGAACAGCCGGCGACGCCGACCGCGCCAGCGACACCGATCCCCTTCAACACGTCACGCCGTCTCTTGTGGTATGACATATCCACCCATATAGGGTCCACTTTGATAAGTATATCCCTGTCAACATCCCCACACGTCTTGTCAGTCACGTGTATCTAACCAGTAATACCGCCTTCACGGCTCTCGTCGGCCGTTTCAGCGCTCATGATCGGGAACTGATGGGAGTTCGACCTCGAGCGCTCCGATAGCGTTCGACGGGGCGGGTCGTCGCCCGTCGTCGCTCCGGGCGTTCGGGTCGTCACTCCGGGCGTTCGGGTCGTCACTCCGGGCGTTCGGGGTACGACTGACGGGTGCCGTGGGACCGGCGAGCGAGGAGTCTCGCGGTCGCCCGTCGGCGATCGCCGGGGCGCTCCTCGGTCGTCTCGTCGTAGTGGAGAACCGTCAACCCGAGGCCCGCCCGGAGGAGTTCGTTCGCCCCGAACCGGTAGCGATCGGTGCTCGGTCCCGACGGCGTCGGCTCGGCCGATCGTAGGTGCCCCTCGACGAAGAGGTAGCCGCCCTCGGCAAGCGACTCACACAGGTCGGTGAACCGGTCGAGCGTGTGATAGAAGCTCACCGCGATCAGGTCGTATCGATCCGTCGGGAAGTCGTACTCGGTGGCGTCGGCGTGGACCGTCTCGATCCGCCCTCCGAGACCGCGCTCCGCCGCCCGCTCCCGGACGATCCGGAGCCCCTCCGCCGAGGCGTCGAGCGCCACGACGTCGTAGCCGGCCGCCGCGAGGAACAGCGCGTTCCGTCCGGTCCCGGTCGCCAGGTCGAGCGCCCGGCCGTCGGGGATCGAGGGCTCGTAGGAGCACAGGACGGGAGACGGCTCCGGATCTCGAGGGTACTCGCCGCTCGCGAACCGCTCGTCCCAGTCGGTCGGTTCGGCGTCCTCGGTCTGCCCGGTGTCGTCGGTCGACGTGGCGTCGTCGCTCACGTCCACGGCTACTCGCCCCCGAGGAATGAAGGTACCCCCGTGCCGGACGTTTCAAGCACGCCGCGGTCGGAGTCGTCTCCATGAGCGACGATCGAGAGACGGACCGCGACCGACCGCGGAACCGAGCACCGGAGACGCGAGACGAGTCACCGGAGGCGATCCTCGGCGAGCTGTTGACCGATCGGGGAGACACGCTCGCGACCGCCGAATCGCTGACGGGCGGACTCGTGGGGTCGACGGTGACCGACGTGCCGGGGTCGAGCGCCTACTTCGATCGGGGATACGTGACCTACGCGTACGACGCCAAACGCGAGGAGTTGGGCGTCGCCCGCGAGACGCTGGACGAACACGGCGCGGTCAGCGGACCGGTCGCCCGCGAGATGGCCGCCGGCGCCAGAGACCACGCCGACGCGACGTGGGCCGTCTCGACGACGGGGATCGCCGGTCCCGGCGGGGGGACGGCGGAGAAGCCGGTGGGGCTGGTGTACGTCGGCGTGGCTCACGCCGCCCCGTGGGGGACCGAAGCGTCGTTCGTGCGGAGCGTCCGCGCGGAGTTTCCCGGCGACCGCGACGCGGTGAAACGCGCGAGCGTCGAGCGCGCGCTCGCCGAACTCGTCAGGGCGATCCGCGAGATCGACGGAGCGGACTGAGGTCGGAGACGCTATCAGTGACCGCGACCCCGCGTTCACGCGACAACCCGTTTACGCGACCGCGACCCAGCCTTTCACGCGAGCACGACGCCGTCGTCCGCCTCCTCCACGTCGACGAGGCCGTCGATCTCGACCGAATCACCGACCGCGACGACCGATCCCCACGACCCCTCCGGGACGACCGTGTTCACCATCAGCCGGAAGTCGTGGTCGAACCGGTCGCTCTCGGTCCACTCGGGCAGCGTCTCCCGCCGCTTCCGGAGGAATCTCTCCCGAAATCCGTCGATCTCGGCCGCGGTGTCCGGGTGTCGCGACGGGACGACGCACCGCTGACAGGGGTTGACGCCGACGAGATCCGCCTCGCCGATCGAGAACCGGATCCCCGTTCCGCGATCGTCGAACAGCCGGTCCTCGAAGAAGGCCGGACAGTCCTCGATCACGACGTTCGGCCTGAACCGCCGGCGGGCCTCCGTCGCGTCCGCGATCCCGTCGAACCACGAGGCGACCGCCTCGAGCGTCCCCGCCGAGATCACCGTCGGGCCGGGGGCCGCCCGGTCGTCCGGGAACCCGCCCGTCGGGTCGCGGACGAGGTCGACCCCGTACCCGAGGTACTCGCCGACCCACGCCGCCAGCGCGTCCCTCTCCTTCGGCAGCGCGAACGTCCGCTCGTCGGCCGCCGCGTCGCCTCGCGCCGGGCGCTCCAGCGTCACCGCCGTCGGCGTCGCGTCCGTCGGACCGGCGAGTTCGTACGTCGCCCGCAGCCGCTGGATCGCCGGCTCGCTCTTCCCGTTCACGTACCCGCCGCCGCTCCCGACCGACGCGGCTTCGGGGTCGACGCCGGCCTCGACGAACGCGTACGAGCGGTCTCCTCGGAGCGCGCCCCGCGAACCGAGTTCAGCGCGATCGACGGCGACGCCGTCCAGCGATTTCATCGGATACGCGAGGAGTCCGCCGAGTCGTGTCATACGACCCGTTCGGGGGACCGAACAAAAAGGTGACCGTGAGCCGTCGTCCCCGCGGTCGGCTTCCGTCGAGTTCCGGCGGGTTATTCCCCGTCGCCGTCGGCGTCCGTTTCGTCGGTGCCGTCGTCGTCAGCGCTCGTCTCGTCGTCGTCCTCGTCGCCGGCGAGCCCGGCGGCCTCGAACGCCTCGCTCACCTCGCTTTCGGGGACGGTCCGGTAGCCCTCGGCCTCCGTGACCGTCGCGACCGCGAGGTCGCCGGGGACGAACTCCTCCTCGTGGGCCGCGAGCGCGCGGACGCCGAGTTCGATCCCCTCCGCGAGCGAGAGGCCCTCCTCCCACTCCTCCTCGAGGACACCCTGGATGTCCTGTCTCCCGCCGCCGATGACGGTCGCCTTCCACTCGTTGGGAGTCCCCGAGGGGTCGGCCGCGAACAGGCGCGGCTCGCCGTTCTCGATCCCGCCGATGAGCAGCGCCGCGCCGTACGGCCGGGTGCCGCCGCGCTGGGTGTTCTCCTGGATGTGGTCGGTGACGAACTTCGTCAGCGTCTCGACGCCGACCGGCTCGCCGTAGCGGAGGCGGTTGCCCTGCGACTGCCGGCGCGCGAGGTCGATGAGCTGTCGCGCGTCCGCGACGTGTCCGGCGCTCGCGGTGCCGAGGTGGTCGTCGAGCTTGTGGAGCTTCTCGATGCTCTCGGACTCCATCAGCGTCGAGGTCGCTCGCGACATCGCGACGAAGACGATCCCGTCCGCCGTCCGGACGCCGAGGCTCGGCGCGCCGCGCGAGACCGCCTCGCGGGCGTACTCGACCTGATAGATGCGCCCGTCGGGCGAGAACAGCGACGTCCCGCGGTCGTACGCCTGCTGGTCGTTGCCGCCCATCATCGCTTCTCACCCGCTCGCGCGGTGACGTGCTCGCTCATTACCCTTTATTACGCCGGACGGTTGAAAAATCCTCCTTAACCGGTACGCGGTCGGTGCCGATCCGAGCCGTTCGCGTCATCGTCCCGACTGCCCGAACTCCCGGCATCGGCCGAGGCGCCGTCGCCCCAGTCGCGCGAGACGGGGGACTCGCTGGCGTCGATCGTCCCGAGCAGCCACTCGCTCCCGGCGGCCAGCTCCCCGTCGTCGGTGCCGACGAGCTTCAGCCGGTTGTGGCCCGCCTCTCGGTCCGGATAACAGCCGACGGTGACCTCGTACCGCTCCATCGCCTCCTCGAGGGCGGGGACGATGTTCGCCTCGGGCTCGACCGTGTAGAGGAACCGCGACCGGCGCTCGCCCGCGAACTCGTCCGCGACGGAGTCGAACATCGCCTTCAACTCCTCGGGGATCCCCGGCAGGACGTACACGTTCTCGAGCACGCAGCCGGGCGCGAGCCCCGCCTCGTTCGACAGCGGTCGGCTCCCCTCGGGCAGCGCGGCCTCGCGATCGACGTCGACGTCGAGGTCGCGGTCCGGGATCCGGGTCGCGATCTCGGCCAGCCGCTCCTCGACGTCGGCGCGGGCCAGCTCCGAGACGGCGAGGTCGCGACCGAACGCGTCCGCGACGGCCTCCACCGTCACGTCGTCGGGCGTCCCGCCGATCCCGCCGGTGACGATCACTCGGTCGAAGGCGTCGCCGTAGGTCGCCACCCGCTCGGCGATCGTCTCCCGATCGTCCGGAACCGAGAGGATCCGCGTCACCGAGACGCCCCGATCGGCCAGCCGCGCCGCGAGCCAGTTGGCGTTCGTGTTCACCGTGTCGCCGGAGAGCAGCTCGTCGCCGACCGTGATCAACGCGACTTCCATGCTATCATCGTTCGGGCCGGCGGGGACATAAGCGGTTCCACGCCGGAGAGGCGTCCGGAACGTCTCTCACTCCTCGACCCGCTCGTAGGTGACGAACGCGAGGTCGCCCTCGCGCTGTCGATCGACCTCGACCCAGTCGTCGGGGTCCCATGCCGGGAAGCGCGTGTCGCCGTCGGGCGACTCCGGCACCTCCGTGAGGACCATCCGGTCGGCGAACGGGAGGAACGCCTCGTAGACGCTCGCGCCGCCGATCACGTAGATATCCTCGACGCCGCGCTCGGCCGCGGCCGCCCGCGCCCGCGCCGCCGCCTCCTCGACGCCGCCGGCGACGACGACCTCCTCGGGAAAGTTCGGGTCGCCCGTCGTCAACACGACGCTCGTCCGGTCCGGGAGCGGGCCGTCGATCCGGTCGGCGATGCTCTCGTAGGTGACGCGTCCGAGGACCACGGGATGACCCGTCGTCAGCCGCTTGAAGTGCGCCAGGTCCGCCGGGTAGTGCCACGGCATCCCGCCGTCCGCGCCGATGACGCCGTTCTCCGCGACGGCCGCGACGAGGACGAAGGACGCGTCGCCGGGGCCGGGATCCACCGCGTCGGCGGGTTCGCTCCCCGCCATCACTCCGCGACCGCGAACGAGATCCCCTCGGCGCAGTCGTAGTCGACGACCTCGACGTCGTCGTAGGTCAGTTCGTCGAGCGGCACGTCCGCGATCTCGATCCGGGGGCGCTCGCGGGGCTCGCGCGAGAGCTGTTCGAGGAGGCCGGGGACGTGGTCGTACCCCTCCTCGCCGTCGACCTCCGCGGGGGCGGCGTCCTCGAGCCAGGCCCTGACGTCGCGGTAGTCGGCCTTCCCCTCCGCGTCCGCGAGCCGATCCTGGAGTGCGGGGAGGTTCTCGTCGTACCACGCGCCGCGGTCGCCCCGTCCGCAGTAGGCGTGCGCGTCGACGATCGTGTGGCCGAACTCGCCGACCTCGAACCCGGTCCGTTGTGCGATCGCGTTCGCGAGCAGCGCGTACGCCGCGACGTTGAACGGGACGCCGAGCGCGATGTCGCCGGACCGCTGGGTGAGGTGGAGGTTGAGTTTCCCGCCCTGGACGTTGACGACGAAGGTGTAGTGACACGGCGGCAGCGTCGAGACGGTCGCGTTCGCGGGGTGCCACGCGTTCACGACCATCCGCCGGGAGTTCGGGTTCTCCTCGAGCGTGTCGAGCACGTAGGCGATCTGGTCGAAGGTGCGCCGCGTCGTGCCGTCCGCGTCCTCCTCGACGGTCACCCAGCGGTGGCCGTCCTCGGGCCACGTCTCGCCGGGAAGCGCGTCGGCGTCGTCCGGCACCGGATACCGCCGCCAGAACCGGCCGTACGCCGTGTCGAGGCGGCCCTCCTCGTCGGCCCACGCGTCCCAGATCTTCGTCTCCTCGCGGAGGTTCTCGATGTGCTCCTCCCCGGAGAGGTACCAGATCACCTCGTGGATGAGCGAGTTCCAGCGATAGCCGTCCATCCGCTTCGTCGTGAGGAGGGGAAAGCCCTCCGCGAGGTCGACGGTGTAGCCGGCGCTGAACGTCGCGATGGTGTCCACGCCGGTCCGATTCGGCTTGTACGTGCCCGTCGAGAGCGCGTCGTCGACGAGGTCGAGATACTGTTGCATCGTGTGGTGTCGTGGGGAGTCGCCCCGACGTTCGCGGCGTCGCCGCGATCGGTCTGTCGGAACCCACGCACGGCGAAATATAAAGCACATCCTTTGAGACTCATTAACCCGACCGCAGCAACTAACCTCGCGCCGCCCGGAGTGGGCGGCATGACCATCGACCCGTTCGGACTCGAACGGTGGTTCGCGAAGTACGAACACGAGGCGGACGTCATGCTCGCCGAGAGCGGGATCCGATCGCTCAGGGCGGACCGGTTCGACCTCGATCCCGGAGAGGTGGGGTACGTGATCCCGACGAACGGCGACCCGGAGTTCCGCGCCCGCGTCGGCGAGCGGTACGGCCGCAGCGCCGACGAGGTCCTCTTCACCTGCGGCACACAGGAGGCGAACTTCCTGACGTTCCTCTCGCTCGTGGGCTCGGACGACCCGGTCGGCGACGACGGGGTCGGCTCCGGCTCGCACGCCGTCGTCGTCACGCCGACCTACCAGGCGCTCCACGCGGTCCCCGAGGCGTTCGGCGAGGTCACCCGCGTCGAACTCTCCCCGCCGGAGTGGGAGCTGGACCCCGACGCGGTCGCGGACGCGGTCCGCGAGGACACAGCGGTCGTCGTCGTGAACAACCCGAACAACCCGACCGGCCGATACCACGTCGAGGAGTGGGTTCGGGAGGTGTACGACGTCGCCGTCGAGAACGACGCATACCTGCTGTGTGACGAGGTGTACCGGCTGCTCGCGTCGTCGCCGCAGGAGCCGGTGGCGAGTTTCGGCGCGCACGGGATCTCGACCACGAGCCTGACGAAGGCGTACGGGCTCTCCGGGCTGCGGTTCGGCTGGATCGCCGGCCCGGAGCCGGTGATCGAGCGCGCCTGGCGATGGAAGGACTACACCACCATCTCGCCGAGCATCTTCGGCCAGCACGTCGCGAAGCAGGCGCTCGGTCGACGCGAGGATCGGATCTTGGCGGAGAACCGCGAACTGGCCGACGAGAACCGCGAGCGGATCGCGGCGTGGGTGGACCGCCACGGGCTGGAGTGGCACGACCCCGCCTCCGTCAACGCCTTCCCGACGGTTCCGGAGGGGTTCGCGGACGCCCGCGAGTTCTGTCGGACCGTCGTCGAGGAGGCGGGCGTCGTGCTCGCGCCGGGCGACCTCTTCGGGTTCCCGGACCGCTTCCGCGTCGGGTTCGGGCACCGGCGGGAGACCCTCGAGGAGGGGCTCGACCGGGTGAGCGCGGTCATCGAGGCGCACGAAGGCGACGCGGAGACGGACGACGACGGGAGGACGGCCGACGACGCGGTCCCGAACGGGGGGAGCCGCTGAATGGGGCTCGCCGGCGACCTCAAGGACGACCTCGTCGGGCTCGTCCGGGATCCGACGGACGAACAGAAGTCGATCCTGGTCGCGATCGTCGCCATCGCGGTCGCGGACCGGTACTTCCTCTGGATCGACTTCCCGTTCGTGGTGCGGACGACCGCCGCCGTGGGGGTGGGTTTCATCGCGCTGTTCGTCGTCAGCTACCTCCTCACGGGACACCTCGTCCCGCCGGACGAGGACGACGAGGGGGGGTACGACGACGAGTTCCATCCGTAGTTCGTCCCGATCGACGGTCCGCGATGTTCCACGTCGCAGCCACGACGTTCCGGGCGTACTCGCGGCGTTCCGGACGCACTCGCGACGTTCCAAACCGTTTATACCCGCGCCGGGGGTAAGCCGGTGTATGCCGCGAGAGCAGAAGCAGGTTCGAGAACTCCAGGAGGGGAGCTACGTCATGATGGACAGCTCGCCCTGTAAGATCAACCACTACAGCACCGCCAAGCCCGGGAAACACGGCAGCGCCAAGGCCCGCGTCGAGGGGAAGGGCGTCTTCGACGAGAAGAAGCGCTCGCTCTCGCAGCCGGTCGACGCGAAGGTGTGGGTGCCGATCATCGAGCGGAAGCAAGGGCAGGTCGTCTCCGTCTCCGGCGACGACGCGCAGGTCATGGACCTGGACACCTACGAGACGTTCACGATGCGGATCCCCGAGGGCGAGGACTTCTCCTCGGACGACACCATCGAGTACCTCGAGTACGAGGGCCAGCGCAAGGTCGTCGGGTAGTCGGATGTTCCCCGGAGCGACCGCCGACCGCGACGCGGCATCGTACGTGGTCGTCGGCGCTCCCCTCGACGCCACGACCACGTTCCAGCCCGGAACCCGGTTCGGACCCGACCGGATCCGGCGATTCTCTCGATCCTACGACGACTACGACGAGCGGACGGACAGCCACTTCTCCGCGCTCGGCGTCCACGACGCGGGCGACGTCGCCCCCTGGGACGACACGCGCGAGTACCTCGACCATCTCGCCGCCGAACTCCGGAGCGTCGTCCTCGACGACGCGGTCCCGCTCGCGATCGGCGGGGAACACACCGTCACCTACGCCGGCGTCGAGGCCGTCTCGCCGGAGACGCTCGTCGTCGTCGACGCACACCTCGACCTCCGGGCGGAGTACGCCGGCAATCCCTGGAACCACGCCTGCGTCACCCGCCACGCGCTCGACGTCGTCGACCGCGCGGTGGTCGTCGGCGCGCGCGCCGGCTCGCCGGAGGAGTGGGACCGCGCCGCCGAGAGCGACGTCGAGGTCGTCGCACCCGAGGACGCCCGCGGGTGGATCGACGACCTCGATCCGGGCCGGTTCGCCGACGGGTCGACGTACCTCTCGATCGATATCGACGGGGTCGACCCGGGATTCGCGCCCGGAACGGGGACGATGGAGCCGTTCGGACTCCACCCTCGAGAGGTCCGGGACCTCGTGCGCGCGGTGGGGCCGCACGCGGACGGCTTCGACGTGGTCGAGGTGAACGACCGCGACGACGGCCAAGCCGCGGCTCTCGGCGGGAAGCTGCTTCGAGAGTTCGTCCACGCACGCGCCGCCGGCTCGACGGCCTGACGCCTCACGGACCGAACGACACGTCGATCGGCGCGGTTCGCGCGCGTTCCCCGCGTTCAGTGGCCCTCGGCGAGCCGACTGCGAGCGGCGGATACCGCCTCCATCGAGTCGATCCACTCGCGGGGGTCGGTACACCAGATCCGGTCGCCCTCGACGCTGACGCAGAACACCGACTCCGTCGACGGCGAGAGGGTCACGTCGTCGACGTCGGGACGGTCTCCGAGGTAGGCGTCGATCAGGCGTCGGGCCGTCTCGGCCTCCGAACGGAGGCGGTTCCCGGAGGCGTACTCGATGGCTATCTCGGCCATACCTCCCGATACGAACTACACGATTAATAACTACTGTTTCCGGGCAGCGATTGCGGGGTTCACGGATCCGAGCCGCGGCTCGCGTCCGTCTCGCTCACGCCTCCAGCGTCGCCTCGGTGTCGATCCCGTACACCGCGGCGGGCGTCTCGACGTGCGCGCGGCGGACGGCGTCCTCGTATCCCGACTCGAGCATCCACCGGACCCGCCGCGGGACGGTCTTCGGACCGAGTACCATCCCCGGTCTGTCGGGGTCGTCGACGAAGTCCGTCTCCATCAGGAACGGTTCGTCCGACTCCGCGGCACGTTTCAGCCGGTCCTTCTCGCTCATCACGCTCGGGATCGGCCCCGCGAGCCGCCCGGCCGCGTAGTGTTTCACCACGTTCGTCGGGTCGAGCCCGACCGACTCGGCGACCGCCGCGAGGTCGGTGAGGTCCTCGCTCGCCTCCGTGTGGAGCTGGACCGCGCAGCCGATCTCGGCGGCCCGTTCGAACGCGCGGCGGGTCACGGCGTTCGAGGCCTCCCACACGGCGTCGCTCACGTCGTAGTGGGGGCGACCCGATTTGAGCGCCAGCGCGCGGCCGGCATCGACGAACTCGCTCGCCACGTCGATCCCGCCGCACATCAGATCGCGCGCCTCCTCCGGCGAGAAGCCGCGGTCGTCGACGAGTCGGTTCACGAGCCCGGGGTGAACGCCGAGGACGGGCCACGCGCGGCCGGGCAGGGCATCGGTCGCGGCGTCGACGGCGTCGATCGTCTCCTCGAAGACCGCCTGGAAGTCCGCCGGCTCCTCGACGTCGACGCCGAGGAGCCACGAGGGCTTGTTGACGACGAGGAGGTGGGTCCCCCCGAGGCGGGCGAAGTCGTCGACTGCGTCGATGCCGCGGCCGTGCCGCGGGTCGAGATGGAGGTGGTTGTCGAGCACCGGCGTGTCGAGGTCGTCGGTCATGTCTCGGATCGCGTCCCCGGATCGGATAGGCGTTCCGTGCGGGCTCCATCGCGGAGGCCGGCCGACTGCGACAGCGACGCCGACCGCTCTCCGGGCGGAAACCCTCTTGTCGCGTCCCGGCGATAGCGATCCCATGTCCCGGCACGTCACCGTCGTGGTCCTCCTCGCGCTCGGCGGGCTACTGATGGCGAACCCGCTGTACCTCCCCGTCCCGGTCGCGGAGCCGACGACCGCGTACGCCCACGCGGTCCAACCGGTCGGCCCCGAAACGCAGCCCTACGACGAGGCCGACGTGGTCGACCGCGACGACCTCGAGGCGGCCGCGCGCGACGCTTTCGATCGGGCCCGCGAGTCGCCCGACGGCGGATTCACGGTGGAAGACCCGTCCGAGCGAGTCGATTCGCTCTCGTACCCGTCGGGGCCCACGCTCGGGGACGGGTTGATCGTCGTCGCTCACGACGGGACGCACTACGAGTTCTGGACTCGGTCGGTCGAACGCGAGCCGGGCGGGGTCGTCCTCCAGCGGCTGTTGGTTCAGCCGGTCGGGTTCCTCGCCGGGTTCCTCTCGGTCGTCGCGGCGGTCGCGGTCGTGGCTCGCGAGCGGAGCTGAACGGGGACGAAAGGGCCGGTACCGCCGCCACCGCGCCGTCTTACTTTGCTTCGTCGTCGTCCGACCCGGTGCCACTCTCGTCCTCGACGGCGTCCTCGTCGACGACCTCCTCGATCCGCTTGTCGACGGTCTCTTCGACGGTGTCGCCCACCGTCTCCTCGACCGTCTCTTCCACGGTTTTCTCGACGGTCTCCTCCACGGTTCCTTCCACCGTTTCCTCCACCGTCTCCTCGACGGCCCCTTCCACCGTCTCGCCGACCTGCTCTTCGACGGTCTTCTCGACGGTCTCGCCCACCGTCTTCTCGACCGTCTCACCGACCGTCTCTTCGACCGTCTTCTCGACGTCCTCCGACACCTTCTCGACGGTCTCCTCGACGTCCTTCGTCACCTCGCCGACCTTCTCCTCGACGGTCTTCTCGACGTCCTCCGAGACCTTTCCGACGCTCTCGTCGACCGCCTCCTCGACCTCGTCGGCGCGGGGGCGACGGTCGACGCGGTCGTTCACCTCCTCGAGGCGCTCGATCACTGCGTCGACCTCGGTCTTCAGCGTCTCCTCGACGTTCTCCGTGACCTCCTGAGTCATCCACTCGGGGTCGAACCGGGCCATCTTCCAGAAGACGTGGATGGCGTACGAGATGAGCACGCCGAGCCCGAAGGCGATCCCGACCTGGTTGCCGACGACCGAGAAGAGGACGACGGCGACGAATATCATGAGCCCGTACGCCAGATCGACGACGAAATCGACCCGGTTGGGGTTCACCGTTTCCCCCCTCCGAGCCGTTCGATGGGTCCGGTCATTACGTTTCGCGTGTCCCTTCGAGGCCCAGCGGGTAATACCGATCGTTTCGCCGGGACCGGCCGGGTCGGGTGAGCGGGCGACCGACGATCTCGACGGTCAGCGCGATCCGGTCCCGGAGACCGTAGTCTCGGACTCGAGGACGCGCTCGGTCGACTCGTCGACCTCGACCAGGTGACAGAGCGGGTTTCCGGGGTAGACGACGGGGTTCTCGAGGACGCCGATCAGCAGTCCGGTGAAGGGCGCTTTCACGCCGACCGCGTCCTCCTTGAACGGGTTGGTGATCGTCGCGATCCGCTCGCCCTCCTGAACCAGCGACCCGCTCTCGTAGTGGGTGTCGACGATCCCGCCGGAGTCCGCCCGGAGCCACGTCTTCTCGCCGGATCCCGCGACGATCGTGCGCCAGCCGGGCCAGCGGACCGACTCGGTCTCGAGCATTCCGTACTCCGCGAACGCCGACCGGACGCCCGCGAGCGCGTCGTCGATGAGCCGGCGCTGGAACCGGTGTGCCTCACCCATCTCGACCGTGATCGTCGGGATGCCATCGGCGGTCGCCTCCCCGCGGAGGGTCCCGCTCGGACCGTCGCTGTCGATGATCACGCTCGATCCGAACGCCATCGCGAGGCGGTACACCCCCTCGTCGGTCATGTCGCCGCGGGCGTGAAGCATGTTCGTGCGCCCCCGCGTCGAGGTGTGAAAGTCGATCCCGAAGTCGCACGGCTCGATGAAGTTCGCGTAGATCCGGTGGGCCATCCGCTTCGAGCTCGTGGAGCCCGGTTTCCCGGGGAACGACCGGTTCAGGTCCCGGTCGTAGACGGGGAGGTACCGCTGTTGGGCCAGGAAGCCGGGAACGTTCAACACGGGCAGACAGACCAGCGTTCCACGGAGGTCGGAGAGGTCCCACTCGTGGGCGACCTCTCGTACGACCTCGATCCCGTTGAGCTCGTCGCCGTGAGCGGCCGCCGTGAGGAAGCAGGTCGGGCCGTCGCGCTCGCCGTTGACGATGGTAACCGGGATGCGGACGGGGTCGCCGAGGTACGTCTCGCTTATGCCGTAACGGATGTTCTGCGTCTCGCCGGGCGGGACCGCGCCGCCGTTGTACGTGAACGCCCGGTCGTTTCCCATGTCACACGCGAACCGGGGGCCGGGTATATACGTGACGCACGCGGTGACGGAGTCGACGGAGCGACGTGTCAGACAGCTCTCAGGCATGTGAAACGATCGGACCAGTTTTCATCCCGGCCGTCGCACTCACCCGTATGACTACGGACCCGGTACGGGTTGGGGTGTTGTCGTTACACAACAGCAAGGAGACGAAGGCGATCTGTAACGCAGTCGAGGACCTCGGTCACGAGCCGGTGTGGCTCCGCGAGGAGAACGCCGCGATAAGCGTCGAGGACGGAGACGTGTCGGTGGAACCCGCCGTCGACGTCATCGCGAACCGCTTGCTCCTATCGAACACCGACCAGCCCGCGGAGCTGCTCGGACTCGCGGCGACCTTCGAGCGGATCCGGCCGATGTTGAACGAGCCGAACACGGTGCTCACGTCGATCCACAAGTTCGCCACCGCGGCGACGCTCGCCGACTGGAACATCCGCGTTCCCGACGCGCTCCTCGCGCTCTCGAACGACCGACTCAACGAGGACCGCGAGCGCTTCGGCGACGTGGGCGTGTACAAGACGGCGATCGGCACTCACGGCGGGGGCACCTGGAAGGTCGATCTCACGGAGCGGGTGAACCCGAAGGTGGGCAACCGGCAGGCGTTCCTCCAGCAGCTCATCGACCGCGACGACGAGAAGCACCGGGACCTGCGGGTGTACATCGTCGGCGACGAGATCGTCGGCTCGATGTACCGCTACGCGCCCGAGGGCGACTGGCGGACCAACGTCGCGCTCGGCGGCGCGGTCGAGGACGCCACCGACGACATGCCCGACGAGGCCGCCGACACGGCGCTGTACGCCGCCGAAGTGATGGGCCTCGACTACGCCGGCGTCGACCTCGTTGAGGGCTACGACGGCTGGTACGTCCTCGAGGTCAACCCGACGGCGGGATTCAAGGGCCTCTTCGAGGCGACCGGAACCAGCCCCGCGCCGTACATCGCCAAGCTCGCGATCGAGACGGTCGACGGCGAGGTCGACGACGACGACGTAGAACGGATCGCGGGCACGCTTGACGACTCACGTCCCTCGTGTGCGCCGAAGCCGAAGACACGTCCATCGGAACAGCCCGTCATCGGGTACATCGAGGAGGTCGTCGCAACCGGCACCTCCGGGTCGATCCAGGCGTTCGCGAAGTCCGACACCGGCGCGACCCGAACCAGTATCGACACCTCGCTCGCCGCGGAGATCGGCGCGGGGCCGATAAAGAGCATGACGCGGGTGAAATCCGGCAGCGTGAAGGGCGGGAAGGCCCGCCCCGTCGTCGACCTCGTGATCGGCATCGGCGGCAACCAACACACCGTCACCGCGAGCGTCGAGGACCGCGGACACATGGAGTACCCGCTGCTTCTCGGCCGGGACATCCTCACGGACTACCGGGTCAACGTCCGCAAGCGCGCGGACACCGACGAGGCGGAGCGCGGCGAGTCGGGAGAGATCCTCGAAGAGGAGTAGCGGAAGTCGATGTCGGAGGAGACGCGGATCGTCGACCTCGAGGCGGTCCCCGAGAACGGGTCGTACCGGTTCACCGCGGAGGACCCGTTCGCGAACGAGACGGAGCTGATCCTCGTCAGCTGTGACGAGGATCCGGGGGTGCGCGCGTGGATCAACACCTGCCCGCACGAGAGCCAGCGGCTCGACACTGGCGACGGCGCGGCGGTGCGGGACGACGCGATCGTCTGTCCGCGGCACGGGTCGCACTTCGACGCCTGCTCCGGCGAGTGCGACGACGGCCCGGCGGCGGGGACGACGCTTCCCGGCGTCGACCTCGCGGTCGAGGACGGCGCGGTCCACCTGGCCGACGACCGCTACGCGTTCCTCCGTGAGGGAGGGATCGAGGACGAGGACGGGCCGGGATCGACGTCGCACGTCTCGTTTTGAATCGGGGATCCGAGTCGCCCGCGCTCAGGACTCGTACTCCGCCCAGACGTACCGCGTCCCGTAGCTCCGGTAGGGCCGCCAGGCCTCGGCGATATCGCGCATCTCCGCCCGCGAGAGGTCGTCGCCGTCGTTGTACACCCGTTCCAGTCCCTTTCGCACCGCGAGATCGCCGAGCGGCAGCACGTCCTCGCGCCCGAGCGCGAAGATGAGGTACATCCGGGCGGTCCACTCGCCGACGCCGCGGATCTCGGTGAGCGCCTCGACGACCGCGTCGTCGCTCGCGTCCGCCAGCCCCGACCGCGTGAAGTCTCCGTCGCGGAAGGCCGCGGCGGCGTTCCGCAGGTAGTCGACTTTCGTACCGCTGAGTCCGGCCTCGCGCAGGGACGACTCGTCGGCCGCGAGGACGCGATCGGGAGTCGGATCGCCGCCGAGAAACGAGAGGAACCGCTCGTGGATGGCCGCCGCGGAGGCGGTCGAGAGCTGTTGGTTCACGATCGAGGTACAGAGGCGTGCGAACTCGTCGGCGGCGGGCTCGACGGGGAGCCACCCGTGACGGTCGACGAGCGTCGCCATCGTCGGGTCCTCGCGCAGGGTCGCCGCGATTCGGTCGTCCATCGCTCCGGCGTTGGGCGCGGAGACACGTGTACGTTTCCGGTCGGGGCGAGGATCGAAAACGGGAGTACGACGGAGTCGTCGGGGTGGCCGTCGGCGCACACAATAAACTTACCCTGCGTTTCTCGTTTGGGAAATGAAAACGTTGAACCCCGCCGCTCGCAACCCTCCCGTATGCGACTCGAAGACGTTCAGCGGGTGGCGGTACTCGGAGCCGGGAACATGGGACACGGCATCGCCGAGGTCGCCGCGCTCGCCGGCTACGACGTGGCGCTCCGCGACATCGAGGAGGCGTTCGTTCGGGACGGCTACGAGCAGATCGAGTGGTCGCTCGGCAAGCTCGCCGAGAAGGACCGCATCGACGACGAGGAGGCAGACGCGGCGCTCGACCGCGTCGAGACGTTCGTCGACCTCGGGGACGCGCTCGCCGACGCCGACATCGTGATCGAGGTCGTCCCGGAGAAGATGGCGATCAAGAAGGACGTGTACGACGAGGTGGTCGAACACGCCCCCGAGGAAGCCGTCTTCGTCACGAACACCTCCAGCCTCTCGATCACGGAACTCTCGGAGGTCACGGACCGGCCCGAGCGCTTCTGTGGAATGCACTTTTTCAACCCGCCGGTCAGGATGCAGCTCGTCGAGGTCATCTCCGGCGCCCACACCGACGAGGAGACCCTCGAGCTGATCGAGGGGCTCGCCGAGGAGATGGGCAAGACGCCCGTGCGCGTCCGCAAGGACAGCCCGGGGTTCATCGTCAACCGCGTGCTCGTTCCGCTGATGAACGAGGCGGCGTGGATCGTCGAGTCCGGCGACGCGACGATCGAGACCGTCGACTCCACGACGAAGTACGACGTGGGCCTCCCGATGGGGTCGTTCGAACTCGCGGATCAGGTCGGGATCGACGTGGGATACCACGTCCTCGAGTACATGCACGAGATGCTCGGCGAGGCGTACCGCCCCTGCCCGCTGCTCTCCGAGAAGGTCGAGAACGAGACCCTCGGAAAGAAGACCGGCTCGGGCTTTTACGACTACGAGGACGGCGGGGCCGAGATCCCCACTGGCGAGGGAGACGAGGACGTTCGACGGCGGCTGCTCGCCGTGATGGCCAACGAGGTCGCGGGACTGATCGGGAACGACGTGGCCGACGCCGAGGCGATAGACCGGGCCATGCAACTCGGAGCCGGTTTCCCGGACGGTCCGGCGAAACTCGCCGACGACGAGGGACTCGACGTGCTCGTTGAGACTCTCGACGACCTCCACGAGGAGACCGACGAGGAACGGTATCGGGCGACCGACTCCCTGCGCGAGGCCGCCGACGCGGGCGGGTTCCACGGGAGCGACGGAGCGGCGGGCGGGGGAGACGACGATCCGCTCGCCGACTACGACACGCTCTCCGTCACCGTCGAGGAGCGGATCGGCCACGTCGAGATCGACCGCCCCCATCGGATGAACACGATAAGCCACGAGCTGCTCGCGGAGTTCGAGTCGGCGATCGACCGGCTCGACGCCGACGACGAGGTGCGGGCGATCCTGGTGACCGGCGCGGGCGACCGGGCCTTCTCGGCGGGGGCCGACTTCCAGAGCATGGCCGCGAGCGGCGTGGACCCCCTCGAGGGCGTCGAGCTCTCCCGGACGGGACAGCGGACCTTCGGGAAACTGGAGGCGTCGGACAAGCCCGTCGTCGCCGGGATCGACGGCTACTGTCTCGGCGGCGGGATGGAGCTCGCGACCGCGGCCGACCTCCGCGTCGCCTCCGAGCGCTCCGAGCTCGGCCAGCCCGAGCACGACCTCGGGCTGATCCCGGGATGGGGCGGGACCCAGCGGCTCGCACGGATCGTCGGCGAGGGGCGCGCGAAGGAGATCATCTTCACCGCCGACCGCTACGACGCCGAGACGATGTACGAGTACGGCTTCGTCAACGAGGTCGTCGAGAACGACGCGCTGATCGACCGCGCGTGGGAACTCGCGGAGGAGCTCGCCGCCGGCCCGCCGGTCGCCCAGAAGTACACCAAACGGGTCATCCACGCCGGGCGGGACGATGGCGAGGCCGGCCTCGAGGCCGAATCGCAGGCGTTCGGCCACGCGATGAACACCGACGACCTCATGGAGGGGATCACGGCGTTCATGAGCGACGAGGAGCCGGAGTTCGAGGGGAAGTGACCGAGCGGGGAACGACGGACGCGCCCCCTAGACGTAGCCTTCCTCGACGAGCAGCTCGCCGTTCAGGATCGACGCGCCGGCCGCGCCGCGGATCGTGTTGTGTGCGAGGCAGTTGTACTGGATCCCGTTGGTCGTCGCCTCGACGCCGCCGGCGACGATGCCCATCCCGTCGGCGTACGTCCGGTCGAGCCGAGGTTGCGGGCGGTCCGGCTCGTCGGGACCGAACACCTTGATGAGCGGATCGGGCGAGCTCGGGAGGTCCGCGCTCTCGAACGCGCGCATGGCCTCGCGGACCGCCGCCGGGTCGGGATCGTCGGTCAGTTCGGCGAACACGTTCTCGAGGTGGCCGTCGAGCGTCGGGATCCGGTTACAGGAGGCGGCCACGTCGGCGTCGTGGAGGTCCAGCTCCGCGCCGTCGAACGAACCGAGGAGCTTGCGCGACTCGGTCTCCATCTTGTCCTCCTCGCCGCCGATGTGCGGGATGGCGTTGTCGAGAATCTCCATCGACGTGACGCCGGAGTAGCCCGCGCCCGAGACCGCCTGGAGCGTGGAGACGTGGACCGTCTCGAGTCCAAACTCGTCGAGCGCCGCGAGCGTGGGAACCATCGTGATCGTCGAGCAGTTCGGGTTCTTCACCAACGCGCCGTCCCACCCGCGCTCGTCGCGCTGGACGTCGATCAGCCCGAGGTGCTCCGGATTGATCTCGGGGATCGTCAGAGGAACGTCCGCCGCCATCCGATCGTTCGAGGAGTTCGAAGAGACGACGTACCCCGCCTCGAGGAACGGCGGCTCGACCTCGGCGGCGACGTCCGAGGGAAGCGAGGAGAAGAGCAGATCGACGTCGGCGTCGGCGATCGCGTCCGGCTCGGTCGCGACGACCTCCATCTCGGCGACGTCGTCGGGGATCGGGGTGTCCACGCGCCACTTCGCAGCCTCGCGATAGCTCAGGCCCGCGCTCGACGGGCTGGCCGTGACCGCCGCCAGTTCGAAGGTGGGGTGGCTCTCGAGCAGCTGGATGAATCGCTGACCGACCGCACCGGTCGCACCGAGGATACCGACTCGTACAGACATTGCGCGTGAGTCAGTCACAGGGACGTAAGTGCGTTCGGATACGCGACGACCCCGCTGCGCTCCGAATTGCGCCACCACCGACACCGTAACCGCCCGGATCGGCGAGCGTCCATCCGAGTAGTCGGAGTATACTTATCTATGTCAGGAGCGGTACCGCGACAATGACCGACTTCGGAACCCTCTCGATCGTCCCTCCGGTGCTCGCGATCGTCCTCGCGGTGGTCACCCGCAAGGCGGCGCTATCGCTCTTCCTCGGCATCTGGTCCGGCGCGGTACTCGTCACCGGTGGGCTCGGGATCGTGCGGACGTTTGAGTGGATCGTCGCCGCAGTCTCCGACGAGTTCCACGCGACGATCATCGTGTTCACGCTGCTTCTCGGCTCCGGGGTCGCCATGGTGTGGAACCTCGGCGGCACCGCTGCGGTCCACGACTGGGCGCTCACCAGACTCGACAGCCAGCGAAAGGCCGGGCTCGCGGCGTGGGGACTCGGCATCGTCCTCTTCTTCGACGACTACGCCAACACCGCCATCGTCGGCTCCGCGATGAAGGACATCTCGGACCGTCTCCGGATCTCCCGGGAGAAGCTCTCGTACGTCGTCGACTCCACCGCAGCGCCCGTCGCGACGCTCGGCATCTCCTCGTGGGTCGCCTTCCAGCTCTCGCTCATCGCCGAGGGGTACGACGCCGCCGGCGTCGACGCCGCGAACCGACCCGGCGTCTTCGAGGTGTTCGTCTCCTCCATCCCGTTCAACATGTACGCGATCCTCGCGATCGTGATGGTCCTCGTGATCGTCGGCTCGGGACGCGACTACGGCGAGATGCTCGCGGCCGAACACCGATCGTGGACGACCGGGAAGGTCACGCGTGACGGAGCGGTGCCGATGCAGGACGTCGCCGGCGAGCTCGGCCAACCGCCCGCGTCGACGCCCCGGCTCGCCTCGTTCTTCCTTCCCGTGGCGACGCTGATCGTCGTGACGATCGCGACCGCGTTGTGGTCCGGCGGTCTCTCGCCCGGAGGATTCCTCGGGGACCTCCTCGCGAGCGACCTCGCCGCCGCGGGCGGACGACTCTGGGACGCAGCGCTCGGCGCCTCCTACGAGGTCGCGCTCACCATCGGCTCGTTCGCGATGGTCGCGAGCGGGTTCGTTCTCGGGAAGGCGTACGGCGTCTTCGGGATCGGCGACGCGACCGAGTACGCGCTGGACGGGTTCGGGATCATGCTCACCGCGGTCTCGATCCTCGTCCTCGCGTGGGGGATCGGCGAGGCGATCGACGCGCTCGGCACCGGTACCTACGTCGCGGGGATCGTAGGCGACGCCGTCTCGCCCGCGCTGTTGCCGGCTCTCGTGTTCGTCGTCGCCGGCGTCATCGCCTTCTCCACGGGCACTTCGTGGGGTACGATGGGGATCGTCACTCCCATCGCGATCCCGATCGCGTGGGAGATCACCGGCGGCGGTGCGGCGGGTCACACCCTCGTGGCCGCGATGGTGGGCGTCATCTTCTCCGGTGCCATCTTCGGCGACCACAGCTCGCCGATCTCCGACACCACCGTCCTCTCGGCGACGTTCACCGGTTCCGATCTGATAGACCACGTCCGGACGCAGATCTACTACGCCGTCACCGTCGCGGTCGTCGTCGCCCTCCTGCTCGTGGTCTGGGGGTACACCCGTATCACGCCGCTTCTCCTGCTCCCGGTCGGTGCCGCGCTCCTCGCCGCGCTCGTGTACCTGCTCTCCGAGGCCGACGCGCGCCGCCGCGGGATCGAGCCCGTGTCGGTCGAGGAGCCGCAGGTCGAGGAGACACGGGTCGACGACCAGTCCACGAACGTCGCGGAGGCCGAACTCGACGACTGAGCGGACGGTTTAAACGACCCCGGTGAATACCCTCTATCGCGTGCCCTCAGTCCCCGCCCGAGTACTCCCGGCTGGGAGCGATGACCGCGCGGAGAACCCAGGCACGTGACATCCGGTCGCGGAAGCGACCCGCCCGTCGCCGCGCAGGCGACCGCCCGCCACGAGGGTTTCCCGGTCGACGCGGCACGCCGCCGGAGATGAGACCGGTCGTTAGTGTTGCGGGCGTACACCTTCGATTGTACTCCGTCTCAGGATGGTGTACGGTTTGAGTTACGCGGCCAACACCCGGCGTAATTCAAATTCCCACTAGTGTGCTCTGTTGAATCCGCAGAAGGCAGCAGGATAGCATCGCTCTGAAGGTGGAAGCGAAGCGGAAGAGCCGAATGTGTCCAAACTCCTCTTCCGCTTCGTTAAGCAAGCCGCGTCGCTGGCTCAAAAGCGCTGTGCCGCCAGTCCAACGGCGGTGAGTGATCCGACTGGCCACGGATTTCCCGGCTGGAAGCATGTCACGCTCCACTTTTTACGGGTTCACATGG
>NZ_FXTD01000012.1 GCF_900182635.1 Halorubrum cibi | reverse complement strand
GAGCGCATCGTCGCGCAGCCAAGTGACGTCCTACTCATCGCGGTGCCGCTGACGATCTATTTCGTTGTGATGTTCTTCGTCAGCTTCGGCATGGGCCGTGGAATCGGTGCCGACTACTCAACGACGACGGCTATCGGCTTCACCGCCGCCTCAAACAACTTCGAGCTCGCGATCGCCGTCGCCGTCGCGGTGTTCGGTGTCGGCTCCGGTGTCGCGTTTGCCACCGTTATCGGCCCGCTTATCGAGGTACCGGTGCTGCTCGCCTTGGTGAAGGTCGCGTTGTATCTCCAAGACCGGTACGACTGGCGGGGATACACAACCGGGCGGCTAGACGACACGACTGAAGATGGATCCTCAAGCTCCACGGCTGATGACTGACAGTTAACTACCCATTCACCACACGCTTACAATTCATTTGACGATGAAGAGAATATGTTTGTAGTCATGTCGGTGTGGTAACTTTGCTATCGACCTCACCATTTTCTAAATGAGTGGTTCCGGCAGTCCTCCTTCCAAAGATGAACCCCGTCTGCAGTCTCTGTGCGAAGCGTACCAGCTCGGGATTACCATCCGGGACAAACTCAAAGAAACCGATCTTATCACCGTGTTCGAGGATTTCGATCACACGATAGACGCGATCGACGACGGTTATCCAGCATGGCATCCTGCGCCACTCTCGTTTCGCGCGATGGTGCTCTCGTTCGTGTTCATGGAGATAACGGGTGACTCATACGCCAACTTCACTCGACGACTCACCCGACAACCGGAAGTAGCGACTATCCTCGGCTTCAGTCGAGTGCCCGACGAATCAGCATTCTCTCGTGCGTGGCGAAATCGATTCGACGACGCGACCCACGAATACATCCAAGCTGCCGCCCACTTCGTTGTCAAAGAAGTCCATGATCGCAGCATCTCAGCGCCGGAGGTGCGGCCTAAGGCAGAGATCGTCGACGATACGCAAGAAGACGCAGACCCAGCCGAAGACAAATCCTTCTCACAGGACGAGATTGTCCAGACAACGCGCCTCGCGCGTGATCACGCCTATGGACACTTCGACTCTGGTCGGGCGTCGAACGCCTCGTACGAGGACACGCAATTTTTCGAGTTACAGACGTTCATGGGGATGGTCCGCTGTGGCACCTCGCAGGGAGCGACTCGCTTCCAATATCGGCGCGGGAAAGAGTACGGACCGCATGGTGATACCCACCTCCGCGCAGTCAAACAATTTGGCCCCGAAGAACTCGTGAGGGGATTCAACAAAACGACGGATCGCTTACTCTCGGTGATCGCCTCTAAAGCATCGTTCCGGCGTCCAGTCACAGCCGCGATCGACATCACGACTATTCCCTACTACGGAGAGGTCGAAGAGATGCCGATGGTCAGCGGGACCAAGGACAGAGACGGTCGAGCGTTCAAATTCGCAACACTCTCGATCATTGGACAGAATATCCCGCTCGTTCTCGCCGTGGAACCGGTTCGAGAGAGCTCTGAGTGGGATGAGAACCCGTCGAATCAGATCCATCGTACTGTGCGACGGCTCGTTCGACGAGCAAAAGAGCACGTTCCAATCGAGACAGTGCTGTGTGATCGAGAGTTTGACTCGATACAAGTGTTCCAGACGCTCTCAAACCTCGATGTGAACTACCTCATTCCGAAGCGGGTCTCCAGCTCCGAACGGGAGGTGCTTGACCAAATGGACAAAGACGACCAGGAAGTCGCTGTGGAGTCGGCCTCTGTCCACGTGGAATCTGGATCGCATCCAATGCGACTCCTGTACGTGCCGTCGACGAGTGGGGAGGGAACGGCCGTCTTCGCGACGAATCTACGAGTCGGTCCCGAGGAAGCTGAGACATTCTGTCAGCGCTACAGCCGCCGGTGGCAGATCGAGAGTGAGTACAAATCGATCAAAGGTGATTTTCTCGCGAAGACCTCCTCAAAAGACTACCGCGTTCGCTTGTTCTATTTCGTGTTCGCGGTCCTCTTGTACAATATCTGGCGGCTCACCGACTTCCTGCTGAAAGCGGACATCGACGGCGAGATGGACTACTCACCTGTGATTACTGCGGGCGAGTGTGTTGAGCTCGTTGCCTCGGCGTTGATCCCGCACGACTAATCGGCTGAGCTCTCGCTGGGTCCGCCGCTCAAGAGTGACAACCGTATTCAGCAGCGCCAAAATCCACGCAATTTCGTACGCTCGTCCGGTAGCTCGAGAGTAAGGATTCAAAATCGATCCTCGACCGCTGACAATCACCACGAATTGATGGAGATTTGATCCAAAACTAACCTATCCTCCGAAACTGTGACAGAATGAGGGCCGAGTTTTTATATAGCGATATACGATATATATTCTCTTGTAATGCGGAATCCCGGCGCTAAGAGACTCCAGATCCTCGAATTCTCCCGATGAACCGAATACAGCAAGTGGTCCTGATTATGCCCGTAATCACGGCCACTTTGAAGTACCCCGCCGCCGTCGGTGAAGCACGAATGCTGCAACCCCCTCACAACGGCGCTTCCCCCGGGGTAGAGCCGACAAGACCGGGCTCCGAGTTTGCTCTGACTCTCCTCAGCCGAGGTCGAGGCGATGGCGAAGAAACACATTCGATATAGGACTAATGACCTCAATCTATATTAAGACACAGTCCGAAGGGTGTTGTATGACCGAAGACGAATCGAACTCCGAGGGCCTGATGGAACGCCAGACCACGGGTGAAGACCGCGTGCGGATGGTTGCTCGGCAGCTGTCGGAGCCACAGACAGCCAACTGGATCGCCTCCGAAGCGGGCTGGTCACACGAACCAACTAAGCGCGTCCTCGAGCGACTCGTCGACGACGGCGTCCTCCACCGTGACGAAAGCGGTACTCACACGACGTATTACCCTGATTATCGCCGCCAAGCGATGCAGGAGGCGATGCGCCTTCGAGACAGCGGACACACTGTCGAGGAGCTTACGGACCGGCTCGCCGATATGAAGACCCAGATCCGCGACTGGGAGGACGAATTCGGCGTCGAGTTACCGAACCAGCTTCGCGGAACGCTCGCTGACGAATCCCTTGACGGTGACGAGGAAGATCGGCGCCGTGAAATCGCCCGCGAGTGGGAGCACCTTCAACGGCGTATCCAGATCGTTGGCTTCGCCATCCGCGAATGGGACTTCCTCGCTCCAACGACAGAGCCTGCCGAGGCCAGCAGCTAACGGATGTCGGTCCCGCATCCAGGTGGTGACCCGAACGCGAACCTCTACGCCCAATTGAAGCGGGACGTCCTCGACCGTGTCCCCCAGATCACGGCCGTCGAGTACGTTCCTGACGATATCGAGGCCAAGCAGCTGCGGGCGGTTTTTGATCCAGCCCGCCTTAATCCCCCAACGGGCCCTGATTCGCCGGAACTGACCGTCAAGTGGTATCGACAGGACCCACACGATTGGTTCCGTATCAACTACACTGATCCGAACACGGGCTTTCACGCCGGCTGGCACCAGGACGAGGACCATCCTGATCTCGGACGGGCGCATTTCCAGTACTCTGCCGCCAATACGGAGGACCGCTGGGGGATCACATTTGAATACGAGACTCCTTCCCTGATCCTCTGGGAAATCGTCGAAACGCTCTTCGAGGACGTCCGTCCGACTTACCAGTACGCGGACGAGGAACGATGACACCTCGAGAACGCACTAATCAGTCACTCGCGAGTTCCTTCGAGCGCTACCTCCAGGACAAGGGGAAAGGCCGTGGTGGGGACGGTGGGAACTATCGACGAAACGCTGCACGCGAGCTCGAGCGGTTCGCCGAGTGGGCCGCTGGCGACCGCGGCGACGACTGGACCGGGATCGTCCCCGATGACGTCGACCGCCAACCCACCTTCGAAGATCTCGATGAACGCGTCTTCCGGGAGTACGCCCGGCATCTCGTGGGCGATCGGGGACTCAAGCAGAACACGGTACAAACCTATTACCGCTATATCTCTGCCTGGTGTGGCTGGTGCGTCAACGAAGGGTATCTCGAGGCACACTACGCGCAGCGAGCGAGTGCGATGGCGCCGCTGCCAGAGGACGACGGCCGCAAGCCCGGCGACCAACAGGCCTGGACGTCCGAACAGCGCCACGCCCTCACCCGCCACGTCGACGAACGGGCCCGCGACGCCGTCGAGGCGTACACGACACTTTCGGAGGATATTGACCCCATCGATAAGCAGCGAGCGCGCTACGCGGCGCTGAAGGCGGCTCGTGACCGGGCGCTGGTGTTCGTCCTAGCGTACACCGCCGTCCGCGTCGGCGAACTCGTCCGCGATCCGAACGATCCGCGACGGCGTGGCGTCCGCTGGGAGGATCTCTCCCTCGACGACGGGAGTATGGACGTCTACCGGAAGAAACAGCAATGGGACGCTGCGAGTCTCCCCGACCCGGTGATTTCGCCGCTACGGAGCTATCGCCAGCTGATGGACCCACCGACGGAGCGCTGGCCCGTGTTTCCGACGTTCGACCAACGGACGCTCGCAGGGCTCGTCCAGGATGATCTCGCCGACCGAGGGGAACGCCCAGAAGCAATTACTGAGCGGCGTGAGGAGTACGCTCGCGACCTCCTGCTGGCGCTTGATGAAGATATCCGACCGCCATCGATCACGACGGACGGCGCACGGTCGATTCTCCAACGGCTCTCAGAGGCTGCAGAGATCGACATCGCTCATCCGAAACACGACTATCTCGCGCCCCACGGTGGTCGACGTGGAATGGGCGAGGTGCTAGTCCGGGCGTTCGGGTACACTGTTGCGGCTCGCTATCTCGATAACTCGGAGGAGATGGTTCGGGAGCGATATTCGCACATCGAGGCCGGAGAACTCGGTGACGTTGCAACAGAGGCGCTCTCAGAAATTGATGGGTAATTAACGGTACTCCCAGTGCCGAGTTTTCGGCACTACACTCTTCTCAACACCTCTCGAACTCTATCGCATGCCTGACAACATTCTCGTCGCCTTGGACGGCTCCCCGCTTGCCGAGCGTGCACTCATTTACGCACTCGAGACCTTTCCGAACGCCACGATTACCACCATTTACGTCATCAACCCGATCGATTCGGTAATCGATGTAGAGGCCGGTGGCTTGCCAGTCGCAGAGGACTGGTACGATACCGCCCAAGAGCGGGCGACCGAGATTCACACGACTGCGACGGATCTCGCGGCGGACCACGATATTGTGCTTGCTACAGTCACTGAAGTCGGGAAACCAGCGCGTGAGATTCTCGACTACGCTGCCGACAACGGCATCGACCAGATCGTTATGGGGAGCCACGGTCGGTCAGGTCTAGACCGGACGTTCCTCGGAAGTGTTGCCGAGACAGTCACTCGCCGAGCACAGATCCCGGTAACCATCATTGGATGAAAGCCTCGACTCGTGTGCCGGGATTAGGATCGGATGAATGCTCGTGGGCCCACCTCAAACGTGAAATCAAACCAACTCATAGGTACCGAGAACGTGGCTGTTACTGAATCTCCATCTCTCTCGACGTGTACGATCCACATTGAACGACGGGGTGGTCGGGGCGACGCGGGAGCACGGGCACTTGAACGACATCTCAGGCGTCTCTCCGGCGTCCACGATGTCGACGTCTCGTTTCGAACAGGGGACGCCCGGATCACCTACGAGGGGAGCGTCATCTCAGAAGAAACGATTCGAGACGCTGTCCGCGACCGCCACGTGTCGATTCAGGACGAATCTGAGACAGCAACGGATGAGGTGAGTACCCGCTCGGAACTCAGGCAGGAGGCCGTGTTCGTCGGCTTGACCCTCCTCGGGATGGCCGTCGGCCTGGTGACGGGGTGGCTCGAAGGACCTCAGCTTCTCATGTGGGCCGGGTACGGCGTCGCATACGTCTTCGGTGGCTGGTACGGGCTCAAAGGCGCGGTCGAGACGCTGCGCCACCGTGCGGTCGACATCGACCTCTTGATGATCGTCGCGGCACTCGGTGCCCTCTCGATTGGCGCCCCGTTCGAGGGCGCGATGCTCCTCTTCCTGTTCTCGCTCTCAAATACGCTCCAGCACTACGCCATCGGCCGCTCACGCCGAGCGATCAAGTCCCTCGTCGAGATGCGACCGGACGAAGCGCAGGTGCTACGCGACGGGGAGGAAGTCACCGTTCCCATCGACGACGTCGCCGTGGGCGACGTGTTCGTCGTTCGTCCCGGCGACAGAATCCCGCTCGACGGCGTCGTCACGTCCGGCGAGGGGACGGTCGATCAGGCGTCGCTCACCGGTGAGTCCGTCCCCGTGCCGAAGGAACCCGGTGACGAGGTGTTCGGGGGGACGATCAACGAGAGCGGCAGTCTCGAAATCGAGGTCACGCGGCAGGCCCACGAGTCGGCGATCAGCCGTCTCATCCATATGGTCGAGCGTGCTCAGAGCGAGAAGGCGCCGACACAGCGGCTCATCGACCGTCTCGAGCAGCCGTACGTCCTCGGCGTGTTCGGACTCACGATCGCGGCGATCGCCATCCCGCTCGCGCTTGGAAGCGAGTTCACCAGCACGTTCTACCGCGCGATGACCCTGATGGTCGCTGCGTCGCCGTGTGCGGTCATCATTTCCACGCCGGCAGCGGTGCTGTCGGCGATCGCCTCCGGCGGCCGGCAGGGCGTCCTGTTCAAGGGCGGCGAACACGTCGAGGCGGCGGCGAACATCGACGCGGTCGCATTCGACAAAACGGGCACCCTCACGCGGGGCGAGACACAGCTGACGGACGTGTTCGTCCGGGATGGCCTCGCGGATGAGTCACTGACGTCCGACGAACTGCTCTCGCTCGCAGCCTCCGTCCAGGCCCGTTCGGAGCATCACTTGGCTCGTGCGACCGTCTCGGAAGCCGAAGCCCGCGCCCTCGACGTCCCCGACGCGCGACGGTTTCAGTCGGAGGCCGGGAAAGGCGTGCGCGCCGACGTCGACGACGGAACCATCCACATCGGGAATCGGAGTTACGTCGAGACGGTTCTCGAAGACGCTGCGATCGAGGGACTCGATCCCGGTCTCGACAGGCTTCGGACCCTGGAGGCGGAGGGGAAGACCAGTGTCCTTGTCGCCCGCGAGCACGCTGGCAACGCCACGGTACTGGGATGGCTTGCGTTCACCGACACGGTCCGGCCGGGGGCTGCAGAGATGATCGAGGATCTCCGGTCTCTCGGTGTGGAGCACATCGTTATGCTGACCGGCGACAACGAACGTGTCGCCCAGCAGATCGCCGACGAAGTCGGTATCGACGAGGTACAGGCGGAACTGCTGCCGGAAGAGAAGGTGGCAACTATCGAAGACCTGGTTGAGCGATACGAGAACGTGGCGATGGTGGGTGACGGGGTGAACGACGCACCCGCTTTGGCGACGGCGACGCTCGGGATCGCGATGGGTGGCGCCGGGACCGACGTTGCCCTCGAAACGGCTGACGTCGTCTTGATGGGCGACGACATCGGGAAGATCCCCTACGTGCTCGGACTCGGTCGCAGGACGCGCCGGACGTTGACGGTCAATCTCACAATCGCCTTCGGTGCGATCGCCCTGATGGTTGGGACGATTCTGTTGCGAGGCATCCCCCTGCCGCTGGCCGTGGTCGGCCACGAGGGGTCCACCGTCCTCGTTTCACTGAACGGGCTTCGGTTACTCGGATTCCGTGAATAATGGTCTCTGAAGGCTTCGAACGGACCGATCAGCAACAGCTGGTGTCGTCGGGAGTCCACTCACACGCATTGCCGGTAGTAAGGTTGTTTTCGTCGATATATGCGGAGAGACAGGCGTAGTTACAGAAGTACTTGGGCGAGCCACAGTCATCATCGCAGTCGCGGACGCAGATGGGGTCGTGGTCGAAGATTCGGGATTCACAGTACGCACACGTCTCGTCTGTTTCGGGTGTTGAGACGGTCGTCGACATACTTGTGTTGAGGAGGCTCCCACGGATAACGTTTCCTCGGGCTGTACTGAGTGATGCCAATCACCAGTCCGCATTATCACCCACAGATGTCCCCCGCAGAGCTGCAAAGCCACCCGTCACAGTTCCTCAGCTCTTGGTTCGCGTCACCCGTCGATACCCTTCGTGCAGGGCCGGTAATCCGAGCGGAAGTGCGAGGAACCCGAACCCGAGAAGGGCATATCGGTCTGTATCCTGGTGTCGCACGACGAGGAGCGTCGCGACGATGCCGAATAGCGCAATTGTGTATGCCGTGTTGCTCCAGAGCACGTCGTAGGTCGAACAGTACAGCCAGCAAACGAACGTGTAGGCTGGGGCGTTCCAAGTCGGAGGATGGAGTTTCGGCCAGAAGAACCGGCAGTACGTGGTCCAGCCCAGCATCGCCAGGGTCGGCAACCCGACGAGCCATACTGCTGCCCCACGGCTCCTGTCACCGTATCGCCGGTATCCGGCGAGGAAGAGTGCGGGGAAGCAGAAAACCCACAGCCAGATGCCGATAGTGTAGGTCACTGGCCAGTGCTCGATGCGGGGCTGTGTAATCGGTAATCGTAGAGACTCGGGCAGCGTCGCCCACGGGAACGAGGGGTCGGGAACAGGATTCGTGAGGAACGCGACCAGACAGAGGACTGTCCCGACGAGTAGTCCGTACAGTCCCAGCGTCGTGTATCGGTCGAGCCACGGTGGAAGCTGCAGATGCGTTGACTCTTGACGGCGGTCGGAGAATCCGGTCATCGTTCAAGTTTCCCGGGTGGAAATCAGGTATCTCGTTCGAGTGCTTCGCGTCGCTGTTCGTATTCCTCGTCGGTCAGCTCTCCGCGGGCGTAGGCGAGCCGGAGCTCCTCGAGGGCTTGGTCTGAGCTACTCTCACTTCCCGTAATCGCACGGTAGATGAGGTAGCCACCGCCGAGGAGGGCAGCGAGGAACAGTAGCTGCATCACGATGCCGACGATGAACATCCAGCCAGGCATCGTCCCGTCACCCCACATGTGACCGCCCCACATCCCGCCTATCATTGGGCCGAATCCCATCATCCCGAAGCCCATGAAGAACAGTGGGACGATGAATACGGCGCCGATGATAACGAGGAGGAGCGTAACAAGTCGCGTGTCGTCTGAATTTGTCGGCATATTGTGATCCCTCCGTGAGTTTGGGTCTCAAGTAATACTACGTCCTAACTATTCAATGCGGTTGTGCCTTCGACCTGCGTGTTCCACCCACCGCTAATCTTTTGAATTCACACTCTCAACGGCTCTAACCTGAACTATCTGAAGGAAAACTGCAAAAGATGATCCGTACGACGATACATCTATGCAGGTGACGATGGTCGAGGGCATCTTCGAAGCCCTCCGAATCGGTGTTGGGTTCCTCTGGACGGCGGCGTGGGCGATCATTATGGGACTCACGATCACGAGTCTCGTCCAGGTCTACGTCTCCAAGGAGCGAATGGCACAGGTGCTGGGCGACGGTGATCTGAGCGGGCTCACCAAGGCGACTGCGTTCGGGGCGGCGAGCAGTGGGTGCAGCTTCGGTGCCGTAGCCATCGGGAAAGGTTTGTTCAAGAAGGGGGCGCACGCGGTCAACTTTCTCGCGTTCATGTTCGCGTCGACGAATCTGATCGTAGAACTCGGGCTGATGATTCTGATTCTGCTCGGCTGGGAGTTCCTCCTAGCGGAACTGCTGGGTGGCCTCATCCTCATCGCCGTGATGGCGGTGATCGTCCACCTCACGCTTCCCGAGAATCTCTTTGCCGAAGTTCGAGAAACGCTCAACGAGCGCGACCGTGAGGCGGGCGTCACCGAAGACCCGACCTGCGGGATGGAAGGCAAAGACGAGTACACGCTCACGACTGACGGCGGTGAGACGCTCAAATTCTGCTCGGAGGGCTGTATGGAGACCTACCGCCAGGAGACGTCGAGTCGCGGCGGGTGGCGTGACGAGTTGTTGTCGTGGGGTGGCTGGTACAAAGTCGGGAATCAGTACCGCAAGGAGTGGTCGATGATCTGGAAGGACATCGTCGCTGGCTTCCTTATTTCTGGGTTCGTCATCGTCTTCGTCCCGCAGTGGGTGTGGAACACGCTGTTCATTCAGGGCGACGGCCTGCTCGTGACCGCCGAGAACGCAATTATGGGTGTCACCATAGCCGTCCTCAGTTTCGTTGGCAGTATGGGTAACGTCCCGTTCGCCGTCGCGCTGTGGGGCGGTGGCGTCAGCTTCGCCGGGATCATCGCGTTCGTCTACGCCGACCTCATCACGATCCCCGTGCTGAACGTCTACCGGAAGTACTACGGCTGGAAGATCATGCTGTACATCCTCGGCGTCTTTTTCGTGACGATGGCGTTCACCGGCTTCCTCATGGAGCTGCTGTTCGACGCGCTGGGAATCGTTCCGGATCTGGCGGGCGGCGAGACGGCGACCGAGCAGACGTACTTCAAACTCAACTACACGTTCTATCTCAACCTCATCGCGTTCGCGCTCTCCGGGTTCCTGCTGTATGTTTATCGTCGCGGTCTCGGTGCGCCCGGCCAGTACCGCGACCCTGTCTGTGGGATGCGGACTGACGATAGCGAGCCATCGGCGACGCACGACGGCGAGACGTACTACTTCTGCTCGCAGACCTGTAAGGAGACATTCGAAAAGGACCCAGATGAATTCGTCCATCAACACCCAGAGGCGGGAACGTCTCAGGATCATGACCACCATTGAACATCGATTGGGGATATCGAATTTGCGGGGCTGCCAGCCCCGTGATTGCGTTGGCCAATCAAAACTGGTACAGCAATGTCTCACGAACTCACACATATGAGCAAGTGTCTCGGAGGATCGAGGTGGAGAAGATGAATCGACGGCGAGCCGATACCGTAGCCGGTGCGTTGGTCGCTGCCGTCCTCATCGTCGGTGGTGTGCTCACCTGGCAAGCGTACCAGCAACAGCAGGCCTTCGAGCAGATGGGCTCGATGATGGGTACGTCGATGGGCGCGGTTCACGGAACGAACCCACTCTTGTACGTTCTCGGAACGCTTCTTGTCTCGGCTGTCGTTGGTGGGGGCTATCTCGTGGTTCGAGACGAGTTCACTAGCACAGAGGGAACCGATCGATCACAGACTGGCATGGCGAATCAAACCGATTCGGAGAGTATCGAATCGCAGGATGGGCCCGTTCAATCAGAGGGAAAGATCAATCCGGAGTCCCAGCCACAGGCGCGCGTATTGGACCTCTTGCCGGATGATGAACGCCGAATTCTCGAACCGGTCCTCTCGTCGCCCGGTATCACACAGATCGAACTCCGGGATCGCTCGAACTTCTCGAAAAGCAAGGTCAGTCAGACGGTGAGTGCCCTCGAGAAGCGCGGCTTACTGTACCGCGAGCGACAAGGGCGAACGTATCGCATCTATCCGAGCGACGACTTACAACAGAAACAGGCGAACTAGCGGGGGATTCTCGGGAATCCGTGACTGTTCACCGTATCGCCGCGACTAAACTCGGAACGAGGATGTTCGTATGAATGTCTCTCATCGCGAGGCCTTTACTCGCTGACCGCGAAAACAAAGGCAATGACCTCCTCGGGACTTTCTCGCCGTAAAATCCTCCAGTTATCGGGGATCTCGACTCTCGGAGCGCTTGCGGGGTGTGCCAGTCCGCTACCGGGCACCGACGATGGTGGCGGTCGTGCGGTGACTCCCCGTCCGACTGTCACGGCTGACCCAGATACATCGGTCAGCCTCACTGCGACATCTGGGACCATTCGACCAGCTTCGGATACGTCGACGACTACGTGGCTATACGATGGACAGTATCCGGGCCCAGAGTTGCGCGTGCAGGAAGGTGACGTGCTCAGCGTAGAACTGGCTAATGACCTGCAGGAGGAGACGACGATTCACTGGCACGGGATTCCTGTTGCGAATCCGGTCGACGGTGTCCCGAACGTGACGCAAGAGCCGGTTGCCTCCGGTGATACATTCACATACAAGTTCCGTGCCGAACCCGCTGGAACGTATTTTTACCACAGCCACGTCGGACTCCAACTCGATCGTGGCTTACTCGGCCCCCTGATCGTTGAAGAACGAGACCCACACGTTGAGTACGACCGCGAGTATGTCGTCGTGCTTGACGATTACCTCTCTAGAGAACCCCGTCTTCCGTCGGACGGTGGGATGGGTGGCGGTGGAATGGGTGGAATGATGGGAGACGTTCGACCACCATACGAAGGGCTTTTGATCAACGGTAAACTGCCCGAGAACCCCCCGACGTTCGACGTAACGGAGGGCGATCGGGTTCGCTTTCGGTTCGTGAATGCCTCCAGCGCGACAGTCTTTGGTGTGCGAATCGCTGGACACGAAATGTCGGTGACCCACGCCGATGGCCAGCCCGTCGAACCAGTCGGGGCCGACTCGTTCGTCTTTGGTGCTGGTGAACGGTACGATGTCGTCGTGGAAGCGACGAATCCGGGGCGATGGTTCGTTCAGGCGAACGCGCTCGACGGGAACGAACCACCGGCCAGAGCCGTCGTCGAGTACGAATCCACAGACGGTTCGATCACTCCACAGCCTCCATCATCTTCGAGTAACAGATTGCAATACGGTGACCTGCGAGCACGCTCCTCGCTCGAAGGTGTGAGTGGAGATCCAGACCGGACGTTCGACCTGACGCTCTCACGCGGTAGAAACCAGTCCTACACGTGGACGATAGACGGACAAGCCTATCCGGATGCCGACCCGCTTCAGATTCGGCCTGGGGAACACGTCCGAATTCGGATGACCAATCAGAGCCCGGTCGTCCATCCGATGCACCTTCACGGCCACTTCTTCCAGGTCGGCAACGCGATCAAAGATACGGTTATCGTCCCGGGACATCGAGGACAGGTGACGCTGGACTTCCACGCGGATAACCCCGATCGGTGGTTGTTCCACTGTCACAATCTGTACCACCTCGATGCGGGGATGGCGCGTGTTGTGGAATACGTCGAATGAGTGGGTTGAGACTCGATTTCTGGTTGATCAATCTGTCGTGCGAATGGTCTTGGTCCTGTCCCGGACGAAGCGTTGAGTGCCATCCTTGCGAATTCGAGCCGGATGAACGCTCTTGTTCCTGAAACACGATTAAAACGCTGTATACACGTTCTCGAACGTTCTCCTGCGTGAGTTCACGTCCATTGTCATAACCCTTGAGCGGTCCTACGAGTAACCGAGGAGAAAGACAATGACCAACTTCAAACTCGGTCGGTGGCTGATCGTGGCGCTCGCGCTCGTCGGACTCGTGTTCGCCTCCCCCGTGGTCAGCGCACACGGTACCGACACGACAGCTGACGACGCGCCCACGGACAACGCTACCGCTGATGACTGGGCTGCTTGGATGGAGGCACAGATGACCGAGCACATGGGCCCTGGTAGCGTCGAGTGGATGGAGACGCACATGGGTGTGACCGTCGACGAGATGGGCCAAGACATGGCTGACAACGACTACAACGGCGGGATGTACGGGCAGGGCCACTGCTGACGGCCTCTGACCGTTTCGATTGCTTCAAACGACAACCACGGTTCACCAACTCAGGATAATGACGCAACTTACCACTCATCTCGGACGCACTGCTCGCCGCCTCGCGATCCTCGCCATCCCGCTGCTGGTCGCGGCGACTGGAACGGCTGCCGCCCACGGCGGCGGGAGCTATGGCGGCGGGATGATGGGCGGAAGCGGCTGGGGCCTCTTCGGCGGAGCGATGGGGCTCTGGGGACTCCTCTGGATGGGACTCCTCATCGCCGTTCCGCTCTACCTCGTCTATGCGCTCCTCAACCGAGGATCCGGTGGGAACGATGAGCAGTCGTTGTCGGTTCTCCGCGAGCGGTACGCCCGTGGCGAGATCGACGACGATGAATTCGAACGGCGGCGAAAACAGCTCGAACGTACCGGATGATCGGAACGGCTGCTGTTCCAGCCGAAACACTGCCCTCCCCAACGATTGCTGTTGGGCACCCAACGGTTAACCCCGCGGACGGGGTATGATATTCCATGGAATACACAATACAGACCACAGTCACTGGCGAATTCGACGACGTCGTTGATGCAACGAACGCTGCACTCACGGACGAGGGATTCGGTGTCCTCTGTGATATCGACATTCAGGCGACACTCAAGGAGAAGCTTGGCGAAGAGTTCCGTCAGTATCGCATCCTCGGTGCGTGTAACCCTCCGCTAGCATACGAAGGGTTAACCGAGGAAATCGAGCTTGGTGCGCTCTTGCCCTGTAACGTCATCGTCTATGAGACTGATGACGGCGACATCGTGGTGAGTGCGGTCGATCCGGAGCAGTTGGTCGGGATTGCTGATAACGACGCGCTTGATTCCATCGCAACCGAGGTCACCGAGCGATTTGATCGTGTACTGGCAGCTGTTAGAGACGAGTTCGACCCCGCGTCGGAGGCCTGATCGTCGATGGCTTCATCGAATCAACTGGACACAACGACGATACTGCTACTGATCCTCGGAGCGTTCATCCTCCTTCCGTTGCTCATGATGGGGATGGGCTTCGGCGGGATGATGGGATACGGGGGAATGATGGGCCAGTACGGTAGTACCGGCGGCTGGTGGCCCGTTATCGGAATGCTTGTTCCACTCGTCTTCCTCGTTGCGCTTCTTGGCGGGGGCTATCTCCTCTTCAGACGGGTAAGCAAAACACAAACCTCTGACAACCCCGCGATGGAAGAATTACGTCTGGCGTACGCCCGTGGCGATCTCACGGACGAAGAGTTCGAATCCCGCCGAAACAAACTCGAACAATCAGAGTGACCGTCCGCTAAGGTACACACGCAGTTACTCCTTTCTGCATCTCGTTCTCGGTTCGAAGCTGGTACTGTTCGGACTTCCCTCGTTCTCGATAGTGTCGGACCACAGCGAGAATTATATCCGTATCGATCGTACCATACCGTATGATTCGAACACTCGTGGGTGTCCTCGGCGCTATCTCAGCACTGTTCCCGGACAAGATCGTCGGGATCTTCGAGAAACTCGCGATTGCGAACCCAAGTGAGGGAACTGTGAGAGAGTGGGTCCGTCCAGCTATCCGGTCGGAGGGCGTTCTGATAGCTGC
The DNA here is from genome assembly GCF_900182635.1 of Halorubrum cibi. GTDB lineage: Archaea > Halobacteriota > Halobacteria > Halobacteriales > Haloferacaceae > Halorubrum > Halorubrum cibi. Next base: position 111,489 of record NZ_FXTD01000012.1, on the reverse strand, counting down.
GATTTCCCTCCGTAACGGGCGAGCATACGCGTGGCTGATGAATCTTACCGGCCTGTTCGGCGCGATCGTCCTCCTGTTTCCCGATCTGTATCGGAGATTTGCCACCGCGTTCCTGTACGAGCGTCCGGAGTCGATAGAATGGAATGAGCGATTCAATTCGGCCGTTCGGGCTATCGGCACACTATATGTCTTTTTAGCAGCGAAGACGTACAGGGAGCGCCACAACGAGACCTGAATCTTCCCGCCATCGACGGCTGGCGAATCTGTGGTTTGGTTCGTTGCGCCCGCAGGTGTTACTTGGATTCTAAAGTTTGACTCCCAAGAGACCAGTATGATCGAAGGGGAAATCCGCTAAAGAGAGGGGACCGTATATATCCCTGTATGACGACGACCATCACCGTGGAAGGAATGTCGTGCGGTCACTGTGAGGAGACGATCGAAGAGGCCCTTGAAGAAGTCTCTGGCGTGACTTCCGTGACCGTCGACAGGGAAAGCGAACAGGCAAGTGTCGAGGGTGAGGCAGAGGTCACGGCCCTTGTGGAGGCTGTCGAAGGCGCAGGGTACACCGCTCACGCCTGAGTATAGGAATTAGCGGATAGCACGGACCGCTTCGAGACGACGGTCTATAGTTGTCTTTGGAGTTTGCCTACGATGGTCCTGCTGTACGGTTTCAGGGGGCGAAGATTCAGGAAGCCAGCGAATCCACCTCTAAAGAGCATATGACCTATGGACGACCACAAAGATACAACTGAGAATTCCCCGGGAGGAGAAGACCAGCAGGACACCAGCAGTCACCAGCACGAACACGCCGGCCACGAAGGCGAAGGACACGGCCACAGTTCCCACGAGGGACACGGTGAGGGACATGGCGGGATGCACGAAGGCCACGAGCAAATGTTCCGGCGGCGCTTCTTCGTTTCGACACTCCTGTCGATTCCCGTCCTCCTGTACAGCGAAATGCTCCAAGAGTGGCTCGGGTTCTCCGTCCCCACGTTCCCGGGGAGCGAGTGGATCAACCCCATCTTCGCGGTCATTGTCTTCGCCTACGGTGGGATTCCGTTCCTCCAGATGGCGGTCCCGGAACTGAAAGACCGGGCACCGGGGATGATGACGCTCATCTCGATGGCCATCTCGGTCGCGTTCATCTACAGTCTCGCGAGCGTGGTCTTCCCCACGCAGTCGGCGTTCTTCTGGGAGCTCGTCACGCTGATCGACATCATGCTGCTGGGGCACTGGATCGAGATGCGGTCGGTGCGGCGGGCTTCGAGCGCCGTCGACGAGTTGGCGAAACTGATGCCGGACACGGCGGAACGACTCACCGATGACGGCGAGACCGAAGAGGTCCCTGTCAGTGAACTCTCCGAGGGCGACCTCGTGCTCGTCCGGCCGGGCGCGAGCGTGCCCGCCGACGGCGTCGTCGAGGAGGGCGATTCGGACGTCAACGAGTCGATGATCACGGGTGAGTCCAAGCCCGTCTCGAAGGATCCCGGCGACGAGGTCATCGGTGGGACGATCAACGGTGACGGCAGTCTCCGTGTCCGTGTCGGTGCGACGGGCGAGGAGACGACCCTTGCTGGCATCATGCGGCTCGTCGAGGAAGCTCAGCAGAGCAAGTCCAAGACGCAGGTGCTGGCCGACCGCGCGGCGGGCTGGCTGTTCTACGTCGCGCTCGGGGCGGCAGTCGTGACCGCAATCGCGTGGACGGTAGCGGTGTCGTTCGATGCGACCGTCATCGAGCGCGTCGTCACGGTGCTCGTCATCGCCTGCCCACACGCCCTTGGACTCGCCATCCCCCTCGTCGTCGCAATCAACACCTCCCTGGCGGCGCGCAACGGGATGCTCGTCCGCGACCGAATCGCGATGGAGGACGCACGGAAGCTGGACGCGATCATCTTCGACAAGACGGGGACGCTCACCGAAGGCGAGCACGGCGTCGTCGATATGGCGACCGTCGACGGCGTCGACAAGGACGACGCGCTCGCACTGGCGGCAGCTGTCGAGAGCGACTCCGAACACATGATCGCACGAGCCATCCGCGAGGCAGCTGACGAGCGTGATCTCAGTGCCCCTGATGCGTCCGGCTTCGAGGCAATCAAAGGGCGAGGGGTCCGGGCGAACATCGATGGAAGCGAGGTGTACGTCGGCGGTCCGAATCTGCTCTCACAGCTCGATAGCGAGATCCCCAACCATCTCCAGCACTTCGCTGACAAGGCCGGCCAGAACGCCCAGACGGTGGTGTATCTCGTTCGTGACGGAGAGTTGATCGCCGCGTTCGCGATGGCCGACGTGATCCGTGAGGAGAGTTTCCGCGTCGTCGATGCCCTCCACGACTTGGGCATTGAGGTAGCGATGCTGACTGGGGACTCCCAGGACGTCGCCAATGCTGTCGCCGACGAACTGGGCATCGACACGGTGTTCGCGGAGGTCCTCCCCGAGGACAAGGACGAGAAAGTCCAGGAACTCCAGGACCAGGGGAAGCTCGTGGGGATGGTCGGTGACGGTGTGAACGATGCGCCGGCGCTGACACGAGCCGACGTCGGCATCGCGATCGGGAGCGGCACCGACGTTGCGGTCCAGTCGGCAGACGTCATCCTCGTGCAGAACAACCCGATGGACGTCGTTCGGCTGGTAAAGCTGAGCAAGGCGAGTTACCGGAAGATGCAGGAGAACATCGTCTGGGCGGCCGGCTACAACATCTTCGCGATTCCGCTTGCAGCAGGCGTGTTGGCACCGATTGGGATTCTGCTATCCCCCGCTGTGGGTGCGCTTCTGATGTCGTTGAGTACAGTGATCGTCGCGATCAACGCACAGCTCCTCCGCCGCGTGGACCTGTCCATTCCCGAGCTTCCAAGCGGGACACCAGCTACGGAGGCACAACCCGTAGACTGAAACGCTCCCGATCGCTTGGGAGCTTCTTTCAATTGAGTTTGGTATACACAGACGCTTCCTCTGATGGGCTACATAGCTATGCCAGCACTAGGTTTATACCGCTTGACGGACTTCTTCGCGCTGTGCCTTCGCCTCGTCGTCGCAATCACGGACTACGAAAGCGGAGACAATCCGGGAAGTACCGTGATCACGGTGTGGGAACTCTTCCATGACATCCTCTGTGTGATTGTGGATATGGCTGCCTGATTCCACATCGATCTTAGAGTGGAGTTCTGTAAGACAGATTGCGATAGCCACATAAACGCGACCCTCTTATATTGTCACAGCCAATCGCCTCTACAAAATATCAGTATTTCTATATAAAACATGTATTGTGATGCTCGATTGATGTATCCTCCCCGACTGAGGAAACGATTCACGCCCGTCACGATATGAGTAACAAGTGTTCCTTGTGTGGTCGATCGACTCAGTCGTCCGCTTTTGAGGCTCCTGGTGAGCACGCGTTCTGTTCGAGTGGGTGTCACGACGTGTACACGACACTCGGAGCCACCGATTCTCTTGACGACAGCCAAGACACATCTAAGAGCGAGGAGGCACAGGAAGGAGACGATCTGCTCGATTCGGATGGTTCGGAGACGTTTCTGCGGATCGATGGGATGTACTCCGCGACGTGTGAGGCGTATCTCGAGTCGCTCGCCGAATCCCAGCCGGGAGTGACCGCCGCTGAAGCGAGTTATGTTACAGAGACGATCCGCATCGACCACGATCCGAAAACCGTATCGAAGGACACGCTACGTGACGCGTTGAGTACCCTCGGATACACGGCCTACCTCCGTGACGACGCCTCGACAGAGGCGGATACAGCCGGCGGGACGACGCGCCGCTCACGAGAGATGGGCGGTATTCGAAAGCGGCGGGACGACCAGCTCTTGGGGATGCGGTACTCCGTTGGCTTCCTTTTCGGCGCGTTCTTGTTGGTCCCGTACGTCGCGATTCTGTATCCCGCGCAGCTCGCGTCAATATTCGACTGGCAAGCGCTCGCGATATTCGAGGGCGCGTTCCGGTTGGACAGTCAGGGCGCGTTCGTGTTCCTCCGACTCTACTTCGTGATGACCGGGATCATCCTCGTCTTCACCGGGCTTCCGGTGTTGCGGGGTGCGTACATCAGTCTGAAAATGCGCCGCCCGAACACCGACTTGTTGGTCGCGATCACGGCAGTGAGCGCGTATCTGTACAGTACGGCCGCCGTCATCCTCGGACAGAACGATATCTTCTACGACCTCGCGATCGTCGTGACGGCTGCGGTCACCGCGATGGTATTCTACGAGTCGTCGATCAAACAGCGCGCACTCGACAGGCTCACCGAGCTCACGATATCGCAGGTCGAGCGGGCGCGGACGTACGACTCAGACGGAACCACTCAGGACGTTCGCGTCGGGGACCTCGAGGCGGGCGACGTCGTCCTCGTTCGACAGGGGGAACGCGTGCCGGTGGACGGCGAACTCGTCGAAGACAGCTGTACTGTCGACGAAGCGATCGTAACCGGTGAGTCGCTTCCGGTGTTGAAACGCGCCGGCGACGATGTGATCGGGGGGTCGATCGTCACGGACGGTGCTGCGTTGGTCCGTGTCGGCCCGGACGTGACGAGTAGCATCGATCGAATAACGACCGCCGTCTGGGACTTACAGAGCGCGACCCATGGAGTCCAACGGCACGCCGATCAACTTGCGTCGTACGCCGTGTTCCTCGTCGCCGGAGCCGCCGTCGCGGTCGGCAGCGTCGGGGCGCTCGCACTTGGGATGGGTCTGGCAGATGTAGTCCTCCTCACGCTGTTGATCCTCCTCGCCGGCTCGCCGTGGGCGCTCGGACTCGCGACGCCGTTGTCGGTCGCGAAGAGCCTCTCTAGTGCGCTCCGCCACGGGATCATCATCTTTGATGAAACGGTCTTTGAACGGCTTCGCGACGTCGACATCGTCGTTTTCGATAAAACTGGGACGCTCACAACCGGAGAGATGGAGGTGATCGAAGCGGACGCACCTCCCGAGTTGCTCGACGCCGTTGCCGCGCTCGAAGAACGGGCGTCACACCCCGCTGCGAACGCGATTGTGACGGCCTTCGCCGACAGAGATGGGGGCGACGATACGGAGGATCAGTCGGACTCGGCAGACAACGCGGTCGGAACGGAAGGCGTCGGTCAGATACGGGAGTTCACGAACCACCGGTCCGGTATCGAAGGCGTGATCGGCGACATGTCGTATCTCGTTGGGAACCTCGATCTGTTCGTGGAACAGGGGTGGACGGTCGACGACGACATCCGGTCGCGGGTCGCCGACGCTCAGGGATTCGGTCAGTTGCCGGTCGTGATCGGTCGTGATGGGGCGGCAGAGGGGCTGATAGTCGTCGGCGATGAGCCGCGGGACGGCTGGGACGACACCGTCTCTCGGCTCGGGGAACGAGGCACGGAGGTCGTCGTCCTGACCGGCGACGACGAGGAGGCGACGGACTTCTTCAAGCGACACGACGCCGTGACGCACGTCTTTGCGACGGTTCCGCCGGAGGGGAAGACGGCGACGATCCGGCGACTCAAATCCGACGGGCAGGTCGCGATGGTCGGTGACGGCACCAACGACGCCCCGGCGCTCGCCGCCGCCGATCTTGGCATCTCGCTGGGTGGCGGGACGGCGTTGGCCGCCGACGCCGCCGACATTGCGATTGTCGATAACGACATCCGCTCCGTCGAAACCGCGTTCGACCTCGCGGGAGCGGCTCGCCGTCGCGTGAAACAGAATAATCTTCTGGCGTTCTCCTACAACGGTATCGCGCTCGCGGCGTTGGCCGTCGGGTTCTTCAATCCGCTGACGGCAGCGGCCGCGGTCATTGCCAGTGGTGGGTTGCTCGCCGTAAACACTCGACGGAAACTCCTCGGGTAGCGAGGTACGGTCGACGACGGAACTCGGATCCGAATCGCCCTACTGACGTGGAAGAGTGGCCATCTATTATTTGGACAGCGTCGATCCAATCGGTGCGGTCGTCACCCGACTCCGACTCGCTTCTGTTTCTAAAGGACTATTCTTGTCTAGACACTACTACAACCATGGAGTTCGACTTCGTGCGCTCGGTGGTTCCGCTCGCCGTGATCGTCGCCGTCGCAACGGTCGCGCTAACCGCCGTGATGGCACCTTCGACCGTCTTCATGATGGTTCTCCCCTCGATGATCGCGTTCTCGGTGGTCGCGTACTTTTTCGGGATGAAACACGGCGAATTCCGCGGTAGTCCGTAGCGTCCCTGTCCGGCACCGCCCCCAAAGTCACAGTGTCACTCCGTCTGAAGCGTCCTCACTTAGTTACCACCTCCGGTGGGCCGTACTTCGCGTTCAACAAGTCTCGATGAACGATCAGCAGCCGAGGATCGACGTGGCCGGGATGTGTTTACTCGGTGACTCCCGCACTGAGCTCAGACGCGTCCTGCCGGACGGGTGTCGGGGAGTCGATCGAATACACGAGCGTTCCGGTGAACAGTGCGATGCTCCCTAACAGGAATATCGAACTGAGCGGCGACGCTGAATCGACGAAGATCCAGTATATCGGCGCCGCGATCGTCGGGCCAGCCGCGATGACAGCGACTTGGGAGACGATAGGGCCACAACACCCACACGTACACGCACCGACGACCGTCGCCGTCCCGGCCGTGCTCTGTGTCGCTCCCGCCTGCTGATCGAGACGCCACGAGTGAGCGACGGCGGCCGCGTTCAACCCCACGAGGACGCCGAGAAGTCCGAGCACGATGACCACGCCGGGAGAGATCGCGATGAAAAACGGAACATCGGGGAGCAGGACCTCGAGAGTGGGCCATCGCACGATCTGATACAGTACGTTCAGGACCGCCACGGTCGTCTCTTGCGGAGCGCCCTCCTCACTAAAGAAGGATAGGTATCCCGTTGTCGCCATAAAGAAGAGGCTCACCATGGCTCCGACGCTGAATCCGAACCGACGCGCCACCGGATCCCGAAGGATCGTCGACAGTGCCGTGCCAACGTCGTTCCAGAGAATGTAGCCGACGAGTAGTGGTGTCGCGAGGACGATCCCGTACCCGATCGGGTTGGTGTAGCCGCTGAATCCGGGCAGTAGATACGGGTACAGTATCCAGCCGCCGAGCAGCATGCCGAGAGCCATGTACCGGGGACGTGTCGTCCATCGCACGAGTCCAGTGATGAAACTCGCGACCACGACCAACAGGCCGGTTCCGATCGCGAGCGGCTGATACCACGACCGCGGGAACGGCATCGAGCTCGCCTGATACGTCGGATCCGGTGCCAGACCCTCGAAGAGGATCGCGCCGGTGATAGCAATACCGATACCGACCGCAATTCCGTACAGAGCGGTTCTCGGCGAGATCCGTTTGCTTCGCTTGAGGAACACGAAAGCACCAACTCCGAGGGCACCGATACCAGCGATCGCCAACCCGTGCGACTGTGAGAGTGCTGACGACTCTGCGCCACCGTGAGCGGAAGCCGTCGGGATCAGTGAAAGCAGGCCGATCCCGACCGGAACCAGGACAAACAGACGGATCAACGTCTTGCGAGAGTTTGGTTCGCCACCGTCTGTGTTCTTCTCATCTCCTCTCTGTACCATTATCGCCGTTTTGTGACCCGCACACAACAGTCTGTCTCTTGTGCCCATCGCGAGCCCCGCTACCTACCCTCCGTTTCATCCCTCTCGATTACGCGTCGAAAGTGGCAACTCGACGAGGGTGTGTTTGTAGTCTTCCTGTTCAATCCCTTTTTCATAACTTTCTCTCAGTGTATGTATTTCACCTGCGGGTAATGGGACACGTTCTACTATTCCATTTCAGAAATCTGGTGTATTTGGCACTTTCGCGTACAGCCAAAGTATTAAATTAGGACAGGCTAAATTATGGCCCAAATGTCTCCGAGTCCAGTTATCGAAGACACCCTCAAAACGATCTACCATCTCCAGCAGGAAGCGGGTCCACCGGTTGGGACGTCTGACATTGCGGACCGGCTTGACAAGGCACAAGCAACGGTCACGAGTACGCTCGACCGTCTTGAAGACCAGGAACTGATCACACGCGAACCGTACCAGGGGAGCGAGCTCACTGACAAGGGCCGCACCGTTGCGGTCGAAGTACTCCGGCATCACCGGCTCCTCGAAACCTATCTGGCCGACCACCTCGATTACCCTTGGGAACTGGTCCACGAGGAAGCCGACAGACTCGAACACCACATCAGCGAGGAGTTCGAACGGCGGCTCGCCGAGACACTCGAAAATCCCCGGCGAGACCCCCACGGCGATCCGATTCCAGGTGAAGATCTAGAGCCACCGAATCAGGACCCCATGAGACCCCTGTCAGCCTGTGAGGTCGGCGATCGAGTGGTCATCACTCGTGTTAGCGATCGCAACGAGGATGATCTTGCGTACTTGGCCGATGTCGGGATCACGCCGGGCACAGCTGTACGTATTGTCGATGTCGCCCCGTTCGGCATGATTACTCTGGATGTCGACGACACTGAGCAAGCTATTCCCGAAGGGGTTGCGACGTCGATCCGCGTGACCTCCCTGAACGACGTCGACGACTCGGTGAGCGTCGACCACCGGGGTGACGCATGACGCCGTTTCTGGAGATCGTCGTAATCGCGGCCATCGCGCAGCTCACCGTCCTGCCGGGCGAGAAGGTCCAGTTCATCATCGCCGGGCTCTCGACCCGGTTCAAACCACTGCTGGTCGTCGCGGCAGCTGGGACAGCGTTCGCGGGCTGGACCGTCCTCGAGATCCTGTTCGGTCAGGCGCTCCAGCAGGCGCTCCCGGGCGTCGTCCTCGACGGGATTACGGCGGCGCTCTTCCTGCTGTTCGCGGTGTTACTCGTCCGGTCAGCCCCTGGTGGGCACAACGTCCCAGTTGAGAGCGGCACACAGACGGATGGTGGCGTCGTCGGGACACGAATCACGGACATCAACCCGGAGTTCGAAGCGTTCGGCTACACGATCGGCGGGCAGCTGGGCGAATTTCTCACCATCTTCGCGATGATGGCTGCTGGGGAGTTCGGTGATAAGACCCAGCTTGTCACCATCGGGCTGGCGGCACAGTACGGGGCTAGTGCCGCGATCTGGGCGGGTGAAATGTTGGTCATCATCCCGGTGAGCCTTGCGAACGCGTACTTCTTCCACACGTTCTCACACCGCTTCGACGTCCGGAAGGCCCACTACGCCGGGGCGGCACTATTTGCGTTCTTTGGGGTGGATACGATCTTAGGGATAGCGACCGGCCCGGAAGCGGTGTTCGGTCACAACAGCCTCTGGGAGGCGATCGTCAGCGCCGCTTCGGATGCGCTCCTCGCAGTCGTGTGACCACTTCTCGCTTGCCGTACTACGGTGGAACTGTTGATTCCTCATCGAAACTCACGGCAGAGACGTATCTCATCCGCTGGGATGCCAATCTTCCGGGGCGAGAACGTGCTGTTTGCGGTACGGGAACCGAAGCCAATCTGTCACTCATCCCTTCTCGGAAAGCCAGTCGAGCGCTCTCTCGCGCTCGATACTGTCGAAATATCGCATCTCGTCGGGCGCGACCGGCCAGATCGGCCGGATGACACGCCACCAGTCAAAGAGCAGCTTCGCCCACCTCGAATCGCCGACTGCGGCGTACCGGTCAATATCGAAGTCAGGACCGTACCGGAGATCGGGAACCACCCCGTGGAGATGTGTGAGAAACGTCCCGAACGTCCAGTTCGGAACTTCCTCGTACACGTGGATGCGTCCCTGCTGGTCGCTTTTTTCGACGAGTAGCGAGTACAGCTCTCGATAGCCTGCTCTCGTCCCTCGCCCGACGCGAATCGCAACGAGGTTCCCGTTCGTCTCGTCTAACACTTCGAACATTCGATTGGGTGCTGCGTGAGCCATCGTTAGTGGGAGTGATTCGTCGTACCGACAGGGTCGGTATCGGGGTCGGCACGCCCGACGAGCTCGACGGTTGCGTGGTCGATTCTTCGATCCGTGAGATAATCGTGAACTCGCGCCCGGATCTCTCGTTGTTCTTCGAGAGTGGTCGCTGTCTCGGTGAGCCGGACGGTTGCGACGGTGAGTTGACTACACACCTGCCAGACGTGGAGGTCCTCAACTTGGTCGACGCCGTCGAGTGTCGTCAATTCATCCTGAAGCTCTTCTGACGACACCGGGCTCCGTTCCAACAGGATCGAGGTGCTTTCCCGGAGAACGTTCCCGGCCGACGCGAGCACCACCAGCCCGATGACTACGGCCGCCATAGGGTCTGCGATGGGGAGATCGAACACTGCGACAGCGGCAGTCGAGACGATTACCGCAACAGAGCCACCGGCGTCTCCGAGCAGGTGGTAGAACGCGCCCCGTTCGTTGAGGCTCATCTCATCACCTTGTAACACGTACACGGAGCCGATGTTTACCAGCAGTCCACCCGTCGCGATGATCAGCGTCAACTCCGGATTGATCGCTACCGGCTCAAGGAACCGCTGGTAGGACTTCCAGACGATGTATCCGACCATTGGAAGGAGCAAGACCCCGTTCAGGAAGGCCGCAACCGGCTCCAGTCGGTGGAGACCGTACGACCACGCCTCACCGCCCTGGAATCGTTCGGCGGTGTAGCTCGCCCCGAACGCCATCGCGTACGCAAGCATGTCGAACAGCATGTGGAGTGCGTCGCTGATGAGCGCCACCGAACCGAACAGGAGTCCACCAGCCAGCTCGACGGCGAAGCCGACGAAGTTGATAACGGCCACGAACGCCAACCGTCGAGTACTCTGCTCTGTCGTCTGACGCCGGTCCTCGTCGTCGTGCTCGTGCGTATGGAGGGACATCGTCTCGACCAGTGAAGAGTGGTTAGCTGTCGGCCACCGCGTCTCTATCGTCAGTCGCAGGACGGATCCGCGAGAGTCGCATCGCGTTTCCGGTCACCGCGGTCGTCATGCCGGCGTCTCCGGCGAGGACGGCGAGCCAGATCGGAACGTATCCGAAGGGGACCGCGAGCGCCAGTCCAGCCTTCACTCCGAGACTCGCCCAGATGTTCTGTCGGATGACGCCGTTCGCGTCGTTCGCGAGTTCGTAGAGGTACGGGAGCTTCGCGAGGTCGTCGCCCATCAGGGCGATGTCGGCCGTCTCTAACGCGGTGTCCGTCCCGGCCGCGCCCATCGCAACGCCCACCGTCGCCGTCGCGAGTGCCGGGGCGTCGTTGATGCCGTCACCGACCATCGCAACGCCGTCGTACTCGTCGACGAGCTCCTCGATCGCCGTCACCTTGTCCTCGGGGAGTAATTCGGCCTGGTACTCGTCGACGCCGACCTGCTCGGCGATCGCGCGGGCAGTCCGCTCGTTGTCACCCGTCAGCATCACCGTTCGGGCAACACCGAGCTGCTTCAGTCGCGCCACCGTTCGCTTCGCTTCCGGCCGAATCTCGTCGGCAACCGCGATGACGCCTTCGAGTTCGTCTTCGGTCCCAACGAGAACGACGGTCTTGCCTTCTGCTTGGAGTTCGGGAACGGTCTCTTCGAGGAGATCGAGACAGTTGTTCCGGTCACACATCTGCCGGGCTGTCTGTGTCACGACGCCACCGTCGGTCGTCGCGTGAACGTGCGAAAGGTCGAACTCTAACTCCTCAAACAGACCCGGCTTGCCTGCGAAGTGAGGAGTCCCGTCGAGATCGGCGCGAACACCCTTTCCGGTGATGCTCTCGAAGTCATCAACCTCGCGCTCGGCGACCCCTGCGCTGCCGGCTTCGGCGACGATTGCCTCGCCGATGGGGTGTTCACTCCGTTGCTCGAGCCCGCGTGCACACCGAAGTACGTCCTCCTCCGAGTTCCCGTTCAAGGGAACGACGTCGGTGACGGTGAGTTCACCTTTGGTGAGGGTTCCCGTCTTGTCGAACGCGACCACATCGACGCCCCCCATCGCTTCGAGGTGATTGCCGCCCTTGATCAGGACGCCGTTCTTCGCGGCGCTCGTAATTCCCGACACCACCGAGACGGGCGTCGAGATGACGAACGCACACGGGCAGGCCAGGACCAGTAAGGTCAGCCCATAGACGACGGCCGTGGACCAGGTTGTGCCGAGGATATACGGGCTTGCTAGTGTCGTCAGGATGGCGAAGGCGACGACCACTGGCGTGTAGTACGTTGAGAAGCGCTCGACGAACTGCTCGCGCTCGGTCTTGTTTGACTGAGCGTCTTCGACCATCTCCACGATACGCGAGAGCGTGTTATCGCCGGCCTCGGAGGTAACCTCCACCTCGAGATACCCCTCTTCGTTGATCGTACCGGCGTACACCTCGTCGCCAGTCGTCTTGTCGACGGGCACGCTTTCGCCCGTGATAGGCGCCTGGTTGACGGCGCTTTCACCGTCGACGACGCTTCCGTCCATCGGGATTTTCTCCCCTGGCTTGACGACGACGATGTCACCAACAGCGACCTCGTCGACGGGAATCGTCTCCGTGCTCCCATCACGCTTGACGGTCGCTTCATCCGGCGAGAGGTCCATTAGCTCGCGGAGCGAGTTCCGGGCACGGTCCATCGAGTACCGCTCCAGCAGTTCGGCGATGCTGAACAGGAACGCGAGGGTGGCGGCCTCGAAGTAGAGTGCCTCCCCGAAGGCGAGGCTTGCAACGAGTGCTCCGAGGATAGCCACCGACATCAGGAAGTCGATATCGAGGTTCAGATTTCGCGCCGAGTAGTAGCCGTTGCGAAGGATTTCCTGGCCGCCGAAGGCGACGGCGACGAGGAATAGTCCGTCGGCAACGAACAGCTCCGTGCCGAGAAGGCTCGCAATCTCTCCGTTCTGCCCAGTGAGGAAGAATTCGAGGAGCAGACCGAGAGCGACGAACCCACCGCTGATCCACGTCTTGAGTGCCCGCGGACTCACCCAGATGCTCTCGCGTTCCTCGGTCGCGTTCTGACCTTCGGACTCGTCGCTCGAACTGTCTGTAACCTCGTATCCAGCACGTTCGATAGCACTGATTATCTCGGCTTCTCCGGCCTCCGAAGAATCGTACGTGACAACGACGGTTCCGGTCGTTGGCTGAGTTTCATATGCTGTGACTCCGGCTTTGTCGAGTGACTTTTTGATCTTCCCCGCACACGAGGGGCAGTCCATCTCGGGCACCGTAAATTTCGTCGTTATTTCGTCGACGTCCTCAACGGTGTATCCCGCTTTTTCGACCCGATCAGCTATCTCGGTAGCGCTGGTTTGATCGCGGTCGTATGAGACTGTCAACGTTCCCGTCGTCACTTGCGGGTCGAGACTGTTGATCCCGTCCAGTTTTTCGACGCTGTTCTCAACTTTTCCTGCACACGAGGGACAGTCCATCTCCGGAACCGAGAGCTGTGCAACATTCCCTTGTCCGTGTGGTGTGGAGGTGTCATCGACATCCCTTGTATGCTGAGTGGACTCGTGACTATGCTGAGATCCCTCTTCGTGCGTGTGGGTTCGATTCGGTGGTTCGCCACGTTTGTCGTGGGAATTATCGTCAGATGGGGTCATTACTCGCCGGTTGCCGCTACAGATTTATTAAATCTACTGCGATAAAGGCTCCCTATTATGTTAAATATTAATAAAAACTATGTATTGAGATATTAATATCCCCGTCAGATCATCTCACTCGAACTGTCCCGACCATTCCAGAACTCTCATGCGGAATACAACAGTACCCATACGTTCCGGGTTGATCGAACGTGTGCTCGTAGTTCTCCCCCGGGGCGATGAGTCCCTCAGTAACCCGGTTCCTCGCAGCACGCTCTGACTCGAAGCCACCACTTGCGAAGTACACGGCCTCGGCAGGAATCTCGTCTTCGTACGCTGTGACCGTGTGCTGGATGTCGCTCTCGTTCGTCCACGTCACTGTCCCTTCGGTTTCGATCGTCGCAGTCTTCGGCTCGAACGTGTGATCGTCGGGCATCGTGACGGCCAGGCTCGACGATGCCTGCCCGCTCAAACATCCAGCGGTGCTCAGCGTCGCCAAGGCGGCAGTACTGAGTCGCAATACCGTCCGTCGATTGTAGAATTTGAGTGTCATTGGAACAGAGATGGGTGGTGCCTATCAGAGCGCTACGAAGAGGTCGGTCACGTACATCACTCCGAGGCCGAGCAGGAACGCAAGCAGGTTCGTGGCGCTGGCCACGCGACCGCCTGCATCCCGAACCATACCCGCGATCTCCCAGTTGACCTGTAGGATCGCACCAACCCCGATCGCGAGGAAGAAGGCTCCGATCGTCGGCGAGTACGCGAGACTACCGATCCACCCGCCGAGGATGACGGGGGCACCGGCGATGACGCCGAGCGCGGCGAAGTGCTTGAACGACGGGCGCTCTCCGCGGGCGACTGGTGCAACGACGGCCGGGCCTTCCGTCACGTTGTGGAGCATGAACCCGATCACGAGGAACGCACCGAGCGACACACGTCCGAGTGCGAATGAACTCCCGATCGCCAGTCCTTCCGCGAGGTTGTGCAGGCCGATCCCGACCGCGACCAGATAGGCGATCCAGAGACCGCTACTCGCCCGACTGTCACCGGCGGCGACACGGCCTTTGCGCCACGCGCTGATTGCCTGAACGAGAGTGAGCGCGCCGAGGATCCCGAAGACGACCAAGAGGTTGCCCTCGTATGCGCCCGGAACTCGTTGAGCGAGTTCGAACGCCTCGAATCCGGCGTCGAACGCCAAGAAACCGAGGACGCCGGCCGCGAACAAGAGCACGGCGTGCAGCCACCGATCGCTCATCGTCTTGATGTAGGGGAACCACAGCATCCCTAATGCGACCGGGATCACACCGACGAACAGCCCGATGACTGCAAGCGTCCAGAGCAGACTGAGGCTGAATCCGGGTGCCTGACTCGGAGCGACGATCGTATTTTCGAATGTCGCTCCGTCTGAGAGTACGAGGGCGACGTTGAGATCCCACCCCGGATTCCAGTGATACGGGATCACGATCTGTGCGCTTTCCATCGGGGCGAGCGTTTGGTCGCCACCAGTTCCTTCTACCTGAAAATTCCAGTAGGCCTCATCGACGAGGACCTGTGCTATCGTCACGGAATCGGGCCCGTTGTTCGTTACGTGTAACACGACCGTTTCGTCGCTCGGAAGCGTCGTGTGCGTGATCGTCACGTCGGGGAGCGGTTCACCGCTCTCGCTCTGAATACTGGCGAGTGGTGACGTGAACGCGAATACACCCAAGACGAGCACGAGCAACACGATCGGGAGTATCGCGCTGACCCATCGCGGTAGTCCGAGCGGCTGTGTGACCTCGTTTTCAGTAGATACACCACCGTCTGGCGTCGGTTTTTGTGTCTTATCTACCATGTTAGACCACCTCAAAGAAGCTCATCCAGCCGAGTTCGGCGAACTCGGACTGGTGGGCGTGGAACATGTACAGCCCGGGTTCGTGATCCGAGTAGTCGAGCTCGATGATACCGCGTTGCGCCTGCGTCTGCATGATCGTGTCCACGGTCTTGCGCGTCGGTGTCAGCGTAGTCCCGTGGTCATAGTAATCGAAGAACTGCGAGTGCGTGTGGAACGAGTTGATAAGGTCGAACTCAGTCGCATTGGAGAGATACACGCGTTGCCGTTCGTTCTTGTCGATCTGGATGGGACGCTTCGTCTCGCCCGCCGTCCAGTTGCCTGTGCCGTCGGTACTACCGATCCCGTATGCGAACGCCCGTGTGTTCGCCGCGTAGACCTCGTTCCCGCCGTCGAAGTTGGTGTCGAACGAGTTCATCACCATGACCATCTCGTTGACGGCGTCGTTTTCGGCGTACTCGTGGTTCCGGCTCTTCGCCTCTTCGACGAGCTGCTCTCGGAAGTCGTCGGTAATCGGCCCGTGATAGTTGACGTAGTCGCGTGGATTCTCCCTGACGCGTTCGGGGTCCGGATCGACGATGATCGTGCCATAGAGTCCGCGGTGGATGTGCTCTTTAAGCGGGAGCGAGTGGCAGTGATAGAAGTGCGTACCGGCGGGCTGGGCGATCCACTCGTAGGTGAAGGATTCACCCGTATCAAGCACACCGGGGCCGTTCTGGGGAATCCCGTCCATTCGCGGGTTAAGGTTCTTCAGGTGTGGATGAATCGTGTGTGCGTGTCGTCCCAGATTCGTGAACTTCACGCGGATCAGGTCACCTTCGACGGCGCGGATCGTCGGGCCCGGTACCTGGCCGTTGTACGCCCACGCTTGAAACTCGACACCCGGCGCAATCGTGATCGTCGTGTCGACAGCAGTGAACTCGAATTCTCGTACGGTTTGGCCGTCCTCTTCGTAGACCTGTTGGGGAACGTTATCCTGTCCGCTCTCTCCGGTATTGAACGCAGTGAGGAACTCGTGCGGGTCGAAATCCAAATCCTGGTATTCACCTACCGCACCGAAGTTACCGTGTTCACCCTCATCGTCGTGATCGGACGAGGCAGCTGCTCGGGAGCTCCCGAGTCCGACTGCTGCACTCCCGGCAACACCGAGCCCGCCGAGAACCGTGCGGCGACTGACACTCGTTTCACCAGTGAGTGATTCGACCAGTCGCTCTTCAAGTCGTTTTGTGACGTCTGCTGCGCTACTGTAATCTATCGATGGCATGATTTCCTCCGCTGGTCAGGCCTTCGCATACCCATACACACCCATTGGCTCACCCAATACATAAATTAGGCGCATCTAAACTTAGATTGTGTCTAAACTAATGGCCTCACTACTGGAGACTCATCAGTTTAGTTTGAAGACCCAGCGAGCGTTTGAGCGGTTATGGATCGGGCCACTTCCTCTGGGAGTGCAACTCGTTCGTCGGTGCCATCGGGAACAAGCGTCACCATCCCAAATGAGGTGGTCTCAACAATTTCGACTACAGTTGTTGGGGTAATCTCGTGTTCAGACAGGTACCGGAGTAGATCTGGGTCATTGTCTGGCACCCGTTCGATTCGAACCTTGTCGCCGACCTGCTGATCAGCGAGTGTTTCACCGGATTGTAACGGTGAAACGTCCAGATCCGCTGTGGGTATCGGGTCGCCATGAGGGTCAACTGCCGGATTTCCTAGCTGCTCTGCAATTCGGTCGGCGAATTGATTGCTGATATGGTGTTCGAGGCGATCTGCTTCGTCGTGTACTTCGGCCCAATCATACTCGAGGCGCTCCGTCAGGTATCGTTCTAATAGCCGATGATGCCGAATGATTTCGAGCGCGACAGGAATTCCAGTGTCTGTGAGTACAACGCCCTTGTAGGGTTCGTAATGGACAAAATCGCGCTTGGCCAATTTTTTCACCATACTGGTGACTGACGGTTGTTCTACGCCCATATGCTCAGCGAGCGTCGAGGTCCGCACCCGTTCATCCATTTCGTCCTGAAGGTAATAGATCGCTTTGAGATAGTCCTCCATGATGGCGCTCAGCATTAGAGCGAAATTAGACGGGACTAAGTTTATAATTTGCCACGGAATGATTCGTCTTGTCGACAGCTGTGGACGTAAACCTGAGATGGGTCCGGTTATCGCCACGGTCAACACTGGCGCATTGATTTTCCGTATCTTCCTGTTGTGTTACTCACCGACACTCAGAATGACAAACCCAGAGTTGGAACCTTTATATTATAATCACGAAAAATTCGCGATGGAATGTCTGACCTAATCGTCAAAGCAGCCGTGAAGGACGCGCTCTCGGACCACAACGTCTCGGCAGATTTCTACGACGCCCTCGACGAAGAGGTCGCCGAACTGCTCGACGACGCCGCAGAGCGTGCTGAGGCCAACGACCGGAAGACAGTCCAGCCCCGCGATCTGTAGCACCAAACTTCGCGAGCTCACTCGTTACTCGAACGTAGCTTTTTGAGGAACCCATTCAGTATTTCTCAGATTTGAAGAGTCGATATTAGTCTAGTTAATCAACAAAAATCCGCAGTACAACTCTGTTGTTGGTTAAACATCTATGAGCGAGAACCTTCTACAGTCTCAACTACGATCGGAAATCACGCCAATCTACCCGTTAGGAACGACTCAGCTCTCTGTTTCTTTGAGCTCTTCGTACTCTGCTTCACCGTTGAGGATCTGCTCACCGAACTCTGTAAGGCGGTATGCAGGCTCCTCTTCGTGGCGCTCAGCGAGTTCATGATCAACAAATACTGGACAACGCTGAGAGATCCATTGGCGACTGAAGTCCGTATTGATCTCGAGGTTCTTTGCCGTGTGCCAGCCATCGTACTCGCCTAGTTCTTCGAGAATGTATGGGTCGGCAGGTACTGCCCAATTAACTTCCCGATACATGTGGATACCTACACTGTCGTCCGAAAAGATGTATATATCCCCCGATGCGTTTCTTACCTATCTTATCAGATGCTAGAAGATACAAAACGGTTCTCAAGAATACGTTCGTATGTTCAGATTCATATACCCGGTCTGTTTCTGATAGAACGGAACGCTGATTCCACGCATCCGCTACGAGGTCGTGATCTATCGGACAATGGAACAGCTAACCATAGACACGTATGCAAGGATCAGATACCGACTCCCCACAAGAAAAGCCGAAAACCACTGCACGGAGTACTGTTGGACTGAAGCTCCTCTTCACCATCGCAGCCCTTTCGCTTATCGCAGTTGAACCAGCGCTCGCTCAACAAACGTCACAGAGCGCGGTATGCAGCGCTGACAATCTCCCCGGAATGATTGAGGGCTTCTTTCAACTAACTACCGCGCTGGGCATTGTTGGTCTCGCTGTCGTCTGGCAAGCTGACTCTCTCATCGAGATGTTCACGCTCAATCCAGACCAGAAGAAGGGACTCAAGCAGCACAAGCGCTCGGCAATGAAGTCCACAGTGGTTCTCGTTATCCTCGGCCCACTGTACACCGTCGCGGGATCGATGATGGGCCTTCCACTGGCGCAGTGTGTTGATCTGGTCCCCTGGTAAGCCATTCACTTCCCACTCATCGTGAGACCCCTACAACAACGCAAACTAACCGTACTCATCGCAGCCCTCTGCGTGACTAGCCTAGTCACGGGTATCGTCTCGGCGACTCCGCCGCGGCCGGGTACGGAAGACAACGGACTCACTGAGAACGAGTCAGCGACGCTCTGGTCTCACGATGCGGACAACTACATCAGTCAGGAGGAGTACCGCCAGCGCTACGGTGACGAGCGGACGTCGATTCACCAGCTTGCGAACGGGACAGATATTACGTTCAAGCGCCCGCCCGAGACTGCTGCGACGTGGACTCGAAACGATTTTGCGGATCTCGAAGCTGGTGGGTCGGATACGTCCGTCCATCCACCTCACGCATCCCTCGAAGATGGTGTCTTCATCGAGGACGCTCACGCGACAGTGTTCGCGGTTCAGCCGTCGACCCGGGGACACCTCGAATCCGGTGAAAAACCACTGTACATCGCCCCGAATGGCACGATGCGTGGGTTCGTCGATTATCGCGTTCGTATCCCAAACGGGAGCTCTTCGGGGAACAGGACTATCCAGTGGTCGCTCACGAACCACGAGATCGAGGAAGTTCGGTTACAAAACGACGGGGAAACCATCGCGAGGAGCGATGGATCGCACACGCCAGCTATCGACTACCAGATCGACGACGACTGGAGTACAACCCTCACCCTCGAAGCAGAGATCCATGTCCGGCTGAAGAAGACGATCCGGACCGACGCGGTCAACGGAACCAATGTTGATGTCGTCTATCGAGAAGAGACGCGAAACGTCTCGGACTCAATTGACGTTGAGGTCTACGACCTCTCCGCGTACCCCTATTACGCCGAATATCCGAACGGGGATTCCGGCGTTGCTATCTTCCAGTCCCGTCCCTGGCAGGGGTACACGCTTACTGAGGACGGTGACACGAGAGTTCGTGGTGTCTGGCGATTCTACACTGCCCGGGACACCAGCTGGGACGCGCTCGTGCGGTCCAACCGAACCGCTAGTACCGAAGTAGAGTCCGACGCGATCCCCGTGTTCGTCCACGCGTATCCCTCCCGGATTGGACCGCGTGCAGAACCTGTTCGGGATGGCCCGGAGATTGTCGACACGTGGGGGACTGACCGACCCTCTCCGGCGGGGACCATCGGTAAGAACGTCAACATCGAGGTCGTAAATCAGTCCTACACGACGACGTACGGTGTCGCCGTTCGAGCCGAGGCTATCGATCGGGACACCCTCCACGTTGCAGGTATCGTTCGAGGAGTCAACGCGTCGATCGTCGAGCCTGTCGCGGGTTCTGAACGACAGCTCCGTCGTAGTAACCTTACGGCGGAGGTTCTGCAACAGAATCAGTCACAGGCCACGCTCCGAATCGAACTCCGTGACAACGAAACTGGCGCACCGATCATCCTCGACGACAGCAGTCGCTGGTATCCGATTGGGGGAACCACCCGCAACGGATACATCACCATCGCCGGCCAGCAGGTCGAGACCAATGCGTCCGGGGTAGCCATTGTAACCGTCGACGATCCGGGAATCTACACAGCCCGATATCACCCAGGCTCGTGGCTTGGACATGACCCAGCCTATGTGAGTGATACAGCGACTGTCCGTTGGCACCCACTTGGAACCATCAACGGCTGGTTCGCGTTCCTATTCGAGATTTTCTGGCAGTTTATTCCGTTCTTCGTGATGTTCTACGCCGGACATCGTCTCCTCCGGATGCTCGGCCCTGAGGACCTCTTCCAACGAGATCAATGATACGAAACAACCCAATCATCAGCAGACGAAACGTCCTCCGAACAACCGCAGGTGCGGCGCTTGTAAGCGTTACAGGTTGTCTGAATGGCAATGAGGACTCAGGCACTCCCGATGACGGAATTGGCCCAGTAGATGGGCAAGGCCCACTCCAACGGGTCACTGTCGAAGGAACCACGCTCGTGGTCGAACTCTCCTCTGACGCTGACATCGACCAAGTCAACCTCATCCAGCCGAACGGAGAACTCTTCGGAACCCGTGACGTGGCCGCAGGGGCCCAACAAGTCTCGTTTGAGATTGGAACCGCATACGAGCCTGGAGAATATCGCGTAGTCGCACTGAAAGGCGAAGAGACGGTCACAGAGAGTACGACGGATATCGTACCGGAGATTCAGATTCAGGACGTTGGTCTCTACCGGAATAATCCTGACAAGCCGTGGGATGAGGTCTACGGGGAGAGCCCAACTGATGCGAAAAAGAACGGAGAGGCATTTGTTACCGTTCAGAACACCGGAAGTGGACCGGATGCGGTCGTCGAGATGCGATTTACTGGAGACGTTCCTAACCCTGTCGCAGATCCCCGTGGAAGTGGAATCTACGAGAAGGAGAGCGTCGTAGTTTCGGCAGGTGAGAAGGCCGACCTCTTCAGCGACTCGTTCCCGTTTGGTTCAGAAATCGGGGACGAGGGAATGGGCTGTTCGACTGACGGTAATAGTGGGCAGTTCACCATTATACTAGAGACTCGAGTTACAGGTCAGCAAGCCACGAAGGCGTACAACGTAGAATACACCGGCACAGACGAGATGCAAAACTGCGAAATCACGATCAGTGGGGCTTGACCATGGTTGATCTCATTGACGTTGTCTTGGAGGGGTTCAAAGATGTCGTTGACTGGGTTGCTGGCCTCTTCATGGATGGTCTAACAACAGGATACAATACTCTCACTGAGGAGATGTTCGGAACTCCTACCCCTCAGACAAATGGACCATTCGTTTTCGGGGAGCCGACGAATGTACCCTGGTCAGCGATTCAAGATACACTCGTCGGTGGCGAAATAATGCTCATCGCGTTGCTTCTACTCGTAATGAGTGTACAAGGGCGTCACACCATTCGAATATTCAATATCGGTAGCACATATGAAGCGAGGAAGACAAAGAAAACCGCGTGGGTTGGTGCGTTTCTGATAATCGTCTGGTATTGGCTCGGTGTCCTTTCGCTCTACGTTGTCGATGGTTTCTCAATTGCTCTGATGCCCGGTATGGCTTCGCTTCGAAATGCTATGTTGGGGTTCCTCGGTGTAACACTGACCAACCCGGGGTTATCACTGTTATTTGCGCTAATTGGAGGTATCTCGATGTGGGCATTGAACGCTCTGTTTTACATCCGCGAGGTCCTCCTCTACGTATATCTCTACGGGATGCCGATTGCGATTGCTATCGGATATGGGAATATCCCTGTTGTGTCTGACATTTCGATGGGGTTCTGTAGGCGGTTTGTCCCCCTTGCTGTCCTGCCCCTTCCAGCCGCGATAGTGTTCAAAGGATATGATCTGCTATACGGCGGGGGGACCCTCACACCACAGACTGCATTCCTCAAGTTCTTCGTCGCTGTCTCACTCCCACTGGTTGCGCTCTATATCACTTGGAAGACGTTCAAGTACGCGACTCCGCTGACAGCCAGGGTTGTCGGAGGTGCGACGAAAGGAGCAGCTCTCATCGGCGGTGTCGCGGCTGGCGCTTACGTTGGCGGTGCGGGTGTCGCGACGACAGCAGCACGGTGGGGACCGAAAGCAGCAGCTGGCCAAGCCATCGCACAGAAAGCAGCAGCTCGAGGCGACCACGGAACTGAGGACGGATCTCCATCGTACCGTCGAACCGAGAATGATCCCGGTGGGGCCACCGCAGACGCAGCGAGTGACAAGTACGGAATGGAGTACGATCGAGGTATTCACTAATGTCTACAGATCCAGACGCGGCAGCACGGCGTATCATGAACCAGTTTGGCGAGGAGAGTCGTATCCCTTACCTCAACATCGAGGAGGGGGACGTCGGCGTACTCATCGCCTTCCCGATTATCGGGCTCTTCATCGCGAGTCTCACTGGCGTTGAATCGCTTGCCCTCCCGTTCGTGGCTGGCGGACTCGGGTTTGGTGTCGCCGTCATCTACGTCTCTCCCGACCACCTGAACGCGTGGACGTGGACGAAGGACGTCTATCGATACGCGAAGCGCCCGCGAGTCACCTTCAGTGCCCCAGAAGCAGCCGACAGTACCACGAACGAGACCGAACGAAACGAAGGTGGGTTCGCAAACTACACGCCGTTCAAACCGGACGAGCGAACGCAAGACCTTACGAACATCAAGCGGGCGTGGCCCGGTGCTGGGGCGATCCAACGGGAGGACGGCACGATGGAGGCCTTCATCGAGATCAACCCGGGGAACATGGACTTCGCGATGTCCAACGACTGGGCCCAGCTCCAGAACGCGGGCGAAGACTTTGCTAACAAGGAACTCGACTCGAAGCTCAAATTCCACGCGACAACCCGTTCATTCCCGGTCGAGCAAATCACCCAGACGATCGAGGAACGGCTTACCGACGAAGACGTCACGGCAAATCCGATCTTCCGGGGACTTCTCGAAGAATATCAAGAAACACGCCCCAGAGAGATGCGTGACCGTGGCATCCAACAGATGCGATACTACCTTGGGGTCGAGGTCACGCCGCTCGAAGTCTACGACCGCTTCCGAGACGAGGGGACGCCTGCCGAGAAACTGACCAAGTTTCCCATCATCGGGTTCCTGTTCAATCTCTTTGTGACGCGACGCGAGGATCTCACCGATGTCGAACGCCGTGCCCAAATGTTCGAGAAGCTCGACAGCCGCGTCAACGACGTTCGCGCCGAGTTCATCCAGCAGGCGTCCGGCTGGTCTGCTCGTCGACTCAGTACGGTCGAACTGTTCGTTCTGAACATGGACTTCTGGAACGGACGAGAGCACGACTACGACGACGCAGACTGCGTCGTTCGCGAGCAACCGATCATCGGCCACTCGCGCCGGGAGGATGAGACCGATGTATAACGTCGTCCTCCAAGCGAGCGGCGGGCCTCTCGCCCAGCCCACTGAGTGGCTACTGAACCCCACGTCACCCGAAGGTGCGGCGATTTATCTCCTGTTGGTTGTGGCCCTCGGAGTCATCGGTAAACTCCTCTGGGACCGTCACACTGCCGATGACGAACCCGAAGTCGACTTCTCGGATGTCCTCGACGAGGAGACGCTCGAGGAGGGTCATGTAGAAGGCCAACTCCTTGACGACATCTCCGAGTCTCACAAGACGGTGACTGCGCCAGCAGCCATCGAGTGGGAGACACGAGCCGCACGCGTTGGCGAGCAGTGGACGACGACGCTCTACATCACGGATTATGCCGACTACCCGAACGACGGCTATCTGAGCGACCTCTTCGAGCTGACCGACGTCGAATTCGACCTCACAGCGCACATTACGCCAAAAAACCAGCAGCGAGCGCGGGACGAACTGCAGGACATCGCTGACGACCTCCAAGTTGACGCCGATCTGGAACAGAGCGTTCGAAGTGCGTACCTTCAGGAGCGAGCGAACGAAGCCGCTGCGACGTACAAGGCCGTCGAGAGTGGTGCGAACGTTTTCGACCAGGGGATGTTCATCACGGTTCGCGCCAACAACAAGGACGACCTCAGGGACTCAGTCCAGAAGGTCAAGAGCGCTCTCCGCGACGACCCGGCGAACCTCACACCGAAGACCGCGATCTGCCGGCAAGACCTTGCGCTCCAGTCAGCTGCCCCCATTGGAGACAACGTGTTTAGCCGCGAATCCATTGCCCTCGGTGGAGCAGTTGGTGCACTCCTCTCGTCACCGCATAACGCGACTATTCTCGAAGAGGGCGGGGTCGAGTTCGGCATCCACAAGGACAACCAGAGCCCCGTCGTCATCGACCCGTTTGCCCGTGACAACGGGTATGCGATGTTCACCGTTGGCGATACTGGGTCTGGGAAGTCGTTCGGCTCGAAACAGAACTTCATTCGCTCGATCGAGCAGAGCAAGGATCGCATCGGCATTATTCTCGAACCGCTCAACAACTGGGCGGGCGTCTCCGAAGCACTCGGTGCAAAACGCATCACCGTCGGTGGGACGCTCGGTCTGAATCCCCTGGAGATTCGCCAGACACCCGACCACGTCCAGCGGGCGATGGGTGAGGACGCGAGCCCGTTCAACGAGAAGCTCGACGACGCAATGAGCTTCCTGACGAACTTCTTCGCACTGCGCGGTATCTCGCTCGGTGATCGTCGGACGACGCTCGAACTCGGCCTCAAGCGCGCCTACAAGCGCAACGACATCACCGACGACATCTCGACGCACGGCAACCCCAGCCCGACCATCCGGGACATGATGGACGTCTTCGAGGACATGGTCGACGACCCCGAGGAGTTCGTCGTTCGTTCCGACGAGGAGGCTGGGAAGATTCGCGAGGACGCGACGTGGCTGCTGGACCAGCTTCGGCCCTTCGAGGGAGAGGGTCGCCACGCTAATCTCGGGAAGTCCTCAGAGTTCGATATCCGTAACGAGAAGGTCATCTATCTCGATCTCGCCCAGCAGGAAGGTAGCGTCGATAGCAGTACGGCGCTGACGATGCAGTTGCTCATCTCGCTCGTGTACGAGCGGGCGAAAGAGACGGACAAGGAGGTCGTGTTCGTCATCGACGAGGCGCGCTACATAATGCAGGACGCCGCGAGTCTGGCATTCTTAGAGACGGTGTTCCGACATCACCGCCACCACGATCTCTCGATCCGGCTCGTCACCCAGACCGTCGACGAGTTCTTCGAGCACGCCGAGTCCGAAGCCATCCTCGACCAGTGTGCCGTCAAGCAGTTCCATCGCCTGGACGGGATGGACGACCAATGGGCCGACGAGTTCGGGCTGAATTACGCCCAGATGCGCTACGTGCAGGACGCGGTCCCCGGGAACGAGGACGCTGGCTTCTCCGAGGCGCTCGTCGGCGTCGACGGAGAATGGCGCGGCATCAAGGTTGAGGCGATGCCCAAGGAGAAGCAGGTCATCGACTTCGATCCAACCGAGCAGCGCCGTTCTTCGCTCCCCGGCGCGGGTGAAGGTGCAGTTGATACGGACGTGCAGGAGTTCCGAGAGAAGCTGGAAGAGCAAACGACTGACGGACAGTCGAGTGACGCGGAATCCATCTCCGCCAAGCCTGACGGCGGTTCAATGGAGGGGGAAGACGATGCGTGAGTATCTCCGAGTCACGCCAACATCAGAAGGCCTGGATCCCGAGGGAATCCCTCGAGTCCTCGAAAGCCTGCACAAACTGACGACGGCGGAGTCAACTGGACTCGTGCAGAAGCTGAACCCACTCCACAGTAAGACACCGCTTCGGTTCGAGTTTCTCGCACTATCTGAGGGAGCGGACGACCCTGTTGAGTTCTTCTACGGCGCCGACGAGCATCTCGACACACTCGAAAAACGCCTTCGCTCGATCTATCCCGAGACATTCGACATCGAACGCGTCGACGTCGACGTCGCTTCACGGCTCATTCAGCCAGTCGAATTCACACCAGCAGAGTTCGTTAAACACTACGAAGCAGGGCATCTACAGTACGAATTTAGTACCGACGAGCAGCACGAACTTGACAGCGAGGAGCGTGACCAAGACCAGACACCAACGACCGAAGCATCCTCCCTTGCAGATGGTGGTGCCACAGTCGATTCGTCCCATGGCCACTTCGTCGAGATTGGGGAGACGGCGCTTGAGCTTAGATCTCCAAATGCAGTTCCGGACGAGGGGCCACTGACGATACTCGAAAAGCCGACCGAGACGGCCGAGGGAACGATACTCGCTCGGCCCACCGTCGACGCCGTCTCGCCAGTCGGCGTACGCTGGTCTGGTTCAGCCACCCGAAAGAAAGACTGGATGACGTCGTTGACGCCCTTCGCCTCCGAGGACGAAGACGACGGGTTGGCTGCTATCGACCAGCCCGGTGCGACTCTTGCGTCACTCGTCGACCACCTGATGGAGGCGGCGTCACCAGTAGCGTTTCAGGTTGTGTTTCAGCGACGGACAAGCTGGCAGTCCGACGCCGAGATCAGAAAGGAGGATCTCGTCGACGGGCGGGACACCTTCTTCCAGGAGATTGTTGGCTCCTTCCTGGAGGTCGAAGATCGGCGGGGCAATCGCGACGAGAAACAGCTCAGCGAATCAGTCGCCAAGCGCATCGAGTATATCGACGCGAAGAACCCCAAGCGGTCGTTCACTGCCAACATTAGAGCAGTCGGCGTTCCAACAGGGGATGAAGGCCGCGACGACCTCGCGGCCCAGATGAACGCGCTTCGTCCCGTGTTCGACCCAATCGACGGCCCCTATTACGAAGTCGAAGGGGACCGACTCCGTGCTGGCGGCTTCCGAGAAAAGACGAAGGCGAAGAACGCTCAGACAGCTCTCCAGCAGTTGCTTGACCGAGAGATGACGAGCGGTCGAGGCAAGACCCGACCGGATTTCGTCCTCTGTGGGACGGAACTCGCGAACTTTGTGCTCGTCCCATCCTCCGAGCAACTCACAGTTGAGGGAACACGCGGGACACGCGCTGAACAGCAAAGCCGGAACCCGCTTCCGTGGCCCAATCCAGATCTAGTTCAACAGTTCCAAGAGGGAATGGCGATCGGGTATGCACTCGATGAGAACGGATCTCCCCAACCGGACCCGATTCGGATTCCACCGAATCTCCTGACGACGCACTACGGCCGGTTCGCCTCGACCGGCGGCGGAAAATCGAAGGCAATCATCAACGACGCGCTGTCTCTCCGGGAGACGACTGGCGGACCCGTCGTGATCGTCGATCCGAAAGGCGACGGTATGTGCGCGAATTACCTTCGCTGCCACTACGAGCGCTTCAACGGGGTGGACGACGTCTACCAGTTCCGCGTCCCGGAGACGGTCCCTGCGTTCTCCTTCTTCGACATCCGGCCTGCGCTCAAGGCCGGACAAAATCGTGAAGACGCGATTCAGGACAAGGTCGACCACTTCCACGACATCATGCGGATGGTCATGGGCCGCGAACAGTACGGACAAGCGTTTGTCGCGAACGAGATCCTCAGCTACCTCATCAAGGCGCTCTTCGACGAGGAATACGGTAGTGACGCCTTCGGCCTCGATGATCTCTTTGCGGCTGCACTCCAGATGCAACGCGAGCGGACAGTCCCTCCGGTCGCTGCTGAGAACCAAAATGTCGAGGAGTCGCTGACGCGCCACTTCGAGAAGGATGACCGTCGATTCCAGGTATCGATGGACGCCGTCGGAAACCGTCTCGACAAACTCAGAGAGGACGCACACCTGCGTCGTATCTTCAGTCACGTTCCGGAACAGGGCGATGATGGCGAATACGTCGACAACCGATTCGACTTCCGCGAGTTCCTCGACGAAGATGCCACGATCCTGTTCGACCTGGGTGATCTCCGTCCGGAGGCACAGCGAGCAATCACACTTCTCCTGTTGAGTAACCTCTGGGACGCGGTACAGGTGCGTCGACGTGACGGGAAGACAGACTACGAGAAGCTTACCAACCTCATCATTGAGGAGGCGGCTCCCGTCGCCTCAACGAAACTCGTTTCCGAGCAGTTGCTTCCCCAAGGTCGGTCCTTTGGCCTGAGCATGGGACTAGTGATGCAGTTTCCCGAGCAAGTCAGGAATCGAAGCGAGCGCGCCTACAACGAGGTCCTCAACAACATCAAGACGAAGCTCATCGGGAACATCTCCATCGAGCGCGACCTCGCCGAGTCACTGGCCCACGAAGACTTGAGTCCGACTGACCTGCGAAATCGGATCAACACGCTCCCCAGCGGGGAATGGATTGCACAACTCCCCAGCCCGTCATTCGGGGAGACGGGGCCAGCCCCGTTCTCTGTGAAGCCGCTCCCGATAGCAGCTGGTCATCCAGAGAGCGACGAGCCGCTTTCTATCGAACAGGAGGACCACTTCGAGACCGTGGCCCTCCCCCGACTGTCCGAGCGGACACAGACCCAGTATGGGCTTGCTGAGGCCACTAACGAATCAGAGGCCGGAGACACCGAGGGATGGGGAAGTAGACCGAAGGGTGAACGGTCGACATCCACAGAATCGACTAGTCCTGTGGACACGACACAGTCGTCGTTCATCGGACAGGCAACCAGTGGTTCAGCAGCCGACGAAGAGAACGAAGGAAACGAACGGAACGAAAGAAACGAACGGAGAGACAAGAATACCACCAACCCGCTCTTTGGGGATCCTGAGTCAACTGAGCCAGAAGAGCTAGTCGGTGAAGAGGAGGAGACAGCTGTCGACGAGAACGGATCGTTACCAGTACAGGCTGGTGGTGTAACCGTCCCGGATGACGAGCTTCGACGGCTCGGGCTTACTTACGACGACATCCGCTTCCTGACCCGCATCCTTGACGTGATGAATGGTGATGCACCGAATCATGGACTCTTGGATTCAATGAGTGCGTTCAAGAACGACTTTGACAACCTCAACGTACAACGGCTCGTCGATCAAGACCTGTTGGAGGAAGGACGAGCGTGTGGTCGGAAGTACTACACCGTACTCCCGGCAGGGCGAGAACTGCTCGGCCAGAAACTCAAGGTCGGTCCTGGTCAGGGAGATATCGGGGAAAAGACGCCGCACAAGGTTGGTGTGAAGCTGCTCGAACTGTGGTTAGACTCCCACGAAGACGTCGCACAGGTCGAATCCTACTATGAGTACGATGAGGAGACGGTGTTCGATGTTGCCGGTCTTGATGCTGACGGAGAACTCGTGTGGGTCGGTGAAGCTGAACTCGCGAGTAACAACAAACACGCGCCGGTCAACGACTACGACAAGCAGAGTGCAGTGGATGCGAACGCTGTCTGGGCGTTTAACAGACGCGAGACAGCCGTCGAAGTGCTGGACTGTCTTTCTGAGGCTAATCGAATTGAGAGCAGTGTGAGCGGGCGTGCGGCCCGGTCGTTCTCGGATATTCGATCGGCCGTTGAATCGTTCGACGCAGCTGGGCTGACGACGATTCGGAGCTTCAACAAACTCGACCAAGAGTTCAACAAATGAATTGGCGACAAGCGACTCGTGAAGAGATCTACAGGTACTACGCCGAGGAGTTTCCCTCATACCGTGACGAGCTCCCGTCGTTCATCACAGCGATGGGACCGAAACAGTACGCACTCGCGTTTCGGGAACCCCACCCAGTACGGAAAGACGGAGTCCCAGACAAGGACTTTATTCGGCGAGATACGTGGCAGACGAACACCTCCGGAGAGCGGACCACTGCAGCGTTTCAGGAGTTCGACGACGTCATCGAATTCATCCAGCATCCAGCACGGAATGATCCACTCGGTCGGAGTAACTTCGCGCTCGCAGATCCAGACCTGCTTGACAAACCAGACCCGTGTCCTGATGCAGTCTATTACGCGCTGGATCACTGGGAGCGACCCTGGGTCCTCCTCGTCGACATCGATGCGAAGGATATCGCCAGGAACCGAGCAGCGGATACGGTCTCGGAGGACGTCGACGACTGGGACGATGATACGCTCCTCAACGCCACAGGAATCCTCGACGCCGCTCCCAAGGGGTATCCGTATGCCTTTGAGGATATCGAACGGGCCATCGAGTACGGCTTCGAGGTGCGAGATATCTTCGAGGACGACTTCAACGCCGAGGAGACGATGGTGGTGTACAGCGGCCAAGGCGTCCACGTCTACCTCCTCGACAGTGATCCATCCCATCGGTACGACGCCAAGAGTCGAGAAGTGCTGAACGACCTTCTACAAGACACCTACGAGATCCCTATCGACCCAGTGGTAACCGCCGACCGTCGTCGAGTCGCCCGGCTCCCCTACTCGTTGCACGCTGACGTCTGTAGCATCGTCATGCCGATTGAGAGCCCGACCTTCGACGTTCAGTCTGCGACACCGGAGGTGCTCCAGTCATGAGTCAGTCGACGCCTGTCGAGGACGAGCGTACCGCCTATCGCGTTGCGACGCTCCCACTCGAATACGGCACGACCCGAATCAACCAGCTGTTCACGCGAGGCTACAATCGATACATCATCGACGGCGAAGACCAACCAGACGATCTGTTAAACGACCTCGAGCGGTTCGGGACAGCGGCGTTCAAAGAAGACGTCAGGGCCAATGCCGCTGAGGAGCCGTTCGTCGACGAACCGGGAACGCTCGCCGTCCTCGCGACGTTGAGTGCGATCTGCGTCAAAGTACACCCGAAGTTCGAGCACGCTCCGCCGCGAAAGGTACAGGTTCTCTACGATATTCGCGAGCTCTATGTCAATAACCTCGCGTCCCTTCTTCGAGAATTCGGTGACGGGAGTCTTCAACAGGATATCGCAGAAGTGCTATACGCGAAAGGGCCCGGAGAGGATGGTCCGCACCCTGGTCGCGTTTGTACAGGGATCAAGGAGATGCCCGAGTTTGGTGAAGGGTTGTATCTCGAAATCCCGATGGCCGCAGCATCGAGGGACTGTCTCGTTCACGCCGACACCGAGCCAGGAGAGACCGGAGAACTGCTCACTCGCATCAAGGACAACTGCCTCTACGTACCGGTCGGTGATTTCGACACGAAGTATCGTGAGTACGCCAGACGTGCGTTCAAGAAGCTCCTGCGAGTCCAGGAGGAGAATCTCTCAGAAGACCAGCTGACGTGGCTGAGCACGAATGAGTCGGGCATCACAAAGCGCATCGATCGCTTCATCGAGACGGGACACCACGAACGAATCTGGCGAGATTGGAACCCCGGTGAGCGGACCATCCGTGTGCTCCGGGACGCGATTCGAGACGTTCCAGATGAGGTCGTCTCACTGGGGGAGTTCCACTCGGCGAAGGAGCTGTTTGAAGCAGTAGAGGCGTACGACCCAGAAGCGGACTGGAAGCGAGACGTGTGTAATCGTATCTCGAGTCCTCGGAGTCTTGGGAATCTCCTTGCATCCCAGCGCGACCATCGGAATCTCACGATCCGACAGCACGGAAATACGAACCACTATCGGATTCAGGAGTCTTCGCGTGGCGTCCAGCCTCTTGACGTCGAGTCGATCGAAGATCTGTTCGAGCTCCCCTGTATGGCGAACATGGCCGAGCGCCTCCACGAGAAGAAGCCGGTCCGAAAGGACCTGTACAACTTCGCCCGGATGGTGATGTGGCTGCCCCAGTACCAAGACAGTGACCTCGAGACAATTGTCGCGGATCTCAAGGACATCTTCTCACGATGGCCGTGGTACGACGAACAGGTCACCGACTACCAGATTCGCTACGAATTCTCGAATACGATTGGTGGCGACACCCCGCTTCCGATGAACTGCGACAACGACGATATACAGCGGTACTGCATCGGGCAGGAGCAGTGTCAATACTCCATCTGGGGAAGTCTCCCATTCCCAGACGAAATGTACGACCAACTGGATGAAGACGGTTCTACGGGAGAGGAATTCTAGCTCTGGAGGGTGCCACTTTTGATGACATTGTTTTCCTGTTCGAGCAAGAAGCGTGGTGGCAGGCAGTCCATCGTGCGAGGTACTATTCGAATATCTGGTCTGTAGTAGGGACCACGCGCTGGGCTGCCGGAAACAGCTGTTTTCATGACTCTCAGTTTTCAGTTACGACGACGCGACTCTGTTCGGCCATGTACGGATGACCGTAGCCGCAGTAGACCGTACACACGAATCCGAACGACCCGGTGGTGTTTACGACGAATCCAAGTTCGCTTGGCACCGTCGAGTGATGCCAGAGGTATACCGGTGGTGCGAGCGTTCCGCCGTACCCGCTTCCCCAGCCATACCCGCCCATTCCAGGACCGTACCCTGGCATCATCCCGGGGCCATATTCGCCCATTCCGGGGCCATATGGACTACCGGGCCCCTGTCCTGGGCCGTATGGGCCGCCTCCTGGGCCATATGGACCACCGTGGGGCCCGTGGTGACCTCCCCACGGACCGACTGGAACACCACTCCCCTGTCCCTGTCCCGGGCCACCAGGCCTGCTCCACATATACTCGTCGCCTAGGAGGACGAGACTGTGGTCTGGATATGCGGCTTCGGCCGCGTCGTGTAGGGTTTCGAGGGTCGTCCCCTGGGGAACGGGGATGGCCTGTTCGTTGCGCTGAGCTCGTTCCTCAGGGCTTGGGATGTTCGTACGAACTGCTTGCGGGAGTGCGTCGATCGCGGCATCTGCTTCGACGTTGAAGAGGGTGAGCCGTAGTTCGCCGCCAGGTGAAAGCGTTAGTTGGTCTATTTCCGCGCCGTCCTCGTCCAAAATGAAGTATCCCCAGTGATACGACCCGACGAAAGCCCGAACGGTCTCCGCCTGTTGGTCATCCCGTTGTGTGGTGTCTCGTTGAGGATGTCGCGTTCCAGGATTCATTATTGAGCATCCAGCCAGGGCGGATCCACCGGTGATCGCAATTAGCTCTCGACGAGTAACCGGTGGAAACTGGTCGCCCATGACCAGTAGATAGAACACGTGTGCCAATAGTTATTATTCACATACATTATCCAAATGCTGGCTTACTTGTGGGTATAGTTCGAGGAGATAGACTCCGAGAGACAGATCTGCCTCCTACTATTATCATACTCTAGATACAGATCCAGAAATCCAATGACCGAGATAGAAGCGGATCGAGTAAAACCTGCAATTCACTCTTCGCCGGTCCTGAACGCGAGCTTCTCAGACTAACCAAAAATGAACCTCAAGGAGAACTGGCCGTTGTCTTGAACTAGCTAATCCGGCGATTCTTTTTTCGGCGCCTATGAGAGAACCACCATCGTTTTGATATTTCTATCGGAGAGGTTGTCCGGGGAGTTAAGAATCTCCGTCACGCACTTTTTAGAGCTTACATCCCCAATATTCGACCGATAAGGGGTGAATTTTCCACGAGTCGAAGCTAACCATCGTTAGCTGCTGAGATTCGTCGGCGGCGAGTGCGGCGAATATGTGATACTGATTCCTTCGAATTCGAGGCCCTCAACACCTCGTCAAGCACAATTACCCCGGAAAGCCGAGTTTGAAGTTCGTCGAGGACAGTTCCACCGCCTAAAAACAGCCCGACGGACCTATTGTTGAATCTGAGGCTGTTTTGATACCCTTTGCACCTCCAAAATATTCCAAAGGAAGGCTAGGGTACACTGGTACAAACGCCGCTGGCTCTCTCTGGCCGAGGGGCCAGCAAACGACGAATGTCTATAGCAAACATATCAGAAGACACTCATTGAATGGTGACGCGATTCGCGGTGGATTTTCTCACCCCCAAGAGGGGTGAGGGGCGCAGTGAGCGCCCACTGAACTACGATGTCTTCAGAACACGAGCGACAGCAATCGCGGCTACGTAGCGAACAGATAGAACAATCAAGCGATGCGCCGTGGGCGGATCTCGAACTGACGGTTCCCAACGAGAGAAGTCAGCTCTCAATCGTCTCATTCGTCGAGTGTGTCCTCGTGGAACTTACCCACGAAGAGGTTGGTGCGGAGTACGTCTCTACGAACGTATGGGGAGCGAAGCGAACGCAGTTCATCCCCATCGACGACAACGGCGAGATGTTCCGGAAACGGCACTACTATGAACGACTTGGGTGGCACGAGTCCACGGTCAGTCGGCGGGCTGTTCGTGAGGATCTCATCACCCGGCTCACTCGGCCGTCGTCCCAGGCAACTGATCGCAGTCACGACGTGCCAGTCAACAACCCAGATACGTTCAGCGTCAAACCGGCTCGAAAGCTCCAGATGCGCTGACCGAACCTGAGTTAACCAACAACCTCCTGGGATCGGGTCTAGTGTTGGTTAATATCGTGCTCCATTCGAAGCCAACCAGGCGGCACCCAGTACGCCTCACTTGACGGGGAACTCTTCCTCGAAGTAAGAACGATATTCGTAGCCCCGCAAGAATACGTATGCCCGACACAGCGTCCACGGACGGTCCCCCTTCTTTCGAGGACCAATTTAGCGAGGACGACGTCGAACTACGCATCTACGGCACCATCCTGCAGACCCGGGAGCCGACGACGGCAAGCGCGATCGCCGAACGAGCAGAGTGTGACCCGAAGACAGCCCGGAAATACCTCAGCTGGTTCGGAGAACTCGGCATCGTCATACGCCATGACGGCCATCCGGCCACCTACGAGCGCAACAACGCGTACTTCGAGTGGCGACGCATCAACCAGCTCGTCGCCACTGATAAAGGGACACAATGAGTACGTTCGATACAGAGATGGCGTCCAGCACCGATTCCTCGGCGACGGTCGATGAAGAAGTCCGCCGACTGTACGAGCAGTATCAGGCGGCCGAGAGCGACGCTGAACGCCACCAGATCGCCCTCGAGATGGGGGAACTTGACGGACGCCGCCATGCGGAGATCTACGCCGCGCTCGAAGACGGGTGAGTCAACAGGCTCTCAGCGGCTCCGTAGCTATTGACGACCACTTTGCTATCCAGTGACGACGCCTCGTGGTTAACCGACCATCACGACGTGCTGACGCTTGTTGTCGGCGGAATCGAAAACCGGATTACGATCCCTCGGAGTGAGTAAGGGCCGCGGTCTCGCGTGGAGTGTTTATCTGCGCCAGAAGGCGTGCAGCGCGCGACAACGTGCGCAGCGTGATTCACCATGGATGATCCCGATCCACATGACGACACGAGTGCCGACTATGAACAGTTCGAAACTGAGCTCCTCGCACAGGACCGCGACGTCAACGGCGTCAACACGGCGGACATTGACGACACGACGGCCCAGAGCCAGATCAACGAGCTCCTCGACGCGGACGTCGTCACTCCAGTTCCCGAGGACCGCGTTCTCGTTCACGAACCGAGTGATACTGCGTTCGACTCACCGACGCAGCTAGCCGTCTTCCACCGTGGCTGGACGGCCGCCTGCGATGCCGACGAGGAGGCCGAGTAATGCAGCAGACGCTCACGGGGTGTGCATTCTGCGACACTCCGCCCGGCGCCGAGGCTGGCGAGGCGCATACGTGGGGTCAGGATGATCGGGTTACTCACCCCATCTGCGTCGACTGTGCGATCCAGTCGGGGCCGAATCCCGACGAGCGCGATCACTACGCCTGCGACGGGTGTGGACTCGTCGTCGACGCGCTTGCAGCGCTGACGCGGTTCCGAGTGGAACTGGGGCATCTCGAAGGCCCGTTGCAACTGTGCGAGCACTGTAGTCCAGGGGGGCTCGCAACGTACTGGACACGTGATCTCAAGGAGCATCTCGTGGCCGAGTGACGGTCGGCCGAGTGAGGCTCACATCATACACACGAAAACGGCTAAGTGCGTTGGCTCACATTGTACACATCATGAGCACCGATAAGAAGCGCGTGCAGTTTCGGGCCCCCAATCGGCTCATCGACCGCGCCGACGCACTGGCCGCAGTCCTCGGGGAAGACCGAACAGACGTCCTCGTGACCGCGCTTCGAGAGTACCTCCAAGACGCCGCTCACGACGACGCACTCACCCAAGAGATCGCCGCCGCCTATTACGACGACGAGATCACCTTCGATCAACTCAAAGCACTCGTCGGCGCCGAGGAGGCAGCAAACCTCCGAGTGTTGAAACAGCAGTTAGACGAAGACTTCATCGACGAGGTCGCCGACGCATAGATGTCGCGGCTTATCGCAGACGCCTCCGCCCTCGTGAGTCTCGGGATCGTTACTGACGACGATCCCGATCCACTCGCACTCTGTCTCTCCCGGTACGAGGTCGTCGTCCCAACAGCGGTCATCGATGAACTCCAAGAGATCGCCTCCTACGATGACGTCCATGGACACGCCGCGTCCGCCGTACTCGACCAAGCAGAGTCATTCACGACACAGTCGGTCGACCTCGATGCCGAGTTCCCCCTCGATGATGGTGAGAACGCGGCGGTCACGCTCGCGAACGAACTCGATGCTGCGCTCTTCCTCTGTGACGAGTTCAACCAACTTGGCTTGATCCACGCCTCACTCGCTGATACCCGACTCGTCACGACACCGACGCTACTCTCGGTTCTCGTTCGAACCGAACACCTATCAGCTGCCGATGCGCGGCTGCTCCTCGATGAGATTAGCAACGCCCGTAGCTGGGGCGCGAACAGTTACGTGCAGCGAGCTCGCTCATTGCTCAAGGAGCCCTGACACCGTAAAGGATACTTCGAAGTGAACAGGAATGCCCGGTAACGACGCTCTCTACGACGTTCGTGAACGAACCAAGAATCCCGAGCACACATCAGTTGACGATGTAGTCGAACTCGTGCTCGAACGCGCACAGCATCCCCGGACGGAGCACCGGGACGCGCATCTCGACGAGATGATGGCTACTGTCGTCGACAGATACGGGACCGACCCCGTCCGAACCGTCATCCGTCGCATCCTCGTCGACCACTACCCCTTTCGGACTGCCACGCACGACCTTGCAGTACGTACCGTCGACGGTGTTCGTATCGGGACGGCAGCCGGCCAGTTCCTGACAGAACTGAACGCACAGGACGACGGCTGAGATCGGTGTGAGCGATTCGTGTCTCCAAGAGCGACACCGCACCCGCCCGGTTTACGCCGATCGAGCTTGTTCATGCGACCGATGACTGCCTCCAAACCCGTACACTGGGACGCTAGAACAGCTATGGCGTCCAAAACAACTCGGCTTAGTTAATACGGAACCGGAGGAGCGCTCCAAGGCCTCCGAATGCAGTATCGAACTGGGCACCTCGATCGGTGTCAGTCGACACAACGAGACACTCACCGCCTTGGTCGGTCGTCACTTCCTCCAGCTCACGAATCTCCGCTGGTGGCCGTCCGTCAGAAACGAGAAGGACGTCGACTGCTCCATACTCGAGGGCGGTTTGCGTTTCATCAGCTCCGTAGGCGACATCTCCACCCTGTCCCAGCGCCGTGAAGAACCGATCGAGGGCTTCCCGTTCCCGTCGGCGCTCAACATCAGACAGTACGTCGTCAGCGCGCTCAACGAGCTGCGAGAGACCCTGCTTGGTTGCGTACTCAATCGGATAGACACCTAGTATGTGGTCCCGCAACTCGTGGTGGAGATAGTCACCCTGCTGGAACTCGTCGACGGTGATCGTCGTCCCGCCGAGGATGACGCCATCGACAGTGGGCTCATCGAGGAACGTCTGCTCGGCAGCGTCGGCGACCTGCTCGAAGAACTCGTGTTTCTGGCGGTCTCGCTCGCGTTCGAATCGCTGCGCACTCTGACCGCCAGCACGGGATTTTCCCATCACTTGGCTCTCGAAGGTCCGACTGGAAACGATGCGTTCGCCGGCGAGGCGACCGAGGGCGGCACGGCCCCGTTCGAGGATGACCAGACCGTACACCTCTGACGGGGTGAGCGCCTGCTCGACAGGGGCAGTCTCGAATTCAGCCGCACAGCGGTACAGCGAGACATCGACGGGGACGTCGAGATCGTCGAAGACGGCATCCTGCAGCTCACTGTCGACGACACCAGCGTAGATGACAAGGCCGCTTGGTGGTGTCTCTTCGTACGCTTGGAGGAGGCGTCGGATACGTCCGAGAGCGTCCTGGACGTGAGTTCGTGTCTGATCGGATTTGATGTTCGCAGCCTGTGCATATTCGCGGTCAATGCGCTCACGGACCGCATGGAGTGATTTGTCTGGCGGGACGGCCACGGTGATGAGCTCGGTGCCCTCGCCACGGTAGTTTGTGAGCTGGTCGATTCGATCGCGGAGTTCGTACTCGGTGGTCTGCATTTGTTTCGGTGGTAGCGGCGTCGCTGCTCGATGAGAAGGCGATACACCCGCCGGCGCCGCTACCAACTACGAAAGAACAGAGCAACCGCTCATCGTCCGCACGTTCACCCGTTGCACCGGGGGTGTGTGGTGCATACTATATTGTTCGTGACGGTGCACGATAATGCTTCCGTCGAGACGGTTAGTGGTGGCCGAGAACGAATAGAAAGCCCTCGGCCGCTCGGCATCCCGCGACCCACGCTGCGCTCCTCGTGCCTGCGGTGCTTACGGAGTCGGGGATTGGCCGAGCGACCTCGCCCTTACAGTCCGCCAGGGGTGGTTCATTCGTTCAGCAGTACAATCGGATGGCCGGGTGTTTCTCTACGGCGCGCCCCGCTCGCCGCTACCGCCCTCCGCGTCGCTCGCGACCGACCATTCCGGGCATGCGGCCGCTCTCAGCACCGCGAGCGCCCGTTCCGGGCTAAAGTAAATGTGCCCTCGACGCCAGCGGGTAAGCCCGAGGGGTTGCGCGGCGTAGCTGCTCACCCCTCACGCTTACTCCGCTGGACGCTTGCTCCGGGCGGGTCGGCGCGCGGTGCTGGTTGAGTGACCTTCCTTCGGCGCTCTCGCTCGCGCCCAAGGGCGCTCGCGAAGGCGCGAGCGAGAGCGCGTAGATGGTTCTGTCGGGCGTTGTCGTCGAAGAACCGCGATGGTGGAGCATCGCGGTGTCGGGCGCTGAGCGCCTTCGGATCAGTGAGATCCAATGTCAAGTAAGAACGTTACCAGTCAAGTAGTTTCGGTCGATGAACAAGGATTCGAAAACGCGGACGAAGCGGAAGTCGATGAAGATGGCTTCGAGGTCGTCGATGAGACGCCGGAGTTCCGGGCAACGGTACAGATGGAGGTACAGGCGAAAGTCGATTCTAACCACCCAGACGCGCGCGTCGAGGAAGGCCCGGATCACATGTTCGGAAAGACCCTCGAACAGGAAGAGCGCATTCGAGCGCGGGAGGCTGAACTGGAACGCATCAGTGCTCAGGCGGAGCTCAGTCAGCAGGAGGGGCGCGCAAAGCGGACGCGAAATGTCGCGGCGAAGCGGAGTGCTGAACGGCGTGTGAAGTTCCAGAAGCGGGCGGCAAGCGTGGACCCGCGGATGGACCCAGAGAGAGACGATCCTCGTGTAGAACTCACGCAAGAGCAGTTGGCGGCGGTGAACACACAGTCGATGCGGCTGGCAGAGAAGTTGGATGGCTGGTCGCGAGCGGCGATTGGTCGGCGGCTGGGTGAAGCCGTCGTCGGTGGGAAAGACCTGATGAGCGCGGTCGTGGGGGTGTTCGAGGAGTTACAGACAGCGCCGGGACATGTGGTTCCCATCGGGAAGCTTGAGGACGTCAATCGCAAAGAGGTGAGTGTTGAGGGTCAGGTCGAGACATTGTGGGATCCCTCCCATCCGAGCATCGCTCAAGTTGGGCTGATCGCGGACGACAGTGGCAAAACACGGGTAACGATCTGGGAGGCCTCAAATGCTCCGTGGATCCAAGAAGGCGAGCGCGTTCGAATTCACGGAGCGGCACGGAACTGGTACGAAGGACGCGTCTCACTAGCCGTCACTGGGTGGAGCACCGTGATGTTCCCCGAGCGCGGTCGGTGGTGGGAATAGCCAGTCGTCGCGACTCTCTTTTTTGCTACGTGCCGGACCGACCCAGGCCCCACCTCCCCACCCTCCGCTCCGTGCTCGCTCCGTGAGACTCGCATTCGCTCGTCTCACGTGCCCTCGTTCGCGGTGCTCACGAGAACTCCGCTGCGCGCGCAGCCACAACCTTGACAACAAATCAACTTGTGAGTCACTAGGAGTTTATCTGCGCACCGAAGGGTGCGGCGCACCTGTCGCCGCGGTACATAATGGCGATAACTCTACTCGACAGTCTCGAACCAACGAATCGTGTACTCAAACGCGCTCAGTACGAAGCCTTCGAATTTTCACTTCTAGATGGTGACATCCGTGTTCGGAACGAGAGCCATCAAAATCCAGCAGATCATGAATACCGCGTCACTGTTGTTGACGGTATTCCAGCAGCTTGTGAATGTCCCGCTGACGCAGTGTACGCTGGTCCGTGTAAGCATCGAGTTGCCGTTGCTATTCGACCACAAGTTCTAGACATTGTGAAGAAGGTACAAGCTATCACCGACAGCGACGTTGTAACGGATAGAGAGCGGCAAGGAGACCAATCAGATACCGTAGACACAACGCAGTGCGATTGTGATGGGCTGTCCAACGATTTTCCCTGCTGGGAGTGCGTGTGGACGGGTCGCCGAGACCTCCCCAAGTAGCCCAGCAGACATCCTCACACCGCTCCGTCCGCGGCTGTTTATCTCCCCCTGAGAGGGGTGCGGGGTGTAGACAATACACCTCACAAACAACCGATGGCAACTAGAGAAATCTACGAAACGAGCTTCGACGAGGACGTCCAGACAAACTCCAGCACGAACCCATGTCCGGAGTGCGATGGCCGGGTCACTACCAACGCGGTCGAAACGACCTGTGAAGACTGCGGACTCGTTATTGCCGAACAGCGAATCGATCACGGTCCGGAATGGAGAACCCACGACCAACACGAGCGAAAGCGGACGGGCGCTCCACTGACTGCGGCACGTCATGACCGAGGCCTCTCGACGGAGATCGGTCGCGGGAAAGATGCGAACGGAAACACTCTCTCTGGGCAAAAGCACCAGCAGCTATTCCGAATGCGGCGCGAACAGCGTCGCGGTCGGTTCCAGTCTAAAGCCGAGCGAAACCTCGCACACGGCCTAGGCGAAGTACGAAGAATTGCGAGTGCGCTCGATCTCTCAGAGTCGGTTCGGGATCAGGCGTGTCAGCTCTTCCGGAGCGCTCAGAACGAGAATCTGCTTCGTGGCAGATCAATCGAGGCCATCGCTGCGGCCAGCGTCTACGGGGCCTGCCGGTG
Organism: Halorubrum cibi; assembly: GCF_900182635.1. Classification (GTDB taxonomy): domain Archaea; phylum Halobacteriota; class Halobacteria; order Halobacteriales; family Haloferacaceae; genus Halorubrum; species Halorubrum cibi. The sequence continues at coordinate 70,240 of NZ_FXTD01000012.1, read as the reverse complement.
CAACGGCCTCTCGCGGCTGCTTGGCGAGATCAGCAAGCTGGCCCGAGTTGTGGAGTCGCGGGTCACGAACGCGTACAAAACGCTGAACGAAGAGCTGGGGCTCCCTGCCAAGCCCGTCGCCCCCAGCATGTTCGTGCCGCGACTCGCGTCGGATCTCGAGTGTCCGGACGAGATCCGACAACGGGCTCGAACGCTCGCGGAACAAGCTGAAGAGCGCGGTCTCACGACGGGCGTCCATCCGGCCGGGTTCGCCGCGGCCTGCCTCTACAAGGCGGGACAAGAACAGGGGAAGTGGGTGACGCAACGTGATGTCGCCGAGTCCGGGAACGTCACGCCAACAACCATCCGGACGCATCACGAGACGCTCGGTGAACTCGCTGTCTAGACGGGCCAAGTAGGGAGCGAGGGCATCCCATTCTCCCAGCGAATCGCCTCTACCGCCGCCGGCAACTGCTGGAGTCGGTCATCGAGGACGGCAAGTGGGTGCGCATCGAGAAACGACGCGCTATGCCGATCGACGGACGCGTCTTTGTGATTGAGTTGGATGTGACAGGATCCAAGATCCGGATGATCGGCGTCCTGGTGAAAGCCCAGCATCAGATTCCGGTCCGGTTCGACCCAGTTGATGCGGTAGTATTCGTGGTCGACGCCAGCGGGGTACCAGAACCGAATCTCCAGTCGTGCCGTCGCCGCGTCGGAAGAGTCACCCAAGAACGTCGTCGGCTCGACATCCCCGATAACGTACCGGGGCCGACGTCGAGACGGGCGATAGCGCACATCCTCACACCCCGCTTGATTCGTCAATCGGTCGTGAACGTCGCGGAGGAGAGTCCGCTGTGTATAGCGGTCGCGACCGGCGAGAAAGATCATTCTGTGAGAGAGGAGGATTAGCTCGTGGCGCGGTCAGCCACGTCGGTCATCTGCTCGCGGGCGGCTTCGACGTCGGAGTAGAGTTCTAGTGCGTGCTTGATGAGGCGGCGATCCTCCTCGTTCTCACGCCAGAACGCGATGACGTCACGACGCTCGCGAAGCTCAGCACTTGCGAGATCACCGTCGGCGAGTGACTGTTCGAGCTCCTCCCACGTCTCGACGTCGTAGGTCGCCTGCCACTCCTCGATCTCCTCGGTGATCGCGGCCAATTCGTTGCGTAGCTCCTCGCGCGCGTTTTCCTCGATGAGCGTACGGATCTCCTCGAAGAGCAGGCGCGTATAGTCCGGCTGATAGCGCGTGGTCTCGCCGGCCTCGACGCGGCGCAGCTGGCCCTGGTCGATGAGATCCTGGAGTTCCTCGTTGGTCGTACTCCAGGCAGCGTCGGCCTGTTCGCTAATCCAGTTGACCGACCGCGGTTCGCGAAGCGTCTCGGCGACCGCTCGAATACGGTCGCGGGCGCTCATCGATTCAGTCCACGACTGGGCCCCGTCTCGTGAGGACTCGGACATGCTTGGCACCTCTTGGGACAGTGTTGGCGCTGAACTCACATATATGTTTGTACCCTCTCGTATAATCAAGAGTACGTTGCGAGCGAAGGCGTCCGGATGTTGAAATGCGATACCGACAGAAGCTATGAGCCAACCGATGCACAACCGATATTCTGATTTTGAGGAACTGCGGCCGACCGGCGAGGCGTCCCACATTCCGGACACGAGGCTGGACGACGGGTGTGAAGGTGCCCCCCGGCGGCAACGTGTCGCGACAAGCACTGTTGGCTACCCCGATGCGCCGACGGTAACCGACGGCGAGTGCCGGTCCTGTGGGGCGTCAGTCCCAGACGGCCAGACGAAATGCCGGTTCTGTCTCACTAACCATCTCGAAAGTGACGTCACCAGCACGGACGAGACAGCGTCAACAACGTGCCTCGGCATCGTCCACCTGGTCGTCGAGTCGACCACGTTCTACGGCGCCGTCGCGAAGGGCGGCGCCGCGGGGAACCTCCTCTCCACCAACGAGGCGGAGTCGGCCGTCGACGACTGTACGCTTATCTACGACCTCGACGAGGCGCCGGCGCGCCAGCTGGCTGAACAATGGCCCGCACTCCCTGACGCGGTACAGATGTCGGCAAAGGAGGGAGAGCGGCTTCTCAATGTCGCCCATGACCGGACTGGGTGGTACGGGCAGGAAGCGTCGGGGCGTCAGGAGCAGGCCCCGACGCGGCTCTACGACCAGCGTGGGGACGGCATCCGCGACGCGTCGCGTCTCGACGCGGTCCTCGACGACGCCGACGATGCGGTGTGGCTGGTTCCAGCGATAGCGCTGACCGAATCTACTGGCGAAGCTGCGGCTGATCGCCAGGTGTCGTCGGTACCGACGACTCCGGAACTCGACTGTCAAACCTGTGAACGGGCGACCGACCATCGGTTCAAGACTCACGAGTCGGTCCCGGATGCGGCGTGGACGGGCCAACCGATCTGGGAGTGCCGGGTGTGTGGCTCAGCTCGCTACGGACCCAGTCTCGAGTAAGGCCAGTGCTGGACATCGATTAACCAACAGCTTGCGAGTATCGTCGAGGTTCGTTGGTTAAGGCCGCGAATTCCTGCAAGCCCGACGCCAGTCTCGATGGGGCGTCTTTCTGCGCCGGCGAGTGGTGAGGCGCTGCCGATGGAGCAAGAGTTCAAACAAGGGTACCGGATGCATCGTATACTCAGCAATCTCAACCGACTCGACCTCGATCGATTGGACGACGTGGATCGAGAGCGAGTCGAGACCGCGAGAGACCTCTTGGAAGAGGTGAGTCTTCTCACGCGGCCGGGCGACGGAGCCAGGGCGGACGCGCACGCTGATTCCTAACTGGCGTCGCCGGCCATGCCTCGGGAGGCAGCTCTCACGTTGGTTTATCGCCCCCGACAGGGGTGCGGGGGCGACCCCGTGAAGTCCAGACATGGCGACACTGCAAGCTGCGACGACGTCGACCGGCGCGATCGTATCGGATCCGCAGGCAGTCCGCAAGCTCTGTGAGAGCTACTGCTTCGGGACGCTCAACTGGGAGGTGACCGAAGACGGAGAGCTCACCATCTGGGGGTACGACGACTTCGAAGTGTACGAGACGCGGGAGAACGGCCTCCCGGACTACGAGGGCGGGATCGTGACCCACGAATTCCTGCGAGAACTCGCCGACCACCTCGAAGCTGACGAAGAGTTCGATATCCAGACGGCGGGGTTCACCAAGTGCCGCTTCCCAGTCTTGGCCAAGCGATACGTCGTTCGCGACGGCGAAGTCCTCCACGCGGACCTCAGTTCCCTCGACACGATCGACGAGTAGCGTTGTTCGTCCCCCGGAAGGGGTGCGGGGCGATCCAGTCGCGGTCGCCCTGTGAGGTAATTGCTCGATGGGACATCGCGCACTTGTTGCGTACGAACGCACGGACGGACAGTACACGCTGCACTACAGCCATTGGGGCGCAGCGAACCTGAAGCTCAAGCACCGAATCTCGGTTGAGTCGCCGTTCGGTGGCGACGACACCGACTCCAAGTGGGCGAAACAGCTGCTGGCGGAACTGGCCGATGGCCTCGAGGCAGATGCGGTCGACGGCTACCTCGCTGGCGAGGATCGACCGTCGACAGTCGTCGAGCCGAAACCCCGCGCCACCGGGCTCACCCTCGACGAGATCGTCGCTGACCACCTCGACTACCTCCACCACGAGGCGTTCTTCGTGGTGTCGACGACGTTCGAGGTGACCGCCTATCGGACGCTGTGGTTCGGGCTCCAGTACGACTCGGAGACGGTCGAACAGGGAGAGACGGTCGGGAACGGCGCGCTCGCGACGGTGCGCTGGTACGACGGCGAGCCGGTCGGCGACGGCCACCTGCAGGGACAGTTTGCGGCCCTCAAAGACGTCGTCGGCGATATGCTCGACAAGGGCGTCTTCACGCCGTCGACGGCGAGACAGTACCTGAAACGGAAGCTGGCCGAACGAGTCGGAGACCGACAAGACCTGCTCATTCCGACCGGAGAATCACCCTTCGAGACAGCGAGTCTCGGCAAGTCGTAACACCAATCCCTTAGTGGATATCGGGGGATGTCTAAGTATGTCAAATCAGTCTGAAGATGACGTTCGTGTTTGGCTTGTCGAACGGACGTACTCCGATGACGAACAGAACCTGATCATCCTCACCTACGCAACACCCGATGGAGAACAGTACTATCGGAAGGAACGCGCACTCACGTCCTTCACCGACGTCCGAGATACGACAGCAGCAGTCGATGCTGAACCCGGCAATCTTGGCATGGTCGATGACCCCGACCTCCAGGAGCAATACGCGGCCGAAGCACAGCGAATACAGGAAGTTCACGACCCTGACGACGTAATCTGAGGTCTACTGGTCGACAACGCTGCAGGCCATGGGTTATGTCGTAGCAGGCCTTAGACGGGGTATGCGCGAACTCGTCTTCGCTCTCGAATACGAGCCCGGCTGTAACAGGGTGGCTGACGCTCTCGCCGACCACTCCGACGCCCGCGTCCGCTCGCTCTCGCTGCACGCCACTGCCGAACGTCTCTGGCGGGTCGACCATGCTACCGGAACTCCTGAGGCGCTCGACGCTATCGAGGACGCCTTTCTCACCGGCGACTACTACGCCGACTGTCTGGCGACTGAGGATTGCGGCGCCACACAGACCACCCGCGTCCTCGACCGCACGGACGACGCGCTCATCCTCTACTCAGATTGGGAGCGCACTCCGACCTGCGCCTCAGTCCCCCACATCGCTCGCGACCACCTCGGCGACGGCGTGCTGTTCGAGACTCGTCACGAGGGCCGCCACTACACGTGGCGACTCATCCACTCCGGTGAGGGCGACATGGCGGCGTTCTTCGACGCTCTCAAAGTCGCCGTCGGGGAGTGCGCCCAGATGGAGATGCTCCGCACAGCGGACACAACATCAGCTAGGGGACGCGACGGGACACCGAGCGGCCTCCCGCCAGCCCAGGAGGCCGCGCTTCAGGCCGCGGTCGAACACGGCTACTACGAATCACCCCGTGAGGTCGACGTCGGCGAGCTCGCCGAGCATCTCGACGTGCCACGGTCAACACTCACCTACCGACTCCGTCGGGCGGAAGAACAGTTGGCGAAGCAACATGTCGCCGGCGAGCGGGTAGCGGAAGAACGGCTGGCATCCCACTGAATGCCGTAGTTGGAATATTCCAATAAAGACATATCGAACTCCCGCTCCTACCGTGACGTGATGACAGAGAATCCGGACGCAGCAGGAGGAACGAGCGGCGGCGGGCAGCGACGTGAGCTGACCGCCCGCCTCGCCGTTCCCGAGATGGACTGTCCCTCTTGCGCCCAAAAGGTGGACAAGAGCCTCCAGCGTGTCGACGGCATTACTGACGCCACGCTCCAGCCGACCACCGGCACGGCCAACGTCACGTACGACCCTGATCGCACTAGCGAAGCTGACGTGGTCAAGGCGATTGAGGCCGCCGGCTACGAGGTTGTTGGAGGCTCGGACGCCGAGGGCGATGATGAGCGCAACCAGGAGACCGACGGCGTCGACATCGCGCCACCGTCGGAAGTCTGGACGAGTCCTCGCGCGAAGAAGACGTGGCTCGGCGCGGCGTTCGTCACGCTCGGCCTCCTCTTTGAGTTCTTCCTCACCGGACAGAACGCCACGGTGGCGAGCGTCCTCGAGTACCCGCTCCACATCGCAGATGTCCTGTTCCTCGGCGCCGTCGCCGCCAGCGGCATCCCGGTCGTCCGTAGCGGGTACTACTCCGTGAAGAACCGAAGCCTCGATATCGACCTGCTGATGGGGACGGCGATCATCGCGGCGACCGGTATCGGCTACTTCGTCGAGGCCGCCACGCTGGCCGTCCTGTTCAGCATCGCCGAACTACTCGAGGACTATGCGATGGACAGAGCACGGGACTCCCTGCGCGAGCTGATGGAACTCTCGCCCGACGAGGCGACCGTCCTTCGCGACGGTGAGGAAGTGACCGTTCCCGCCGAGGAGGTCGACGTCGGTGAGACCGTCGTCGTCCGCCCCGGTGACAAGATTCCGCTCGACGGGACGGTCATCGAAGGCGAGAGCGCGGTCGACCAGTCGCCGATCACGGGCGAGAGCGTCCCCGTCGACAAGACAGCCGGCGACGAGGTGTACGCCGGCGCCATCAACGAGGAGGGCTACCTCGAAGTCGAAGTCACGTCGACGGCGGGCGACTCGACGCTCTCGCGCATCATTGAGATGGTCCAGGGCGCACAGGCGAAGAAGACCGAGTCTGAGCAGTTCGTCGACCGCTTCTCCGGCTACTACACACCCCTCGTAGTCGTGCTGGCAATCCTGACCGCCGCCATTCCGCCGCTGGTTATCGCTGATCCGGTGTCGGTGGACGTGGCCGGGTACGGGTTCACCTTCGCGGGCGACTGGCAAACGTGGTTCATCCGCGGGCTCACCCTGCTGGTGATCGCCTGCCCGTGTGCGTTCGTAATCTCCACACCCGTCTCGGTGGTGTCGGGCATCACCAGCGCCGCGAAGAATGGCGTCCTGATCAAGGGCGGCAACTACCTCGAAGCGATGGGCGAGGTCGACGCCGTCGCCCTCGACAAAACCGGGACGCTCACCAAGGGCGAACTCGCCGTCACCGACGTCGTTCCGGTCGGTAATACCACGGAGGGCGATCTGCTCCGTCGCGCCGCCGGGTTGGAACGGCGGAGCGAACACCCCATCGCCGCAGCTATTCTCGCCCGCGCTGAGGAGGCGAGCGTGGACGATTTCCCCGACCTGTCTGGCTTCGAGAGCCTCACCGGGAAGGGCATCCGCGGGGAGATCAACGGCGAGACGTACTACGCGGGCAAGCCGGCGCTCTTCGAGGAGCTGGGCTTCGACCTCTCTCGGACACGCCGCGAGACGGACGGCGGCGTTGTGGCGGAAGACGCTAGTTCGTCCAACGACGGGGCGTTCGCCGAGGACGCGCTCGCCTCACTGGAGCGTGAGGGCAAGACGGTCGTCCTCGTCGGGACGGAGTCGGAGTTGCTGGGTGCGATCGCCATCGCCGACGAAGTGCGCCCGGCCTCGAAGCGGGCCGTCGAACGCCTGCACGAGCTGGGCGTCGAGCGCGTAGTGATGCTGACCGGCGACAACGAGGGCACCGCCCGCGCCATCGCCGAGCAAGTCGGCGTCGACGAGTACCGCGCCGAACTCCTCCCCGAGGACAAGGTCGACGCTGTCGAGGAGTTACAGGCGGAGTATGGTGAGGTGGCGATGGTTGGCGACGGTATCAACGACGCGCCCGCGCTGGCGACCGCCGAGGTTGGTGTCGCGATGGGCGCGGCCGGCACCGACACCGCCCTCGAGACGGCCGACATCGCACTAATGGGCGACGACATCGGAAAGCTCCCCTACCTGTACGACCTGTCGCACACGGCCAACGGCGTGATCCGGCAGAACATCTGGGCCAGCCTCGGCGTGAAGCTCCTGCTCGCGCTCGGCGTACCGCTGGGACTCGTGAGCGTCGCGCTGGCGGTTGTCGTCGGTGATATGGGGATGAGTCTCGGCGTCACCGGGAACGCGATGCGGTTGTCGCGGATCGAGCCCGATCACCTCGTCGACACATGAACTGAAGAGCAGAACCATCTTTGCGATCTAACGCGTTCTGAGGCGATGGGCCAGTAGGTGAGTTGATTCGGGACAGCCGCTGTTTTTCGGGGGCTGGAAGGACTGAGCCTTCGTGGGCTCATGATTCCATGACTGAGGGACTAGCCGACGATCCATTTGAAGATTGTAAGCTGAGCCCCGACGCGATTCTTGGCACTCGTACCTTCGAAGACGTGCTATTCACAGATGAGACGGAAACACCCGTGAGTGTGTTGACCGGTGAGACACCAGCACATTCGCAAGCAAGCGTAGACGAAGCTCGATCCTTCGCCGCGGAAATCGACAGTGACACACCGCACATCGCACTCCCGGCGGCAGTCGAAGCACAGGTCGAAACAGCAAGCAAGCCGTACACAGCTGCTGCCTTCTTCCACTTCAAGGCGACCGGGTCGCTCAAGCGACATCGTGCGTACCACGCCGCCTACAACTCGGATACGTTCTCAGTTGAGTTCGAGGCCGATTACGAAACCGGGGACCTGACGATCAGCGTCGACGAAGAGGACCGCCAGTCGGAGTTCGAGAACGTCTAGCCAGCATCGTCAGTACTATTTTTTTGAGCGCCGGCGATGGGTGCCGGCGCATCATGTAGCGAGGCAGTGTGCAGTCGCGTGCGTCGGCAGACGACGGTGAAAACCGATGCATATGGTCATTTACACCCTGGTAGAGGCATCGACGCGAGACGACGCAGTGGCCACCGGTAAAGCAGTGTTCGATCGGCTGGTTGGAGCCAATCCGCACGCTGGCGCCGTATTCGACTACTTCGTCACGTTCGATCAAGAAGGCACCACGGTGGCAGGGAAAGCCCGTTGGGGCGACCTCCCAGTTGCAGCGCGCGTAGACTCTGACGAAGGCCAGGAGCTTCTGGAGCGCGGTTGGGGCGCGACGAATAGCGAGTTCCAGCGGAATCTCAATCAAGTACAGGAGGCGCTCGACGAGCTTAGCGATGATGAGATAATGCGTGATGAGAACCTCGCCCGGCATGCCTTCCATCAAGTCGGTGCCTACGACGGTCCCTCGATTTTCCTGTACGACCAACACGGTTGCGGGATTCGCCACCGGGGCCAGCTGGATCGCATCGTCGACGAGAGTGACGACCTCTGGGTCGTTCCGGCGGACGTCCATTTCTAAACAATGCCCAGAATCACAAACTGGCGACGCGAGAGCCGCTCGCCAACGTTGGCGTATCGGAACACCGAGACTGGCGCTCGAGCTGTCTTGTACAGAACGCCAGACTCCTACCGCTACAAGTGGCGTGGCGCAATCCTCGTCGGCGGCTACCCAGTATGGTCGCGGGGGTACGAGACGAAGGACGCAAAATCGTTCCGTGACGAGCTCCGGAAGCGGCCAGCGCCCGAATTGAGTTGTCCCGAATGCCCGAACGAGGACATCCTCGTCGGTGAGAAGTCAGCAGACGGGGCGAAAGTTCAGCGCTGGTTCGACTGCCACGACTGCGGCTACGAAAGCTGCTCGGCAATCGTCTACGGCGCCGAGCGCTGATTGATGGGTGCGTATCTACGGTGACCTTTATTTTGGGCCGGAATGGGTGGCCCGTCTCAATCGGGCCAAATCCATAGATGAGTCTGGAAGTCATCGACCGCCACAGCGAAGCACTGTTCGAGTTCCTCTGGTGTCCGGTCTGCGGGCACGAAGTGTTCAGTCACATTCTCTTCGAGGGAGTGTTCTGCAAGAACTGCAATACGCAGGTCAAACTGCAAGAGTCACAGGAGACACGCGGCTACGAGGAGGCCGTCCTCGCCTGCTTCGACACTGATTCGACGTGGAACCTCCACGTTGACGAGAAGCTCCGTCGCGATCTTCCGGATGGGTCGGCGCGGGTGAAGGTCCTCGGTGCCTCAGGCGACTATGAGGTCGACTGGTGGAGTCCGAAGTCAAATGAGGACTGGGAGCCGGTCGAACGCGGCGAATTCGACGATGTCGATGAGCCAGACGAGGTGTCACATCTGGCTTAGCGATGTTCGCTCCAGCATTCAGATAGTAGCTCAACAGATCATTGGAGACTGCGGTCGCAGATCGCATTGACGAATCGTTGTTGAATCGATTGTCGTCAACCTAAATCAGCAAACGTATTTATAGGTATGGTTCTTACAGTAGACACAGATGCTCACTAAGGCCGGACTCGCCGTCATCGGCGCGTTGAGCACCGGCCGGGAAGCAACAGCAGCTGATCTCGCGATGGAAACCGAGTATTCGCAGACTCATCTCTACGACGTACTCGACGAACTACTCGAATCGGGATTGCTCGCCGAACACCGTGGAGCAAACAACCAGCGGGAGGTCTCCCTCACAGACCACCCGGTCGTCGAAGCGTACCGGGCCCTTCGATCCGAACTCGGACACGTCGAGTGGTCCGACCTTCTCTCGCCGGCTACACTCCGGGTATGCTGGTATCTCGACGAGCCCCGACGTGTGTCTGAGATTGCCGAGCGACTCAAGATTACTCGGCAAGGCGTCCACAAGGCGCTGTCACCGCTCAAGCATCGCGCGATGCTATCCCCCTCCGGCCCGGAGTACGCGTTGAGTGAGGACCTCTCGCCGCTGCTGACGTTCGCTCGTGCAGTCGTCCGGCACGAGCACCGGTCGCGCGTCCGAAGACTTGCACCGAGTGCGACCGTCGAATGGTGTGATCCGAAGCGAGCACTCGTCCGCGTGCAGACAGCCGAGGATACGGAGGCACTCGAGGGCGCCACCGACTGGCAACTGACCGGGCTTGCTCGGTTTGCCGAGTACGGCCTGCAATTTTTCCTCGCTGGCGAACCCGCGTTCTGGTATGCTCCAGACATGGAACTCACACCTGCCGACGTAGTGTGCCACACGCTCGTCCTCGATAGCGGGTCCCGCCGCGTCAGTTATGCAATGCTCCTGATCGAGACATCGGACATCGACCAAGAGACGCTGACAAGGACTTCGCAGTGGTACGGTCTAGAGTCTACGGTGACTGCGATGTATCGGCCACTCCAAGGAGAGTTCGACATCGCTGAGGACCTTCCTGTCGTCCTCCCGAGTGAAGCAGAATTCAGGGCACTCAAAGAGCAGTACGGAGTCGCATGACTGTATTTAGTGGTAGCGAGGCAATCAGGGCGTTTCTCGAAGAGTTCGACAGCTGGCTGTCAGAGTCCGTAACTGTGTATCTCCTTGGGGGATCGGCGATGACAGTTCACGGGTTGAAAGACCAGACGGAGGATATCGACCTCGCGCTGGGGGTGGTATCTGAGTTCGAACACGTCTATCAGACGCTCACATCCAAGGGATTCTCAGTGGTCGGCGAGCCAACAGAGTCGTTTGAGGGCGTCGGGAAAACCGTCGAACTGCATCACGCAGAGCGTGGACTCCAGATTGACCTCTTCGAACGGCAGGTCGTCGGGAAAGTGTGGATCACCGACCGAATGCACGACCGGGCTGAAGAGTTCTGGACCGGCCGTCACGCAACAGCACACATTCTCTCCGATGAGGATATGTTTCTGCTAAAAGCGGTCTCCGGCGGAGATCTGGGGAGTGGCCGGCGCCGCGACATCGAAGATATGCGAACGTATGCCCAGCGTGGGTTAGACTATGAGGTGATTCTGACGGAGATTGACGATCAGCGACCGTTCAATACTGGCTCCACTGAAGCACGACAGATCCGTGACCGCTCCCACCCGCTATTCGCAATCGAAATGGCGGTGAACTCATTGTCCGGGCTCCCGGATGCGTTCATCGACCACATCGAAACGTTCGCGACAGCATTCGAGATCGAATACACCGTATTGAAGGCTGTTGACGAGGGTATCAACGGCGTCGCAGCAATTCAAGAGCGGGCGCTCTCGAATGTGCGGGCGCTTTCTGGCGATCAAGAAGACGCCGTCAACGACGCGATTGAGCGACTTGTCACGAAGGATATTCTCGAGTATGATGGTGAAACGGTTCGACTTCGGTGACGCAACAATTCCATGAGAGAGGTGCGGCCGCGGCACCGGCAAGGCCGAGGTTACATCTGAATCCTCTGTAACCAGTCAGTCACTTCCGCCCTGACTTCCTCCCGCCGATCGTCTTTGATTGCCAGGTACACACCATCTCTCTCCAACCCACCCCGAGTAGAGAATCCCTCCCGTACGTCGGCATCGGGACAGCGATCTTCTACCGTTTGAAAGCTACTCCCGACGCCATACCCACCATTCGTATTGAACGGGACCACAGTCTTCCCGCCCAAATCGTGTTCACTCAGAAAGGTCTTCATCGGCGGTGGCAACTGCATATCCCACGTCGGGGCACCGAAAAATACGGTGTCATACGCCTCGATATTCTCCACGTTACATTGGAGAGGCGGGGTGTAGCCCTCTTCGTTTTCTTGGTCTACCTGTGAGACGAGCGTGTCGTAATCGACGGGGTACGGGTCTGCCGGCAACACTTCGAACAGCTCACCACCCACTTCTTGCTGAATGATTTCAGCGACAGCTTGGGTGTTTTCCGTACGAGAGAAAAACACGATCAGTACGCTGTCCTCATCCGCAGTTTGGGAGGGGGTATTCTGCTCTTCCGTCTCGGACCCGCTCTGGTGTATACATCCCGCAAGGAAGCCACCTCCTGCCACTACAGCTGCCCCTAGCAGTTTACGCCGACTCGTTCTATCGATCTCCGAATCGTCCGAAGTACGTAGGGTATTCTCTCTCATTATGGAGTGACTGAAGCCACAGATCACCGAGCTCTAGTTGGCTTCCGACCCAGGGACAGGAGCGCCAGCAATCGGCAGGGGCTCGTACGGTTCTTCCAAGTACTCTAGCTCTGAATCCGTCAGGTCGATATCGAGTGCGTCGACGGCTTGTTCGAGATGTTCGACACTCGTGGTGCCGATGATCGGCGCATCAACGACGTCCTGGTGGAGTAACCACGCCAGCGAGAGCTGTGCCATCGTCACCCCCTTCTCCGAAGCGAGTTCCTCAACTCGCTCGTTGACGGCCGGTCCGCCGCCCATCCGGTATTCCTCGTGCGTCTCGGTGAGCTCTTCGCCGCGGGTCGTCGCCGTCATCTCTTCGTGGGGGCGGGTGAGGTATCCTTGTGCGAGCGGACTCCACGGGATGACGCCGATGTCTTCTTTCTCGCAGAAGGGGAACATCTCCCGCTCGCCTTCGCGGTAGACGAGGTTGTAGTGGTCCTGCATCGTCACAAACTGTTCAAGATCTAGGTGCTCGCTGGTGTACAGTGCCTCGGCGAACTGGTGAGTCCACATCGACGACGCACCGATGTATCGTACCTTCCCGCGTCGAACTGCGTCATCAAGGGCGTGCAGCGTTTGCTCGATGGGTGTCTCGTAGTCCCAGCGGTGGATCTGGTAGAGGTCGATGGTATCCATCCCCAGTCTGTCTAGCGAATTCTCCAGTTCCTGTTCGACAGTCTTCCGGGAGAGTCCCGACGCGTTCGGGTGCGGTTCGTCTGCATCGGAGAAGAGGTTGGTCGGAAAGTAGCATTTCGTGGCGACGACGTGTTCGTCGCGGTCGTACCCTCCGAGAACATTCCCAATGATCTCCTCGGACTCTCCATTTGAGTACGCGTTGGCCGTGTCGAAGAAGTTGATACCGAGGTCAATCGCGCGTTCGATAATTTCGCGCGAGCCCTCCTCGTCGAGCGTCCAGTCGTGGAAGTCGCTCACACCGAAACTCATCCCGCCGAGACAGATGCGGCTGACCTCCATTCCGGTCGAACCGAGAGTCGTGTATTCCATGGTTATGGTTCTTCGAGGGCAGTTACTTCAGATCCGTCCGGTTCAGCCATGAAGGCGAGGTGGCTGAACGGCGAATCGGCATTCCGTGTGTTCCCGTGCCAGTACTCTTCATCAGGCTCGAAGACGATCAGGTCGCCCTCCGAGACCTCACGTTCTCCGTTGCGGGTCGCGACGATCCCTTCGCCTTCAGTGACGTACAACACCTGTACGCCAGCATGCGTGTGGAATTTGGTTCGTTCTCCCGGTCGGAACGTAACTTCCACCGAGCGGACGGTGTTCCCGTCGAACTCGCTCGAAACACCATCCGAAACGACCGCCGTCGTCACTTGGGCCGGGTGATCGGATTCTTCTCTATCAGCGGCCGGAACGTTTGTCACATCCATGTTTTGTACGTTTGCGAATTGCGAGTTTGATATCCAAGACTTCGATGCTATCTGGAAACCGTATTTAACTCCCGTCGTCTCTGAAGTGGCGAAGGGGATACCGGAGATCGCGTCTGAGAGACGGATAGGTCACGTAGGGAGAGCGCTCAGATCAGCTCACGTGTCCCGTTCAGCCTCCCCCAACCACTTCACCATCTCCGGGTCTCGGTGGTCGAAGAACTGGCTTTCTCCTTCGTCTAGTTCCGAAATCGTCTCCATTTCCTCCGTGGTGAGTTCGAAGTCGAAGACATCGAAATTCTCGGCGATCCGGTCGGCGTGAACCGACTTCGGAATGGCGACGATTTCGCGCTGGATGAGCCATCGAAGTACTACCTGTGCAGCGGATTTGCCGTGGCGGTCTCCGATCGTGGTCAACACGTCATGTTCGAAGATGTCGTTCTGGCCTTCGGCGAACGGCCCCCACGACTCGTGTTGGATGTCCTGTTCCTCAAGGAATGCTGCATCCTCGGTTCGCTGGTAGAAGGGATGCGTCTCGATCTGATTCACTGCCGGGACGACGTCGTTGTGGACCATGAGGTCCATCACCCGGTCGGGGTGGAAGTTGCTGACTCCAATGGCCCTGATCTTGCCGTCCTCGTAGAGGTCTTCCATAGCCTGCCACGAACAGTGGACGTCGCCGTAGGGCTGATGAATCAGGAACAGGTCGAGATAGTCGAGGCCCAGTCGGTCCAACGATCGCTCGAACGCGTCCAACGTAGCCTCGTAGCCGGTGTCCCGGACCCAGAGTTTTGACGTCACGAACACCTCGTCTCGCGGCACGTCGCTCTTCTCGATTGCCCGCCCGACCGCCTCCTCGTTCTCATACGACGCCGCAGTATCGATGAGTCGATACCCTGTTTCGAGGGCTTCCGAAACACTTCGTTCGCACTCGTCGAGGTCCTCGATTTGATACGTGCCGAATCCGAGAATCGGCATCTCCACACCGTTGTTGAGTTCAACTGTCTTCATCGTAGGTCTCTGTCTACCAGATCAGAGGGATTACGGCCAGATAGCGACGGTGCTAATTGGAAACCGTGTTTAAGTGCTCCTGTGTTTGGAGCGCCGAAGAGAGTAGCTGCCGCTCACCCCGCCTGAGGAGTCTCGAGAGCGAGGGTTGTGAGATGCCGAGTTCCGCAGCGAGCTCCTCGGTCGAGGTCTGGCGTGGGCTCTCGTAGTAGCCACGAGAGAGCGCGAGTGTCAGCGCCTCGTATTGCCGTTCAGTCAACCCAAATGGGAGATCATCGTCCGAGGTAGATGAAGTGGAGGTCATCGAGATGAGGTCGAGCGAGATCCCGTAGTTCTCACAGCGGGTCCGGGACTCCATGAACGAATCACGGTCCTTGTACACTTTCCTCTCGTACCACCCCTCCGGTGTGACGACTGTCGGCTCGAGTTTGGCCGCTACAGAACTTCCTCCACTGAATACTTCCGAGATCGCGTCGTCGAGGTCTATCGTAAGGTTGTGGACGGTTTGCTCGCCCGCGTAGCCGATCGTTGTCGCCTCTTGGACTTCGTCCAGCGATTCCAAGTTGGCTTCTGAAACGTTGACTTCGGAATCGATTCTGACGATGAACATCCGGGCGTCCTGTTCGAAACAGAGCCCATGGACGCACTCAATTTGGTCCGGTGGGAGTCTCTCAGTGATACTGACCAGCGGGAGAGACGGTGAACTGAGGCAAAACTCAGTCGTAATTGTCATACATAGACGTATGCTTCACCGGTAGTTAACGTTCGGGACTCCCGTGTTTACAGGGATTCTTCCAGCAGGAGATGGTCTGAGCAACCCCATTTCCCGTAGAGCAAATCAGGTGATCCGACCCTTGGCACGTTGAGTACGGCTGATGGATGAATCATCTTCAATAGTCTTCGGCAGCTCTGGTGGGTAGCTGATCCGTTGTAACTCAAGGGCAATTCTGGGTTGGTAGTGTTTATCTCCCCCGAGAGGGGTGCGGGGGTGCCTGAATACACTCACCGCAGCACAAGCTATGAATGAGTCCGAAACACCGTGGAGAGATGAATCGCTCCTGTATGAACTATACTGGGAAGAAGAGTTGAGCACGAACGAGATTGCGGACGAGTTGAACTGCGATCAGTCGACGGTCTGGGAATGGATGAACCGCTACGAGATTTCGAGACGAAGTTCGTATGAATCAGCAACGAACAGACGGCTCCATCCAGCGGTGTTCATCGACCGCGGATACGTTGTTTGTGCGTCGAACTACCGTGGTACAACTGAATCAGTTGGAATTCATCGGCTAGTGATGATTGCAAAACACGGGTTCGATGCAGTGGCTGGAAAACACGTTCACCACCGAAATGGCGTCAGGTGGGATAATCGTCCAACGAATCTTGAACTACTCGGTCAATCCGAGCACGCACAGCGGCACGGGTTCGGTATCAAGATTCGTCCGCCAAGTAGAGATTGGGACGAGTCAAAGCGGGAGCGTGACAAACGGGGGCGGTTCAAATGACTCAGGAAGGATACGTCGGCCAGCGTCGTCAAGGGACGTTGGAAGTAGTCCGAACTCCTGATGGGACGCGGCACACACCGAACCGAAGCCTGGAACTTGTAAACCACAGTCCGAGCGGTTTCGAGGTTGGCTATCAAGGCAGTGGCCCGGCACAACTGGCCTGTGCACTGCTTCTCGATTACTACGAAGACGAACGAATCGCCTTAGATCACTACACCCAGTTCAAGAATGAGGTCGTGAGTCAACTGAAGTGTACCGGTCCTAACGGGCGTTGGCGACTCACCGGTCCTGAGATTGAAGCGGTAGTTGGTGCGGAAAGGGGTGAGCTCATCGTCCCACAATAGGATTGCGAGACCCTGTTATCATCTGAGCAGCTGTTGGGCGCATACCCAACACACTTATCGTGTTGGGTAGCAAACCAACAGATGAGGGATGGGCCAAGAACTCACGCACCGCTACACCCACGTCGAAGCCGGGCTCGTCGAGAACGTCGTCATCCGACGGACGACCGACACAGATGCCTACCCGTCCGGTTGGAAGTATACATTGCACCTGGGAACGCTGCAAGATCTGACGCTCATCCGTTACGACAACGCTCACGAAGACACCAAAGGCCACGAACTCCACACCGCTGCCGGGGAGGCAGACGTCGAGTTCCCTGGTATGGAAGAGCTCATCGTCGAGTTTTGGGCTAGTGCTGACGAATACTGGGATACGATTGGTGGCAACCCACCCCGTCCCTATTGAACTGCAGATACAATACAGATCCAACCCACCCGAACATGACCACGCTTCACATCACCGTCGGCGATCGAGCACAGCTCCGAGAGGACACGCTCCAGTTCATTCAGACTGCCGAGGCTGATGAACTGGATGCAAGCAATGAGCGTGCAGTACTCCAGTTCGGGACCTATGACGATCTCGTCGACAGCCTCACTCCACTGCGCCTCGATCTCATTCAGGCGATCGCGAAAGAGCGCCCATCGAGTATGCGGGAGGCTGCACGACTCGTCGACCGCGACGTCTCCGATGTCCATGCAGATCTGAAACAGCTGGAGGTACTGGGTATCCTAGAGCTCAAGGAGGGAGGCCCTGGCGGAGCGATCCAGCCAGTTGTCCCCTTCGATAAAATCGAGATGCACATCGACTATCCACTTCTCGACGACGTCGACGTAGACAGTACTCCCGCTAGCGCAGACTAGCCACTTGTTTTTCACCCTCCGAAAGGGTGCGAGGGCTATCAGATAGCTCTCGTGGAGAACGTATGTCTGACTCAAAGCAACAACCAAGTAGAGCAGTTGAATCGCCGTCCAGTGGAGAAAGCACGAACCGAACCGAGTACGTCGAGCGAAGCGATGTCGGCGTCTCACTCACCGTCAAACTCACTCGCGGTACTGGCACCCGCGATCAAGACAAGATCACGGCCAAAGTGAAGGGCAAGACGCTCGAAGACGCCCGCGAGGATATGGAAACCCTCCGCGAGTATATCCACGACCTCGCTGAGGACACTCGCCAGATCCAGCCAGCTGACCCACACGAATAGTACTTCTTTTGACTATTGCACAGAATTGTGTAGCCGCAGGATGTACGAAGTATGGGTGAGAAGGAACTCAAGGTCATCCTCGCGCTTGACCCGAGGGATTCCATCTCAGGCGTCGCTCGGAACATTGACGAGAATCGGGAGACGATACGTCGCGTACGACGATGGACTCCATCTCGTCGATCAGACAATCCGAGACGTCGGTCTCGAGTTCCTGACGGCGGCAGCAGACACCTCGCCACCGTCGATCTCGGAGGCGTACGTCCTCCCGCAATTCGCGGGGATGGAGTATGCTTATACCGGCATCGATGCGGTCTACATCTGGACCCGCGGTGGCTACCAGGTCGCTCGCGACCCGGGGGATTATCCGCTGTTCATCGCCGTCCACGAATCCGAACTCGACGCCTGGGCGGAGTTCTTCGATCGATTCGGAATCCCGACTACAGAGCAGCGCCAGCCCGCTGACGACCTCAATAGTGCGATTCAGGTGGTACTCAAGCCGCGGCCACAGATCGAGGCCGAGATGGTCGACGGACGGCCCGTTATCTCCCTCCAAGAAACCGTAGCGTTCGCAAACGAGCACTACGCGCACTTCCAGTCAGCACTCGACATGCTCGGCCGCATGTACGACAGCGTCGACACTGACGCGAACTACCGTCCAACTAACGTAGAGTTCTGACAAAGAATTTCTTCGACCGGGAGTGGCCTAGCAGCTGTTTTTGTCGCCTTGAGAGAGCGGAGGCGGACAAAATGAGCGACTCATCGAATCTATCCGTCGAATCAGACGGTCTCACACCGGAACAGCGTCTCGAACCGCCAAACACCCGACTCATCAACGCTGGTATCGCGACGATTCACGACATGGAGACGCTCCGAGCCTGCGTCGCCTACGAGAACGCGAATCAGGGGCGCATCCAGATCCTCCGCCGGCTTGAACAGCGGGCCAGCGAAATCCGCTCACAGGACGACTAACGGAACATTCGGGAATGCCTGTCGGAGCCTTGGTGGGGCTCAAATAATTGACCCACCGTATTAGGGACCAGGATATTATAGTTCAGACTATTATAGTCTGGTTCATAACTTTGGAGCATCAACTGGCGGGTCAACGCTGATCGCTGGCGAAGCGAAATTTACCAACACCCCCCTCGGCTATGACGTACTCGCGGACCTCGAAGACGACGTGGAGCAAATCGATTGGACACCAACCGGAGGTGGTGAGCAGACGTATGAATTCGCCTTGTTCAGCCGCTCTGGGTTCAAACGCTCCGTCGAGGAAGCTGCAGACGAGCGTGATGATCTCCGGCTATTCGATCTCTCCGATATCGTTGCCATTCTCGAGAGTGGAACCACCCATTGACGCCGGAGGGTACAGCTGGGGATAGTTTTTCTCCCCAAAGGGGTGCGGGGGAATCAAACGTCCCCCCGCCAGGTGAACCAAATGAAAGACTCCAACGATACGACAGCGTATCGAGTGACGATTACTCTTGATAGTGCGAAACTCCCCGTCGACGAGCAAGCCCGCAGCGCGCTTCTCACCGAGTTTCGCTCACGAGTCGGCCATCTTGTCGAAGGGCTTCGTGGCATCGACGCTGAGCAAGATGACATCGACATCAGTACTGGCTACCGATATGCGCAAGTTCCGGCAACGTGCCCACTCTGTAGCGAGCGACTCGATCTACAGAGCGTCCATCTCGATACAGAGAACGGAGCCCTGGCTAGCGCGGTGTGTTCGAGCGAGGAGTGTGACTGGAGCGGTGATGCAGTTTATCGAATCATCGACCTCGAGGGCAGCGAAAGCGACGCCTTCGAGAGTAGTGTACTGACCGGAGATATCGCGCCGGACTACCTCCCTTACTGAACTGAGATCTGCGAGGTATCTCTGCTGAACCGACAACGTAGCAGCCCCCACAGGGAACCAGCCCGATTAACCAACAGGAACCGTACAACAGCAACCGATGTTGGTTAACGGCTAGCCGCCGGTAGCAGTTTTTCTCCCCCAGGAGGGGGCGCGGGGCGAGTTCCGCGTTGATTCATTATGGCACTCACAGCGAAGACAACCAGCAACGCAGCCAGTGAAATTGCAGCTGCTCGGCAGGCCGATCAAATAGCGTTCCTCCATCGAGTTCCGTTCGCATTAGATGCATTCAGCCTCGGTTTTCTCACCGGATTTCGGGAGGACTGTACCTACCAACAGCAGCAGTTCAAAGCGTTAGAGTTGCCTGTCGGGATGCTCGATAACGATTTTCGAAATCCAGACCTTGATCGGTACGTCGAGCGCTTTTTCGATCACGAGCCCCAGATCGGGGTGATTGGTGATGCCTACGGAGTCGACGAGGTAGACCGATACGTCGCTGCTGCTCGCGAGATCGAAGGAAGCTACCCAGAATCAGACCTCGTCATCGTCCCCAAATGCCGTGGCGCTATTCACGCGACCCCTGATGACCTCGTCGTCGGGTACTCCCGGGGATACGCCGACCGACTCGCTCACGAGTTCTCAGAGCCGAGCGATTGGCGTGGTCGTCGCGTCCACATACTTGGAGGGAGTCCGACGAAACAACTGGACGTCATTAAGCAGCTCACCCGTCCCACACTGACGGGAGACCCACCCGCAGATATCGTCGGCCTTGACTGGAATGGTCTTCACCGTGGCGCACAGTTCGGCGAATTCTGGACACCTGGTGGGTGGGACGACAGTGGTCGCGACGCTGAGCACATGACGATCCGAAAAACTGTCCGATGTAGTCTCGCGAAGGTTCGAGAATTCTGGCAGGCACGAGGCGTATGGCCCGAATCGACAACGAAGAAAGACAGCATCGAGTTCGAGTATCGCGGCCCGTCACCGAGTGATATCGAGGGTGCAGCGTGTACTGAGTGCGATGTGAACGTTTGGACGACTGAACGAGGTCCCTTCGTAGCAGAGTATGATACGGGAGAGATCTGTGGGTATTGTAGCTACGACTGCTACTTCACGCATCGGCATCAGAACCAGCTCGAAGAGCTAGCCGGCGAACAAAGCGTCTACTTCCCGCCAGCCTAAGCAGTGAGTCTTTTTTCGCCCCCGGAAGGGGTGAGGGCTCGAAAGAGAGCGTACAAGAGAGTGATTCCACATGAGTCAACAAAAGAACCCGAGTGACATCTCAATCGATCAGATTCCAATCGACCTACCGAACACCCAGACGTCCGATGTAGATCCAGCAAACGTTCCCGAGGGGATCCAATCGATCACCTGTGGACTAGCAAGCGAGCACCCGCCGACGAATCCGCTCGTCGTGCTGAAAGCGGCCCGCTGGTGGTATATTCACGGCAAGGATGGCACCGACCCCGCGTTCCAGTGGGCCATCGAGTGGTCACGGCACCTCGCGACAGACACGCCCAGCGACGTAGAACAGTTCGACGAGTATCTCGAGTACCTCGTTACAGTCGGATTCGCCGACGAGCCACACGAACTCCGGTACTAAGCCCGCAGTCTGAATGGCGGCATCGAGCGTCATTCAGTCACTCTGCCCGACATCGAAATCCAGTAACTGATCAGGAGCATCTGGGACCAACCACGCCGGGACAACTCGTGTGAGGACAACCATTCCCGTCAATTCGACGAGCGTCTGAGTGACGACGACCGCCGGTGCAAGCGCGTAGCCCGACGGGAGTGCAAGCGCCAGTGGGAGGATGACCAACGAGTTCCGTGTGACGGATGTGAACACGAGCGCCCGACTCTCGCCGACGTCCATTCCTAAGAGACCGGCCACCAGCCGTCCGAGCAACGGCATAATAACGAGGAACGCCACGTACACTGGGACAACCGACATGATTTGTCCGATCGAGTCCTGCACGCGCGGGAGCTGGGAAGCGATGACGACGAACAGCGTTGCCCCCATCATCGGGACCGGCAACCAACCCATCGTGTCCTGCCACTGTTCACCACGACTGGAACGCTCCGACCAGTATTCGGTCGCCCACGCGAGCGTCAACGGGAGCGCGATAATGACGACGAACGCCTCGATGAACGGCCCGGCTTCGATGAACTCGGCCACCTGCTGCCCCATGAACAGCCAGAGGTACATCGGGAGCAACAAGAGCTGGATAAGCATTAGCGCCGGCGTCGCCGCAGTGATCTGCTCGGCGTCACCGCCAGCGAGTTCGGTGAACGTGATGACGTAGTCGATACACGGCGTCAACAACACCATGAACGCCCCCACGAGGATGACTGGCTCCTGCGGGAGGAATCGTGTGAGGCCGAACACGACGACCGGCACGACCACGAAGTTCATCCCGAGTGCCGCGGCCATGAACCGGCCGTTCCGGAACGCCCGCCGAATCCGGACAAATGGAATTTCGAGGAACGTGACGTACAACAGCACTGCCAGCACGGGATTGATCAGCGGTTCCAGCACCGAACTCGTACTCGGACGGCCGAGGCCGACTCCGATCGCGAGTAAGACGGCAACGAAGTAGATACCGACTTGATTGTGCTGAATCCACCGCTTCGAGAGCGAGGTCATAGATTTACGGAGAGGTAACCGGTGCCGCTATCCGTCAACCCAGATCCTCTCATTTCGTAGAAGTGGTGGTAGCAGGCGTAAGTTCCCATCGGTGAATGGCGAGTAGCAATAGTACTGTGAATCGTCCTATCGGAGAGTAGCTAAGGTTGTCAATTGCGGTGAAGAGACGTGTTTTTATACGCCCCTGAGGGGTGCGGCGCGTCCTGAGCTGACGTAGTTGCCGTGAACTCGATTTACAGAAAACCATGGCTACGAGTAGTGATTCGTCGGTCTCGTTCGAGAAGACCGACATCCGACACGACGAGATGCACAGTACCATCGAAGAGTGGATCGACGACCTCGTCGACCGCGTCGACGATGCACAAGCAAGTGAGGAGTTCCAGGAGTGGTTAGACGTCCAGAGTCGCTTCCACGACTATTCGCACAGAAATACGCTCCTGATCAAGCTCCAGCATCCAGAGGCAACGAAGGTCGCAGGCTACAACACGTGGCGAAACGACTTCGATCGGCACGTCCAGGAAGGCGAGCAGGCCATCTGGATCTGGGCGCCGATCATCACCAAGCGATGTCCCGAGTGTGAGAATTCGCCCAGCTACCACGAGAAAATCGGCTGTGAGTACAACGAGACGTCGGCGGATGAGTGGTCGAAAGGCCTTGTCGGGTTCAAACCAGCACCAGTCTTCGACGTCTCCCAAACCGACGGAGAACCGCTTCCCGAACTGGAGACTGCAGCGATGGGCGACGCCGACGACCTGGTGCCAGCGCTCAAAGGAGCAGCTGATGAACTCGGTGTGACGGTACGCATTGTCGATGCTGACGACTGGGACCATGGCGACGCGAAGGGAGTCTGTAAGTACCGGAGCCTACACGACCTCCAGCCAGTCGTCGAAGCGATAGCCCGATCGAATCAGGCAGATCTCGCTGTCACGCTGATCCATGAGTACGCCCACGCGTTGCTCCACTTCGATATCGAAGATGAACCCGAACGGGCAAAGCGCGAGGTCGAAGCAGAAGCCGTCGCGTACATCGTCGGTCGGTATTTCGGACTCGACACGAGCGGATCTGCGTTCTATCTCGCTGCGTGGCAAGGCGATGACCCGGAAGCGATTCAAGAGCGCCTCGGTCGAATCAGTTCCACTGCTCAGGAGATCATTGGGTCACTCGTGGAATAACGATTCAGACAACCTCTGGAACTCGTCACAGTCGGGACGAATCGAGTTCCGGGTGCGGTCAACTACCCCACCCTAAGCGCCTTCGGTGCTTTGAGGGTGGGGCTTGTCCATGAACTCGGCGTCGAACCCTTCCGGGTGGGCGGTAAAATCGCCGCTCGGCGTCACTGTTCCAGACTTTAGGGCAAGCTGACTGTCGCCCGTCCGCCGAGACGACTGTTGGCCCCGACGGACGTACCGCATTCCGATGTTCTTCGCCGCGTTATAATCCGCGTTCGCTTCCGATTCGCACTTCACGCATCGGAAATCGTTACGTGTCGGCCGATTCTCGTCTGCCGTAAAGCCGCATTCGGCGCACCGCTTCGACGTGTACGCCGAACCGACTTGCTTCACCGCGATGCCTTCCGCTTCGGCTTTGTACGCCACCTGCTCGTACAGTGTTCGGAACGCCCACTTGTGCCCCCACGACGCACCCGTTTGGTCTCGGATATGGGTCAAGTCCTCGAACGCAATCACGTCACACTCGAATCGGAGTGCTTCCGTGACGATGGCGTTCGACGCTCGGTGGAGAACGTCCCGAACGTAGCGTAGTTCACGGCCACTCGATTGTTCGAGCGTTCGGTGGGCGCTTCGCGTTCCGGTCTGTTGGAGCCCGGCACGTACCTTCTCAAACTCACGGAGGTTGTGGGACAACTCCCGCCCGCTGAAGAAGGAGGCGGTACTTGTGACGGCGAGGTTTTCGATACCGAGGTCGACCCCGAGAACCGTTCCGTCCTCGGCGGTGTTTCGTTCGGTATCGGTCTTGTGGCGGCGGAAACCGATGTGCAAGAAGTAGTCGTCGTCGCGGGCGGTGAGCGTACTTTCCGTGACGCTCCATTCATCCGAGTCGAGGTACTGCCGTTGGTAGCCATCGTCGGCGTCGGGCAGAGCAAGTTCGCACCGGACTCGATTCTCCGTAGTGGAGAGTGACACCGTATCGTCGCCAAACAGCGTCATGGTCCGAGTGTCGTACTTCACTGTCGGGGCAGTGAAGGTGGGCTTGCTGGCTTTCTTGCCTTTCGAGCGGCGTTCGAGATAGCCGGTGATGGCTTGGGCGGCTTGGTGGGTGGCGAGAATCGCGTGTTGACTGCCGAGGTCGGTCTGTTCGCGCACAGTATCGTAGGCGAGGGGCTGGACGTCGCTTTTGGCGTTGCACGTGCCCCACGCCATATCGGTGGCGAGTTGGCAACCACGCTTCCACTCGGAAATCGTCTCTTCGAGGAGGTCGCGTTGCTCGTCCGTAACTTCGAGACGAGTGATTGCCGTCCGACGCAAGTAGTCGTTTGCCACAGTTTCAATGTAGGTGCGCGGCTATTTATAGACTGGCGTTTGTAATCGATACGAATGCGCTCCTTCCCCTCCCGACTCGTTCGTTTTGCTCGCTGCTTGAAGAGGGGGACTCCGCGCTACCGTTTCACTTGAAAACGGTTTTTCACGCCGTCGAAGGGCGACGGCGTGCGCGAACTCGTCACGTCGATTCAGCCGAAATCATGACCGAACGAACTGACGACGTCGAGACACGGAACGAAGATGAAACAGAACACGAAGAGCGGGTGTACTCTCCGGATGGTGGAGTTGTAGCATCGACTCCTGCAGCTTCGACACCTACTGAGGCGATCCAACAACCCACCATTGGCGAAGACCCGTCTCAGGAGGAACTCGAGCCTCGCACAAAGCGAGCTCGAACCGAAGAGATGGACGTCTCGCTACTCCAGAAGGGAGGAATCTACGAGGTACAATCGGAGTCAGGGAACATCTACGAGGTCGATGTCGCAAGTGAGACGTGTACGTGTCCAGATTTCACGAAGCGGAATCCAAGCGGTGGGTGTAAGCATCTACGGCGAGCCGATCTCGAAATTCGGGAAGGAAACGTCCCTCGTCCTGATGGCCGTCTCCCGGAAACGACGGACGTGGTCGAACAACTTGCAACGGAGATTCGCGAGCTGGACCAAGAAATCGAAGAACGCGAGGACCGTCGGCAGAAACTCGAAGCCACGGTGGCGGTTATCGAGGAAGTCTCGTTGAGTAGACGAGAAATTAACCAACAATTCTAAGATATTGCCCAACAACGTTGGTTAAAAGAACCTGTCCAATGTCCTATTCTCCACCAGACCCACCTCGAGAAGTCCCAGCAGACATCGCTTCAAAACTCGATGAACAATCCCCAGAGATACTCCGACAAGTCGCTCGATTCGCAGAGGAACTTGCCGAACATCGCGAGCGGGAGGCACGACTAGCTGAAAACGAGGAGGATGAGGAGGTCGAAGAACGACCAGAGGACCTCCCCGATGACGTCCCGTCGAAGGCGACGATCACGATCAAGGAGATCAATGACAACCGCTACTACTACTGGCAGTGGCGAGAAGGGGAGAAGATTCGTTCCCAGTACAAAGGCCCCGTCAGTCCCGACGAGTAGACGAGATAGAACCATAGCTGAATCGACGAGTAGACGAGATAGAACCATAGCTGAATCGACGAGTAGACGAGATAGAACCATAGCTGAATCGACGAGTAGACGAGATAGAACCATAGCTGAATCGACGAGTAGACGAGATAGAACCATAGCTGAATCGACGAGTAGACGAGATAGAACCATAGCTGAATCGACGAGTAGACGAGATAGAACCATAGCTGAATGTTTGTTCCAGCACCATTGAACACGTAGCAGGCGACACCCCCCAGAGTGTGAATGGGTTCAACCCACCCCACACCCCTCAGTGTGAATGGGTCCGATCAGCCCAGACAGGTGAAACTCGTCGAGAACATACCCATCCCACGTTTCCGTCGTAACTGGATGTAGGTGGAGAGGGTGCGGCTGACTTCGAAGGGACCACACCCCCCGCGTTTCCGTCGTTTCGTCACCTGGCCAAAGTCGATAGTTGTGGAATAGAAGGTAACCTCGGATCACCTACCCCCTGTTTCCGACGTATCGAGAGATACACTCTTGACTAGGGGTGTGGTGAGCGATCGAACCGGGAGCTAGGCCAAGTTTTCCAACCGGCTGTCCCGGAGGACAGATTTCAGCACGATGCCGGTATCCTGCACCAGCCGATGCTCAAGATAACTGCCTTCACCCCGACCACCACCGGTCCGAGTAGATTCAACGACACCGAGGAACGCCTGCTCTTTCAACAGTTCGTAGACGCGGTGCTCGCTGAGAGTCTTCGCGTCAGCCTTCTCTGTCGTCGCCTGATACCGTTCGTAAATCTGGTTAGTAGAGAATCCATCTTCGTTCGGATTCTCTTCGGTGAGCAGCGCGAGCGAATAGAGGATGAATTTGACCTGGGTCGTCGACCCGCGTAGCAGCTCCTCGAACCGATCGATTTCGGCCCACTCCTGGGCATCGCGAACGTGTTCCTCGACGACCGTCTCGACGTTTTCTCGCTCGGCTAGTTCGCCGGCGTGACGAAGAATCTCGATTGCCTTTCTAGCGTCACCGTGTTCTTGGGCGGCTAGTGCCGCGGTCAGCGGGATCACATCATCCGAGAGAACGCCATCGTGGAACGCGTCCCGTCGGTGCTTCATAATCTCGCGCAGTTGATTCGCGTCGTAGGGTTGGAAGACAAACTCCTCCTCGCGAAGACTGGACTTGACGCGTTCGTTCAGCTGGTCGCGATACTCGATCTTGTTACTGACTGCGATGACGCCCAAGTGGCAATCAGCTTTCCCCGATTCGCGGGCCCGTGACAACTGCATAAGAATATCGTCGTCATCGAGTCGGTCCACCTCGTCGAGGATGATGATGACGGACTCGTAGGCAGTATCCAGAATCTCCCAGAGATAGTCGTAGTATTCACCGCTGCCAATCCCTGCGCGCGGAATATCGAAGTCAGTCTCGTCCGTTTCGTTGAGTGAACGAGTCACCGTCCTCGCGACGCGTGTCTGTGTGTTATGCTGCGCGCAGTCGACGTAGACCGTGCCGACGGACACACCGTTCGACTCCGCGGCTCGCCGGGCTCGTTCGGTGACGTGACGGGCAACGAGTGACTTCCCGGTTCCCGTTTTGCCGTAAATAATCACGTTGTTGGGCGGATCGCCACGAACGATCGGCCTGAGTTCAGCAGCAACAGCCTTGATCTCGCCATCTCGGCCGACGATACGTCCGCTTTCAGGGACGTGGCCAACCTTCAGCAGCTCCTTGCGAGCGAAAATGTTGGCTCGGTCGGGGTCGTCTTCATCAAAGTCGAAGAGGGGATCGTCAGCGGGATCCTCGTAGCGGCCGTCGAAGTCAGAGAGTTGGGACGGTTCCTCAGCCATCAATATCAGACATCGCGGATGGGACCTACTTAATGATTTGGCTACCTCGACCAGAGTGTAAATCGGGCTATGGTCGTCTTCTGATGTTTTGTCGCTGCCGTATCATCCTCACAAAGGGTCGAGTCGGTCCCGAGTGAAATCGGATTCGAAGCGTTCGTTACCGTCGCAGACCGGCACCCCTAATCCAGAGTGAAAACGCCGGACTGGAGCGGGTTTGACACACCCCTGATCAAGAGTGAATAGCCCTCCACCCGGTGAGCAGCGTAGTTGGTTGAGACGACACCCCCCGTCCAGAGTGTATCTCCCGAGCCGGGTAATCAATCATCTCTATGAGAGGACCAACGGCACTGGGTGTCTGCCGTGCGTCAGACACCCCTCGTCCAGAGTGAAACACCGGTGTGACGAGCTGGGGTGGAAAGTGAACCTCGAGTGATGGTGACGAGCGTTCGTCGGCACCCCCAGTCAAGAGTGAAGACGCTGACCAGATCTCCAACCGAAGCAAAGCAGGGTACAACCGGAACTGTCGGGATTGGATATCTTGATTCCGGTTGACGAGGAAGAACGAGAGATACCAATCCCGATTTCGGCTTTGATGCCGCTTAGCTGGTTAGCGAATAGTTAGAATGACGATAGTTTCTTCAACGTCTCATAATACACTGACGACGGAATCGAACCCCCACACCCCTCGTCCAGAGTGAAACGCTACGAGAGTCCCTCGGTTGACCGGGCGGAAACCACACGACGAGTCGGCTGGAAAGTGCTGAAATCACAGGGTATGAGACGTGTATCCCTCTAACAGCAGTCGTCACACAGCCGAGGATCCTCTAAACATACCAATCTACATAGTATTACCTAGAAGTTTTATTACTACCTGCTACTTACCACTCCCCAAGTGCATTCAGCACACAAATGAGGACGAAGGCGGCATTCGTCCGGGTGGTTTCGAACCGCTGCTCGTGTTCGCTGTTCCATTTCTTCCGTGTTCTCTCGTCTCAAGCAGTCTTTCCGTGATTCTTGCTGATCTTCTCTCACGAGAACCCCTATTTCCCGTGGACCTTATCCCACACCTCCGATTGGTTTTCACTCTGGACGAGGGGTGTGTGGGTGAGGTATTCTCTCCAGCTCCCTTCCGTGTCTCCACTCAGCATTAACCAACAAATCTCCCGATACCTCGATAGTGTTGGTTAACCTCTCTCAATCTCGGTGAAGGCGGCCAAGTCCGTTTCCCGAGTTTCCGCGATCTCGCGTTGAATCTCCGTCCGATCGCAGCCAAGCGGTGCCAGCACACTCTCGACAGCTCTGACGAGTTGCGTCTCGTAGT
Source organism: Halorubrum cibi (assembly GCF_900182635.1). GTDB lineage: Archaea > Halobacteriota > Halobacteria > Halobacteriales > Haloferacaceae > Halorubrum > Halorubrum cibi. Next base: position 41,218 of record NZ_FXTD01000012.1, on the reverse strand, counting down.
ACGACGCATCGTACGACTCTATCTCTTCGTGGGCTAACGCGACTCGCTCTCGCGAGCTCTTCTCGTCGTCGATGACTACGTACTCGATGTCCTGTCCCGGGTGGACGGCGAGGTCCTGCTCTCGAGCCCGCTTCAGCGCCGCCACGTTCTGTGTGTTCTGCGTATATCCCTCCAGCGGCTTGGAGACACGATTCCGTTCGACGAGCTGCTCGACCGGCACCGTTCCAGCGTGGAGGCGCTTGATAGCATCCTGGAGACAGTCGAGTACGGCGTCTGGAGATCGAGTCGCGTTGAGCCGGTCAAGACAGTCCCGCTGGACGTCCTCGATGAACGGCGGGGTCGAACGCTGTCGGGCTTCGATACCTCTGATTTTGAAGTCGTCGTCGCCGGCGACCTTCCCGAAGTACTTCGTCAGCGCGCCGGCGTCGCTCTCGCGCTGCGGGACGAACGCCACCCAGTCGTAGTGGGCTTCGTGTTCGAGCCGAATTTCGACGCGTTCCGTGATCTCCGTCGCGAGCGTCCCGAGGTCCTCGCGGTCCTCGTCGTCGACGTCAGGGTCCGGCGTCACCCAGATGGAGTCGACGATGCCGTGGACGACCCGCCAGCCGCCGGCTTCCAGCCGCTGTTTCGCCGTCAGGAGAATCTCGCGAGCGAATGCGTTAATCGCCTCGTGGCACTCGATGCGGCCGAACTTCGCGTTGCTGAACCCCTGATAGCCGAAGCAGGCGACGAGGATCCACTTCAGCGCTCCCGACCGTCCCTCGAGTTCCGCCAGCCGGTCCTCGTCGGGGTCGTCTCGTTCCTTCTCGTGACGGATGGCCGCCTTGATCTCGTCGCGAGCGTCGATGATCGGCTGTAGCACGTCGACGAGGTAGCCTCGGTCGTCGCAGATCGAGTACCCGAGGCCGGGGACGTTGTCGCGGTCGCTGTGGCAGTCACATCGGATGACGTCCGGCGAGACGTTTTGGGTACAGATGATGTTCGGATACAACGAGGAGAAGTCGAGTTCGTGGACGTTCTCGTGGAGGCCGACCTCAGGCGCGAAGATGAAGCCGCCGCGGTCGGCGTCGTGGAGCGTCCCCATCGGCTTGTAGAACTCGTGGCGCCAGGAGTTCCACGGGACGAGGACGCCACGGTCGTGGGCCTCACAGATCTGGATCGCGGTGAGGACGTTCCCGATCGATGCCCACGCGAGCTCCTGGACGGGCTTTTTCGAGCGCGACACGAGGTCGAGGACGCCGTCGAGGTTCGTCTCCCCGTAGAAGAACGTGTTCGACTCGTCGATGATTGCCCGCCCGGGCACGTTGTACCGCGCCGGCGAGTGGCCGACGCGACCGTAGCTCGAGTACGTCGACCGGCTCGCAAGCTGCTGGTAGTCGATGTCCGGCCACCGACTCAACGAGAAGTCGTCGACGCCGGCGTCCGCCGCCATCTCGTGCAGAGTCGGGACGATCTCGCTCGTCGAGCAGACCAGGACGTCCGGATCGTGTGCGTCGAGCGCCCCTTGGACGATGGTCAGGATATCCGTCGGCGAGCCGGTGACGGTGTCGCCGGCGACGGACAGTTCCCCATAGACGTCGTTGCCCGTTTCGGTTACCGGGACGCTGAGCCGGAGCGTCGACAGCTCGTTCGCCGGCGTCGGATCGGCGCCGGTCTCCAGACAGTACCGGAACTCTCGCGAAAAGTCCACGTTGAAACAGGCGAGATCCCCGACTGGATAGGCCGACAGCTGACGCGCCTGCCGGGCGAGTGGAGTGACGCGATCGATGTGGGCAACGTCGACTGCGAGAACGGCCTCCTCGTCTCGTCGAAAGCCGGGGCGTCGCGCAACCATCTCGGTCGCGACGACGTCCGGGTGCTGGTCGTACACCGACTGGAGTGTCGTGAGGTCGAGGTCGGCATCAGGGTCGCGAGCGGCGACGTAGAAGTGTGGGGTGTAGTCTTGGCGCTCGGTCGCGACGGCGCCGTCGGCAGTTGCCTCCCACTCCAGGACGCGGCCGTCGTCCAGAAAGTCGATACTGAACGGCATCGTCACGGGTTCGCGTCCGGTGGGGCACTCTCCTGGTCATCGCTCTTTGCGACCGCGACTTCGAGCTCCTCGAGGCGCTCTTCGTGGTCGTCGAGGCGGGCCTCCTGTTCGAGATCGATACTGAGCAGCGCCGGCAGCAGCGGATTCTGGTGGTTCAACAGTCCGCTCGCGTCGGCGTGCTCGCGGGCGTACTCGAACAGTCGGTCGAAGCGCGGCTGGTCGCGACGCCGCAGTGCCCGCCGGAACTCTGCCCAGCGCTCTTCGATGGCCCGCAGTGCATCTCGGTACGTCGGGTTCGTGCGTCCCATCGCTATCGGCCTCCTGTCCCGGTCGCGGTCCACGCATCGAGCAAGGGATCCGCAGTGGCCGCCACCGTCTCACCGTCAGCTGTGACGCACGTCCCGACACCCTCCGGGGTCGGCGTCGACGGCGCCGGCGTCGTCGGTTCCACGCCGACCTGCGTGGCGCGTGCCGCGAGCAGCTGCCGCCAGTACGCGAACGTCGTCTGGTAGTACGCGCCGTCGTCGACGGGATAGACGAGCGTCTCGAAGTCCTCACCGACGACCCGTGGGCCCATCCGCGTCTGCTCGCACTCCAAGTGGTGGTCGGCGACCGTCGCAACTGACTCGGTGAATTCGTTTCGTTCGTTTCGCGTAACGAGCACCGGGATGTCGTATCCTTCGGCGTAGGTCGCTAACCGGGCAAGGGTGCGGGCTTGGAGGGTTTTCGCGTGGGTTTCGCTGAGGGTATCGTCGGCGCGATACTGGGCGTCGACGGCCGGCGCTACGATGAGGGCGGGTGTGTGGGACGACGTGTCCTCGTCACGACCTGGCGCCCCTCGACCGGCCGCCCCGTCATCGGCGGTGGACATCTGGATTGCTTTGTTCACCGCTGCCGGCAGATCACAGACAGCGCCGTAGTGCTGATACGCAGTAAATCCGCGTGCGACGTGAATTCGGTTGACCAACCGCTGACTGGGCGCGATCTGGGCGAGTGTCGTCGTCGTCGCGTGACCATTTGCGTCGACCCAGAAGGCGGGCCCGTCGTGCAGGAGGAGATGGTCGAGCACGAGCGACTGCAGGATCGGGACGCCACGGCCTCCCTCGACGTCGAGCAGCGTGATGCCGTCGCCGAGTGACGGCAACAACATCTCGTCCGTAGCCGGATCGGCCTGGTCAGCAAGGGACCGATTGCGGTCAGCGCCCCGTGTCGGCTGGTCCACCGCCAATCGGTTCGACGTTGAGTGTTCTCCCATACTTGATTAGTTGTCTACGTTCCCGATAAGCCGCGGCGTGTTGCTTCCACGTTTCAGGAAACTCGATGTGACTCCTCCAATCCCGGTACAGTCCCGAGTAGTCCCCGATTGGATCCCGTTTCCGAGAATAGTTCCTGAATCCAGCGTTCTCCGTGTTAACCAACATCCGGCCGTATTGGCGGCGGCGTGTTGGTTAAACCTCCTCAGCTGTAGTCTCGAGCCTGACTGCTCGGAATGTTAATGCTCAACGCCACGTTGGAAGAGGTGCTCTATGAGCTACCCACGAACCCACGTCGACCACCGAAACCCCGATCACCACGAGTCAATGCACCCAACTCGAAATATCGTGAACGCCCACGTTGTTGCCGGGGAATTTCTCACTTCGCGGTACCACGAGGCGCTTCAAACTGTTCTCCATCCCCTCGGCGAGTCTCTTGACACCAAAGACCAACATGCGCTCAACGACCTTGGCATCGTCCATGCTAATGGTTCCTTGAACGAGCTTTCCCCTATCGTTCGCACATACGTCAAACTCGATGAGTATTGGACACGCACCCATCGTACTGCGCTCAACGAACTATTCGCTGATCGACGTGCTCACGTCCTGAGTTGCTGTACGCGGTTCCTTTCTGAGTTCCCTCGACACACTCTTGAAGCCGAATCCGGCCGTTCCGGAACTGCGCTGGATACTACCCTTGCTCCGCTTCTCGAGTGCGGATTTCTCTCACACACAGATGATGAGAAAACCCCATACTCTGTTGATGAACACCACGGGCTATACCGACCGACTGAACGGCTCTTCGACGCACTTCTTGACCAAGCAGCTGTTCTCTGTGAGCTTCTGCCCCCGACCGAGCTCTGATCGCATGATTCAGAGCCTTTTCGGCTCTGCAGAAACTCTCTTGGTCACATTCCATCTGCAGTGAAACAGCCGGTACGTGGGTTTGCGTACTTACCGAGAACCTGGAAGAGAACGATGTAGACCTAGAACGGGTCGAAGTTCGGCCTCTTCAGGAACTGAACCGAAAGGAAAACCCCCAGAGTAACCTGTTCAGCCGATTCGACCAAAGCAAATACTGGAAAACTCTCTTAATAACAGACTTCGTCGATGTCAATTGATGGAACTGGATCGACGAATCCGAGTAACTCCCCTGCAAGCGGGAGAGGTCCTCACTCTTCTCTCAATCCCGCTTATCCTTGCTGTCATCTACTATTTGACCCCGATATCGTTCCAGAATCACCTGGTCCTTGATCACACGAATCCGGCGCTCCACACGTTCTGGACGAACTCGCTGGTCCACGAACACAAACCCGGTGACGGCCACCTCATAGGGAACATCGTAGGTTATACAATTCTGGTCCTCCCGTGCTGGGCACTCTACATCCATAGGAACCAGAGACGGAGATTCTGGACCGGATTCCTGATACTGCTAACTCTCGGCGCACTTGCCGCTAGTATCAGCAGTTATCTGGCGTTCCACGAAGTCCTCGGTCTACAAATCCAGAATGATCGCGGGTTCTCAGGTGTTGTCGGTGCAGTAGACGGGTTCCTAGTGATGACGATTCTCCAGACATTTGCCCAAGAGCAGGAGGAAAAAGTCGCAATGCTGTCCGTAGGACTCTACTTCGCCTACCTGTTCATGGGCCTTGGAGCTCTAACCTCCCGATACATTATCCTCGGATTTGGAGTGCTAGCCCTGATAGCAGTGTTTGCAGGAACCCGGACAAAGTATGTGTCCCACCCCGAGCAGCTCTCCGATTGGGGGTATAAGAATCGTCGTCTAAGCGGGATTCTAGTTATCGCTGCGCTCGTGAGTACGTTCGCCTTCGCTGCAGCATTGCCCACTGAGATCACCAGCTCGTCAGGCGGTCTGAAGAACATCGTCGCCCATGGTGCCGGAATCCTATTTGGGATGACTGTTGAGGTCTTTCTCCGACGGATCAACTAGCCGGACTCTAGTCTGCTTTTTCTGAACTCGAGCCTCTCCTAACCCCTCTGACTCACCCCCACGGATCCACCGTTAGAATTCACGAAACATGGCAAAATATGGACTAAGATGGGAAATTATAGGAGGACATTAATAATAATGGAGTGTCAAGGGATGTGGTACGATGCAACTGGCCAAAGTGAATTCGGGGCACTGGAAAGACTCGCACGAGGAAGGGTTCAAGCGACGGTACGAGTTCGCGAACTACCTGACTGACAACGACATGGCGGCGATCTCGTTCATCGATGATGACCCCTTCAACGCCGGGATTCTCGACCCAGAGGCCGAGGTCATCGAGAACATCACCAAGGACGAACTTACAGAGGCGTACGTTGAGGCCGGTAAAAACGAGGGAACGGCTCAGAACTACGCCGAACAGATCCTGCGGTTCCGCGACGTCCCGGTTGGAACTCCCATCTGGCTGTACGTCGGCCGCAACATGGTGTACAGCCTTGGGAAAGTCACCGGCGAGTACGAGATGAACTGGGACAGCGACTGCATGGACGAGTTCGGCTACCCCCACCACCGGGAAGTCAAATGGGCGGAGACCCCGCGCAGGTTCAACAGGAAGCACTTCCTACCGGAGGACCTGCAGAACTGGCTGGCAATGCGCCAATCCGTCCGGACGTACGAGGTCGAACCAGGAACTGATGTCCAGAAGTTCCTTCAGCTGGCCTACGGTGTCGGCGAGTCCATGTCCGGACTCAGCGAGATTGAACTGCAGACAGCGCTCTACTAAACTCCTCTACCAGCGTTCAGATATCCTCGTGCCAGCTTTCGATAGCCTCAATGTCCTGTTCCAAGTTCGGGGTTCGATAATCCACCAAATTCCGGTCCAGTTTGAGTGTAGTGAGTGCAGTCATGATTGGTCTGACTCGATCATCGATTAGTTGGCTGTACTTACCGATAATTCCCAAATCAACCGTCAAACGAGGTAGCAACAGAACCAGCCCTTCACTTTCCAGATACGTTGAAGACTCTCCCGGTCGGACCCGGATGTATGTGTGGCCGAAACTCGCTCTTCATCGACCAGGCTGACCTCGAGGCTCGCTTCGACGCCGAGGTCGCCGCAGACGGCGGGTACACACCCCGATACAACATCGCGCCTGGCGTGGACCTCTTCATCATCACGACGAGGCTTCCGACGAGATCGACGCCTACCACTGGGGGCTGATTCCGTTCTGGGCGGACGAACCCGAGGAGGGCATCATTAACGCTCGATCCGAGACTGCCGACGAGAAACGCGTCTTCGAGCGGGTGTGGAAATCACGTCCCTGCCTCGTCCCCTCGTCAGGGTTCTACGAATGGAAATCGCCGAACGGCGGGTCGAAGCAGCCCTACCGGATTTACCGGGAGGACGACCCCGCATTCGCGATGGCCGGGCTCTGGGACGTCTGGGAGGGCGATGACGAGACGATCTCGTGCGTCACGATTCTCACGACGGAGCCGAACGACCTGATGAACTCAATCCACGACCGGATGCCGGTCGTCCTCCCGCAGGACGTGGAATCTGACTGGCTCGCCGCAGACCCCGACACCCGCAAGGAACTGTGCCAGCCGTATCCGAAGGACGATCTGGACATCTACGAGATTTCGACGCGAGTCAACAACCCCGGCAACGACGATCCTCAGGTCATCGAGCCGCTAGACCATGAGCAATCGGGCCTCGGCGAGTTCAGTTCCTGATCGGTGGCGGGGTTACGGTCACTGCATCGGCGACGCCGCTGCCGAATCGACGAGGGAGTACTCTCGATCCCGACTCGTCCCCTCCGCCTCGAGGAGGTTGTACTGGTCCATCTTCGAGAGGTACGTGCGGATAGTCCGCTTCGTCCGTGGATCATCGACCTCCTCGGAATATCGCTCGTGGATTTCGCTCGGCCCGACCGGGCCGTGCTCGCGAACGATGTCGTAGACGACGCGCTGGTGCGGCGTGAGCGAGTCGAGGCTCTTCTGCTTGATCTGGGCTCGAGCATCCTCGGCGGCGTCCAGGAGAATGTCGTCGGTGATGCGCTCGTGGTTCTCGCGATCGGCCTTGCCGGCGGCCGTTCGAAGGATGCCGATTGCGAGGCGGGCGTCGCCGGCGGCCGCGTCGGCGATCCGGTAGAGCTGGTCGTCGGTGATGACGTCCTCGTCGAGCCCCCACTTCGCCCGCGCACTCAGAATGTCGTACAGCTGCTCGTCGTGGTACTTGTCCATCCGGACGTGCTCGCTGGAGCGCAGGCGGCTCACGAGGCGGTCGTCGACGCGGCTGAACAGCTCCTCTTCCTTGTTCGCGATGCAGATGATCGCGAACTGCGGGAGGCTGTGGAGGTCGTAGATGACGCTGGGGTCTTCGAGCTGATCGACCTCGTCGAGGATGACGACGGTTCGCGGGCCGTCATGCTGCTGGAGGCGATCGACGAGTTCGTCGTGCGGCGTCGACTGTCGGTGGATGTCGATGGTCGCGCCGAGGTCGTCGAGGATCTGGTAGAGCGTGCGGAACCGGGTGTAGTTGCGCCAGCAGTTGACGTAGGTCGTCTCGACGTCGAGGACCTCTTCCCGGAGCCGTTCCGTGACGAATTTCGAGATGCAGGTCTTGCCAGCGCCGCTGGGTCCGGTGACGATGGCCGTGTCGGCGGGTTCGCCGTTCGTGATTGGCTTGAGGACGCTGGAGAGGTGGTTGACCTCGGCGTCGCGATGCTCAACTTCTCGAGGGACGAACCCGGCGCGGAGAACGCGAGCATCGCGGATCATTATGCCAATCTCTATTGGTTCAGTATACAAAACTGTACTCGGGTCGTTTCCGGAAACACTAATTCTATCTCAGTCATGCGATTTTCCGGAAATGTAGATGGATCCCTATGCCTCGTGCCACGCAGCTTGATCCTCATTCAGCTCGTACCTCGATCTAGCGTATCCACGCCGAGTTAGAACGTATCCATTCATTCGACGATCTCTCTGATTTCTTCACCCAATCCTTCTCAACGAGCGTATGAAGATTCGGACAGAGCCACGTATCTCTGTTTGATAGTAGCCTACGTCGTCGAACTACCGTGGGACGATGTATGACGCACCTGCACGCTCTCTGTGTGTGGACAATCAAATAATATAATATCGCCGACTGCAACGGTAGAATTACTACCGGGGCTCCTACTTCCGATGCAATTCTCTCACTCATTTGAGCAAGCGGTTTGGGATACCGACGGGTTCCAGGGTAGAGAATTTGCATCGCTGGAGGTAGCCGTCGATACGAATGAGACCACACTGTTGTTGGAAACTGAACGCAAGGCCTCTGATAAGTCTCTGATGGAGGCTACAACAATCCAAGTAGAGCTACTAGACACTTCTGAGCTTGACGAGTTGAGCGAAATCCTTTGTGACTGGTGTGTCGCAGAGGATCGCTCGATGCGCGAATTTGAAACGTCTTTTGTCGACGGAGAATTCACCACAGAGGGTGAAAAGCACGAAATCTCCCGGTTACAGTTCGAAATATCTGAAGAGGGTCTGTTGGTCATTCCGTTAAAAGGCGATACGGAAGTGGGTGAGTCGCTCATCCCCTCCTCGAAGAAAGCGACCGACCAGCCGGGAAACGCGTCTCATGAACACTTGCACGAGCTGGATTTCCTCTTGCATATGGCGATCCGTTGTAGTGAATATCCAACAGAGACTCGTCGTGCCCTCGACCACATGGGTGAATTCACCGGGCCTCTCCATCACCGGCTAAGCTCGAAGTGTATCGACCAGTACTATGCTGGTAACTATGGTGACGCGGTTGGCCAAGCGGGTCAAGGGCTTGAAAAAGAAATACGAGCACGATTTAATGCTGATCCGAGCAAAAAGTTTGAGAATCTACTTGGAGAGTTATTCAGTGGTGACGACCCCCAATTGTTCGCCTCGAAAGATAGCCAGAAGCAGGACAAGGTGAGAGATATGTTCCAGAGTACTAATGGCGCACTTAGAAATCCTTTCACTCATAATGATCCTGAAGCGGTAGATCATAACTATCTGAAGCCGTTCTCGAAACGATATGCTCGCGATGTCCTATTTTTCTATGATTTCTTGTACCTGCTGGTTGAGCAGATGGATACCTCAGAGGACTGACGGTCGAACGACTGTCGTAGCCTGTGTGTCCAAAAGATACGCGATCAGATCGCTAAATGAGCTGACTGCTGGTCCTTCCAGAACCACTCCAAGTTCTAGATAGCGGTCAAATCCATAATCTGTCAAATTGGCACTGCCGACGTAGACATAAGACTCATCTGAGAGAAGCACCTTCGCGTGAAAAGTGAATGAGGGTGCACTCCCATCTTGAACTTGCTCGTCGGCGGGGACAGTCTCATCCCAGACGGTGTAATCCACAAACTGGATGTCCTCGGTCGGGATAGCATCACTCTCTAATGTTTCACACAAGTCAGCAAGAACCGAGTAGTTGTATGATGCCTCATCCGTAAGATATCGCGTAACGATTGTCACTTCGACGCCCCGTTGGAGTGCATTCTTCAGCGGGAGATGTAGTCGCTCGATACCGTCCGCTTCAAGAAACGGCGAGAGCAGCACAATTTCCTCTTCTGCTTGCTTGATCAGCCTGGTTAAGCTCGGCATCAGGTGACTCATCCCAAACTGCTGCGGCGATGTACCTCGAAACGCCGGATCTTCTGGAAGGGTTATCACGGGAGTCACATCAGTTGTTGGTGGGGCTCGCGACTGGTGTAATTCCAGCGTCGATGCGGCTTGGCGAATCACGGTAAATAGCTCTCGCGTTTGGCGTGACTGGACGGTATAGGAATCCCCCGCCTGTAATCGCTGAATGGCATCGGCACGATTCAACTGACGTACCAAGTCCGTGCCTTGCGATGCTGACAGCCCCGCTGCAGTCGCGATATCCCCGCTCGAGATTGTTTGGTCAGCGCCGGCTGCTTGGAGTAACACCCCCTCGATGGTATCAAACTCGTCAGTCAATTCGATGATCGCCAATGCGGCCTGTAACCGTTGGTTGTCGTCTGGAATCATCACAGCATTTCAGCAAGTTCCCAGAATCCAGGCCGTTCATCACCAGCGTGGCGGTGGTTCCCATAGAGATATTGGCGCCCCAGAATTTGATTGAAATACGAACAGCTGATTTCACTCACGTGAAGGCACGACAGACAGGCGCCCCCACGACGCGAGCAGACGGGGTCATATACACAGTCGTTTCCGACTGTTTTCGCCTGTGTGATGAGCGTATCGAGCTGTTGTTCTACCATTGTCGTGATCCCACCGATGTTGAAGTCATTCCGATTATTTGCATAGATCACGAACGACAGTGCGCGTGGGAACAGATACTCACTCAAATTCGTCCTGTCGAAGCCGCTAATTGTTGAGGCCTGCTTGAGGAACACGTGACTCATCGTATGCATGAGCGTGAACACTGTTTCAGTAATATCACCCGCTAGGGAGTCCTCTGTTTCTGTGTTGAACCGCCCGAATCCATCGACTTCGGTCAGGTGATTCAGAATGAACGCCCGCTGGACCTCTTCATCCATTTCGTCGATCTCACTTTTCGCACGCTCAACAGCCCCTGGTGAGGACACGTCTACTTTGGGGAGCGTCACATCGCCGGCGACAGCGGTCGGGTCATTCGTCTCCGGATGGGTAGCAGCGATCCACAGGAGAATGTGCGCAGGGTCAATTTCGAACTGAACGGCCTCACTTTCGGCTGTATCGACAAAAATCGGTCTGTTATCGGCATCGCTGTTATTTGTCGTAAATGGCCGAATCTGGGCATCCTGACGACTACCCCGAGTATAGCCATAGACGAACGTCTGAATGGGGAAGTCTTCGATGACTCTGACATCATTAATTCCGGCGTTGGCCAAGATGCTTGGGTATGTTCCGATCCGATCGGCTTTTGTGGTGAAGCCACGCTCTCGGGCGGTCGCTTCTAATTCATCTAATGATCGACTAGTAAGTTCTTGCTTCGAAAGGGAGTATTGGAGCAACTCATCACCAGCATCTTCCAGCTGGTTATCTTCGTCACCCTGATCTTCTTCTGCCAGCTCCTCCAAGTCCAATATCTCATCAAGTCGTCTGTTGAGCGTCGTGCTTGTCAGCTCACCCGTATTTCGGAGATGATCGCGGGCTTCGGCCATCGTACTTACGCTGTCTTCTGAAACGATAACGTGTGCCAACTCTTCTTCGGAGATCTCGTCTGGTTCAGTCTCGGCATTTAGGTCGATATCACCAACTGGGACCTCATCATCAGCGACTAACCCGAGATATGCGGCGATTCCTTTCCGGAGGCCCTGTTTAGTGCTTCGGAGTTGTCCAAGTCCTGCCGAACGGAGATTGACGGTGGTCAGATAATGGGGATAGTAGACACTACTTGCTCGGTGGACCGTGGTGTACATACCGCCGTTGGCGTCGTCTTCGTCATCGCTGGCATGCTCTTCCTCGTAGTCACAGTCGCAGGTTTGTAGGTATTTGACCGGAATATTCCATCCACAGATCGCACATTCCCACTTGAATTTCCCAGCCTTCTGGCTACCCTGTGTGTTGAGTTTGATGTAGTCTCCTCCGTGTTCGTTGTTACAGCTGGGAACATTCAGGCCTTTAATCTCGCCACACCTGTGGACACTGACGAATTGATACTGGCGAAGCTCGCCATCACATCCGCCACGCTCACAGGTGAGATCAGAATTTTTCGTCTCAAGATCGTCGATATCGTAGTACTGATGGGCTCGATCGCATCGCTGGCAGCGGAACGTGAGCGGGAACAGATCAGCACGAACGTCATCGGGGCGGCCGAAATGATAGCGTTCCGGGTCAAATGTGCTAAAGCCCATCTGGCCGCCGTCCCAGTTTCTGACCCGGTATTTGATTTTATTGAGGATATATCCCCGGTCGATCTCGCCACCGATACTATCGGTTTCGAGATAGCTAGTCCGCCAGATCCCCCGGCCATCGCTGTAGTCAAAGGTGTTCCCGGGAAGGAACTGGAACATTACTTGCGTGCGGCTTCTTTCCATTGCCATGTTAGCGCCTCCTGTCTAAGGTGTCGAATACGTCTTTTGAACGGTACGTCGATTGGATACGCAGTTTTTTGTCGATGTCACGCAGACTCGTCATGACAGAGTTACCGAGCCGGTTGCTTGTCCACTTTTCATCATCGTTGAGCTGGATATCGTCGATCGCCTCTTTGGTAAGCGCCTCTGCAGTATCGGCGAACTCCTCAGGGACTGCGTCCCCACCGTACATTCGGTGAATGGCGTCAGAAAGTTCAGACTCGTCGTCTAAATTCTGGACGAACTGCCGAGCGTTGCTTCCGAAGAACAGTCGGTCTGCGTCGTCTTCGTACATATAGTGGTTCAACAACAATCCCATAAACAGTCCCGGATGCGTGCGCTGGATGCTGTTTTTCGCCCATCGGTTGATCGGCACCGGCTCGACAAGGCGGTCCAAGAACTGGTGGTACTTCTCGAAGAAGTGGTAGTGGCTCTGGTCTCGTTCCCGGATGGGGTGGAAGACATTGAATATCAGACCGGGATGGGTTCGACCTGCGCGTGAACTCGACTGAATGTACTCTGATGTGTCCCGGGGCATCCCGAAGAAGATCATCATGTTGAATCGGTCAATGTCGACCCCGTGACTGATCATACTCGTGGCGGTGATTGAGTTGAGGCGGCTCGCCAAGAGGTAGGCCAATCCTTGGCCGACTTCATCGGGCGCCCTCTCTAAGGCGTCGTGATAGACGCTGGTTGGCTGGTCGTCATGCAGACATCCATCGATAATGTCCCGAAGCTCGATGAGCACGTCTTTGTTCTCCTCATCAACAATGTCCTGGTCGATGAGACTGCTGACAATCTCTTGATCGCGTCCCGAGTGCCACGGGTTTTCGAGTTTGTCCAACCGCTCTTGGACTTCATCGAATTGGGTGCCGCCCGTCATCCGATCGGGGTTCAGCTCCGGTCGGTCAAGCTTGTGGAAGTAGTCCGCCAGCTGCAGTCTGATACTTTGGTCGAGTCTGTCCCCATCTTTCTTGGCAAGCAGATACGTCAGACTGGTGGTGTAGTCCCCTAGCATATCGAGCAACTCCGGGACTGACTCAACATCCAGTGGTCCCTCTGCAGCGTTTGAGTCCGGGATTAGAATGTCTCCGTCGAGGAGCTTATCGGGCTCCTCAACTGCTGTGACGAGCAAGTCTTGAATTGCTTTGTGATAGTAAAAAAGCAGGTCAATAATCGCGTTGATGTGTGTTTTCCCGTGAGGGGTAATTCCGATGTACTGCCGCTGTAACTCCGGTGACTCCTCCGCATAGAAGCTTCCTCTCAGATATGGCCCCGGTGCTGGGAAGCGCTCAGCTTCTCGGACGAACAGATGATACACTTGGTCGTCGTAGGAGGTGATTGTCGCCGTCGGAGCAATGATCTTGGTTTGCCCCGCATCAGCCATCTCTTGGAGCTCATGGATACCGGTCTCATAGTGAGCGTCGAAGCTCCCCATCGACTCATTGAGTAAGTGAAGCTCGTCAGGGACTTCTAGAGATGGTGCCGGGTCGTATGGCTCGACTGGTGTCGCGTAGTCTTCGAATTCATCCCTTGGGATCTCGCAGCCGTACTTTTCAGTACACTCTCCTAAGCTGGCGAATCCATGGTACGGGCATTCGTATTCCATCTCCCCCGAGATGAGATGTGCCATCTTTCGCTGATACCCCACTGCAGTGACCTTGTCAATGGTTCCTGCAAGGATGGTCGGCGCATATCGATACAGCTCATTGTCCACAATGTGGACCGGAAGCTCGGCCGGGTGATAGGGCGTCTCGGGGTCGATATCCCGCTGTTGCCACGCACACTGTAGCTCACCACCGGTACACATGTGTGCGAGCCGGTGCTCCTCCTCGATGACTTCCATCCGTGTTTCTGACCCACACACGGGACATGTAGGTAGGACTTTGAGATCTTCCCGACGCTTGTCATCGCGGGCCAGCTCGGCTGCCTTGTTACTGCGATAGCCAGTTAGCTGATTCGGGGTGTTCCGTTTACCCACCATGAACCCGACGCTGAATGCATGTGCTGGTGATGACGCAATCGCTGACTCCTCACGCCGGGTGAGATCGGCGTACATCATCGTTTCTGCCATGCGCTGTAGCTGTTGCATCGACAGGAGTCGTAGTGGGAATCGCGTCCAAGCAGTTACTCCAAAGTCTTTGCCTCTGAAGCGATCGAAGAACGCACTCCAAACAGCAACACCGAGGAACGCCTCTGTTTTCCCACCACCAGTGGGGAACCATAGCACGTCAACGACATCTAAGGCATCCTCAACATCGTTCTCGTCGTGTGGTCCCGGAGCTGAATCAGCACGCCACGTCGCCTCCGTGAATTCGTCGTATTCCCGACTGGCGACGTCCGGGAGGAGCATCACGATGAACACTAACTGGAACAGTCGCCAGCTGTCGAACGACCCACGATGCATTTCACGCATCGTTTTATTCATCAACTCGAATGCCCGGCCTGCTGTGTCGGGATATTCTTCAAGACATTCGATGCCGCGCTTGAAACGAGCCATTTCTCGGCGAAAGGCGTCACGATCTTCTTGGAAGTCTGCTTCATCAGTGCCGCCCCGCCCGTTGACCGATTGGTCCCAATCGTCTTGTTTTTGATACTCCTTGTGTGCCTCCTCATAGGTTTCCGAATCATACGCCTGCATCTGCTTGTGGATGTCTTTGAGCAGCTGTAAGCCCCCGCCTTCTAAGTCGGACAGTGCTTCGAACGTTGGCTTTGGGCCGCGCGTCGCTGAATCGTAGGACAGCTGCTGATGCTCAGGAATCGCAGTTGTCCGGAGATGATTCGTCCGGGGGTCCTCCCGTGGCGTGCGTGTTCCTGGAGGGTCCCCGTCAACGACTGTATCGATCTCCGGTGCAATAATCGTGCAATTGCGACCGTGACCCCACAGATCGCGGTTATAGCGGAAATCCTCGGGAAGTGGGTCAAATGTGAATGGGACGAATTCCCCAACGCCGTCGATCTTGAGTTCGAGATTCGCTTCGAAGAGCGTCGGGTCTCGCGTAGTATTGCGATTGTCCTCCTTGAGGATCTCTGCAGTGTTCGCAAACTCAACATCGAGATGTAGGCCGCTCGACTCCTCGATAACTGTGAGGTTGAGATCGGCTTCCCACTCTGGGAACCCGATTGGACCAGTCCGCTCGTCAAGGTATGTCTGATATTGCTCTTCAGATTCCATCGCCCACCCGGGCATTCCGTCGTCGTCCTCAACATCGATATAGAGGTCCAAGTCACTGGCCCGGGCATCCGCTTTCGCTTGTGCGAAGGCAGCCTCAAATTTCGAATCGATCTCATCCTGTACTGTAGGCGGCACTGTCTCGAATCCGCCGTTTAGCAGCTTGCCGGGGATCTCGATTGGTCCGATATCCAATTCGAGTCGTTCGAACACAGGAAGGAGATCCTCTGTTTCAGATGAGTCCTCTTCAGAATCGGCTAGTGAAATGAACTGGTCACGGTCGGTCAGCTCGTCATATGTGGGATTGACACGGACCCAGACACTTGCTTCTGGTCGGATCTTAACTGTTGTTTCGTGAGTGACGTTGTCCAGTTTGACGCTGGCACCGAGCGCACTGGGTTTCATTTTCGACTGCAGATCGTCGTCGAAGTCGTCAAATTGATCTGCAGACTCCGCTGCTAACGTCCCGGCGAAGAAGCGATCACGTGGGAAGTCAGTGTGTACCCGGCCCCCATTTGCCCCGGTGATCTCATCTAAGACAGTTTGGCGAAGGTGCTGCGCAATTCTCCCGCGGTCGCCATACTCAATAGACGAGAAGTCAGGTGGATTTCCACCCATCCGGTTATGCTGGCTCATCGATAGCTGGTTTGACCGTGTCGACGCTGTGTCATAGCTTTTTGCCTCCCTCTCTGAATTTCAAGTTAGAATCGACCATCAGGATTAGTTTAAGCCATCAACGACTACTGCGATGCTGACCAGCTTTGGTTCTTCGCAAGCAACTACTTGCTTCGTTTCGAGTTGAGCAAGGACTTGCTCACGCTCGGAGTTGATATCTTCTAACTGTCTACGGCGCTTATTGATGAGTGCAGACATATCTTTATCATCTTGTTTGTCTTGCTCTTGATACGATTCTAAATCGGCGTTCAAACGCTCCTCACGAGCGTCGAAATATGCCTTGGTGTTCTCAATTCGCGTCTCAGTTGCTTTTTCACGATCCTCTGCTATTGTAGCTCGAAGTTCCTCGCCTCGACTTTGAGCAACTGCCACGGCCGTATTCTGTAGCTTTTCGTGTTTATTAATGACTGAGTTGACAGGTTCGGAACTCTTCGCTTGCTCAGGTGGCAGGCCACCAGTAAACTCTGGTAGGTCATGGAGTTCGCCATCCAATGTAATGTAGGTCTGGAAGAGCTCTTCTGCAACGACGTCCCCAACCCCATCGATACATTCCAAACGGAATGTGAAGAAAATTCCTGGTGTGGGCTCATCTGTGGCGGCTGTTTTCACAGTGGTTAGTCCTCCAGCCCGTTCTTCGTCGCTACAGAACGCAAGCAGTGCTTCTACTAACTCATGCTCAATGGACATAAACTCTGATTTCGGGTTCTCGACCGCGGTTTCACGATCAAATGTTACCTGCTCATACACCGCGTCGACACTGTTCCCTTGGAGGATTTTCGGGGGCTCAACATGGAACAAAACAGGCTCCCCCGTTCCCGTCTCTTTCCGAAGAGTTCCACCAAATTCGGCGAAGAACTGTCGAAGTAGCTGACGGACTTCATCACCAAGAACCGTGTTCTCTTCGCTTCGAGCGATAAGTTCCCTGATTTTCTTAGTTTCGGCTTCATCTGACTCGTGTTCAGCGGCAGTCAGCTGCTCTTGTGCCGCTGTAACATCTGCTTGATTGGCGGTGATATGCTGCTCAACCTCCTCAATCACGTCATCCACCTCTTTGTGTGAGGCGACAGCAGTCATAATCTCATCTTCGAGGTTGAAATCATCCAGTACTAACCCGAGGACATCAGAGCTCAATCCGAGTTGAGACTCGATTTCATCGATCTTCTCAAGAAGTCGCTCCAAAATTTCGCTCTCACGAGTCTCGTCGACGAACAAATTGTGAATCTTTACGGTCTCATCTTGTCCGTAGCGGTGTAATCGACCGATTCGCTGGTCAATACGATTTGGATTCCAAGGGAGATCGTAGTTGACCATAATGTGTGCAAATTGAAGGTTCAACCCCTCTCGTGCCGCGTCAGTCGCCAACATCAGGTTCGCCTCTTCCTCGAAGCGTTCGACTTGCTTTCGCCGCTGGGACTGACCGAGATCCCCGTAAATCTCTGCGGTTCGATAGGAGCTGAATACCTCATCACGAAGGTATTCCAGCGTGTCGGTATATTCTGTGAAAATCAGGATTTTCTCGTCAGGATCAGATTCCAAAATTCCATTAACAAATTTTTGAAGTTTCTGTGCTTTTGAATCAACTCTGACCTGTCTTGCTTGGTCACGGAGTTCTTCGAGAATTTCAAGCTCTTGCTCCAGCTCTTCGGGATTGTCAGTAAACGAGACCTGTTCTAATTCACGTTCAACCTGTTCACGAGCTTGGTCAGTAAGCATCTCGGGGTCTCGTCTGTATTTCGGGAGCAGTTGTTGGACAAGCTTGGACAGTTTTCCATCGGCACCCCCACCACTCAACGCTTGAATGCGATTTTCTATCGATTTCCGAATCGCGTAGACAGACGAGACCAACCGCTTCTGGTATACCGCCATCGCGAATCCTGCGACGTTGGAATCTGACGAACTCCCGCGGTTGAAGTGCTCCGATATATACTCCGTAACATCCTCATAGAGGGCTTGCTCGGCCTGTGTGAAGGTGACTGGGAGCGTCCTGATCTCTTTCTCCGGGAACATTCGACTCCCGTCCTCGCGCGTCATGTTAGACTTCAGCCGTCGGATCATCAGGTCCCGTAATCCATCGGGAGTAATGTGATCTTCATCCTCGAAGCGGTATGGGTCGAGTAGTTTGAGCATGAAGTAGAACTGGTCACGTTTCCCGTTGTGTGGCGTCCCAGTAAGGAATAGAAGACCATCAGAATGTCTGCTAACAACCTCTCCGAGGCGATATCGTTGTGTTTTCTCGATACCAGCCTGCCCCTCACGTCGGGCAGTCAGGTGATGGGATTCGTCAAACACAGCGATATCCCACTCTTGAGAAAGGTTCCCGAGTGCATCTCGAATATCGGCTTGCTTTGCAAAGTCGACAGATGTGATGATACGATCCTCTTGCATCCACGCATTCTGCGAGGGATGTGCGTTCTGTTGGGTCTCAACAAATTCACGGTCATAGATTACGAACTCTTGGCCGAATTTCTCGCGGAGCTCCTCTTGCCATTGTTGCTGGAGCGGCGCCGGGGTGACAATGAGAACGCGGTCGGCACGATCTCGAGCAGCCAACTCCTCAATGACCATCGCTGCCTCGATAGTCTTCCCGAGCCCTACCTCGTCGGCAATCAAATACCGGTGATCGTACGATGAGAGAATTTCATGGACTGCCTTCACTTGGTACGGTTCAATTTTGATCCGATTGTGGGGAAGTGCGATGAAGTGATCGTAACTTCGGTTCGCAGAAAGCTCAAGGGCTGTCTGTCTAAGATCGTAGCGTCGTGGATCTGCAAATTCGCCCTTCGCCAGCAGTCCTTCTGAAGACTCAATGACTGTGATGTGGGGGAGCCCAGCTGGCAGTTTCTTTAGCTCGCCGTCAGCCGACAGGATGTGCAAGATACCGCCATCTGCTTGGTCGCCTTCGATTTTGATGATTTCTCCAGTCCCGTTGCCAAAGTCAACGCGATCACCGATGGTGAAATCACTCATACAGCTGCGTTTCGTGTGAATAACGCCAGATGATGGTGAATCTTCATAATTCGTGCGTCGGATATATGTGGAGGTAGGACCTGCTCGGTCATTCTGTCTATGTACCGCTCGCAGTGTTAGACTGTAATACTGCTATCCGGTTGATGTGAGTTAGAACCACAAGGTGACGTATATAACTTTTCACAGCATCTAATTGTGTCTTCCAACACTTGGCCAGCCAACGATTTCCTTCAGTCCCCCGCAACTGCTAGCCGTCGTCGAGGTGAGCTACGTAGGTTTATATGAGATGGACTAATACCAGGTCATAATGTCACGAGGGATGGCACATACGGGGATAGCCGAGGCAGCGGCGACCGCTGCCGATGCCCCGGCATCTGAGTACGCAGCTCACCGAAAGCTGCTGATGCGCCATTCCGAAGCTCTTGCCAAAGCACTGCTAGCAGATGGTGCGACCACACACCGCCAGTTACCGGTTGGGTGTCCGACTGCGACCGACATTGCACTTGCAAAAAAGCGCACAACGGATAATGAAAAATATGACTGTGCGCTTGCCACTATCGACGCGACATCGGGCCAGCTTGCACATTCGGATCAAGACGGCTCGTGCTGCTGTGGCGATCCGTTGAGTGGTCACGGTAACCCGCTGAACAGCGTCGCTGCAACCGTCCTTGCGGGCCCCTGTGATGGATGTTTGCCACGATATTTCCAGCATGATTATCGCCGGCGTATCGCCACGCTCACCGCTGACAGGACTTGGGAAGAAATTGCTGAGTGGACACCGACCGAACTCAAGCAGTATCTAGACGAACGGACAGACCACAGAGTCGCGATAGAACGGGCACAGCAGCTCCTCGATGCACTTGACATCCTCAGCGAACACCGCTACGTAGACGGCGTTTCACTAACTGACCTCCCAACCACGAGCTACGACCACCTTGTTGCATTTCTCACCGAACTGCCGAATATCGATAAACACGATGCATGGTGGTTGCTACTGACAGCCTTTGATAAACCAGTCTGGCCGACTGATCCGGCCCTTACAGATGGGGCAGTCGCGCTCGGGCTGCTTGCACCAAGCGCTCGTGACCCCGAGCAGGCGCACCGTCCACGCATCGAGGATGATATTACAGATCGTCTCCTCCTACCCCTCCACAGAGGACTCGCAACCATTTTGCAAATGCGTGGCTCCGACATATCGGAGCTGACCACTGAGGTACGGAAGTTCTTCCTGTCGTATCGGATGCAGAAGCAGGCACGCCCTATAGAGGCAGCTAACAAGAGTGTCATCGTTGACCTTTTCGCTGGTGCCGGTGGCCTTTCACTGGGTTTTGAGACCACCGGATTTCAGGTGGCCTTGGCGGTCGACCACAACGAGGCTGCGACCGATACGTATCGACTGAACCATCCGGAGATTCCTCACGAGCGTGTGCTGACAACGGATATCGAGGAGGCTGTAAGCTCAGACGCCTTCTCTAAAATAGCTGCCAGCGGTGATGTAGATGTGGTTGTAGGCGGCCCGCCCTGCCAAGCCTTATCGATTGCGGGCTACCGATCACGTCGGGCTGATGATGACAGCTACAGCGTGATCGATGATCACCGCACGACGTTGTACGAACAGTACATCGCGGCAATTCAACGATTGGATCCTGAGTTCATCGTGATGGAAAACGTCATGGGAATCGTGAATCGGCTTGAAGAGACCGACCATCGGATTATCGAGGATGTCATCGCGGAGTTGGACGATGCCGGCTATCACGCCGATTACCGCGAACTGGACTGTTCAGAATATGGAATTCCACAGAAACGCGACCGTGTTATTGTTATTGGTCGCCGGAAGGCCGATAGCGCTGTTCCTGAGGCGGATGTTGCTGGCGCGTTCGATCGGCTTGACGACTACCAAACCGATGACCCGCCGAACCTCCGTGATGCGCTGTCAGGGCTTGTCCAGATCCGTCGTGGAAGGGGTGGCCAAGTGACGGTCGGTCGCACCAGTGGTCGTCGGAGTGACTTTGTGACGGACCACAAGTTAGGTTCAGACACCTCGATAGTGTTTAATCACCAAGCTCGTCGGCATCCGAAGCCGAAAGACCGAGAGTTGTTTGAGACGGCAATGTCGCCCGGAGATACCAGCTGGGATATCGTCCATTCGACGGAGTACGGCCACCTCATTGACTACGATGTCGGGACAGAGGATGAGCCTCGATTCGGTGATAAGTACCGTATGCTTCGCTGGGATGACCCCGCTCCAACGGTGGTGGCACACCTCGCAAAAGACAGTAACAACTTCATCATCCCGGATTACTACGATCACGTCAGTGTAAACTCTGAAAAGGCAGATTCGCGACGGAATCGTGGTGTGACACCCCGGGAAGCGGCTAGGATTCAGACGTTCCCCGATGATTACGTGTTTTTGGGAGCATTTACGAGTTGGTTCCGTCAAATCGGGAACGCGGTGCCACCATTGCTGGGTCATCACGTTGCAACTGCCGTCGCAGATACCCTGGCCACTAGCACTAGTGACTCTGTTGAGGCTGTGGGCAGCTCGGTACAAGCTGCTGTGTCTGACGACGATTAGAAGAGGTCTCCGGCGGATGCCGTCGTCTCTGTGGGCAATCTGGTAGGATATCGAACTTTCAATACTACATTTCCGAATATATTTGCCTGAGGACGGCAATCCGTTGGCAGTGACGACTAATTCACCCACTGCCATCGACCTCTTTTGTGGTGGCGGCGGGATCTCTCTCGGTCTGCAAGCGGCTGGATTCGATGTGTTGTGGGCCGCGGATTCAGATGCGGACGCGGTTACAACCTACCGGACGAATCTCGGTGATACAACTGAGACTGTCGAGCAAGCGGACCTCTCAGAAACGGGTCCCGAATCGGTGCTTCCCACGGTTGATCCGGGTGAGCTCGACCTCGTTGCAGGTGGGCCTCCGTGTCCGACGTTTTCGATGATGGGCCGGAGTAAGCTTCAGTCGGTGGATGGGCGATCCGTTGCGAGTGACGAACGGCACAGTCTCTATCAGGACTTCATTCGCTTCGTCGATCATTTCCAACCGACCGCTGTGGCGATGGAAAACGTCCCAGGGATGCTATCAGCAAAAACTGCTGACGGGGAACAGGCGGCGCAGGCCATACGGCGAGAATTTGCAGTGATCGGCTATGAGGTCGACGTGTTTGAAGTCGATGCAGCTGATTATGGTGTGCCTCAACATCGGAATCGCGTCTTCTTCATTGGCACCCAATCAGGGGCGAGAGATCTGGATTTGGATACGTGGCGCACGCACCGCGAGCCCGAATCCGATTCAGAGAGTATGATGCGGGTTCGACAGGAGCCCGATGCGTTTAGTCCCTCTGACCAAGCGACGCTTGCGACCTTTGGTGACGAAGAAGCAGCTGAGGATCGTGATGACGAGTCGGCCCTATCACAGCCATCCTATAGGCAGCCGTACGTCACGGTTGCGGATGCAATCCTTGACCTCCCTCCGCTGTCGCCGAAAGGGGAGAAGCCACCTGTGAAGGCTGATGAGTATACGATTCCAGCAGTTTCTCCGTACCAAGAATGGGCTCGGGACTTGGATACTGATGACGACAGCGAACCGACACCACTCACGAATCACGAGGCTCGTGAGCACAATCTGCTGGATTTGACGATCTACAAACTACTTGGTGAGGGCGTCGGCTGGAATATTGGTGATGTGAGTACGGACTTACAACCCTACCGTGGAGATGTGTTCTTGGATAAATACAAGAAGCAACATCCGAGAAAGCCCGCCTCAACGATCCTCGCGCATATTCACAAAGACGGCCATATGTTCATCCACCCGCGAGAGGCGCGGTCGTTGTCTGTACGCGAGGCGGCTCGCCTCCAAGGGTTCAAAGATTCGTTTGAATTCCCGGTGAGTCGGACCCAAGCGTATAAGATCGTCGGGAATGCTGTGCCACCATTACTGATGGAAACCATTGCGAGGGCGATTCGAGCCGAATTGCTCTCATCGGAGTAGCAGGCTTCAGCTGTAGCTCGGAGAAGGAGCCAGCGTCTGGTGATGACGAAGAATTATTACACCCCCAGCAATGGGTATGAGCATACCCTATGGCTCATGGACATAACCCAGTTTGCGAGGGCAAGTCTGTGGTCCGCGTTTGAGTACCATGCAAACGACTCTATCATATCGAACGAATCGTGATCTGTTCTCCAACTACTACCTCGATGAGCACCTTCCCGAAACCGAAGCGTGGGAGGAGTTCAGCGACGACGAACTCCGTGAGGCGAAAGCGGACATTATGGGCTTGTGGGAGCGCGAGCAAGGGACGGCTCCCAAGCGCAACGAGTCGCAACTCGAGGAGAAGTTCATCCGGCCGATGTTCCGGAAGCTGGGCATCCCGTTCGAGGTTGAGGAGAGTACCAGCCGGACTCAACGCCGTCCCGACTACGGCTTTTTCGAGTCTGAGGATGCCGCACGTGGCGCGTTCGACCGCCGCGAGGAAGGGGGCGACTTCTACAAGGACGCCGTCGCGGTCGCAGACGCTAAGCGCTGGGACCGTCCACTCGACACCCGAGGGAGTGGCGAACACGAACGCGACTTCGAGAACCCGAGCTACCAGATTCACGTCTACCTCCAGGAAGTCGACGACGCACGATGGGCCGTGCTCACCAACGGGAAAAAATGGAGGCTCTACTACAGCCCGACGAGTCACCGACTGGACTCCTACTACGAGATAGACTTACCGACGCTCCTCGAAAAAGGCGATCTTGAGGACTTCAAATACTTCTATCTCTTCTTCCGACATGGCGCGTTTCTCGAGGATTCCAGCGGTGATTGTTTCCTTGACGATGTCTACGGGGAGTCCAACGTCTTTGCCCAAGAGTTAGGAGAGGATCTGCAGGACAACATCTACGAGGCGATCAAGACGCTCTCGGAGGGGTTTATGCAGTACCCGGACAACGACCTCTCCGAAGACGATCTCGACCTCATTCACGACAGTTCACTCATCTACTTGTACCGGCTGATCTTCGTGCTTTACGCCGAGAGTGAGGGTCGCGATCTGCTCGACACCAATAACGAGATCTACGAGGAATCCTATAGTCTGAACTCGCTTAAGCAGGACATCGCTGAGGAACTGGACAGTTCGAATCCGAAATATCGAGGCTGGCAGGACAACCTCTGGGATCAGTTGGACGGGCTATTCAAGCTGATTGATCAAGGGAGTAAATCCCGTGGTATCCCCGAGGAGGACCTCTACATCCCCGCATACAACGGTGGGCTGTTCCGAACTGATCCTGATGAAGACGATAGTGTCGAAGCCCAGTTCCTCGCTAATCACCAAGTGGGCGATGCCTACCTCGCGGAGGTCATCGAACTCCTAACTCGGAGTCAGAACGGTGGTGGGAAGATTTTCGTCGACTACTCGTCGCTGGACGTCCGCCATCTCGGGAGCATCTACGAAGGCCTTCTCGAGTATCAGCTCGCCGTCGCTGATGAACCACTCGCACTGGAGGATGGTGCGTATGTACCTGCCGGCGATGGTGACGAAGTGATCGTTGAGGAGGGAGAAGTCCACCTTTCGACTGGCTCTGGCGAACGGAAAGCGACGGGGTCGTACTACACGCCGGTGTACGTGGTTGAGTACATCGTGGAGGAGACGCTAGATCCGCTCGTCACAGATATCCAGAACGATCTCATGGCACAGAGTGCCCGAGGTGAGCGTGGCTTCGCAGCGGAATTCGCAGAGCGTATCTTCGACCTCAAAATCCTTGATCCGGCGATGGGAAGCGGCCACTTCCTGACGAGCGCAATCGACTACTTGGCTCGCGAGATTATTGACGCCCAAGAAAAGCAGGCCGCACAACAGGGTATCGAGACCGTTGACGAAGAGCACGATATTAACTGGGCCCGCCGGCAGGTCGCCCAGCGCTGTATCTACGGTGTCGACCTGAACCCCCTCGCCGTCGAGCTCGCGAAAGTGTCGCTCTGGCTTCGGACGCTCGCGGCTGAACAGCCGCTCGCGTTCTTGGATCACCACCTGAAGACGGGGAACTCGCTGGTGGGGAGCGACATTGAGGGGATCGAGGAGCTGGAATCCGATGCTGGTGGAGACGGGCAGAACACCTCACTCGCTGACTTCGGTGTGGCTCGGAAGGGGACCATCGAACAACTAATGCGGATCTATCAGGACTTCATCGCCATCGAGAATCAGGATCTCGCTGATGTCAAGGAGATGGAGGCCAAGTATGACGAGTTCGAACGGAACAAGCTCCGCCAGCGACTGGAGGCGATGGCAAATGTGTCTACGGCAGACGACTTTGGCTTGGATGGGATTCCTAGTGGTGCTTATGAGAGGATGGCTGCTGCTTTAGATGAGGATGAAGAATGGAAAGCAATCGAAGAGTTAGAGTGGTTCCGTACTGCCCAGAAGTGGGCTTCTCGGGACCGCTATTTCCACTGGAGACTTGAGTATCCCGAAGTGTTCTATGGTTCTGATGGTGTTGAGAAAGACAAGCCAGGGTTTGACGCAGTAATTGGAAATCCTCCCTACATACGCTCTCGATCGCTCGATGAGTTCCAGAAATCGTATTTCAAATCAAAATATGATTCAACGACTGGACGCTGGGACATCTATTGTCTGTTCACTGAGAAGGGAATAGAAATTTGCACTAATTCGATATCATATATACAGCCATCCATGTTCCTGAGGAGACCCTATGGAGAGGGTCTCAGAAAGGTGATTAGCGAACGGTCCCACGTGACTGAAATCGTGGAGCTATCTGACGTTCAGGTATTCGGTGAGGCCACGAACTACGTATGTATCCTTTCTCTATCAAATAATTCCAGTGAAGATGAATTCGTTGTTTATACCCCTGATCCAAATGATTACGAGACTCTTGACAGGGAAAGTATGAAGAATTATAATTTAAATAATTCTGATTTATCAAAAAAGCCGTGGGATGTCATACCTGCACCAGTAGCGAACGTCCTTGGCTCATTTAGCGACGATCTGGTCACTTTAGATATAGTGACTAAGTCTATATCACAAGGAATTGATACATCTAAGGACGAAGTTTATTTCGTGGATCCAGAAACGGTGAGTGAATATCAACTTGAAGAAGAAATTCTGAAACCTGTTTTGAAAGGGCAGGATGTCAAAAGGTATGAGCCCCCAAAAACGGTGTTAAAATCTATCTACCCCTATAAGAACGATCGAGTCATTCCTGAAGATCAAATGAAAAGCAAATTCCCGAATACTTGGGATTATTTGAAAGAAAACGAGGAAAAAGCTCGCAGCCGAACACACGTGATGAATTCAAACCGGAATTGGTACGAGCTTTGGTGCGAACGAGATTCCGGGATATACCAAAATCCGAAGATTTTGACGCCAGAAATATCTGATCAAAGTAATTTCACAGCAGATGTGGGAGATGAAAATTACTACTTCAACACCAAAGTGAAGAGTATACGTGTTACCGAAGATTATAACCTCAAATTCCTGCTTGGTTTACTTAATTCAGAGCTCTTAGAATTCATATACCGCGGTATTTCGCCGCAGAAACGCGGTGGCTTTCGGGCCTACAAAACCGGCTTTCTACATGAACTCCAAGTGCCGACGAGTGTTGACCAAAAAATAGTCCGTGCTGTCGAAGATATATTGGATAACAAGAACCAGATGAGTGAAATCAATATCAACCTCTCAGATTATTTGGGAGAATATTCATGGGGTGCCTCTCTTCAAGAAATTCCAAGATACCAACCACCAGCAGGTGTCTCAGATACCATATTAAGCAAAACAAGCGAGGACTATGATGGCCTACGTGTTGGAGATGTACACGTTGAGGCAACAGGCACGAAAACGACGATATACGCGTCAGCGCGGTATAAACCGGAAGATCCGGAAGAGTATGATACCGATCAGTGGGGATACACTGAGACCCAGAAATTTGCTGCACTAGAATTTATTGGACTCAGTCAAGAGCGTGAAAATCTTCTTCAGCAGTTTGTTCCGTTTGCTGTTGAGAAGGGGAACGGATTTGCGGGATTCCGAGAAAAAGCAACCAAGACAAATTCCCTCATTAATCGCCTAGAAAAAATTTCACTCCCTCAGTATTCTGATATTGAGACTTCCTTCAAAAATTACCAGAGGAATAAGAGCCGCTATGATAATCTAAAAAACGAAGTCGAACAACTAGAACAAGATATTGATAAGCGGGTATACGAACTGTATAGCATACCAGAAGAGAAGATCAAGACGGTGAAAGAGGGTATTTAGCCGACAAGTCGCCATTGTCAAGACTACCTACCACATCTTGATCATTTAACACAAATATCGTATGGATGATATAAAAATAGTGAACGTAGTCGGAGTGGGTCTATTGGACGAGGAATTTGATTTGAATTCATTAGCAGCTTCACTACCTGAAAACGTGCGGTATGAGCCTGAAATGCATCCTGGTCTGTATCTACGTATTGAAGACCACAGGCCATTGATGATAATCTATGGTACAGGCAAATTTATTATTACAGGCGCTAAGTCGGAGGATGAAGTCTACCATACAAGGGATGAAGGTACCAGAATATTATCTGAAGTTACTTCTCAACCCCTCGACCTGAAGAATTTTGAACTGTGTAATTATGTGCTATCTGGCGATTTGGATACAGAGCTGGATTTGAGTACCATCACGATCGGATTGGGATTAGAAAGGACTGAGTATAATCCAGAATCAATTTCAGCAGTTTTGTATACGCCTGAGCAAGCCAATTGTACAGTTATGATATTTAGGTCGGGTAAGGTGAATATCGTAGGAGAAAGTAGTAGAGAGAGATCTGAGCAAGCCTTTCATGAATTGAAGAACAAGATTAGAACATTGTTGGCTGAAGAATGATGGATTTATTCTTGAGCGATTACGACAAATTCGCCGGCGGACGTGGCAAGAAGACCATCGAACCCGGGATCGTCAACGAAGAGGTTATCATATGTGACTGCACGACCGGGTGCTCATCGTCCCGCTTGGGACGCGGACTGTCCAGTGGCAGGAGATCCGCGAGAAGTTCGACCGCAACTTTGTCATCTACGATCGCGAGATGTTCGTACACAACAGAAATCACACCTAATTAAATCTCTGGAAACAAGAATTTCTCATCATCATTTCTCTCGCTTTCGTAAGGTTGACCAAGACGATCCTGAGTCGGTCTGTGTGTCTGTCCTCGCTGTATCCAAAATCCCAACGAGGAATGGGAAACGCATTTTTAGTAGTATCAACGGCGGGCTGAGGAGGGCAAAGATATGTCCACGCCTATTAGGAACACGAAACAGAAGCTTGAGAGTCTGCGACTAGAACGTGATGAGGAGATATCCAGTTTTGAGGAAGAACAAAACGTCACTCCCCAGAAACCGGAATTAGTAACAACGGCGTACGTTGTCTCTCCTACAGAGGCAAAGGACGGATGATCTCTATCGCGAACGCTGTCGGATCGGGAGATTTGGGTGTGGAACTCGATGTCGCCGAGGTTGAGTCCGATATGGATCTGCCGTACACCGAATACGACCCTTCAAACTACCATGGTCTTTACCTTCGGCTTGTTGAAGGTGGTCCGCTCATCACGGTTTATCGGAGTGGGAAATACATCATCAGTGGGTGCTCTACGTTCCAACAGCTCTACGAGACGGACGAAGCGTTCCTCACGACACTGTCCGAGCTGAACATCGTAGACGCAGAAACTGAAACCGGATTCACGGTACAGAACGTCGTCTGTACGGCACAGCTGGATGATCCGGTCGATCTGAATACACTCTCTATCGCGTTGGGCTTGGAATCCGTGGAGTATGAGCCAGAACAGTTCCCCGGTCTCATCTATCGGCCCGCTGACCACCCAGCCGTTCTCTTGGTTTTTGCCAACGGGAAAATAGTCATCACAGGGGCTTCTGATGTGGATACTGCTGAGGATGCGTTCAAGCACTTGCAGAACCAAGTGACGGCCTATCTTGAAGAGTAACGTCTCTGACTTCTATGCAAAAACACGTCTCTCGCAGTCCGTAGAACGACGCTTCTGAACACCTGCCTATCGAACTGGTTGTTGGAGGTGGTAGTAGTCGATAGAATTCTCTCCAAGCCCGTCAGGTGTGATCGTCTTCAAAGTGCTCCTCATCCAAATATGACCTCAGACCCAGTGGATATTCTCGATGACTTGGCTGACCAGGTCGCCGAGGAATTCGAGGCGTACAGACAGCCGGACGAATTCAAAGACGTATCGCTTGTCATCGACAACAACGATCCAGACCGGCCAACGCTGATCGTACACGTCGATAGAGAGGACGCCGATACGCTGGCCGATGAGATAGAGGACTTCCTGCAAGAACGGGGTGCTCGAACTCAGCGCGAAAGACACTCGGACATAGATGTCCGGGTGCTAGCGACCGTCGACTAAATCCTCAGTCCTCTCTGATTTATTTTGGCCACTCTGGGTAAGGCACTCCTAAGCTGTCAGTCTCGCCAAGAGTGAAGTGAGACCGATATCTTGGTAGGGAGTGTTCGATGGATTCAACGCTTCTCACCGGCCCGAAACACGCCCGATTGGAACGACGGGCATTTCAGCGGGCTGATGACATTGCCACCGACTCGCTGGGGAGTATTCTCTACATAACGCGGAACGACGCTCGCCGGAGTATGGTCGAGGACAGCTGGGCCGTTTCCCACGAACCTCTCCGTCTTCGTGCCGAGACGCTTGATGCGGTCGTTCGGGAGTGGTACGAGAATCTCCAGGGCCCGGTTCAACCCCTGTCCGGGCAGCTGAACCGCCGGCTGGCTGAGTACGCTCTCGACAGATCGACAGCCGAGACAGATGGCGCTCTCGCCGGCGAACCTGCCTCTGCCGCTCTCGCTGATTCGTTCAGTAGCCGCTTCTCGCTCTTCGACGACGCCGGCGTCGGTACCGCTGACGCGCTCGTAGCAGAGTTCGAGGGCTCAGACCTCGATGACCGTATCGCGACAGCGACTGTCGACGCGTACCGACACTACCGGAATCTCCACGCTGACTACGTCGACGAGTGGGTCTGTACCCGGGGAGAAATGTTCGACGCCGTCGCGACGGCGGAGCAGTCACTATCGGCGTTCTCGCCGGAACTGGATGTCGTCATCCTTTCCGGGTATCACGAGTTCCGTCCTGTTGAGCGCCGACTCATCGAACGCCTCGTCGATGAACTTCCAATGATCGCACTGTTGCCGCTCCACCAAGATGGCCGGAGCGGAGTCGACGCCGTTGCGGAGGACGCTTTAGATGTCTACGAATCACTTGACTTTGAGACAGTAGAACTCGATCCCGTCGACGAGTCAGGGCGGGCCTTCGGAACGATCACCGAGTCGCTCTACCGCCCGGACCCGGACACTGTCTCTGCTCCAGACACTCTGCGATGGCGTGAACTCCCGACGCCCGAGCGCGAGATTCGCTTCGTCGCTCGTGAGCTCCGGACTGAGTTGGCCAATGGTCGCGACCCCGACGACCTGGCTGTCGTCGTCCCCGGGACCGAGGCCTATTCGGGGTACGTCGAGGACACGTTCGATACGTTCGACATTCCGCACGTCACGACCGCCGCCTCACAGCTAAACCAGACGTTCACCGGAAGCGTCCTCCACGATCTCCTGAACCTCGCCGAACCGGATCCACGGGCCGAGGACCTCACGTCCCTGTTAGCAAATCCATTGGTCAACGTCGTCGACACCGACGAAGCCAACGCCGTCACGGCAGCTGCTCGCCGGCGTGATACTGTTTCTGTGTCACCCCTGCTCAATGACGTCGACGACGAAGCGGTGGCGCTGATCGAGGATCTGCTGGCCACGCTAGAGACGCTCCGAACGGAGGACATCGAGGGCGCAACCGAGACGCTCCGACGACTTTTGGACGACCGGTTCGACTTGGAAGCGGCGACCGAGAACTACGCCAGCGGCGCAGAGCAAGCCGTCGAACAGCAGGCCTATGATCTCGTGGACGAGGTCCTCTCTTCGTTTGAGTCGCTGGCGACGGTCAATAGCGACCTTTCCCCGTTGGCACTGTTCACCCGGGCATTCGATGGTGTGCCCATCCGGGTTCCACAGCGCGCTGCTGGCGGCCACGTCGAAGTGATGGGGTTGCTCGACGCCCGGATGCGCTCGTTCGAGAAGGTGTTCCTCGTGGGACTGACGAGCGAGCACTTCCCGGTGACGCCGGAACGGCCGGCCTTCTTCGAGGAGATGACCGACGCCCACCCTCGGTTCGACACCGGCGACGAGCGCCTCCGTGGCCGCTATCTCTTCGCGACGCTCCTCGCGAACGTCGACGAACTCACGATCACCACACCAGAGACGGGCGATGACGAGTCCGCCGTCGTCCGGTCGCCGGTCCTCGACGAACTCCAGCGCGTGATCGGCATCGAACCCGAAGACGGCGTCGACGACCGCGTGGGCTCTCGCGAAGATCTCCAGCGCCACGTCGCTGCAACGGCCGACCGGCGTGCGGCAGTCAGCCGCGCCGGCGACCGAGGTGATCTCTCCCCCGAGCAGACCAAGCGCACGGATCGAGGACTCCACTGTGCGGACAACAGGGGAACGGCTGGCCTCTCTGAACACGATGGTGTGTTGGATTCCGAGACAGTCGCTGAGGTCTATCCTCCGTCGGAACGAGAACCCTACAGCGCGAGTCGGATCGAGCGATACGTCGAGTGTGGGTTCAAGTTCTACGCTGAGAAGGTGCTCGGAATCGAGGATCCCGACGACGTTGAGGTCGTCCCTACGCCCCTCGAAACCGGGTCGTACGTTCACGACGTTCTCGAACGATTTTTCGCGGATCTACGGGACGAGACCGAGGATGGTGTCGATCTCATGGACTTCGACCGGGACGAACTGGCGACGCACCTTCGCGAGATCGCCGTCGAGGAACTGCGGGATACCGACTTCGAGTACGACGGTCTGTTCTACGAGCGGTGGAAAGCGGAGCTGTTCGCGGGCTTGGATGACGGCGAGAGCACCCCTTACCAGGCCGGGAGCAAACCCCACGACGCACCGGAACAGGGATTGTTCGCTACCTTCCTCGACAACGAACTCTTGCGTGACGGCGCCGGCCGCCCACACCTGTTCGAAGCCCCGTTCGGTGAGGGGCTTCCCGACTCGGATGCTGGACCGTTCACGGTTGAGCGGCCGGACGGCTCGACTGTCTCGATTCGGGGTTACATCGACCGCGTTGACGTGAGTCGGGATGGCGAACAACCGACGCTCACGCTCTACGACTACAAGACTGGGCGGGCACCGTACATGACGAAGACGACCGGTGGCACGAAGTTCCAGCTCCCCATCTATCTGCTCGCTGCGGCCAACGTCGTCGACGGTGATCTGTTCGAGCAGGGATCGCTTTCAGCGACGTACTATCAGGTGCGACCCCCCAACGACCTCAAGATCCCACGCGGTGTCGAATCGAAGTTCGATTCAGAGGTCGAACTCCGTCGGTTCCTGAACGATGTCGTTCCGGAGTGGTTGGGCCAGATCGACGAGGCGATCGGCAACGGTCGGTTCCACACGACGCTTCTGTCCGCCCGCGGAGCGAACTGCCGATACTGCGACTACCGTCGTGCGTGCGATGTCCGCCACCACCGCAAGCGGGAGTTCGTCGACAAGGTCCACGAGGACGACGCAGCGTACCTTCCGCTCCGTGTTCGCGATGACGAGGACCTCGAGGCGGTGATGAGCGATGACTGAGGTGCCCGAGGAGATTCAGCTCACAGAGGAACAGGAGGACGCGCTCGTCCAAGGCCGGAACGTCGCGATCACTGCCGGCGCTGGGACGGGGAAAACGACAACGCTCACCGAGCGGTACGTGACGATACTGGCCGAGAACCCGTCACTCACGCCGGAGAACATTGTCACGATCACCTTCACGCGAAAGGCCGCTGCCGAACTGACCGAGCGTGTCCGAGAGGAGGTGTACGACCGCCTGGAGTCCGTCGACTCACCAGAGGCCTATCACCGGTGGCGAAACGTCCTCGACGATCTGGAGGATGGCTACGTCCACACCATTCACGCGTTCTGTACCCGTCTCTTGCGAGAACGGGCCGTCGAGGCTCCGGTCCCGCTCGGCTTCGACGTGCTCGACGAAGACGGCGCCGCGACACTTCAACGCGAAGTCGTGACGGAGTTCCTCGAACGCAACCAGGACGATGACGACGTGGAGCTCCTTGCTCAGCTTTGGAGTCGTGACCAGCTGGTCGATGTACTCACTGGACTACTCGATGAGCGCCCACAGAGCGAGTCCGTCCTCAAGGAGTGGCGTGACGCCGAGGTCGACGACTACGTCGATATCTGCTGGGAGGTCGTTTGTGATCTCGACGTCGTCGACGCCCGACAGACGCTGTATGCGGACGGACTCCTTGAGCGGCTACGCACAGTCGCGGGCCGCGTCGACCGCGAGGGCGCTATCGGCGACGAGGACGGTCTTCGGGCCTACCGGACCTTCACCGAGGTCGCGACGACACTCCCAGACGACCCGGAGGAAAGCGATTCCCGCGACTGTCAGCGGGCAATCCTCGACCTCTACGAGGCCTGTGAGAAGAAGAACGGCGGCCTGTACAGCAGTTCGGGGTACGTCGTCGGTGACCGGGACGAGTGGAATGAGTACGGTGACGTCTACGACGACCTGAAGGACGCTATCGACGCGGTCATCGCGGCCGTCGAACCGCACGCGGATGCAGTCGAGACGACACCCGGTGAGCTCGAAGCAAACAGCGCCCATTACGCGCTGGCTCTGATGCGGGTCTTCGATGACGTCCTCGCCGCCTACGCCGACGAGAAAGAGCGTCGCGATACGCTCGACTTCCCCGACG
The DNA here is from genome assembly GCF_900182635.1 of Halorubrum cibi. Classification (GTDB taxonomy): domain Archaea; phylum Halobacteriota; class Halobacteria; order Halobacteriales; family Haloferacaceae; genus Halorubrum; species Halorubrum cibi. Next base: position 7,278 of record NZ_FXTD01000012.1, on the reverse strand, counting down.
TGATCGAGACCACCCTTGAGTTCTTGCGAACGAACGATGCCGTCAGGGAGCGGCTACGAGAGCAGTTTGCGGCCGTGATGGTCGACGAGTTCCAGGACACGGACCCGCGCCAGTGGGAGTTGGTCAAGCTCCTCACGGGCGTTGACGAGCAGGCGGCGTCGAACGTCTTCCTAGTCGGCGACGAGAAACAGAGCATCTACGGATTCCGTGGGGCCGACGTGACGACGTTCGGGGATGCGCGCAGAGAACTCCAGACCGTCAACGAGGCCCGTGGGGTTGACGACGTTCCCGACAGCGATGCCGAGAGTCCGACCGCGCTCGAACTCTCCGGGAACTTCCGGACGCTGGACGAGCCGCTGTCGTTCCTGAACGAACTCTTCGAGTACCTGTTCCAGTCGGAGGGTGACAGCCACGAACCCCACGAAGCGCCACCGCAGGAGTTGACCACACAACGCGACCGTATCGAGGACATCGAGGGACTGACCGGGAGTGTCGAGTATCTTGCTGTCCCCGACGACGCCGATACGGCAGCGGAGCTCTTCGGCGACGACCATCCGGTCGCCGAAGGCGCGCTCGACCACACCATCGAGGCCGAAGCGCAAGCGCTCGCTGCTCGACTGACCCACCTGTTCGACAATCCGCCGCAAGTCCAAGACCCCGACACAGGTGCTCATCGTGACGCTACGCCGGACGACACGGCAATCCTCCTCCGCCGGCGAACTCATCTGGATCGGTATCAGCGCGCCCTCGAGGAGTACGACATTCCCTACACTGTCGTCGGTGGCGTCGGGTTCTACGATATGCCTGAGCTCCAGGCGCTCACGAACCTGCTTCGAGTACTCGGTGATCCACAGGACGACGTCTCCCTCTATGGGGTGCTTCGGTCGCCGCTGTTCGGATTCGCGGATGATCGCCTCGGACCGGCGGTCGCGGAGGCAGATTCTGTGTGGGACGCGCTCGCCGAGACGGACGATCCACAGCTCGCGGACGCTTTCGACCTCCTCACAACGTGGCGGACCCTCAGCGGCTGTGCGACGCCGTCCGAAGATGGCGTCCTCCCGTGGAACCGCCTGCTGTCCCGGATGATCGACGACACCGGGTATCTGGCGAGTGTGAGTGCTGACGAACGCGGTCGACAGGCCGTCGCAAACGTTGAGAAGTTCCGCGACCAGGTCCGTACCTGGAGCGAGAACGGTGTTCACACAGCTGCCGGGTTGCTCCATCGGGTCGACCGCCAAGCCGAGATCGACCCTCGTGAGGGGGAGGCAGATATTCCGGGTGACGCCGAGGGCGTCCGGATTATGACGATCCATTCTGCGAAGGGACTCGAGTTCCCGATCGTCACCGTCCCCGATCTCGGGAGTGACCTCAACTTCGGTCGCTCCGTCGACGACCATGGCTACGTTCGACTCGTGGACGGCACTGATGACGCGCCGCCGGTGCCGGCGGTTGGTGGGCCGAATCCGGGTGATGCGTTCTCCATCGAGAAGACGGCCGTCCACGAGTACGCTGACCGACGGTCGCGTCCACAGGAGCGGGCGGAGTCGAAACGCCTCCTCTACGTAGCGTGTACACGAACGCGCGATCATCTCCTTCTCTGCGGCACGCACGACATCGATGTCGACGAGTCTGGTACAATCGAACTCGGTGAGCCTGCAGCATTTGACGACGCAGACCGGTGGCGCGACTGGTTACAGCCAGCCCTCCTCGACGGAGCACTCCTCGCCGAGGCGGTTCGTGACGGACAGGCCCGTGGTGAGATAGATGGAGCCAGCTATACTGTTCGTAGGCCGCCGCGCCCATTAGACTGGGACACCGACGACGACGCTGTCGATTCAGCGCTGGAGATATCGATCCCCTCACCGCCGTCGCTACCGCCGGCGAAACGGATCGCGGCGACGACCCTCGTGAATGCGGTGGCGGATGCGTCTCCAGACGGTCACAGTTACTCTCAGCGTGAGGAGTCGGCCGGCCTGAGTCCAACGACGTTTGGGACGGTCGTCCACCGGATCAACGAACTTCGTCCACCGAGAGACGAATGGACCACCCTGATCCGTCGTTTGAGTCAGATGGCTGGTGAGGAGCCGTCAGAATCGGACCTCCGTGATGCTGTCAACCATGCTGCCGATGCAGTCGAATTTGTTGATCGCATTGAGTCCGATACCGAGCTTCAGGAGGTTTACGACGAGTACTCTGTTGTCGCTCGAATCGATGAGTCGCGGATTGTGGGTGATATTGACCGGCTGCTCGTCACGCCGGACGCATTCCACATTATCGACTACAAGACCAACGACCTCTCCGCTACGACATCGGATGAGCTCGCGGGACATTATCGACCGCAGATGCTCGCGTACGCTCTTGCCCTCCTCCAACATGACCGGAATCGTGACGTACGAGCTTCACTCCGGTTTACTGACGAGGGGATAGAGGAGCGGTTCCATTGGGTGTCGGATCAGATGACGGAGATGGAATCTGAACTACGGTCAATGGTGGATTTGGTAGATTAGGCCTCTGATTTCGCCCAATACGCTCAACTTGCGATAGATCAGGGCGAACTCTGGGTGGCAGTCATTGAAAAACGAATAGAACGAACGAAACGAACGCAACGAGGGTATTTCGAGTAATGAACGAATTAACTGGAACGAGCCGAACCGACGCCGGAACTGAGAGTGCTCGGTGAACGTAACGAACATAACGAGCAAAACGAACAATATGATGAAAATGAACGCATTCTCTTCAACGAGTGGAACGAACAGTTGGTTTTAACACCGTAGTAATCCTCTCACCGAGTGAAACACCCTCACCGAACGCACCGAACTAAACGACCAAAACGAACGAAACGAACATAACGAGAAAAACGAAGATAATGACCGACACCAATACCGCACGAATCACGGTGGCGAATCAGAAAGGCGGCGCAGGGAAGACGACCGACGTCATTCATACAGGCGGCGCACTCGCCGCCCGAGGCCACGACGTCCTCTTGGTCGATATCGATTATCACGGGGGGCTCACCTGCTCGCTTGGCTACAACGATCTGTACTACGACACCGACCGCACAACGCTGTTCGACGTCCTCGACTTTGATCAGATGGAGTCGGTGAACGACATCATTGTCGAGCACGAGGAATTCGACATCCTCCCCGCGAGCGAGAAGCTCGCGAACAATAAGAACATCCAGACGCTCCTTGAGGCGCCGAAGAGTCGCGAGCGGCTGGAGATGACTCTCGACGAGCTCGACAAGGACTACGACTACATCATCGTCGACACGCCGCCATCCCTGAACGTCCTCACCGACAACGCCCTCGTCGCGACCGGAAACGTCGTCATCCCCGTCATTCCAGAGAAGCTCAACGCCAACAGCCTCCAGATTTTCGCAAAGCAGCTGAGCTCCCTCGAACAGGCGTACGGAGACATCAATCGGCTCGCAATTGTCTGTAACCGCGTCGAGCAGAACGCTGAACACCGCGACACCATCGAGGAGATCAAGTCGGCGTACTCCCTCCCAGTGTTCGAGATTCCGAAGCGGACCGACCTCTCCCAGTCGATCGGCGAGGGGGTGTCCGTCTTCGGATTCGGCAAAGAGAACCAGCGCGTCGAGGATGCACGCGACCTGTTCAACGAGATCGCCGACCTGTTCGACGAGACGTTCGAGAAGACCGCGCCTGAGGAGGTGAAAGCATGAGCGACGGCTGGGGTGATGCTTCCGGCATCGAGGGCAACTACGAAGAGGAGGACGATGAGGTCGATACCAGCGAAACGAGTGAGGTGAGTGAAACGGTGGAAACCAGTTCATCGACCGAAACGACCGAATCGACTTCAACGAGTGAAACGAACGAAACGAGCAAAACGAAGACGAACATCAAGGACGAGTGGAACGGGCGAACGATCTACATTCCCGACGATGTACTCGACGAGATGGAGGATACCTACCTCGAGTCCCAGCTAAAGCTCCGCAAGGCGGGGCAGGACGAGTTCAAGAAGAACCGCCACTTCTACCCGCTACTCGTCCAGTTCGGTGTTGAGGCGCTCTCTGATGCGGATGCTGAAGAAATTCAGGCTCGACTTTCGGAACTCGGAGACGAATGACCTTGCACAGAACATAACTTCGGAGGATAGATCTCATGCGTGCCTTTGTTTTCTCACAAAAAGCTTGATTAAAACCTCGCTAAATCAATAACAGTCCGTCATTCGAGTACCGCTCCAGCAGGCGCTTGTTTCACTGTGAACCGTTCGCGTGAACTTCGTCGAACAAGTCTGTAACCCGCTGTTCGATATCGTTTCGGATCTCACGGACCTGATCGAGATCTTGGCCGTCAGGATCTGTTAGCGCCCAGTCGCGAACATCTATCTCTTCAGCATCGAGTTCGAGTGTCGAACAGCCCATTGTGGCGACGACGTCACATGATTCGAGCTCAGTTGTTGAGACTTCTCGAGGGACTCGATCCGAGAGATCGATCTCGTGGTCTTGCATGACCGCCACGACCTCGTCATGGACGCTATCGGCGGGGTGAGTGCCACCGGTAATGATCTCAACACTGTCTCCGAGTCCACGACGGTCACGCTCGCGTTCGGCGAACGCTGTTGCCATCTGACTGCGACCAGCATTTTGTACACAAACGAATCCTAGAGTAACCGGCAAATCATCACTCATAAACAACAGAATCGATGCCGTCGACTTGAGAACTTCTATGTGGTATATATACGTCTCATTAGCTCAACACGGCTCTGAGAGTACTTCTCAGATAGCCTATCAAGAGCCGCTGTGCCTGAAGTAACAGCTATACCGATCCCACTCGCTTGTGGAGGTGTGACTGAATCCGATGAGCGGACGGACCACCAGATCGCGTTCGTGTGCGTCCAAAACGCAGGACGGAGCCAAATGGCGGCGGCGTTCGCTGAGCGCGAGCGCGACCGTCGCGGTGTGGGCGATCAGATTACGATCGTTACCGGTGGCACACAGCCCGCAGACCACGTCCACGAGATTGTCGTCGAAGCAATGAGAGAGCGGGACATCGATCTCAGCGACCGAACGCCGCGAGAGGTGACGCCAGACGAGCTACAGGCGGTCGATATCGTCGTCACGATGGGGTGTTCGGCATCGGACGTGTGCCCAGCGACGTGGAACGGCGAGAATCGCGATTGGGGGCTTGACGACCCCCACGAGCGTCCGATCGAGCAGGTTCGGGAGATCCGTGACGAGATCGAAGAACGTATCGTCTCGCTGTTCGATGAACTCCTGTCGCAAACTCCGTCCGCGGAGTGACAATTGGCAGGGCCGTCAGCCGGAACCGCCCCTGTGACCTCCGCTAACAGCAGCCGTCGTCGTCGGCGCCGCAGACGCTCCCGTAGTCGACACCAGTCTCGTCGCCGATCGCTTCGTTACACTGCATCACCATCGTGGTGAACGCGAACTCCGAGGAGGACTCTTTCGCCGCCGCAAGCTCTTCGCCGAGCGACTCGGCGGCCGCGACGACCTCGTCGTCGGTGACTCCGTCCTCGCTGGCGTCCTGACCGGAAGCGCTCAACAGCACCCACCTCCGGTGGACCGCGCGAACTCCTCGCCGATTTCGTCGCTAATGGCGTCGTTCGTTCGCTTGAGCAGTTCTATCAGATCGGCCTGTGCGGCCTGCTGACGCTGGATCGTCTCGTTGTTCGACATTTCGGTCTGGAGCTGCTTCAGCTCGGCCATCACCGACTCGTCGAAACCGCCGCGTTGCATCTGCTGTTGCTTTCGCTGGTACTCGCGGAGCAGCGCCATCGCGTCGTCATCGTCCTGTAACGCCTCGTCGGCCGCGACGAACCGCTGATACGTCTCAGACTCGTCGAGCGTGTCGAGGAACTCGTGGAGCGCCGCCTCAACGTTGGCTTCTACGTCTTCTTCATTCGACATGCCCACGCTGTCCTCGGCCGCACCTTCCACGTCCTGTGCGTCGCTCACGAGGGCGTCACCTCCGGTGCGTCCGCTTCGACAACGTCTGCGAGTCCGGTAATCTCCTCACCGAAGGCGCTGAGTTCGTCGAGCCCAATCGGTTCGTCCTGCCGGAGCGGCGCCAACATCAACGGCGCGTCGAACCGGTCACGGATCTCGTCGAGATACTGCGCCTGCTGAGCGCGCCGATTCGCGAAGAAGGCGTTGTCGCCGTACTCCTCGGGGAGGAGGTAGTTGGCGACGACCAGCGAGGTCTCGATGCCGACCTGATCTTTGAGGTCGGCGGCGGCCCGGTAGGCTTCCATCATAGGCGTGTACTCGGGGTACATCACGAACGCGAACGTGCTCCGTTCGGGGTCTTTCATCGTCTCGATGACCTCGTCGTACTGGTCGCCTTTGGCGGGGGCAGCCCCCTTCGTCAGCGAGCCGAGGTCCATGAACCCCTTCCAGTCGGAGGGAAGTTCGAGCAAGCGAAGGGTGTGGCCTGTCGGCGCCGTGTCGAAGACGACCACGTCGTAGCCGTCCTCGTCGAAGTAGCTCACGAACTTTTCGAGCGCGGCCATCTCCTCGGCACAGGGCGATTCCAATTCCTCTTCGACGTTCGCGATCGCGGCGTCGACGTCGATCTGCGTGTCCTCTTTGTCCTCGTACATCTCGGTGACATGGTCGAGGACTTGCTCGCGGTACTCCGCAAGCGCTTTTTCTTGGTCGATTCGCGCCGCGTCGAGGTTCTCCTGGCCGACCGAGGTGGGTTCGTGGCCCACGGGCTCACCGAAGATGTCCTCTAAGTGCGCGGCCGGATCGGTCGTGACGACAAGCGTCTCGTGGCCCGCCTCAGCGAGTTTCGTCGCTGCCGTCGAGGCGACCGTGCTCTTGCCGACGCCGCCCTTCCCGGTGAAAAAGAGGTACTCCGTCTCCTCGCCCGGCGTGAGCTGGTCGACAACCGCGTCGGCGTCCGCCATCGAATCGAACTCGACCGCACCGTCAGCGTCCACGTCGGTCGCGGTCCCGACGTCGACGGTCGCCTCCGTGCCGTCGTAGAGGACACCGCCCACGTCAGCGAGCAGGTCGAGCCCGGCTATCTCGCCGGGCTGGAGCGGGTATGTCGCCGTCGCGTCCGCGTCGAACTCCTCGCGGGCGCGCTCGATAACGGCCTGCTCGTCCGCGCGTTTCCCCTCGAAGAAGGGGTCCTCGCACACCGACTCTGGGAGGTAGCCGTTGAGGATCAACAGCTGCGACTCGATCCCGAGGTCGCCGAGGTCGCTCGCGCTGCGTTCGATCTCGTCGATCGAGGAGTCCTCCGGCTTGCCGACGAAGGCGAAGGAAGTGCGCTCGTCGTCCTGGAG
>NZ_FXTD01000011.1 GCF_900182635.1 Halorubrum cibi | reverse complement strand
CGGCCAGTTTGCGTGTCGTGAGGCCAGTGTGCCGAGCAGTGAAGATCGAGGATGGCACACGAGTCTGTATCGACGAGCGCCGTCGTTTTGAGCGTGCGTATGTGGCGATCCGAGCGGTGTTGGTAGTGTTTCGATGCCGTTTCGCGGTCGAAGAATGTGGCATCGATGGCACCGTGCGAGCCCGGATCGCAGATGGTCGCGGACTCCCGAAGGAAACCGCGCCACACCGACATGGGCACCCTCTCAAACGACCGGTACAGCGTTGAGGGTGCGGGAAATGCCGTCCGCGACAGCTGTAACAGACCACGAACGCGATCCATCTCACTCGCCCAATCAACGATCTCGCGGTACGTCGCATCCATGTGAACCCGTAAAAAGTGGAGCGTGACATGCTTCCAGCCGGGAAATCCGTGGCCAGTCGGATCACTCACCGCCGTTGGACTGGCGGCACAGTGCTTTTGAGCCAGCGACGCGGCTTGCTTAACGAAGCGGAAGAGGAGTTTGGACACATTCGACTCTTCCGCTTCGCTTCCACCTTCAGAGCGATGCTATCCTGCTGCCTTCTGCGGATTCAACAGAGCAGTTTCGTCGGTCATAACCGAATTATATGGATACTACCAAGAATAATAGTAGATCGCAAGGTTTTGGATGTATAACAGTGTATTCCACATCGAGTTCCAATATTCCAGACTATTTGAAAAATCGATCGAAATAGATGAAAAATAGAACATTACATGGGTATATAATATTAATATGGATGTCTACCTCAAAATTTTTGTATATTGTCTTGTGTATCTGAATTAATGGTGTAGACAACCGTTTCGAGAGTATACAGACGACCACCTCCTGATGAAGAAAGATCGTGGATGCCTATTTTATAAGGTATCTCCAACGAAAACGCCGCCAGGCCGGTCGCGTTAACTTTGGCGTGAATTGTGGTAGACTGCGACGGCTTCGAGCCAATTTTGAGCTGTCTCAATCGCGACATTGCTGAAACTATTCTCAAACGATGATGTTCGTCGTTCTATTTCCCAAAGACACGTTTGATAGCATTCCGATTTCTATGACGAATGACTTGAAATCGATAGCCGTCTTCAGCGAGAACGGATCCGAGATAGTCTGCGTCATCGACGAGAAATGCCACGGTATCGAGCTGATAGCGCCGGTGTAGCTCGGTTAGAAACCATCGCGTCGTCTGTTTATTTGTGGTCGGATAGAGACTCACGTGAAGGATTTCGTTCGTAAACGGATCAACCGCGCCGTACAGCCAGAACTTCTGGCCGTGGAGGCGGATCATCTTTTCGTCAACCGCGAGTTGATCCTCTGAGACGGTCGAGATCGGCTGTAGATCGGTTTTATGAACCCAGTTATGGATAGTGACGTGACTCCAATCGATCCCAAACCTTTCGAGATGCTTCCTTACCTCCCGCAGTGACATACCGGCCAAATGACAGCGGATCCCTACTTCAATCGCCCAGCGCGTCGTCCGATCTCGCTCCACAAACGACAAGTCAATCCACGCGATACGTTCGCTGAGGCGCTCGGTTTCGGTCATAGACACTCTGAAGTCGAGCGCCTCACCCTCTAACTTAACGCGACTGCCAGGCCGGCGGCAAGACTTTTGTCGTCGTTTTTTGTATTTCGCCCATGCCCACCCCGACGACCGCGGAGACGCGACCAGCTCCAGGGACGTCGAAAGACGAGATCGAGACGCCGGCGCTGTTGGTCAACCTCGACACGATGGAAGCGAACGTCCGGGAGTACGTCTCGTTCGCGGAGGCGAACGACGTCCGACTCCGTTCGCACGTCAAGACACACAAGAACGCCGAACTCGCCAAGCGACAGAGCGAGTATGGAGGTGACAGCGGGATCGTCTGTCAGACCCTCAGTGAGGTCGAAGTCATGGCGAGGAACGGCATTGACGACATCTATCTCTCGTATATGGCCGTCGGCCGACGGAAACTCGAGCGGCTCGTATGGTTGTCCGAGAAACTCGATCGATTCGCCACGACCGTCGACGGGCCAGGAAACGTCGAACCGCTCCAGGAGGCCGCGGCGGAGCGGGGTGAGGACATCGATGTGATCCTGGAGGTTGACGTCGGATTACACCGCACGGGCGTCGCACCGGGCGAACCTGCGCTGGAGACGGCACGGTTCGTGCGCGAGCAGCCGAATCTGAACTTCCAAGGGCTTCTCGCCTACGAGGCCCACGTCAAATCCGAAGCTGAGACGCAAGCGGAGTACGAGACGTACTGTGCGGAGGCAATGGATCGTGTACAGGAGACGGTTGACCTGCTGGAATCCGAGGGTATCTCCGTCCCGGAAGTGAAAGTGGGCGGGACGGCCACCTCGAGATACAGTGGACGACATCCGGTCGTCACCGAGATCAATCCGGGAATGTATCCGTTTATGGACGTGGGTGAACTCGAACATCGACCGTTCGAAGTCGATCGGACCGACTGCGCGGCGACCGTCGTCTCGAGCGTGATATCCACCCCTAGCGAGGACCGTGCGGTCGTCGACGCCGGGAGCAAAACGCTCTCGATGGACACGTCGCAACTGCCCGTGCCCAGATACCGTGACGACATCGAATACGTGAACGCGTCCGAGGAGCACGGCTGGCTCGACACCGCCGACGTCGATGGGTCACTCGCGGTCGGGGATCGAATCGAGTTCATTGTTCCCCACGTCTGTACGACTGTCAATCTCCACGACATGATCATCGGCGTGCGGGACGGCCGTGTCGAGGAATTCTGGCCCGTTCAAGCACGTGGAAAAGTGAAATAATGTAACCATCGACGACGAACCCAGCTATTTCCTGATCGTGGTCCCCGGTCGTGCGTCAGTCACCTCGCCATCCCGGACGACGAAGGTGCCGTCGACCATGACGTGAGGAATCCCGGTCGGGAACCGTCGCGGGTTCTCGAACGTCGCCCGATTCTCCACGGTGACCGGATCGAACACGACCAGGTCGGCATCCATTCCCGGCCGGAGAACACCCTTCCGGTCGAGCCCCATCGCACGCGCTGGCAGTGACGTCATCTTCCTGACGGCCTCTTCCAAGGAGAGGTGGTTCTCCTCACGGACGTACGTTCCCAGAACGCGGGGATAAGTCCCGTATGTTCGGGGATGTGGATACGCGCCGAACAGCCCGTCGGTGGCGATGCCGACCCGTTCGTTCACCATGATGTCGCGCACGTCGGACTCGGTGACCGTGTGGAGGATCATGGCCGGTGACAGTTCCTCGTCGAGGAGGATATCACAGACGGTGAAGACGGGATTCTGATCACGGTCCGAGGCGATGTCGGCGACGGACTCGCCCTCGTATTCATGCCATGCCTCGGTGTCGAGATTGCGGACGACGATATTCTCCCACCCGGAGCGAGCGCCTTGGTTCTCCCAGCTGTCGATTCGCCACTCCTCGATGTCGCGGCGGATCCGTTCTCTGGCCGTCTCGTTTCGAAGGACATCGAGTACGTGGTCGGGTCCTTCCGCGTGAACCCACGGCGGGAGAACCGCGGAAAGGAGGGTGTTTCCGGCCGTGTAGGGGTACTGCTCGGCCGTGATATCGACGCCCCGTTCACGGGCAGTCTCGACGAGTTCCGTCGCTCGTTCGGCCTTTCCGTGTTGTTCGGTGCCGGAGACCTTGAAGTGTGAGAGGTGAAGCGGAACGTTCTCGTGGGCACCGATGTCGACGAACTCGTCGAGCGCCTCCCAGATCCACCGTCCCTCGCTCCGGATGTGTGCGACGAACGGCCGCCCGTACGGCTCGAGTTCGGCGGCGAGACGCTGCGTCTCCTCCGTCGATGCGTTCACCTGTGGCGAGTACACGAGACCGGTCGAGAAGCCGACCGCCCCGTCTTCGAGCGCATCAGCGACGAGCGACGCCATCTCCTCGAGTTCGTCGTCGGTGGGGGCGCGGTCGGCCATCCCGAGCACGTCGAACCGAACGGTTCCGTGCCCCACGAGTGTGGCCACGTTGGGCGCGATGCCGTTCTCTTCGACGGCGTCGAGGTAATCGATGATGCTTCCCCAAGTCCACTCGATGTCGACGTCACCGGCGAGTCCCGAGAGGTGCCGTGCCCACTGGTCGGCACCGCCGTCGCGATACATCGGGGCCATCGAGAACCCGTCCTGACCCAGTATCTCGGTGGTGATCCCCTGTCTGAGTTTGGGTGTGAGCGTCGGATCCTCGAACAGTTCCAGGTCCGAATGTGAATGCGTATCGATGAACCCCGGACACACCACCTTTCCCTCCAGATCGATGGACTGATTCGCCGCGACGTCGACGTCTCCACGGATCACGTCCGTTATTCGACCATCGTCGATAGTCAGGGTACCGCGGAACCACGGTGCGCCCGTCCCGTCGACGACCCGAGCGTTCTCGAGAAGTACGTCGTTCGTCATCGATCTACCCTCCCGGTTCGAACAGGCATGGCCATACGGACGCACGGAGAGTAGGACACCTAACACCACTACCTCACATCCACGGGTGTCGGCCGGTCCGGCATCGATGACACACCCCTGACCATGATAGGTCCCGGCTTTAATCGGGAGTAGTCGGGAGGAAGGGACATGTCAAACGAGACAGTTTTGCTCGGTGGTTTCGCTCACGAGACGAACACGTTCGCGAGCGGGAGAACCGGTCGGTCGTTGTTCCAGGAGCGTCGGGAGTACTTCGGGGAAGAGATCTCCGAACGGATGGGAGGAACCAACACCTGTGAGGGGGGCGCAATGGAGGTCGCGGAGAAGGAAGGAGTCGATCTCCGGTACACCGTGTCCGCGTCGGCGACGCCCAGCGGCGTCGTCGCGTCGGACGCCTACGACTTCTACACCGGGCAGATCCTGGACGGCGTCGAAGAACACGCCGACGAACTGGACGGGATCTGTCTCTGTCTTCACGGGGCGATGGTTCCGGAGGGGATGGACGACGGCGAGGGGCCGCTGGTGGCCGCGGTCCGCGAACGGGTCGGTCCCGACGTCCCGATCGCCGTGACTCTCGACCTCCACGGCAACAACACCGACCAGCTCGTGGAGGAGGCGGACGTCCTGGTCGCCTACGAGGAGTATCCACACACAGACATGGGCGACACCGGCCGCCGCGCGATGCGGTACCTCACGGGAACGATGCGTGGCGAGATCGATCCGACGATGGCCATCGAACGCCCGCCGGTCCTCCCCTTCGGTCCCAAACAGAACACGCGTGAGGGGCCGATGGCCGAGGTGATGGAGCTCGCGCGGGAGTACGAGGAGCGCGACGGGGTGGTGAAGGTGAACGTGTTCCCCGGCTTCCATCAGGCGGACGTCCCGTCGATGGGGTTTTCGATCCCCGTCGTGACCGACGACGACCTCGATCTCGCCCGCGAGATATCCCGCGAACTGGCCGCACACGTCTGGGAGCGTCGGGAGGACTTCGTCGGCGATTATCCCGAACCCGCCGAAGCGGTCGCGGAGGCGCAGCGGCTCCTCGACGGGCTCGGTGAGGACGCCGGTCCGGTCGTGATGGCCGACGTCGGCGACAACCCCGGCGGCGGCGGGGCCGCGGACGGAACCACCGTTCTCCGGGAGATGATCGATCAGGGGCTGACGAACGCCGGATTCGCCATCATTCGCGATCCGGAAGTAGTCGACGCCTGCGTCGAGGCGGGCGTCGGAGAACGGGTGACCGTCGATCTCGGGGGGAAGACCGACGACAAACACGGCGACCCGATCGCGGACCTTGACGGCTATGTGAAGACGATCACCGACGGGGAGTTCCACAACACCGGACCGATGGGTACCGGGAGCGAGAACCACCTCGGTACGGGGGTCCATCTCCAGTGCGGCCGGGACGACGGCGTATCCGTGATCGTCACCGAGAACCGCATGCAGCCGTTGGATGCCGAGATCTGGCGACATGTGGGGATCCAGCCCGAGCGGCTCGACGTGTTGACCGTCAAGAGCACCAACCACTTCCGGGCGGATTACGAGCCGATGTCGAGCGAGGTCATCCCGATCAACAGCATCGGACAGGTCCCGATGGACCCGCGGAAGTACGAATTCGACCGGATCCGCCGGCCACAGTTCCCGCTCGACGAGATGGACGACGGGTCCTATCCCGACTGGGAATGAAGTGACCCGCCGGTAACCACGTCCGACGATCCGATGGTGACGATTCGGGCGGATCGCCGGTCAAAGGAGGACCGCCCCGTGGGGTGGTCCCGGATCGACTCACCTCAGTAAGCCGTGACGTCCGATTCGGGATCGGAGTCCTGCGTTTCCTCGAGAGGGACCGCTCGGTGCGGCTCCTCTTTCACGTCATCCGGAACCGAGTCCATCGATCGGAGTTCCGACTCATAGGCCGTGGCGTCGTCGTCCTCGTAGTAGGCGTGACAGGCGACCTCGCGCTTCGAGCCGGGTTCGCCCTCGACCTCGATCGGTCGGAGGCCGGGGTCCACGTGGTCACAGATCGCCTCCCGCTCCGGACATCGACCCTTGAACCGACAACCGCTCGGCAGGTCGATCGGATCGGGGATCGACCCTCGGATCTCGACGTGCTCGCGTTCCCGGAACGGATCGGGTTCGGGAGCGGCCCCGATCAACGCCTTGGCGTAGGGATGAACCGGGTTACTGATTATCCGCTCCGTCTCTCCGGATTCGATGATCCGTCCCAGGTACATGATCCCGATCCGGTCACACACCTGTCGGAGCAACGAGAGGTCGTGGCTGATGAAGAGGATCGTCAGGTCGAGCTCCTCGTTCAGCCGCTGGAGCAGGCCGAGGACGCCGGCACGGATCGAGACGTCCAGCATCGACACCGGCTCGTCGGCCAGCAGGAAGTCGGGTTCGAGCACGAGCGCGCGAGCGATAGCGACCCGTTGGCGCTCGCCGCCGGAGAGCTGATGTGGATAGCTCTCGAACCACGTCTCCGGCGGCGTGAGCTCCGCCCGCTCGAGCGCCTGGACGACCCGTTCGTACCGCTCCTCCCCGTCGCCGATCCCGTGGATCTTCAGCGGTTCGACCACCGCGTCGTACACCGTCATCCGCGGGTTCAGGCTCTCGAAGGGGTCCTGGAAGATGATCTGGACGTCCCGACGGAACTGCTGAAGTTCCGATCCAGTGATGTCAGTCACGTCACGGCCGCGGAACCGGATGGTTCCCGCCGTCGAGTCGAGCAGACGGATGAGCGTCTTGCCGGCCGTCGTCTTTCCACAGCCCGATTCGCCCGCGAGGCCGACGATCTCTCCCTTCTCGATCCGGAGATCGATCCCGTCGACTGCGCGGACCTGTTCCTGTCCGCCGAACAGCCCGCCCAGGAGTCCCTGTTCGGTATTGAAGTACTTCTTCAACCCCTCACACTCCATGATGTACTCGGGGTCGTCACCGTCGGCGGTGGACGACTCCTCAGTCATCGCCGACACCTCCGGAGGTGGCGGCGTCGGTTCCCGTCCGGCTCCACGTCTCCCGGTCCTTCGACTCCTCGCGCATCCGTTCGATCGAGTCGTGATGGTAACACGCCGACGCGTGGTCCTCGCCGACCGTCTCCAGTGGCGGGTGATCGGTCCCGCACTCGCTGGTGGCGAAGGGGCACCGATCCATGAACCGACAGCCGTCGGGCAGGTCTGCGATGTCCGGCGGGCTTCCCGGGATGCTGATGAGATCCGACTGGTCGCCGCGAAGCGTGGGGAAGGCGTTCTGTAATCCCAGTGTATACGGGTTGTACGGATTGTCAAAGATCTCCTTGAGGTTGCCGTACTCCATTAGCTTCCCCGAATACATCACGCCGAGACGATTACAGGTCTCCGCAATGACGCTGATGTCGTGGGAAATGATGATGACGGAGATTCCGAGGTCGTCGCGCAGTTCTTTTAACCGCTTGAGGATCTGGTCTTGAACGATGACGTCGAGCGCCGTGGTCGGCTCGTCGGCGATAATGAGGTCAGGATCAAGCGCCAGCGACATCGCGATGTACGCCCGCTGTTTCATCCCGCCGGAGAACTGGTGTGGGTAGTCATCCATGCGATCCGGATCGAGCCCCACCACCTCGAACAACTCCGCCACTCGCTCGCGCGCCTCGTCGGTGGAGACATCCCGATGGGCCTGGATCGCTTCGACGATCTGGTTGGATATCCGGTGAACCGGATTGAGCGCGTTCATCGCGCCCTGACTGATGAGCGAGAAATGCTCCCAGCGGAGCGAATCGAGTTCGCGTTTCGACAGTTCAGTCAATTCGACCCCGCGGAATCGAATGGAGCCGGAGGAAACGCGGCCGTTGCTCGGAAGCAGGCTCAGTATCGCCTGTGCGACCGTACTCTTTCCACAGCCGGATTCCCCGACCAGACCGAAGATCTCGTTCTCGTCGACCGAGAAGCTGATCTCGTCGACTGCGGTGAGGTCGCCGCCGCTCGTCGAGTAGGTCACGACGGCGTCCTCGACGGCCAGTAACGGTGCGTCGTCGTCGAAGTCGAAGGTTGCTGTTGCTTGTTTCATCTTATTTTTCCTGTAGCTGCGGGTTGACGACTTCTTCGTATCCGCGACCGACGAGGTACGCGCCCATCACGACTAGCGTGATCGAGAGCCCCGGTGGGATCGTCCACCACCAGGCCTGCCCGAACGATTGGGTCACGAACGCCCGTTGGAGCATCACGCCCCACGAGGGGACGGACGGGTCGCCGAACCCGAGGAACGCCACGCTCGCCTGCGCGACGATGGAGTACCCCACCGCGATGGCGGCGTACAGCGCCGACAGCGGGATAACGTTCGGAAGGATGTGGACCGTCATGATGCGGAAGTCTGAGGCACCAGCGGCCTCAGCTGCCTCGACATACGGACGCTCCCGGACGGTCAACACCTCCGACCGGATCACCCGGGCGGTCGAGAGCCAGTACAACAGGGCGACGCCGAAGATGATGTTCCAGACGCTCGCGCCGAACACCGTCGCCAGCACGATGACGAATGGAATGAACGGAAGCCCGTAGAGAATGTCCACGAGCCGCATCACGACCTCGTCGATCCAGCCGCCGTAGTAGCCGGCAACGATGCCGACGGTCGTCCCGATCACGGCCACCATGAACGCACCCAATATGCCGACGAACATCGCGATACGCGATCCCAAAAGCAACTGTGAGAGTACGTCGTATCCCGAGTCCGTCGTTCCGAGCGGATGTGCGAGCGACGGCGGTTGGAGCGATGCCCATGAGCCGTCGAGCATGTATATCCGCTCGTACGGACCATACGGGATGATGTACGGCGAGATCACCGCGAGCACGAGATAGAAGAGGATGATCAGGAGTCCCGCCACCGCCATTCGGGATTGAACGAACAGCTGCGCTTGTTCACGGCTCGATCGCTTGAGGTTCTGGAGGAACCGACGCCATCCCTGCTTGGTTCTCGTCGAGTCGACCACGGCCCTTCCGCCCGTATCCGTTTCTTCGCTCATGTTAGCTTTCACCCAGACTGACCCGCGGATCGAGGTACGTATACGCGATGTCCGCGACGAAGTTCATCGTGATGACGATCACCGACAGCAGAGCGAACGCGGCCTGTGCGACGGGGTAATCACTTCGAAGCGACGCCTGAACCATCTCGCGACCCAGTCCGGGCCACGAGTAGACGGTCTCGATCAACACCTGCCCGCCCACCGCGAAGCCGATCGCGATCGCGAACGCCGTCACCACCGGAAGGATGGCGTTGCGTGCCGCGTGGACGAACAGGACCCGTCGACTGGTGAGTCCCTTGGCACGCGCCGTGTCGATATAACTCTCGGAGAGGACCTCTAGGAGGTTGTTCCGCATCAACAACAGCGGCAGTCCCGTGTAGTACGTACACAGCGTGAACACCGGCAATGCCACGTGATACAGGAAGTCCGTGCTGAGGAACTTCTCCGCCATCGTGGTGTAACTCGCGCCCGTGCCCCGCATCCCACCGATCGGGAAGAGACCCAGCTGGAACGAGAACACGTAGAGAACGACCATCCCTGTCCAGAATACCGGCATCGAGCGGACGAACAGCACGACCACCATCCCGGCACGTTCCTTCGTCGTGCCCCGGAGCCATCCGAGCTGTGCGCCGAGATACGTGCCGACGGTGTACGAGATGACGAACGCCGTCAGCATCAGGCTCATCGTGTTCACGAATCGGTCGAAGATGAGCGACGACACCGAGCTTCCGTAGTAGAACGACTGGCCGAAGTCGAGCTGGACCACGTTCACCATGTACCGAAGGTACTGCCGCCAGAGGGGATCGTTCAACCCGTACTGTTCGATGATGGCCTGTCGTGCCGCCTGGCTCATCCGGGGGTTCGTGAACGCCGACATCGGACCGCCAGGAACCTGCCTGAAGAGGAAAAACAGGATCGTGATGACGACGAAGATCGAGAGCACCATCAACGCGAGCCGTCGAGCGATGTATCGTTTGTTAACCATGTGTAATGGGGAGGATTAATAGCGGATCTGATGGTCGTCGTCGGATCGACGACGTCACTTCCCGGTCATTCCTTCCGGGTAGTGGATGTTCCCGTCACTGTCCCACACGTAACCGGCGTCCGCGAGGATCGTCGTCGCTCCCTCGATCCCGCCGTCGAAGAACGTCGTGTCCTCGTTGTGCCAGAACGACAGCGAGGGGTTGATGAACGTGTGTGCCTCCTGTCCGAAGCCGTCGAACGCCTCGTTGATGATGGTCTGCTGTGAGTCGTTGACCACCGCGTTGAACGCCTGGCGCATCGGTACGTGGTCGAACGGTGGGCGCTGGCAGTTGACCCACGCCGACTGTCGCCCGGTTCCGAGCGTCTCGACGGAGCTCAGGAAGTCGTTCTCCTCAACGGCCCCCGCGAGCTGTTCGGTGTCGCCGAACCAGAAGTCGAGCAGGTCGTAGTCGCCGTTGAGCAACGCCTCGTACTCGGCGTCGGTGGTCGACAGCGGCCGCTGGACCCGCATGTCGATGTTCGGCGCCATGAAGTGGTCGTCGAACGACGGCATCTCGAACCGCGACCCCTGGTCCCACGTTCCCCACTGGAACGGTCCGGAGCCGACGACGGGTCTGTCGTCGGTGATCGAGATCCGCCAGGGCTGTTCCGTGGTTCCCGTCTCCTCCATCAGCTGTGTCCAGTAGTGTTCGGGGAGGATCGGGACGATCCCCGCGGTGGTCTTGATGAACGGAACGTACGGCTCCTCGAGGGTGAACGTCACCGTGTAGTCGCCGTCCTGCTCGACGCTGTCGACGACCTGAACGACGTTGTTGAGGTACGCCGGCGGCTCCTTATCCAACATCATCTGGTAGGTCCAGACGACGTCGCTGGCGGTGACCGGCTCCCCGTCGTGGAACGTCATCCCCTCCCGGAGCTGGAAGGTGACCGTGGTGTCGTCCTCCCACTCCCACTCCGTCGCCGCCCACGGCTGGGCCTCGAGCTCCGGCCCCGTCCGGATGAGCATGTCGTGCATGAACCGCGTGGGAACCCAGTTCCGACTCGGACCGATGGCGTTGGCGTTGAGGGGGTTGAGCTGGTCGGAGGGGTCCCAGTTGTTGGTGACGATGGTGTTCCCCTCCTCGTTTTTTGGCTCGATCTGGGTGTAGTTCCAGATGTTGCGCAGCCCCGTGTCCGTCACGACGACCGAGTCCTCCTCGAACCGGTCGCTTCGGAACGCGTAGTAGTACTCGTTGAACAGGAACTGGTTCTCGGGACGCTGCTCGCCGATGATGTCCTGTGCCTGGCGAACGAGTTCCTGTCTGGCCTCCCGGTCCGTCTCCTGTCGCTGCTCGTAGGCGATCTCGTCGTACTCCTCGCTGGAGAACCCCGTCCAGTTCTCGGACCCGTCCGACGCGAACCGCGTGACGATGATGCTGTCCGGCTCGCCGTTGTTCGCGGTCCACCGGTAGGTGACCATGTCGTACTCGCCCGCCTGCTCGCGGGAGCTGACCACGGTCGCCTCCACCGGATCCGTCACCGTCGGGATCCCCATCTCGTCGGTGAGACGTTGGTCGACGAGCCGGTTCGCCTGGTAGCGCCCGGGATTGTACTGTTCGGTGTACGCCAGGTGGATCACGTCGTCCATCATCCGCTCCTCGGGGAGGTCCTCCTCCACCACCCGGGCATCGGATCCGTCACCGCCACCCGATCCGCCGCCTCCGTCGGTCGTGGTGGTTTGCTCTCCTGAACACCCAGCGATGGTCACACTACCGATGGCCGCCCCGGCGGCACCCATCTTCCGCATGAAACTACGTCGGTTGGTAGTCATACACAAGCTCAATGCTAACTTCCGGGGTTATAGTCACCACCAAACTATGGAGGGTGCCGAGTCGATTCCGAGTTTTTCGAACACATCACCCTACGAGCGTACAAAAATAGTCCTAGCACATCCGGCTCGGATCGCTCGTGAGAGTTCTTTTTACAACTCGACGGTTGGGTCACTTACGGGAGATACGCGTTCAGGATAGTGAGATTGGTACTCAGGTCCTCGACCGCCTCGTTGTGGTCGTCCAAGGCGTTGCGAGCACGCTTAAACGGTGGCTGTGGGTCCTGTTCGATCGATCCCGGATCACTCGACTCCAGTTCCGAGAGGTTCGTCTCGATCCTATCGAGCGCGGTGGTCATCGTGTCGTAGAATTCTCGGAGGTGTTCGTTGTGTGCTTCCAGCTTTTTGATCGTCTGCTCCCGGTGGCGGACCGCCTGATCCACGGTGAAGAACTCGGTTCGTTCGATCAGCTGATCGATGTTCCCCTCCTCGGCGTCGAGTTCCTCGGCCAGTTCCTCGAGCGCCGCGCGTTCGTCGGCGATGGCCTCCCGTGTTCGAGGAAACGACTCCGTCTCGCCGGCCTCGTACGCCTCGAACTCCTCGCGGAACGTCGACTGACGGACCTCGTCGCGATCCCCGACCGTTTTGGCAGCGTCGAGTATGTCCCGTAGTCCCATACGCCCATCGCTATTGATGTACGCCTTTCAATGTACGCTTTCGTGCGAAGAGTTTACCCGTCTCAACCCGACATCTCGGACCATGAGCTTCCGTGTCACGAACCCACGTAGTGGCGTCTTGCCGCGGTCGACGACGGATTCGAACCGGTCCGCCGAGATCACGATCGATCGGGAGTTTTCTCCCACAAGAGGTCTCAGGACCCGTCAACGGGCCGTCGAACCGGGCGGCGTCCGTTCCGGCGTTTCCTCCAGAAGCGACGACGAGGGTGGAACGTGACTCGGAGCGATCCCGGAGACGGGGATGCGTCCGAATCCGAGGATATCAAGCCTCCAACCGAGTTGCGTGATCCCCTTCCCCGTGACCGGATCCGGAACCACCTCGACGTCACGCCACAGCAGTGGTACGTGCTCGAGACGTTCCTTCTGGTCGCTCCGTATCCCGTATTTGCCCTCGTGTACTTCACGCTCGACGTCAACGAGACGGCGTTCCTCGTCGTCACGCTCCTCTACTCGATCGTCGCGACGTACGTCGGACTGCTCTCGTAGAGGAATTCGATCTACCCCCCCGACCCCGCAGCACGAATTGCCGGGGATCCGTCTCGGCTCGAACTCGCCGGTTTCGGAGCGTCCGTACCCGTACTTGGACGGTGGCACACTTTACCCATCGGTCCCCGAGAGTTCACCTGATGAGCTATGAATATGTGTTTCGAAACGGGCGGATCGTGGACGGGACCGGCTCGCCGTGGTACCGCGGGGACGTTGCCGTCGCCGACGGTCGAATCACCGCGGTCGGGACGGTCGAGGGTGAAGGGGACACCGAGGTGGACCTCGACGGCGACGTCGTTGCGCCTGGATTCATCGACGTCCACACCCACTCCGACTTCACGCTCCCGGCGAACCGTGACGCCCACAGCAAAGTCCGACAGGGCGTGACGCTCGAGATCGTCGGGAACTGCGGGACGAGCGCAGCCCCGAGATACGGGGCGGCCGCCCGCTCCGTCGACGACTGGTTCGAGAGCAACGGACTCGGGGACGCCGTCGACCCCGGCGAGTGGGACTCGATGGCCGACTACCTCGAGTACCTCGCGGCGGACGGGCTCTCGCTCAACGTCGGGTCGCTCGTCGGCCACGGGAACGTCCGCGCGGCCGTCGTCGGCCACGAGGACCGCGCCCCCTCGCCCGACGAGCTCGACGAGATGTGCGACCTCGTCGCCGAGGCGATGGCGGACGGCGCGGTCGGACTCTCCACCGGCCTCTTCTACCCGCCTGGATGTTACGCGGACGTCGACGAGGTCGTCGAACTCGCCGAGGTCGCGGCAAACCACGGGGGCTTCTACGCCACCCACATGCGCTCCGAGAGCGACGACCTCATCGAGAGCGTCGAGGAGACGATCGAGATCGGCCGCCGGGCGGAGGTCCCGGTACAGGTGTCCCACCACAAGGCCATCGGACCCGACAACTGGGGCAAGGTCAGGGCCACCCTCCGCCGGATGGAGCTCGTTCGCCAGCGGGAGGGGATCGACGTCCAGTGTGACCAGTACCCGTACGTCGCGTCCTCGACGAGCCTCGGGGCGCTCCTCCCCAACTGGGCCCACGACGGGGGTGACGACGCGCTCCTTGAGCGGCTTCGTGACCCCGAGACCCGAGCCCGGATCCGTGACGACCTGAAGGCCGACCGCACGAGTGACTGGGACGGTATCCTCGTAACGGGGGTCCAGAACCCCGACCTGAAGACGTGTGAGGGGAAGACGATCGCCGAACTCGCATCCCAGGACGGCGAGGAACGCCAACCCGCCGAGATCCTCCTCGACGTCGTCCTCGAGGACAGGAACCGGACCATGCACGTCAACTTCGGCATGGACGAGACCGACATCCGAACGGTGATGCGCCACGATCTCACCATGGTCGGTAGCGACGGCTCCTCGCTCTGCCAGTCTGGCCCACTCGGGGAGGGCGTCCCACACCCGCGCAACTACGGGACGTTCCCCCGCGTGCTCGGCCACTACGTCCGTGAGGAGGGAGTGATCCCGCTCGAGCGCGCCGTCCACAAGATGACGGGCATGCCCGCCTCGCGGCTGGGGCTCGACGACCGCGGCGTGGTGAAGCGGGACGCCCGCGCCGACCTGACGGTGTTCGACCCCGAGACCGTCGAGCAGACCGGGGACTTCCTCGATCCCGCCGCGTACCCCGCCGGCGTGGAACACGTCCTCGTCAACGGGGAGTTCGTCGTCCGCGACGGCGACCACACCGGCGCGCGGCCCGGAGACGTGATCGGCGCATGAGTGCCACGATCACTGCCGTCGAGACGATCCCGGTGTCGGTGCCGGTGGAGACTTCCTACGAGACGAGCCTCTCTGTCGCGACCGGCGGGCAGGATTCGTACGATCACGTCCTCGTCCGTGTCGAGATCGACGCCGGCGTCACAGGTGTCGGTGAGGTCGCGCCGCTATCGACGTGGCCACACGGACTGACACAGCGCGCGGTCGTGGACTTGATCGAAGACCGTCTCGCGCCGCTTCTCGAGGGGGAGCCGCTCCACCGCATCCCGCGGCTTGTCGATCGGGCGGAACGGACGCTCTCAGGAGAGCCGTTCCCGATCAGCGGCGTTGACATCGCGCTGTACGACGCGTTAGGGAAGCTACGCGACCTCCCGGTGTACGATCTGCTCGGCGGCGCACCCGACGACGATCCCACGATCCCTCTCCACTACTCCATCGGCATCCGTCCGCCGGAGGAGGTCCGCAAGCTCGCGGTCGAGGGGCGCGAGGAGGGGTTCACGGCGTTCAAGGTGAAGGTTGGGGGACGGGACTTCGAGGCCGAACGGAAGGCGATCGCGGCGATCGCCGACGCGGTGCCCGACGCGGGGATCCGCGTCGACGCCAACCAGGGGTGGTCGGCTGCGGAGGCGGTGCGTCGCGTCCCCATCCTCGACGAGGCTGCCGGCGGGCTCGTCCTGATCGAACAGCCGGTACCCTACGACGACGTCGCAGGGCTCCGGCGGGTACGGGAGTCGACGGGGGTGCCGGTATTGGCCGACGAGGCTTGTTTTTCCCCGTCGGACGTGGCCGATCTCGCGGGAAGGGATGCCTGTGACATCGTCAACATCAAGCTCGCGAAAACCGGCGGGCTCTCGCGTGCGCACGACGTCGCGACGGTCGCGAGCGCGTATGGACTCCCCTGTTTCATGGGAACGATGCTCGAACTCGGGGTCGGGATGGCCGCCAACGCCCATTTCGCAGCGTCGTCGCCGGCGATCCCCTATCCATCCGGTGCCCTGAACGTCCACGCGGCGTCGACGCTCATCGAGAATCCGGCTGCGTGGGACGCCTCGGGAGGCCGCTTCACGGTCCCGAGCGATCCGGGCCTCGGAGTGACGTTGGATGATTCGGCGGTCGAACGGTACCGGACCGATTGAACCCCACCCGACCTGAACCCAGGGCCATCGAGGACCCATCATGGAAGGTTGTAGGGTTTTGCTTGAACGGGAGAACGATCCCGTATCCGATGAATCTTCGAGACACGTTCGACATCCCGGTTCCCACCATCGTACTCGCGGAGGGGGAGTTCGGGAGCAAAGGCGGCAAGACGGCAAACGGGATCGTCACACACAGCGAGGTGTTCGACGTCCGTGCGGTAGTCGATTCGGGGACTGCGGGGCAGACCCCGGCCGAAGTCCTCGAGAAACGCGACGCACCCGACGTCCCGATCGTGGAATGTGTGGAGGACGCTCTCGACATAGCTCCGGAAGCCGAAGCACTCGCCATCGGCGTCGCGCCGGCGGGTGGACAACTCCCGGACGCGTGGGTCGGAGACATCGAAGACGCCCTTCGTGCCGGCTGTGACGTCGTGAGCGGACTCCACTATTTCCTCGGTGACGACGAATACTGGTCGAGGCTGGCCGACGAGCACGACGCCCGCATCCTCGACGTACGGAAACCCCCTGGAGAGGATACACTCCGCGTCGGGGACGGATCGGTCGACGACATCGATGCCGACGTGGTTCTCACGCTCGGAACCGACTGTGCGGTCGGCAAGCGCACGACGACGTTCGAACTCTATCAGGCGGCCAGCGAAGCGGGCCTCGACGCCGGCTGGGTCGCCACCGGACAGACCGGCATCATGGTCGGCGCACACGAAGGGGTCGTGGTCGACCGCGTCCCTGCCGACTTCACGGGCGGCGTCGTCGAGGACATGGTGAAGTCGGTGGGAGCGGAGCACGACCTCGTCTTCGTCGAGGGCCAAGCGTCGCTCACCCATCGTGCGTACTCCAGCGTCACGCTCGGGGTCCTACACGGAGCGTGGCCTGACGCGGTCGTCCTCGCCGACGACCCAGATCGAATCCGACGGACACACTTCGATCGGTTTCGAATCGATGGAGTCGAGAAAGAGGCAGACCTCGTCGAAACTCTCTCTGACGCCACCATCGCCGGAGTCTCGACCTGGGGGGATCCCGAAACGGAGCGCGACCGTCACGAGTACCCGGTCGCGAACGTCTACGACGAGGGCGGTGCGAAGGAGCTCCTCGGCGCGGTTCGGGACGCCCTGGAACCGGAGGCTTCGACCGGAACGACGGGAGGTGGGGCGTGAGTAGAATCGTCGACCTCGCCGTGGAACCGCTCGATCTCCCCCTCTCCGAGCCGTTCGAGATCTCGCTCGGCATTCAACACGAGGCCTCGAACGTGCTCGTCACGGTCGAGACCGAAGAAGGGGTGAGGGGGTACGGAGAGGGTTCTCCACTTCCACCGGTGACCGGCGAGACGCGCGAGGCGGCGGTCGCAACGGCACGTGCCGCTGCGGACGTCGTCGAGGATCGTCCCGTCGGCGAGTACCGAAGCGTCGTGACGGATCTGCGGAACACGTTTCCCGGAGCCGTTTCGGCGACGTTCGCGGTCGAAACGGCCATTCTCGACGCATTCTGCCGTGAGCGGGATATCGCGCTCTCGGAGTTGTTCGGCGGCACGCCCTCTCCCGTCGAGACGGACATGACGATCCCCATCGTCGAGCCGGCGGCCGCCAAGAGACGAGCCAAGGAGGCAGTCGATCAGGGATACGAACACCTGAAGATCAAGACGGGAACCGATCTCGACGCGGACATCGACCGAGTGACTGCGATACGGGAGGCCGCGCCGGACGCCGCGCTGAAGGTCGACGCCAACCAGGGGTGGAGTCCAAAGGAAACGGCACTGTTCGCGGATCGCGTCATTCAATGTGGGATACACCTCGAGCTGATCGAACAGCCGGTTCCGGCAAGCGACTTCGCGGGCCTCGCGGACGCACGTCGTCGCATCGACGTCCCCATCGCAGCCGATGAAACCGTCTTTACACCCCAGGACGCGGTCCGAGTCGTCCGGGAGGAGGCAGCAGACATCATCAACGTCAAGCTAGGGAAGTCCGGCCCGCTCGCAGTCGCGGAGATCGCCGCCATCGCGAACGGTGCGGACCTCGATCTGATGGTCGGCTGTATGTTGGAGAGTTCGATCGGCATCCACACCAGCGCCCACGTCGTTGCCGGACTGGGAGCGTTCTCGTACGTCGATCTCGACGGAAATCGACTGTTGGCGGAGGACGTCGTCGATAGCGATGAGGGTCCGATACACGACATCGACGGCCCGGGACACGGCGTAACTCCCGATCGGTAACCGACGGCAGCCACCCCCTCGCTCCCCGAAACTTATTGTACGACAGGTATCTGTTGTCGGTATGGCATCCGACCCCGCACGCATCCGAGACGACTTCCCGATACTGGACCGGGAGATCGACGACGAGCCGCTCGTCTACCTCGACAACGCCGCGACGACGCAGACGCCGACCCAGGTGTACGACGTGTTCCGCGAGTACTACGAGGAGTACAACGCCAACGTCCACCGCGGGATACACGGGCTGAGCCACGAGGCGTCGGTCGCCTACGAGGAGGCACACGAGCGGATCGCCGAGTTCGTCGGCGCGAGCGGCGGGCTCGAGGAGATCGTGTTCACCAAGAACGCCACGGAAGCGGTGAACCTCGTGGCCTACGGCTTCGGCATGGAGGAGTTCGAACCCGGAGACAACGTGGTCGTCACCGAGATGGAACACCACGCCTCGCTCGTCACCTGGCAGCAGGTCGCCCGCCGAACCGGCGCGGAGATCCGGTACGTCCGCGTCGACGAGGAGGGCCACCTCGACATGGAGCACGCCGCCGAGTTGATCGACGACGACACTCGTATGCTGTCGGTGGCGCACGTCTCGAACGTCCTCGGTACGCTGAACCCTGTCGCCGAACTCGCCGACCTCGCACACGATCACGGCGCGCTCGTCTTCGTCGACGGGGCGCAGTCGGTGCCGAACCGCCCGGTCGACGTGGAGGCGCTCGATGCCGACTTCCTCGGCTTCTCGGGCCACAAGAT
Source organism: Halorubrum cibi (assembly GCF_900182635.1). Lineage (GTDB taxonomy): Archaea > Halobacteriota > Halobacteria > Halobacteriales > Haloferacaceae > Halorubrum > Halorubrum cibi. The sequence continues at coordinate 112,623 of NZ_FXTD01000011.1, read as the reverse complement.
GGCCGGGCCGACCGGGATCGGCGTGCTCTACGGGAAGCGGCACCTCCTCGAGGAGATGGAGCCGTTCCTCTACGGCGGCGAGATGATCCGCCACGTCACCTTCGAGGGATCGACGTGGAACCGACCGCCTTGGAAGTTCGAGGCCGGGACGCCCCCGATAGCCGAGGGGATCGCGCTCGCGGCCGCCGCCGACTACCTCGACGACATCGGGATGGAGACCGTCGCCGCCCACGAGAACGACCTCGCCCAGTACGCGATGCGGCGGCTGAAGGAACGTGACGACGTGGCGGTCTACGGCGTCCCGCGCGGCGAGGAGCGTTCCGGGCTCGTCGCCTTCAACGTCGACGGCGTTCACGGCCACGACCTCTCCTCCGTGTTGAACGACCGCGGGATCGCCGTCCGCGCCGGCGACCACTGTACGCAGCCGCTCCACGACCGCCTCGACGTCCCTGGCTCCGTTCGGGCCTCGTTTTACGTCTACAACACGGAGCGCGAGGTCGACGCCCTGATCGACGCGCTGGAGAACGCCCGGGAGCGCCGCGACGACCTCGTCGCGTCGGACCGCTTTCACGACCGCTTCGCGGACCACTACCACGCGCCGCGGAACGCGGGCGCGATCGCCGACCCGACGTTCACGAAGCACTCGGCCGAGACCTCCTGTGGCGACGACGGCGAGTTCTTCGTCGAGATCGACGACGACGGGACCGTCGCGGACATCGGCTTCGAGAGCGAGAGCTGTGCCGTGAGCACCGCGGTCGCGAGCATGGTCTCGGAGGCGCTCCGTGGCGAGCCGATCGAGCGCGCGCTCGAGGCCGAGGAGATCGTCGAGGGACTCGTCGAGGGCCGCTACCCGGACCTGCGCCGCGACTGCGTCCGCGGCCCCGGCGAGGTGATAGCCGAGGCGGCCCGCGACCACCTCGACGCGCGGCGTCCGGCGACCGCCCGGACGGACTGACCGGCGGAGCGGGTCGGTCCCGACGGTCAGCGCTCCCCGTCCACCAGCCGCGCGCCCGCGGGGTGGGTGTGACAGACCGCGGGGTCGTAGCCGGCGTCGGAGAGGCCGGTTCCGAGCGCGAAGACGGTGCGGCCGAGCATCGCCATCGCCGCGGAGCCGCCCTCGCGCTCGGCGTCGCCGCCCTCCGCGTCGCCGGCACGGTCCGCCGCCTCGATCGCCTCGGCGACCTCGGGGACGAGGAGGTCCGCCCGCTCCGCGAACTCGCGTGAGGCGTCCATCAGGGTGGGAAGCCGCGGGTCCGCTCGGAGTCGCGAGAGCGCCCGCTCGCCGGCTTCAGTGAGCGCGTCGGTGTCGCCGGCGAGCACCTCCTCGGTCGACAGCTCGCCGAAGGTGACGTACTCGACGCGGGCGTGCGCGGGGACCCCGTCGAGCTCCCCGTGACCCGGCGCGCCCGGTTCCAGTCGGATCGGGATCCCGCCTCGGGCCTGCGCGACCACGTCGCCGAGCCCGGTTCCGCGTTCGACCTCGGCCGCGTGGGCGATACGGACGAGATCGTTCTCGGAGCGACCTCGATCCGCGACGGCGTTGGCGGCGAAGGCGGTCCCCAGCGCCGCCGCCCCCGAGACGCCGAATCCCGCCCCGATCGGGAGGTCCGTCTCGAGTTCGACCCGCGCCCGAACGTCGAGCGCGGCGAGCACGTCCGCGACCGCGCCGATCGAGGCCGGTTCGCCGTCGAGCGTGATCGGTGCGATCGCGTCGTCGCCGACCGCGGCCGGGCCGTCGCCGGCGGCGGACGCGTCGGTGGCGGACGCGCCGCCGGCGGCGAACGCCCCGATATCGTCGGTCGGTTCGACCGTCACGTCGACCCCGTCGGAGAGGGTGAGTCCGGCACCGCGCGAGCCCGCGGCGGCCGGGTCCTCGGCCGGGTGTGCGCTGAAGAAGGCGGTGACGTGGCCGGGGACGAACGCGGTCGCCCGCTTCCCGTTCATGTGATCCTCGCACGCGAAGCGCCCGATTAACCGTTGTTATCCGTGGCGGTCCGACACCACAGCGGGTAAGTAGCGGCCGCGAGAAGCGATCGGCATGCGACGCCGTCTCCGCGGACCGGTCGCCGCCCTCCTGGCGACGTTCGTCCCCGGCCTGGGACACGCGTTTCTGGGGCGGTTCGGTCGAGCGATCGTGTGGCACGTGACGATCCTCGGCGGGGCGCTCGCGCTGTACAGCCTCTCCGAGGTGGGACCGATCGATCCGAGCGGGTCGCTCGCGGACGTCGCGGCCGCGGTGCCGGCGAGCGTCGCCCTGCCGGTCTCGGTCCTGGTCGGCCTCTCGGCGGTGGACGCGTTCCTCGTCGCGCGCTCGGAGGCCGCGGAGACCGATCGGACCGCCGCGGCTGCGGCGGCGATCCGGCGGCACGCGGCCGAGGAGAGCGAGGACGGCGGCGGGAACGTCGCCCTCGGAGACGACGCCGCCGCCGGGACCGTCGCCGAACCGACCGGAGACGAGACCGATCCCGAGCCGACTGCCGTCGAGTGTCCCCACTGCGGACGCGAGACCGACGCCGAACTCGACTTCTGCCACTGGTGTACGGAGCCGCTGCCGTGGGCGACCGCGGAGTAGTTTCTCAACTCCGATAACTGCGCACGAACGCTCATATACGTTGACGGGAACCGTTCGGGTACGGACGCGAACGACGGACGGACAATGAGCCTGAACCCACGGAGATACGACGTGCGGGAACTGCGCTGGCTCGCGGGAACGCGGGCGGGTGCCGACGAAGCGCCTCGGGAGCGGCCGCTTCGTCGACCGAACCGGAACCGGGCCGAGCAGGCGGCTCGCTCGGCCGCGTTCCGGGAGGTCCTCCAGCGGCAACGCGGACTGCGGCGGGTCGCCGACGGGGAGCGCCCCTACCTGCGATCCGTTCCGAGCGTGCCTGAAGCGGAGCGGGAGATCGCCGACTGGCTCGGCTACCTCGTCGACGTCGGCGGTCACCTGCGGAGCCGCGACGCGCTGTCGTACTACGCCGAACTCGGGTGGATCGCCTCGGCGGTCGCGGACGCGTTGGAACGCCGGCTCGCCGGCTTCGACGCGCCCCGACGCGACCGGCCCTTCTCCCCCGCCGACCATCGGATCAGCCTCGTCTCTGTCGTCCGGATCGTCTCGTGTGCGAGTGAACAATGAGCGACGCAGACTCCACGGACACGACGGACTTCGACGAGCAGGACGCCCCGACCCCGGTCGGGGTGAAACTCGGCAGCACCCGGACGGTGCTCGACCTCCCCGACGAGCGCGGCGAGCGCGAGCGACACTCGACGCTCACCTGTCTGGCGACCTACGAGGACGCCATCACGGGCGAAGAGAAGGCGCTGTACGGCCACGACGCCGCGGTGGAGTACCCCGACTCGGTGCGCTTCATGCTCCGGTCGGGACTCCCCGAGAACGACGACGGCGTCGCCGACGCCGAGGCGTTCTTCGAGGCGGTCGTGGACGCCCACGACGTCCCCGCGGACAGCGCGGTCGTCTACGCGGTGCCGACCATCGACAACGAGGCGGGCGTCGAGAACCTCGAGGCCGTCATCGAGGGATCGAGCGTCGGCGAGGCGGCGGTCCGGAGCTTCCCCGAGTCGCTGTGCGGGGCGATCCCCGCCTACGGCGACGGGCTCGACGCGATCGACGAGGTGTTCGTCTCGGTCAACATGGGCTCGACGACCCTCGAGGCCTGTGCGTACCGCCGCGGCGAGCAGCTCTCGCCGTTCTCGACCGGCTCGGTCACGGGCAACGAGGTCGACCGCTGGATCGTCGCCGCCGTCGAGGAGGAGAGCCAGGGCCGGGTCCACATCGACCGGACCACCGCCCGCGAGTACAAGGAAGAGCACGCCGACGTGTACGACTTCGAGCCGTTCACCGACGTGGTCCAACAGCCCGGCGGCGGCAGCCACGAGTTCACCGTCGACCGCGGCGTCCGCGACCCCGTCGACCGCTACGTCGACGACGCGGTCGACGTCGTCGCCAACGAGTTCCTCCCCGAGCTCGCGAACGACCACATGAAGCCCTACCAGCTCGCGTTGGGCCGCCCGATCGCCGTCACCGGCGGGATGGCGTGTATCCCCGGGTTAGTCGAGGAGTTCGAGAAGCGGCTCTCGGCCGAGCTCGACCGCGACGTCGAGGTCGTCGCTCCCGACGACCCCGCGACCGCCGCCGCGGAGGGCGCGGCCCGCATCGCCGAGCGGCTGGTATAGAGACGGAAACCACGACCGGACGCGTTTTCGACGCAAAGCACGCTCAGCGGTGCCGGTTGAGTCACCTTCGTTCGAAGAATAGTCCCGGGCGGATTCGAACCGCCGTCAATGGCTCCAAAGGCCATTATGATTGGCCACTACACCACGGGACTGCGACCGGACGTAACCGGGCCGGACTCAAGTAGGTTACTTTCCCGGGCTCACGCGCCCTCCTCCAGCCGCTCGTAGCGCTCCTCGAAGTTCCGCCGACAGGAGCCACAACAGAAGTGATACAGCGTCCCGTCGATCCGGGCGGACTCGCCCTCGGCGGTGACGGTGTTGTCACATTCCACGCAGTCGACGGCGAGGTCGGCGTCGCCGAGCCCCGGCGACCACTCGTGACGGTCGACGACCCGAACAGAGAGGCCCGAGACCCGATCCAACCCCACCACTCGATCGACGAACCCGCGGACGTCGCCGTTGGCGGTTCGAACGAGCGCGACCACGTCGCCGTCGGCGGTCAAAACGGCGTGTTCGACCCGGTCTCGTCCCGCGACCGACTCGTAGACGTTCGGGGCCTCCGCGGGAGGGACTTCAAGGGTCACGAGCGTCGCCAATCCCTCGGAGAGTTCGTCCGCGTCGATCCGCAGAGTGAACCCCTCGATCACGCCGGTCTCGCGGAGCCGGTCGATCCGGTCCGAGACCGCCGGCGCGGAGAGGTCCACCCGGTCGGCGATGTCGCTGTAGGGTCGTCGAGCGTCCGCCAACAGCAACCGGAGGATCTCTCGATCCGTCTCGTCGAGCGTGCGCATGGGTCCCGTTCCGCCCCGGCGGACAAAAGCGTCGTGACGGGCGTCCGCGGAGTCCCGTCGAGGGAAAGCGAGTTATCGGTGGGGGACGAAGGGCGGACCATGCGAACGATCGAGATACGCGGGATGGCGTGTGGCGGGTGTGAGGACAACGTCGTCGACGCGCTCGTCGACGTCCCCGGCGTGGAATCGGCCTCGGCCGATCACGAGGCGGGAACCGCGAGCGTCGAGGGCGACGCCGACGACGACGCCCTCGCGGCGGCGATCGAGGAGGCCGGCTACGAGCCGACGATCTGATCCGTCTCGCCGACGCGTCGGGCCCCGATCACTCCTCGTCGTCCGGGGCGACGTCGACTTCGGAACCGTCCGTCGCGTCCGAACCGTCGCCGAACAGTGAACTCGTGAACAACCCCGCGTCGTCGGACCCGTCTTCGGGGTCTCCGGACCCGTCCTCGCGATCTCCGGACCCGTTCTCGCGATCTCCGGACCCGTTCTCGCGATCTCCGGACCCGTTATCTCCGTCCCCGTATTCGCTCCCGTCGGAGGCGCGCGCGTCCGCACCGAGCGGGTCGTCGACGCCGCCGAACGCGGGCGCGGGCGGCGGACGGTACGTGTAGACGAACTCGCCGGAGACGGCGTGGAACGCCCCCGTGTTCGGGTCCTCGACGACGCCGGTGTCGTTGTCGATGGCGAAATCGACCAGGTCGCGGAGGCCGTCGGCGTGCGCCTCCGGGCGGTCGTGTGCCGCCGGCGGAAGCCGGAACCGAGTGATCCACTCGTCGAACTCCGCGCGGTCGTCGCGGAACGAGAGGTACTCCCGCTCCGCCTCGTCGACGCCGAGGAGTCCTTCGTATCTGGCGTATCCCAGCCCGGCGACGCCGAGAAGCCCGACGAGCAGGGTGAGCGGACCGCCGATACCCCGGAGCGGCCCGTAGGTCCGCTCGACCGTCTCGGTGACCTGCTGTTCGTCGCCGTCGGACTGAACGCCCGGATCGGAGACGGTGTAGGTGGCCCCCTCGTGGCTGATCCCGAACCGACTCGACCCCGTGTACGTGACGTTCTCACCGTTGAGCGTGCCCGCCACCTCGACGTCGGTGAGGACGAACGTCTCCGTCTCGCCGGGGGAGGCACCGAGGTCCTCCTCGATCGCCGCGACCCGCTCGTCGATCGCCGTGCTGTTGAGCGCGAACGGCACCGAGACCGTCTCACCCGGCTCGACGTCGGTCGCGGTCGTCGAGTCGATCGGCTCGCGCTGCTCCCAGTAGACCGTCCCGCTCTCCTCGCCGCCGACGTTGCGCACGACCAACACCGACTCGAGCGTCACGTCGACGGACTCGGCCGAGTCGGCGGTGTAGCTCGTCTCGGCCGCGACGTCGAGTTCGGGGGCGACGCTCGCGAAGTACGTCTCCCGGTTCGTCAGTTCGTCGCCGATGGAGAACACGGGGCTCGGTTCGGTCACCTCCGCGCTGTGAGCGTATTCGGTCTCGACGGTCCACGCGGAGACGGTCCGCGTCTGCGTCTCCGTGCCGGGATCGACGTGCGTCGTGTAGACGAGACCGCCGCCAGCCACGACGACGAGGAGACAGACGGCGAGGAGAACGGCGAACTGTGCGTCGAGGAACGCTCTGAGCCGTAGCCGGGTCTCGTCCGGGTCGGTTCGGGAGCCACCGGGACCGACCCGCGACTCGTCGGAACCGGCGGCGCCGTCATCGAACGCGGTCGGGTCGTCGTCGGGATCGGGGGGTGTACTCATGGGGAATCACTTGTAGAGCGCACGGAGGAGTCGTCGGTGAAGCGGGGTCTTCCGTCGGGACTCGCGGCTCCGGATCCGCGCCGGCTCCCCGCGAAGCAGGAGGCGGCCGGTCAGGAGGATGCCGCCGCCGAGCAGGGCGTTGATCGCGACGAGCGGGACCCACGGGTGAACCCGATAGAGACCGTCGATGACCGCCGGCGGCAACACCGCCAGATAGCGGTGCTCGACGACGAACATCCGGTAGTAGCCCGTCTCCTCGGGCGCCGTGAGCGTCACCGTGGTCGACTCCTCGCCGCGGGGGCCGACCGCGACCCGACGTGGCTCGACCGCCACGCCTGGACTGGCCGGCTCGACGTAGGTCCGGACGGGGACGAGCCCGGCGTTCGGGATGACGTACTCCAGCTCCTGGCTCGTTCCCCGCTCGATCACGGTGGGGTTCTCGGACTCGAACTCCGCGCTGACGACGCCGTACTCCTGGGTTCCGCCGGGAACCAGCATCGCCGCGGTCGCGGTGCTCATCAACACGAGGGCGAGCACGACGAGGACGAACGTCACCGAGGTGCCGTCGTCGCGGGAGCGGTCGCGCTCCGGCCGGTCGCGGGTCCGTCCCGTCAACAGCCAGTCGGCCGCGTACGCGACGGTTGAGAGACCGAAGAGGAGGTACGCCAGGCCCTGAGTGCCCTGGAGCGACCGCATCCCGAACGTCACCGCGAGCCACGTCTGAGCGCTCTCGAGTCCCGACTGGAACGCCATGGCGACCGTCCCGAGATGGGGGATCACCACCACGCTGCCGCCGACGGTGAGCGCCTTCGCGACGATCTCCGTCTCCTGGACGACCGGCTCCCCGCCGTCCTGGTCGGTGAAGGGGTTGTTGTCGCCCTGGGTGATGTAGCCGCGTTCGGTCTCGTCGACGACGCGGTGGGTGGTCAAGCCGCCGCCCTGGATCTCCTGGGCCTCGAAGGTGACCACGTCGCCGACGCCGACCCCGCCGGCGACCGGCGCGGGGATCGCGACGAACCCGTCGCCGGGATCGAGCGTGGGCTGCATACTCCCCGTCTCGACGAAGCTCAGGAGGATCGGCTGTCCCAGGAACTGTCCGACGACGAGCGAGAGGACGACGAGGACGGCCGCGACCTGTACGCCGACCGAGAGGATTCGTCGAGGGGACATGTGTCAATCAGGAAGCAGTCGCGTTCGGTAGAACGCTATCATCGGCGCGTAATAAAGTCGCGGATCGTGTCAATCGGGCCGGAGATCGGTGGAACCCCCGAGGCGGGCCGTCCGTTCGTCGAAGACGCCGCCCGCGAGCAGGACGTATGGGCCGATGAACGCGAGGCAGAACCCGAGAAAGTGGACGTAGAGGTTGATCACGCCGCCGTCGACGCCGGGGTCGGTGGGGAATCCGACGACCGGGTACGCGACCGCGAGCGTCGCGCCGACGGCGAAGAGGTCGCCGTATCCGCGTCGGTCGATCACCCGACGCAGGCCCTCGCGAACCGAGGGGCGGCGCTCCAGCGGGGTCGACAGGATCCCACGCGCGCCGAGAAGCACCCCGCCGAGGAGGACGCCGGGGCCGACGATCCCGGTCGGATCGGCAGCGGTGGGTAGCGCGAGGACTCCGATCCAGCCGACGACGACGAGGAAGGTCGCCGGAAGCAGTCGGACCGGGGTGGACGCGGAGAGCGGGGTGCGTTCGCCGTTCGAGAGGCGCGCGTGGACGAACGCGGCGAGCAACAGCGGGAGGAGCCCCGCGAAGGCCATGTTCACGCCGGAGAAGCCGAACCCGATCGCGCGCCGCGGGACGGCGAGGTTCATCGCGGAGAGCACGAACGGAAAGGACAGGCAGAACGTCGCGAACGCGGTGAAGAAGAGCCGACGCTGCCCGCTCGTGACCGCCAGTAGGTAGCCGACGCCCGCGAGCAGCCCGTAGGCGGCGACGTTCGAGAGGAGGTGTGCGGCCTCGAGGTGGACGTAGTGGGCGGAAAACGCCGTGAGAACGGTCGGATCGTGATACGCGAACGCGAGCGATCGTCGAGTCTCCTCCGAGAGCGTGAAGGCCGCGAGGAGGACGACGGGGACGGCCGACAGGACGAGGAGGTCGGGCGGTCGGGCACGAGAGAGAAGGACCTCACGGAGCGGCGGATCCGCGACGCGAGCGCCCGAACCGATCGACCGATCCGTCACGGCGACATCCACGACATCCGAGAGTAAATCCCTGTCGCCGGAGGCGGTCAGGAGTGCGGCATCCGCCGGATCACCGCCAACCACCCGAGCAGCACGGCGAGCACTCCCGTCACGCCCGCGAGTTCCGGGAGTCCGAACCCGCCCGGCTCCTCGGTCGGCCCGTCGGCTTCGGGTGACGCGGAACCGTCGCCCGAGGTGGTCGCCGAGTCGTCGACGGACGCGCCGGGTCCGGCGTCCGAGCCGTCCGCGTCGCTCCCGTCTCCGCCGCCGATACCGGCCCGATCCCCGTCGTCGCTCGAGTCGGTCCCGTCGCCCACGAGGAGGGGTCCGGCGGAGGCGCCGTCGACCGCGAGGTCGTACGCGCCGTCGTCTTCGAAGCCGACGGGGAACGAGACCGTCGTCGACTCGCCCGGCGCGAGCGACACGGTCTCGGTGGCGAGCGTCTCCCCGTCGGCGGTGAGCGCCAGGGTTCGCTCGCCGGCCGCGCCGCCCCCGTTCTCGACGGTCGCGGTCACGGTCGTCTCGTCGCCGGCCTCGAGCGCCGCGTCGGCGAGGCTGGCGTTCCGGACCGCGATCCGGTCGGTGTGGGTCGCGACCGCGAACGTCGAGAACTCCGTCGTGCGCGCGACGAAGTGGACCCGGTCCGCGGAGAGGCCGCGCATCTCGACGACCTCCTCGTCGACGACCGCGGTCTCGCGCGGCTCCCAGTCGCCGTCGTCGCTCCGGCGGAAGACGACCACGTTCTCGGGGTCGGTGTCGCCCAAATACTCGCGGTCGATGCTGAACCGGATCGCCATCTCCTCGACCTCGGCGGGGTCGAAGTCGTACGCGAGCGCGAGGTAGCCGAGCGGAACCGGGTCCTGCGGCGTCTCAAGCGGGCCGGCCTCGGGCAGCGGCTCCGGGGTGCCGCTGGCGTTCATGCGGACGGTCCGGGTCGTGACGCCGTGGAGGTCGATCCGGTCGAGCGTGAGGTTTTCCCGGTCGATCGACATGCCGTCCGTCTCGAACTGGAGCGTGTCGTCGGGGTCGACGTCGCTCGCCTCGAGTTCGCGCGCCGACGGCACCGGGCTCTCGACGAACATCGTGGGACCGGCGTCGTCGCCGTCCTCGGCGGTGAGCGCCGCGTTCTCCGCCGACGCCGAGTCCGTGACGTTCGCGTGGATCGCGAACTCGTCGCCGCTCAGATACGTGCCCGCCTCCGCCCCGCGCGTGTCGAACCGGAGGCCGACCGAGACGGACTGATCCGGCCCTAGGGTGACGCCGTTCGATTCGTTCTCGATCGGGCCGTCGTCGGTGGTGAACGTCAGGTTCTCGCCCGCGTGTTCGATCCAGACGTCCGCCGTCTCGTCCGCGGTGTAGGTGATCGTGAACACGTCGTCGATCCGGCCGGTCGAGCCGACGTTGATACCCTCGAAGTCGGCGGAGAGGTTCGGGTTCGTCGGCGAGACGTCGACCGTGATCTCGTCGTCCTCGTTCAGGTAGGCGTACTTCCCGTTGGGGCCGTCCGCGGGCTGGATCGCCACGCGGTCGTCGGCGAGGGTGTCCGCCTCGCCGTCGAGGACCGCCGCGCCCGTCGCGAACGCGAGCGAGCCCGCGGCTACGAGGAGGACGGCGAGGATCGCGGTGCGACGTATAGGAACCATAGGATATTATTGTATCTAATATATTTTGATCAAATATTTTCTGAATTCCCCGATTACATTATTTCGGATTGTATTGTGAGTGACCCGCAAATTGAAATCATCAGGTTTCAATACCATTATATTCATTTTGGTGATCTTTTATAATACTTATCCAACAGCACGGGGTCCGATTGTGATCAACCGTAGCAACTGCGAATTCATTTAAAAATCTTCTTTTCACAACTATTCTCCGATGTACTTGAGTTTACTGTGGTTCAACTGCGTCGTTGGGGATTGAACTATCCACTGAAAATGTCAATTGATCAGGGAGATGGGTCGCCGCATTGTTCCGGAGGAAAGTACCCACACTAAGATGAGCCGCTTCTCCTTCTCCTAGAATAAACGTCGTACCGTTATCAATACGAGTTAGACTCGCTCCTGTAGTTGGCGCACTATCGGCAACCCAGACCTGGAATACATCCTCTACATTATCATCATTATCGGTGACAGAAACAGAAACATCACGATCACCATTGTTGCGGAGAACTAGCACGTTATCAAATCGAGTATCCGCATTGGCGTTAATCCCGTCTCCGCTACCATTACTATCAGAATTAAGCGTTATTTCAGCAGTCCCTCCAGATTCAGTTGCGTACTTTGATTGCGAAGTTTCGATCCCAAGGAACGCACTCGAGTCGCCCGTAACATTCACACTAACAGTACGCTGAGCGTTCATGAAGCTGAACGCCCCCGTACCCATTGCAGCTGCACTACCCGTAGCCAATGCGCCCAGACCGGCGATGAACTTGCGTCGGTTTGCCATAGTTGGTTACCTCGTTGACCGCACACGACCCGCGGGCTGTCGACGCGGGACATCCCGCGTCACCCGGGGTCGCTCTACTACACCCATGGGGCCTATCCCATATCGTTATGAATTTCCAGAAAGGGTTCGGGGCTGGACTGAAGATCGCTCGGATACCTTCCGCCCCCGCTTGAACGACGGGTCGATCGGTTCAGGACCGATCTGAAGACCACTTTCCCACCGTTCACGATCGGTCTGAAGGGCTGATCTGCGTGTTTTAATACGTAATTATTCATATAATAATCGTCGTTCGTGAGTCGTGAGACGTTCGTAATCAGATCAGATAACGACTTCATCAACCCTCTGTATCCGATAATTCCGGCTTACTTGGGTTCTCTCGTGAGCGCGTTTCGAGCCGTGAGAACCCTCACTAAATCATCACGATCCGAGGATTTATGTTGGTCGGACCATATATGTCAGACAGAAATGGCGTCGGCACAGCAGATCGACGGGGGACCCTCTGACGTCGGAGTCGACATCTCCGACGACGAGCTGTTCGACGTGCTCGCGAACCAGCGTCGGCGGTTCGCGGTGCATCTGTTGAAACGAGAGGAGGAGACGATGAAGATCGGCGAGATGGCCGAGCAGATCGCGGCGTGGGAGAACGGCGTCGAGACGGTAGAGATCACGGGAAACGAACGCAAGCGCGTGTACACCGCGCTCCAGCAGTCGCACCTGCCGAAGATGGACCGGGCCGGCGTCGTCGACTTCAACAAGAACCGCGGGGTCGTCGAGCCCACCGACGCGCTCCAGAACATCGATCTCTACATGGACGTGGTCGAGGGGAAGGAGATCCCCTGGAGCGAGTACTACATCGGCTTGTCGGGAGTTTCACTCGCGCTCGTGGCCGCGGTGTGGATCGGCGCGTGGCCCTTTTCGCTGCTTCCGAACCTCGCGTGGACGCTCGCGATCGTTGTCGCGTTCATGTTCTCCGCGGTCACGCACAAGTACTACACCGAGGAGATGAAGGTCGGAGAACTGGAGGAGCCGCCGGAGCTCCAGTGATCCAACCCGAACGACTAATACAGGCTACAGAGCCACAGATACGGAGAAATAATCAAACCCTGAAACGAATTCAAGCGCTCCGTACCATCGTTCCGGCACCGCATAACGATACGAATACAGCGTCGATCTCGACTCGAAGACGGAGGGGCTCCAGCGAATGAAACGACGACAGTTGATCCTCCTGCTCGGCGGCGCAAGCTCCGGCGCGATGACCATTGGTTCAGGCGCGTTCAGCAGCGTGAACGCCGAGCGGGGGGTCGACGTGAACGTCGTCGAGGACGAGAACGCGTATCTGGGACTGAAGCAGGTGAACGAGGTCGTTCCAGCCGATGGCGACTACGAACGGGCGGACGAAGACGAGGATTACGGACCGAACGGTGTCGTGAGGGTACAGAATCAGTTCTCCGATCCGCTTGATCTAACCGTGAACGTCGTAAAGACAGGAGGCGTCGTCGATGGAGTCACGATCGACAACGCGATCGAGAACAAAGATGACGACGAGGGACTGGGTGTCGGCGAGAAGGCTTTCATCAGCGTCGAGTGTGGGGATACTGGAACGGGATCGGTCAAGCTCTCGTTCTATGGAGAAGCTGGTGGAGCGGCCGTCGAAACGACCCAGCAGTTCGAATTTTCGTGTATCGATGTCCGATTCAACGGAGAAGGTACGGTCTTCATATATGGTAAATCGGACGACATGGAAGTACTTGTCGACGGAAACAAGGAAGAAGTTAGTTCGAAAAAAGATAAAGCAACCATCAAACGATCAAGTGAAGAGATTGAGTCAGTAACAGTCGGTGGAATAACCTACGAGCGGCCGGAAATCACAGATAGCAGCGACGATAGTGAAAACAATGGCCAAGGTCAGAGTGAAAACAATGGCCAAGGTCAGAGTGAAAACAATGGCCAAGGTCAGAGTGAAAACAATGGCCAAGGTCAGAGTGAAAACAATGGCCAAGGTCAGAGTGAAAACAATGGCCAAGGTCAGAGTGAAAACAATGGCCAAGGTCAGAGTGAAAACAATGGCCAAGGTCAGAGTGAAAACAATGGCCAAGGTCCGTAGCGTTACAGTCGACGAGGAGGAGAATTAGATTCCGCGTACGTGACCGACAACGTGTAAGACGAGACCGTCACACTGACGCGCAAACGAACCGTGCTCGTTCCCCGCCGCAAAGCGGGGCGGGCGGCGACTCCGCGGGGTCGATCCGTATCCGATGGTTTTCGAGATGCTCCGAGTGTCAAACGCGAGTTTCGCCGACTCGGTCGACGTCTTCGAACGCTACGACGATCAGGAACTCAGTTTCACCGACGCGACGACCGTCGGGCTGTGTGACCGCCACGACATCGACGCCGTATTGAGTTTCGACGACGATTTTGACGGCGTCGTGAACCGGATCGATCCGAGTACGCTGTAGCAGGCGAGTCGCTCAGCGCGTTCGAATCAGTGCTTAGTCGTCACCCGGCCGATACGCTCCCGACCGATGTTCGATGTCGTAGATCAGTAGTGTCTCGTTCTCGCGGTCCGCAGCAGCTCCCAAACGGAAGTCACCGATACGGATCTTTCCGTGCGGGACGCCGGACAACGGTTCGACGTACGCCGGCGGCTCCCGCCATTCGTCCGTCACGATCTCGTCGAGCTTCGAGACGATGCGCTGCTGTATCGCCGGATCGAGCCTCTCGAACGCCCGCGCGGCGGGCGGCCGGAACTCCCACGTCCAGTCGTCACTCGCCGTCATCGATCATCTCGAGAACGTCTTCACGGGAAACGGAGTCATGCTCCCCCTTCCGCATCGCGTACTCCTCGGCGGCGATGCTCACCAGCATGCCGCGTGACGCACCCGGGTGCTCCGTCGCGTCCCGGATCGCGTGGCGAAGGAACTCGCTTCGAGAGGTGTAGCCTTCCTCCTTCCAGACCGCGTCGATCTCCTCCAACTGCCGCTCGGTGACCCGAACGTTGATCGTCGTGGTCTCGGGGTCGTCGGAATCGACGTCGTTCGTACCCGCTTCTGACATACGTGTGTATTGCTCTCGCGGTCATATAAATCACACCCGGCCGACGGTCGATCCCGTTCTCGGTATCAGGTCGATCGGGTACTCCGACAGGCAGGCGTACACGCGAGCCCTGAAACCTATGAATACATCGTACACATAGTATACGCCACGGGCACGATCTCAACCCGCGTCCCCGAGGACCTCGAATCGGAACTCGAGGCCTACCTCGAGTCCGAGCGCCTCGACCGGAGTACGGCGGTCAGGAAACTCCTCTCGGAGGGTCTCGAGGAGTGGCGCAGGGAGCGCGCACTCGACCGGTTCGCCGACGGCGAGGTCTCGCTCACCAAGGCTGCCGAACTCACCGACCTGTCCGTCTGGGAGTTCGCACGACTCGTCGAGGAGGCCGACGCCGCGTGGGTCTCTGGTGATCACCTCGAAGCCGACCTCGAGGACCTGTGAATTGGGTCTTCGACGCGACCGCGCTGATCTACCTCGCGAAGGCGGAGCGGCTCGCGGTCGTCGAGACGCTTTCGGAACCCCGACTCGTCCCGGAGCCGGTGTACGACGAGGTGGTGACCGAGGAGATCGAGGCGGGCTACGATGACGCGCGCCGGATCGAGCAGGCCGTCGAGGGGGGACGCCTCGAGGTCGTCGAGACCGACCTCGACGACTCCGCGATCGCGACGCGACTGGATCGGCACTCGGGCTTGAGCGACGCCGACGTCGCGGTGCTGGCGTATGCCGACGCGCGCGACGCGGTCGCGGTGATGGACGAGGCGGCCGGCCGGTCGGCCGCGGAAGTCGAGGGCGTCGAGACGCGAGGGACCGCGTACGTGGTCCTCTCGGCGGTGAAATGCGGGGAGCTATCACCCGATCGGGGACGCGAGACGATCGACACGATGATCGAGCACGGGTGGTACGTCGCCCCGGACCTGTACACGAGGATCGTCCGGAAAATGGAGTCGTTCGAGTGATCGGATCGATCTACTCCTCGTTCTCACCGTCCTCGTCGTCATCACGTTCCGCCCGCAACACCTCGTCCGCGAATTCCCGGATCTGTACCTTCTCCTCGGCGCTCACGTCGACGGCCTGCGCGCTCTCGAGTTGCCCGTTCACGACCGCGTTCTGCTGTGGCCCCCACACCTCCGGCGGGTGTTCCTCGATGTACTCGGCCCACCGGATCACCTGATCGTAGCGCGGCGGTCGCTCGGGACCGTCGTCGTCGGCATCAGGCGTTCGTGAGTCGGTCATAGCGGCCCTCGACGTCGAGTCGTTCCACCCATTCTTCGAGACGAGGCTTCGAAAGCGTTTCTCCGAACACCGCGTAGAGGTGTGCGGCGTCCTCGAGATCGGTCCGCCCGCCGAGCGAGAGCTTGTACGCGATCTGAAGCTCCAACGGCCCGATCGGGATCGTTTCGTCGCCGACGTGTGCGTCGATCGCGTTCGCCAGGGAGGCATGATCGAACTCGTCGCCCGGGAACTTCACCTCCAAGTGCGGTGTCATCTCGCCGTCCGGCGCGACCCAGATGTCCGTTCCGCTCGCGAGGTTTCCGTACGTCTCCGAGAGCGGCATGGCTGGACCCCAGTATCCGTCGCGTTCGAGTTCGGCGACGAGGTCGTCGATCCGGTCCGACGAACATCGCTCGATGAACACGCCCACGTCCTCGGTAGACCGTGATCGTCCGGAGAGGATGGCCACATAGCCCGCCACGAAGACGTGGTCGATCTCGAGCCGTGAGAGGACCCGAAAGAATCCGATGGCGAGCTCGTCGAGACGATTGGGATCGCGATCGACGACGAGTCCACGGTCGGTGAGTTCGACGCCACCCATACCGGCTCGTCGAGACGAGTGCCGATAAACCTCCGTGACACCCTAGACCGTTGACGCTCCTAAGTCGATCCCGTTCAGATGCGTTTTTGTATCCGGCGGCCACACTCCGGAACATGGACGACCACTCCCACGAACCCGACCCGGAGAAGCGCGTGACCGCCCCGATGCAGGAGTTCGGGGGCCGCGAGGTCGGCATCGGCGCGGCCGTCACCCTGATCGGGCTCCTCCTCGCGTACGTGCTGCCGGCGCTTCTGATCTGACGCCGGACGAGCAAGGATTCGGTCGAGAAACGTCTTTTCGAACCTACCGCGGGTACCACGCCAGCGGGTGGTCCGCGATGAGGTCGATGCTCACCGACTGGTCGAGTTCGAACTCCTCGACGTGGTTGTGTAGGCAGTGGACCGCCTCGCCGGAGTCGAGTTCGACCCGGTAGATGAACGAGGGACCGACGTACTGTCTGGAGACGACGACGCCGTCGGCGACGCCCTCGTCGGCGGGCGTCGCCCGCAGGTCGTCGGGCCGGACGAGCACGTCGACGGGCGCGCCGTCGTAGGTCGTGTCGTACCCCTCCAGCGTGGCGGCGTTGAACCGGCCGACGCCGGTCTCGACCTGCCCCTCACGGAGGCTCCCCTCGAGGAAGGAGGCCCGCCCGAGGAAGGAGGCGACGAACTTCGACTCGGGCCGCTCGAAGACGGTCTCGGGGCGACCGACCTGCTCGATGGAGCCGTCGTTCATCACGGCGACGCGGTCGGAGATGGAGAGCGCCTCCTCCTGGTCGTGGGTGACGGAGACGGCGGTGACGCCCGCGGCCTTCAGGATGCGGCGGACCTCCTCGCGCATCTCGACGCGCAGGCGCACGTCGAGGTTCGAGAACGGCTCGTCGAGGAGGAGCACGTCCGGCTCGGGCGCGAGCGACCGGGCCAGCGCGACCCGCTGTTTCTGCCCGCCCGAGAGCTGGTCGGGCGTCTTCCCGCCGTGGTCGGTCATCTCGACGAGTTCGAGCAGCTCGTCGACGCGGGCGCTCGTCTCCGCCTCGTCGGCGTCGCTTAGCCCGAACGCGATGTTCTCGCGCACGGAGAGGTGCGGGAAGAGCGCGAAGTTCTGGAAGACGATCCCCACGTCGCGACGCTCGGGCTCGACGAAGGCGTTTCCGGCGTCCGCGTCGGCCACCGTCTCGCCTGCGAGCGCGATCGACCCCTCCGTCGGCTCCTCGAGCCCCGCGATCATCCGGAGCGTCGTGGTCTTCCCGCACCCGGACGGGCCGAGGAAGGTGAGGAGCTCGCCCGATCGGACGTCGAGTGAGACCCCGTCGACGGCTCGCTCGGGGCCGAACTCCTTCGAGACGTCCGAGAGCGTCAACACGGAATCGGCCTCGGATCCGGTCTCCTCGGTGGAGGAGCCCTCGACCGAGTCGGTCACTTGCGACCCGTCGTCACGCGGACCCGCCTCGTCCGCGACGGCCCCCTCGGTAGTCGCCGACGCGGACGACGCGCCGGGCGCGCGATCCGTCACCTGTCGTGAGTCCGTCCCTTGTGAGTGAGCCATGTGAGTTCGAACGCCGATCGAAGCGGCGTCCGGTCGTTGGGCCATGTATTTTAGGAGAACCTAAAAGCGTGTCGCTCGCGGCGGCCCGTGAGGAGGACACGAGGAGGGCGGTGACTGGAGTGTGGCTCGTCGAGCGGCGGGAGATACGCGAGACCGGGGATATCGGGCGGTTCGGGCGATTCGGACGGTTCAGGCGAGCTCGCGCTCAATCACGCCGCGGAGTTCGCGGATCGAGTCGGCGTCGACCGCGATCGACTCCCCGCCGACCGACAGCGACAGCGTCCCGTCCGCCGTCACGTCGCCGAGCCGGAACACGGGGAGGTCGCCGGCCAGATCGGCGACCGCTTCCGGGTCGGTCGTCTGGACGACGATCCGCCCGGGCGTCTCCTCGAAGGCCGCCGCGTGGTCCGGCAGCGTCACGTCCGCGCCCGCGTCGTCGTCGACGAGCTCCGCGAGTGCGACCGCGAGCCCGCCGTCGCTGACGTCGTGGCTCGCGAGGGTGGCCTCGTGGCGCGCGACCGCCGCGAGCGACGAGACGATCGCGGCGGGGTCGTCGGGTAACGCCGGAAAGCGGTCCGACCCGCCGGCCGCCGCGAGGTACGCCGAGCCGCCGAGCCCGTCGCCGGCGTGCCCCACGAGGAGGAGTTCGGAGTTCTCGGCGGCGTCGCCGTCGAGCCGGGCGGGCGGCGCGTCGTAGCCCGCGCGCGTCCCGAGCACCGCGAGCGTCGGCGTCGGCGGGATCGGCCCCTCGACGCTGTCGTTGTACAGCGAGACGTTGCCGCCGACGACGGGGGTATCGAGGGCGGCACACGCGTCCGCGAGCCCGTCGACGATCGCCTCGAAGCCGCCGTACACCTCCGGCTTCTCCGGGTTGCCGCCGTTCAGACAGTCGACCGCGGCGAGGGGGAGCGCGCCCTTCGCCGCGAGGTTCGTCGCGTTCTCCAGTGCGACCGCGCGCGCACCGTCGTAGGGCGCGACGCTCGTCCAGCGGGGGTTCGCGCCCGAGGAGAGCGCGAGCCCGACGCCGGTCGCGTCCCCGTGCCGATCGTCCTCATTCCGACCGTCCCCGCTCCCGTCGTCGACCGGCTCCGGATCGTCCGGGGTCGCGCCCGTGGCCGCCTCGCGCATCGCGACGATCGCGGCGTCGTCGCCGGGCTTCATCGCGGTCCGCGTCCCGACCTCGTGGTCGTACTGCCGGTACACCCAGCGCTTGCTGGCGGCGTTGGGGTCCGAGACGACCGCCTCGAAGGCCTCCTCGAGGTCGGGATCCGGGAGATCGCGGTCGGGCTCGGCCGGCTCCGTCGAGGGGAGGTCGTTCATCGGCGCGCCGTCCGCGAGGAACTCCGCGTCGACGTCGACCACGGTCTCGCCCTCGAACGTACAGACGTAGTTCCCCTCGGTCACCTCGCCGATGACCGAGCAGCCGAGGTCGAACCGCTCGGCGAGGTCGCGAACGCGGTCGACGTCGTCGGGGGCGACCTCGTAACACATCCGCTCTTGACTCTCCGCGAGCAGTATCTCGAGGGCGTTCATGTTCGGCTCGCGCTGATGGACCGCCTCGAGGTCGATCGCCGCGCCGAGCCCGCCTTTCGCGACGAGCTCGGAGGAGGCCCCGCCGAGGCCGGCGGCGCCGAGGTCGCGCGCGGCGACGATCAGGTCCTCGTCGACGAGCGCCTCGTTGCACTCGATCAGCCGCTTTTCGGCGTAGGGGTCGCCGACCTGGACCGCGGGCCGGTCCTCGGTCTCGGCGTCCTCGGCGAGGTCCTCGCTCGCGAAGGAGGCCCCGCCCAGCCCGTCGCGGCCGGTCGCGTTGCCGACGAGCACGAGGGCGTTGCCGGGCTCCTCGGCGGTCGCGGTGACGAGGCGGTCCTCGTTCGTGACGCCGACGCAGGCGACGTTGACGAGCGGGTTGCCCTCGTAGCCGTCGTGGAAGGCGACGCTGCCGCCGACCGTGGGGACGCCGATACAGTTGCCGTAGTGTGAGATACCCTCGACGACGCCCTCGAAGAGGTACCGTGACTCCTCGCTGCCGAAGTCGCCGAAGTACAGCGAGTCGAGCAGGGCGATCGGGTACGCGCCCATGCTCATCGTGTCGCGGACGATGCCGCCGACGCCGGTGGCCGCGCCGTCGAACGGGTCGACGTAGGAGGGGTGGTTGTGGCTCTCGATGCCGAACGTGACGTAGGTGTCGCCGTAGTCGTCGGCATCGCGCGCTCCGGCCGGCGCGTCGGCCGCCTCGGGGGTCGGCAGCGCGAGCACGGCGGCGTCGTCGCCGGGGCCGACGACGACCTGGTCGCCCTCGCTGTCGAAGGCCGACAGCAGGGGCCGCGAGGAGCGGTACGCGCAGTGTTCACTCCAGAGGTTCTCGAACAGCGCGGCCTCGGCCGCCGTCGGCTCCCGGCCGAGCTCCGCGGCGACGAGCTCGTGGTCCGGCTCGGACAGACTCATTCACTTACGTGGTTATCGAGCCGGTTCTAATGCTTTTCTATGCGCACGTTCGTGGGTATTGTCGCGATATCTTCGCGGATGACTCCGCCGAAGCGCCGGCGACGCCACCGCTTCCGGGAAGTCGCTATCGACCCCGCAACCCGAGCAGCTCCCGCGTCTCCTCGGGAGTCGCCACGGGGCGATCCAGCTCCTCCGCGATCCGCGCCGCCCGCGCGACTAGGTCCTCGTTGCTCGCGAGTTCCCCCCGCTCGTAGTACCGGTTGTCCTCCAGCCCGACCCGGACGTGCCCGCCGAGCAGCATCGACTGCGTCGTCATCGGCAACTGGTGCGGCCCGAACCCGATCACGTTGAACTCGACGCCCTCGGGCAGCGCCTCCACCCGGTTCACGAGGTTCCGCGGGTGCGGCGGCGACGTGGTCCCGCCGCCGAAGAGCAGGTTGAGGTACGGCGGCTCCTCGAACTCCTCGAGGATCGCGAGCGACTCGTTGAGGTGGCCGTCGTTGAACACCTCCAGTTCGGGTTTGATCTCCCGCTCCCGCATCTCGTCGTGGAGCGACGAGACGAGCCCGCGGGTGTTCTCCGAGGTGAGCCGCTCGTAACGGTTGAGCGGGCCCATGTCGAGCGACGCCATCTCCGGGGCGGGGTCGGTCCGGAGCGGCTCGTGACGGAGGTCGTCGGGGGCGGCGGTGCCGCCCGTCGAGTGCTGAATGACGACGTCGTCGGTCGCCTCGCGGACCGCGTCGGTCACCTCCTGAAACCGCTCGGCCGAGAACGCGCGCTCGCCGTTCTCGCGGCGCGCGTGGAGGTGGAGGACGCTCGCGCCCGCCGCCTCGCAGGCCGCCGCGGCCGCGGCGATCTCGGAGGGCGTCTCCGGGAGGCCCGGATGCGCCTCCTTCCCGTGGACGCCCCCGGTGAGCGCCGCGGTGATAACCACCGGCTTCCGGTCGAGGTACTCGGCGTAGGTCATCGCTCCTCGTTCTCGTCGATATCCACGCCCGCCTCCGCCTCAGGCGCGACGTAGAACTCGCAGTCGGCTTCCGGATCGAGCCCGTGCCGGGCGTTACAGACGTCGGCCCGCATCGGCTGGACGAACGACCCCGTGACGGTACAGAACGCGCGGGCGACCTCGAAGGATCGTCCGTCGCCCTCCTCGCGGTACTCCAGGTGCGGACACGTCTCGCTCATGTTCGGTCATCGTCAACGAGGGGCTTGAAACCACCCCTCTGAGAGGTCGCTCCGCGGATTCGGCGCTCCGACACGCCACCGAGGGGATTTAACCGGGCGCCCGAAAAGGACCGGACATGGAGCCGGTCGACGACTGGCGGACGGCGATCGAGGCGGCCGGCGAACTCTCCGGTCCGATCGCCGCCGCGATCGTCGAGGACCACGGCGACCGCGGGAAACGCGCGATCGAGGCGGTCGGGGAGGGTCGAATCAAGCGCTACCGCGATTTCACCGTCGTCGTCGGTCACGAGGACGAGTACGTCGTCGAGGACGGCGGCTGCGACTGCGCCGACGCGACGTACAACCTCGACCCTGAGGACCCCGCGGAGCGCTGTTGGCACGCCATCGCGGTCGATATCGCGGACGCGGTGGGGGCGGTCGACCACCACGACATGTGGTACTCCGAGGTCCGTGAGTTCCTCTGAGGCTGGTCTGGTTCTCAGGACTCGCCCGCGAGGTCGAGTCGCCGAGAAACCGAATCTTCGGATTTTCAGCCGGACGAGCCGGTCGTTTCCGCCGTTTAACACCCGCGAAGTCGAAAACGTTTACAACGGCCGCCGGTCTGACCTACTGTATGGCGGACTGTCCACTCGCCGACGACTGCCCCAGTTTCGACGAACGGATCCAGGGCATGGGGTGTCAACACTACGGCAACAAGGGAGGCGCCGAGTGGTGTAACCACTACGACATGCCGATCTACGAGCTCAAACGACAGCCGGTCCAGCCCGGCGAGGAGGTCGTCGTCGAGGTCGACGACATCCACGAGAGCGGGGCCGGCGTCGGCCGCACCGACGACGGATTCATCGTGCTCGTCGACGGGCTGCTCCCGCCCGCCCGCGCCGTGGTGTCGATCCACCGCGTGAAATCCAGTCACGCGACCGCCCAGGAGATAGTCGAGCGGCTCCCCGACGACCCCGACGAGGAGGGCGAGGAGGACGACGACGCCGACCGCGACGGAGCGGACGAGGAGGACGACGAAACCGACGAGCGCGAGGGGCGTCCGAGCCGCACCGACCGCGAGCGGCTCGGCAGCCGCGAGAACTTCTGGGGCAACTGAAGGGGATCGGGGCCGGGTCACCCCACGGACAGTCCACACGCCGCCGATCCGGTCCCGAACCGACTCCGATCCGATCGATCGCCGTTCCCCGGCGAAACCGCCGTTTTTTCACCGCCCGCCTCGTCGGCCGAAGCATGGTCGCAGACGACGCCTCGTCCGCTGGCGACGCGGGAGACGTCGACGACGCGAACGACGTCGACGCCGCCGAACTGTTAGCGCGTGCCGGCTTCGACGCCGACGCGAGCGTGCTCACCGAGCGGCAGGCCGAGGTCCTCGCGCTCCGCGAGCGGGGGCTCCGCCAGTCCGACATCGCCGACCGGCTCGGGACCTCCCGCGCGAACGTCTCCAGCGTCGAGGCGAGCGCGCGCGACAACGTCGAGCGCGCGAAGGAGACGGTCGCGTTCGCCGAGGCGCTCTCCGCGCCGGTCCGCGTCGAGATCCCCGAGGGAACCGACCTCTACGACGCGCCCAAACGGGTGTACGACGCCTGCGACGAGGCGGGCGTCAAGGTGAGCCAAACCGCGCCGGACCTGATGAAGACCATCGGCGAGCGCGCGGGCGACGCAGTGTATGGTCGAGAGGTCCGCGAGCGCCTGCTCGTCACGGTCGCCGCCGACGGCCGGATCCGGGTGCGGTGACGTGGCGGCGGTCCGCCACGCGCGTTCGCCGTCTCACTCCTCGATCCGCTCGGCGACGCCCACCAGCGTCGCGCCCGCGGTGACGGTCGACTCGCGGGCGACCGAGTAGACGATCCCGTCCCGGTCCGCCTCGGCGACCTGGAGCGTCTCGAAGGTCGACGGGTCGTACACCTCGCCGAGCCGCTCCCCGTCCGCCACCTCGTCGCCGATCGCGAGGTCGGGCTCCGGCCGGAACAGCCCGGAGTCGGCCGCGGTCACCCGCCCGAGGTGGTTGCGAGCGACGGTCCCGTCCCACGAGGCGGGGTCGCCGGCGAGCACGCCCTCGCTTCGCAGGACGCCGACCATCCCGTCGACGCCGGTCTCGACCGCCCCCTCGACGATCTCGCGGCTGTGGGCGAGCTCTGGCGTGATCGTCGGGATCCCCTCGCGGGTCGCGGCGACACGGAACTTCCCGCCGAAGTTCCGCTCGGCCCACTCCGTGTCCGCGTCGTCGCCGGCGGCCTCCGCCAACAGGAGGTCGGTGCCGAACGCCTCCGCGAGCTCCCGGCACTCCTCGTCGCCGCGCATGTAGACGGTGTGGGTGAGCATGTTCGGCGACCCGGTGTGGAGGTCGACGACCGCGTCGGCCGCGCTCGCGAACGGCCAGAGTCGCGCGGCCATGCGCTCGTGGAGCGTCCCCTCGGGGTCGCCGGGCCAACAGCGGTTCATGTTGGCGTTGATCGAGTCGAGCGACTCCGGCGTCGTGTACGAGACGTGATCGAAGGTGAGCGGGTCCGCCACGGGGACGCTCACGAGGGTCCCGCGGAACTCCGTTTCCCCTCTCTCGGAGTTCCCACCCGTCAGCCGTTCGTGGAGCCGCCGGAGGACGGCCGCGCCGTTCACCTCCCGACCGTGTTGGGCCGCCTGCGCGTAGACGACGGGGCCGCCGTCGCCGGGAACGTCGAGCTCGGGACCCTTCTCGCCGTCGACGAGGGTTCCCTCGCCGTAGACGTGGACGGTCGTGCGGATCGGGACGCCGGACGGGAGCCGTGCGAGGACGAGCTCGCGGCTGTCGTACATGCGCCGGGCTTGGTGCCGGAATCGCTTATAAATCCGGGTCGCGGAGGAGACCTTCGATCACGGACGCTAAGGCCGTGCGACGAGGAGGCCATCACGATATGCGGGTCACGCTCCTCGGAACCGGCGACACGACGGGGACGCCCACCGTCGGCTGCGACTGTGACACCTGTCGCGAGGCGCGCGATCGCGGGGTGTCGCGCTCGCGGTTCTCGGTCCACGTCGAAAACGAACGGACCGGCGAGTCGCTGCTGGTCGATTTCAGCCCCGACTTCCGGAGCCAGTTCCTGGACAACGACGTGGGGCTGCCCGACGCCGGGATCGTGACGCACATCCACTTCGACCACCTCGACGGCCTCGGCAACGTCTACCGGCTCGTCGACGGGCTTCCCGTCCACGCGCCGAGCGAGACCGACCCCGCGACCGACGAGAGCGTCGCCGAGACGGTCCGCCGGAAGTACGACTACCTCGAGGACCGGATCGGCGTCCACTCTCGCGACCCGTTCGAGCCGTTCGAGACCTGCGGGCTCGAGGTCAGGTTCGTCCCCGTCGACCACCCGCCGCTTCTGTGTTTCGGCGTCGTCGTCGAGGATCCCGAGACGGGTGGGAAGCTCTCGCTCACGGGCGACACGAGCTACGATATCCCGGAACGCTCCCGCGAGGCGCTCGCCGACCCGGACCTGCTCCTCGCCGACGCCATCGTCCCCGCCTCGCTGTGTGAACACCACCCGATCGGCGGGCGACACGAGGGACCCGACGGCGTCCCGCGCACGTTCGGCACGAAGCACATGACTCGCGAGGGCGCGCTCGCGCTCGCCGACGAACTGAACGCCGACCGGACGCGGCTGGTTCACCTCGCACACTTCTACCCGCCGGAGGAGGCGTTCGCGGAGCCGCTCGCGGTCGACGGCGAGACCTACGAGCTGTAGAAGGGAGCAGTCGACCGCGACACGCGGTCGGCCGCGCTCACTCGTACGCGCTCCCGACGACCTCGCGGATCCGCTCCGCGGTCACCGGGCCGACGCCCTCCACCTCGAGCAAGTCGTCCTCCGGCGCGGTCATCACGTCCTCGACCGAGCCGAAGTACTCGAGCAGCGCGCGGGCGGTGACCGGGCCGATGTCGGCGATGGCGGAGACGACGTACTCCTGTTGTTCCGCGCGGGTCTTCGTCGTCTTCTCGCCGTGGACGCTCACCTCGCGGTCGCGGGTCTCCTGTTCGCGCCTGGCAATCGTCGCCAGCAGCTCCGTGGTGTCCGTCTCCCCTTCGGTCCGGAGGACGCTGATCCCGAAGTCCACCGCGAGCGACGCGAGCGCGCCGCGGATCGCGTTGGGATCGATGTCGCGCTGGCCGTAGAGGTTCGTCCCCTCGACGACCAGTACGGGCCTGGCGTACGCCCGCGACAGCTCGCCGACCTGCTCGAACATCGAGCGGTCGGAATCGAGCATGGAGTCGACGAAGTCCGCCGCCGACTTCCGCTCGACTGCGACCCGATCGGAGAGGACGTAATCGCCCACGGCGAGCGTCTCCAGCCGGGTGAGCAGTCCGTCACGCGTCGAGAGGTCCTTCGCGATGGAGGAGTCGAGCTCCCGCTGGTCGATCACGACCTCGACCCCGTCGTCGACGCCCGCGGTCGCGACGACGGCGTTCTCGTCGTCCTCGGCGTCGCCGTCGCCGGTGGCCGCGGTCTCCTCGTCGCCTTCGTCGTCTCCACCTTCGCGCGCCTCCGCGGCGAAGTCGGTCAGGCCGGGATCGTCGTCTCCGTCGTCCGCGTCAACGGTGGCAGCGGTATCGACGGCGGTGGTGGTCTCCGCGTCGCCGGCGGCGGAATCACCGCCGTTGTCGGCGAACGCGTCGAGCCCGGCCTGCCCGTCGTCGCCGACGGCGCCCTCGATGTCGTCGGTGGCGGCCTTCAGGTCGGCGAGCTGGCTCGCCATCTCCTTCTCCCGCCGCCTGGAGATCCAGAAGAACGCCTCGTCGCGGGTGTCCTCGGCCATCAACACGACGACTTTCCCCTCCGCCTGCCGCCCGGTCCGCCCCTTGCGCTGGATGGAGCGGATCGCGGTGGGGACCGGCTCGTAGAAGCAGACGAGGTCGACCTCGGGCACGTCGAGGCCCTCCTCCGCGACGCTCGTGGAGACGAGCACCTCGAACTCCCCCGCCTTGAACTCCTCGAGCGTCTCCTGTTGTTGTTTCTGGCTCATCCCGTCCGAGCCCTCCTTGTCGCCCTGGCCGACGAACTTGCGGACGTCGAAACTCGCCTCCAGGAACTCCACGAGCGCCTCCGCGGTGTCTCTCGACTCCGTGAAGAGGATCGCGCGCTCACCCTCGTTGATCCCCAGCGTCTCCGCGAGCAGGATCCGCGCCTGCGAGAACTTGGGGTGGAGCCCGTCGAACGACTCCGCCTTCCGCATCGCTTCTCTAACCTTGGGGTCCGCGACCATCCGCTGGCTCGCCTTCGACGCGCCCGACGAGCGGGCGGCCTCGCGCTGGCGCTCGAAGTACCGCCGGACCGACTCCACCGATTGCGTCTCGACCAACTCGACCGCCCGGCGGAGCTTCATCACCTCGGCGTGGGTGCTCATCCCTTTGTAGCCGTCCGACTGGTCGTTGTCCATCATCCGCTTCAGCTTCCCGCGCATCTCGTTGAGGTCTCGCTGGGAGAGGTCCGGGCTCGTTTTGTTCGTCACGCCGAGCGACTTCAGCTTCTCCAGGCGGTCCTTGATCACCTCGTTCAACGCGTCGCGGATCTCGAGGACTTCCTCGGGGAGCGTGATCCGCTCCCAGCGCACGTCGGTGTCGTGGGTGTACTCGTCGACGTCGGCGTCCTCCTCCGTCATCACCTCCACGTTCGTCAGCCCGAGGTTCTCACAGACCGTCTCTATCTCCTCGATGTCGCCGCCGGGCGAGGCCGACATCCCCGTCACGAGCGGATCGGCGGCGTCGGCGTGGTACCGCTCGGCGATGTACACGTACGCGTAGTCGCCGGTCGCGCGGTGACACTCGTCGAAGGTGAGGTGGGTGACGTCGCGAAGCGAGACCCGGTTGCCGACGAGGTCGTTCTCGATCACCTGCGGCGTCGCGATCACGACGCGGGCGTCCGCGAACAGCGCCGCGCGGTCCTCGGGTTTCACGTCGCCGGTGAACACGACGATCTCGTCGTCCGGGACCGTCATGGCCTCGCGGTAGAACTCCGCGTGCTGCTGGACGAGCGGCTTGGTGGGGGCCAGAAACAGCGCCGTCCCGCCCGCCTCGTGGAGCCGTCTCGCGGTGACGAGCAGGCTCACCGTGGTCTTGCCGAGGCCGGTGGGGAGACACACCAGGGTGTGGTCGTCGATCGCGGCGTCAGCGAGCTGAAGCTGGTAGCGTCGCGACTGGAGGAAGTCGTCGACGAGCAACGGGTGGTCGATCCCTGTGGCCTCGGTCGCCATCGGCGACGCTTCGCCGCCATCGGCCTAAAGGCTTCGCGAACCGGGGTGAAAGTTATCGGTCGCCGGGGCGGTCGTCTCGGACCTCCTCCGGCACGTCCTCGTCGACCAGCCTCGCCCACTCGACGAGCCGGTCTCCGGTCGGGGTTTGCGTGCTCATCGGCTGACGGATCTCCGTGGTTCGTATTAACACTTACCCCGATTCCGATTCGTCGGGACGGACTCGGACCGACACGACTCCGGCGCCGCGGTCGCGACTCGCACGCCTTTTAGGGTTCACGCGCCTCGGGCCGGCATGGGCAAGCTCGAGGAGTTCCTCGCCGGCGATCGACTCGACGACGTGGTGTTCTACCTGAGCGACGCGTTCCTCGACGACGACTCGCGGCTCCGGGAGGTCGGCACCGAGACCGACGACGGGGTGCGGCTCGTCCTCGACGGTGAGACCGGCCGCTCGGCGTTTCAGGCCGGAACGGGCATGGGTGCGATGGAGTTCGCGAAGGAGGCGATGGCCAACGAGGGGGAGATCGACCGCTCGCTCGACGGCGGTGAGTGTCCGTTCGCCGGCGACGACGCGGAGACCGACGCCGAGGGCGACGACGAGGACCACGCCGTCCGGTTCGTGTTCGCGTTCGCCGAGGGGGAGAACCCCGAAGTGGGCGGCCTCTACGCCGAGGGCGACGTGATCCACGCGTACGCGCACTGTACCTGTGGGGAAAGCTACTCGCACAAGTGGGTCGTCGGCGATCGGGAGTAACGGGATCGGCGGCTGGCGATCGGGAGTGAAGCACGGTTCCGGGCCGTCGATGACGGGAGACGAGACGCGACTCCGGGCCGTCGATGACGGGAGACGAGACGCGACTCCGGGGAAATCGCTATCGCCTCGGCGGTCGAAGACGGCGCATGGATCCCCTCGAGTCGATCTCGGACGTCCTCTGGAGGCGACACGCGAACCCGAAGAGCGGCTGGAGCCGACTCCTCGTCACGCCCGTGCTGCTGTACGCGGTGTATCGACGAAGCGGGAAGATCGCGGCGCTGGCGCTCGCGTTCACGGCCGTGAACCCCGTTCTGTTCTCGCCGCCCGCGGACGACGACGCGTGGATGACTCGCGTCGTCCTCGCCGAGCGATGGTGGATCGACGAGCGCGGAGAGGCGGTCCTCTCGCGTTCGTACCCCGCCGTCCTCAACCTGCTCAACCTCCCCGTCTTCGCGTACGCGCTGCTGGCCGCGTACCGGAAGCGTCCCGTTCGGACCGCGGTCGCGGGGTTGGCATCGATGTTCCTGAAACTCCGATTCGTCGCCGAGCTCGTCCGCCGGTACGACGCCGAGCGAACGACACCGAGTGGAGGGTGAGAGTCCGGGACCGGGTCAGTTCCCGGTCCAGCGCAGGATCGCGAGCGTCCCCTCGAAGAGGGCGATCATGGTGAGCGTGACGATGATCGGGGCCATCCCGGTCGGGTCGGGACTGAACAGGAAGGCGATCCCGAGGAACGAGCCCCAGAAGATGAGGCGTTTGTCCTCCAGCCACAGGCGCGTGACGAGGTTCATCATGATCGCGAGCATGATGAAAAGCGGGATCTGGAAGACGATCGCCATGAACGCCAGCATGATCACGATCAGGTTGAACGTCTCCGCGAGCCCGAAGGCGATGGTCGCCGCGTCGGAGGTGTAGGTGGTGAAATACGAGAAGATCGCGGGCAACACGAGGAAGTGCGCGAACGCGATCCCGATCCCACCGAGGACCAAACTCGTGGGAACCGCCGCGAGGTAGTACCGCCGCTCGTTCTCGTAGAGGCCGGGCTTCATGAACCGATACGTCTGGTAGACGAACGCCGGGAGCCCCACGACGACGCCCGCGAGTCCGGCGACCTTCAGCCGCGTCAGCGGTAGCTCGAGCGGTCCGTACAGTCGCGGCCGGTTCTCGAGCGGCGCGGGGATGTGGTAGCCCCAGAAGTAGTTGATGAGGTCGGTCGACTCCGTCACCGCGACGAGCGTCGCGAGACCGCCGAAGAGAAAGACAACCGCGAGCCGCCGCATCATCTCCTCGATGTGCTCCGCGAGCGGCATCTCCTCGTCGGTATCGGGACCCTGTATCCCGCCCAAGTCCTCGGCGTCACCGGCGGCCGCCGTCGTGCCGCCGTCGCCGGCGTGGTCGTCTTCGGCGTCTTCCTCGGCAGAGTCGTCCGCGTCTTCGTCGTTGGCAGAGTCGTCCGCGTCTTCGTCGTTGGCAGAGTCGTCCGCGTCTTCGTCGTTGGCAGAGTCGTCCGCGTCTTCGTCGTTGGCAGAGTCGTCCGCGTCTTCGTCGTTGGCAGAGTCGTCCGCGTCTTCGTCGTTGGCAGAGTCGTCCGCGTCTTCGTCCTCCTCGAAGTCGCCTCCGTCGTCAGGGGCGTCCTCGCTAGCGGACTCGTCTCCGTCTTCATTGACGGAGTCAGCTGCGTCTTCCGCTGAGTCGTTTTCCTCGGTAGCCTCGCCTTCGTCCTCCTCGACGGGGTCGTCTTCACTAGCGGACTCGTCTCCGTCTTCGACACCGTCGTCGTCCTCGCCGTTGCCCGAGCCGGGACCCTCGTCGTCGCCCGAGCCGGGATCCTCTTCCTCGGAGGTGGTCGATTCCCTCGATTCGACCGACGGCGACGGGTCTTCGGCATCCGACGGCTCGTCGCTCGACCGGTCGTCGTCGTCCATTCACCTTAGGTACGCCACCGGGTGATTATAGGCCTTTTCGGATGACGTCGCCCTCGCCGAGAGATCTCGCGGGCGCGGTCGAAAAGGTTGATAACGACGACGGTCCTCTGCCGCCGTATGGCGAGTGCCCTCGACGAGGACACCCAACAGTCGCTTGCGGCCGGCCGCGAGTCGGCCCGGGCGTTCCTTCGGTCGATCCAGAAGGACCTCCAGAAGGTGTTCGTCGTCTTCCTGATCGGCTTCATCGGCACGTTCTGGGCGCTCCGCGTACACGTCTGGGACTACCTCTTCGCGATGACGCTTGCGAACATGTCCCCCGACGTCGCCGCCGAGGCCGACGTCATCGCGACCACTCCCTTCGAGGTCATTCTCCTTCAAGCGAAGATCGGGCTCGTCGTCGGCGCGATCGTCTGTCTTCCCGCGCTGATCTACTTCACCCGCGACGAACTCCGCGCGCGCGGGCTGTGGCCGCAGTCGCCGGTCGCCCGCTGGAAGCTCGCGGCGATCGGGCTGCTCGGCGGCGGACTCTTCGCCGTCGGCGTCGCCTACGGCGTCTACGCCTTCTTCCCGATCATGTTCTCCTTCCTGGCCGGGTTCGGGCTTGAGGCCGGCATCCAGCCGACCTACGGCATCGTGATGTGGACGGAGTTCATCGTCTTCCTCTCGCTCTCCTTCGGGCTCGCCGGCCAGATGCCGCTTCTCATCACCGGGCTCTCGTACGCCGAGATCGTTCCCTACGAGACGTTCCGCGACAAGTGGCGCTACGCGGTCGTCGCCATCTTCGTCTTCGGCGCGGTGTTCTCGCCGCCGGACCCGTTCACCCAGCTGATGTGGGCGTTCCCGCTCGTCGCGCTGTACGGCTTCAGCCTCTACCTCGCGAAGCTGGTCGTCACCGCGAAGCGCAGCTCCGACCGGATCCGCGTGCTCGGGGCGGTCCGCAACCACTGGAACGTCGTCGGCGGCGCGGCCGTCCTCGGCGGCGGCCTCGTGTACGCCTTCTATGAGTACGGCGGCCGGACCGCCGTCAACGGGCTCCTCCGTGCGCTCGACAGCGACTGGCGCTTCCTCACGCCGGGGGAGGGACTCGGCCTCGATCCGGCGACCGCCGCCGTGGTGTACGCCGCGGCGTGGGCGCTCGTGTTCGTGACCGTCGCAACGCTGTGGGCGGTCTACACCGACCTCGACACCACGAGCGCGGGGTACCAGTACGGCGATCCGGCCGCCATCGACCTCGACGAGCTCGACGCCGCGGGGATCCGCGCCGCCCCCGAGGAGCCGTTCCTCGAGATGACGGAGGAGGAGTCGCTCGCGCGGGCGCAGGCGGCGCTCGACGATGACGACCACGAGAAGGCGCAGGCGATCCTCGACCGCTTCGACGAGGCGGCGGACGGCGACGGGGACGGTGACGGCGGAAGCGAGGACGCGGCGGGTGGAGGGGACGCGGGCGGAGGGAATGTAGGCGGGGGTGGTTCCGGCGGCGGCCTCGCCGCGTCGGTCGGCGACCGCACCTCTCGCGCCTCCTCGACGTTCCTCTCCGAGCTCACCGGCGACGACGAGGCCGAGGACGACATCGGGGGGTACTACAAGGACCTCAGGTTCATCTTCGACGCGATCCGCTCGAAGTCGTTCATCCTCCTCGTGGTGTTCGGCGGCGTGATGGGCGCGGCGTTCACCTGGCTGTATCTCGGGGGGCTGGCGGCGGTGCGGGCCGACCTCCAGGAGCGCGTCCCCGCGGAGGTCGGCGGCGGGATCAACATCATCACGCTCCACCCCGTCGAGGCGCTGATCTTCATGGTGAAGTTCTCGCTGCTTCTCGGCGGGATAGCGGTGTTCCCCGTCCTGCTCTACTCCGCGTGGCCGGCGCTTCGCGACCGAGGGTTCGTCGCCGGGCGGATCCGGCAGGTGTATCTCTGGGCCGGCGCGCTCTTCTCCGGGCTGATCGGCGGCTTCGCGCTCGGTTACGCCTACATCGCCCCGCGGATCATCGGCTGGCTCGTCACCGACGCCGCGAACGCGAACATGATCATCACCTACCAGGTGAGCGACTTCATGTGGCTCGTGATCTTCACCACCATCGGGATCGGCTTCCTCGCGGACATCCCGATCGCGATGGTGCTCTTGAACAACGCGGGCGTCCCCTACGACGGCTTCCGCGGGCGCTGGCGGGAGGTCACCGTCGGGATCATGCTGTTCGCGGCGGTGTTCACCCCCGCCGACGTGATCACGATGTTCCTCGTGACGATCCCGCTCATGGTCGCGTACGGGGTCGGGCTCGGCGTGCTCTTCCTCCTCACGCTCGGCGGCCGGCGGGACCTCTCGCCGCCCGCGGAGATCGTCGGGCGGTAGCGTCCCCGAATCCCGCCCGATCGCCGAAACCGACGGGTATTCCCGCGCGCGGGCGCAACACGCGAGCAGAATGAGCAAGGACTACATCGAGGTCCGCGGCGCGGAGGAGCACAACCTCAAGGACCTCGACGTCCGGATCCCGCGCGAGGAGTTCACGGTCGTCACCGGCCTCTCGGGGTCGGGCAAGTCGTCGCTCGCGTTCGACACGATCTACGCCGAGGGCCAGCGCCGATACATCGAGTCGCTGTCGGCGTACGCCCGCAACTTCCTCGGACAGATGGACAAACCGCAGGTCGAGTCCGTCGAGGGGCTCTCGCCCGCGATCTCCATCGACCAGAAGAACGCCGCCAATAACCCGCGATCGACGGTCGGCACCGTCACCGAACTCCACGACTATCTCCGGCTTCTGTACGCCCGGATCGGCGTCCAACACGACCCGATCACCGGGGAGGAGGTGGGCGAACAGTCCGCCCAGGACATGGTGAAGCAGATCCTCGAGTTACCCGAGGGGACCCGCGCGAAGATCGCCGCGCCGATCGTGCGCGACCAGAAGGGGGCGTTCGAGGACCTCTTCGATGACCTCGTGTCCGACGGGTACGCCCGCGTCGAGGTCGACGGCGAACCGCTCGATCTGACGCTCGACGACCCCGATCTCGACCAGAACTACGATCACACGATCGACGTGATCGTCGACCGGGTGACGGTGAGCCCGGAGGCCCGCTCGCGGATCACGGACTCGGTCGAGACCGCCCTCGAGGAGGCCGGCGGCGCGCTCAAGCTGATCGTCCCCGACCCACCCGCGGACACCCCGTTCGCCTCGAACGCCCGGTCGACCGGGTCGCTGGCGGCCGATGCGGAGGGCGACGACCGCCTCGTCGTCGAGTTCTCCGAGGAGCTCGGCAACCCCAACTCGGACTTCCAGTTCTCGGCGATCGAGACGCGCTCGTTCTCCTTCAACAGCCCGTACGGCGCGTGCCCCGAGTGCGAGGGGATCGGCTCGACGAAGGAGGTCGACGAGGATCTGGTGGTCGTCGATCCTTCGAAGCCGCTGAAACACGTCTTCGAGCCGTGGAGCTACAACCGGACGTACTACTCCAGACAGATCGACAACGTCGCCGAGCACTTCGGCGTCGACCTCGAGACGCCCTTCGAGGAGCTGGACGAGTCGGTCCGGCGGCAGTTCCTCCACGGAACCGACGACGTCGTTCACTTCGAGTGGACCACGAAGAACGGCACCAGAGAGAAGACCGAGCGCTTCGAGGGCGTCATCCCGAACCTGGAGCGCCGCCACGTCGAGACCGACTCCGATCGGGCCCGCGACCACATCGAGGAGTACATGGCCGTGACGACCTGCCCGGAGTGTGAGGGGACGCGGCTGAAAGAGCAGTCGCGACACGTCCTCGTCGCCGGCACGCCGATCACCGAGGTCAACCGGCTGTCGATCGCGGAGGCACGCGAGCACTTCGAGGGGATGGAGGCGAAGCTCTCCGAACGCGACACGAAGATCGCCACGGAGATCCTCAAGGAGATCCGCGCCCGGCTCGGCTTCATGGAGGAGGTCGGGCTGGAGTACATCACGCTCGACCGGGAGGCGTCGACGCTGTCGGGCGGCGAGAGCCAGCGGATCCGGCTCGCGACGCAGGTCGGCTCCGGGCTCGTCGGCGTGTTGTACGTGCTCGATGAACCCTCCATCGGGCTCCACCAGCGCGACAACGACCGGTTGTTGAACACCCTGGAGGGGCTTCGCGACCTGGGGAACACCCTGCTCGTCGTCGAACACGACGAGGAGACGATGCGCCGGGCCGACGAGATCGTCGACATGGGCCCGGGTCCGGGCAAGCGCGGCGGCGAGGTGGTCGCACAGGGCGACTTCGACGACATCGTCGCGGCCGACGACTCCGTCACCGCCGACTACCTCGCTGGCCGGGAGTCTATCCCCGTTCCCGACGAGCGCCGCGAGCCGGACGGCGAACTGATCGTCCGCGGCGCCCGCCAGCACAACCTGAAGGACCTCGACGTGCCGATCGAGCTCGGCACGCTCACGACCGTCACGGGCGTCTCCGGCTCCGGGAAGTCGACGCTCGTCAACGACGTCCTCTACAAGGGGCTCGCCCGCGAGATGAACGACAACACGAGCGTCGACCCCGGTGAGCACGACGCGATCGAGGGGATCGAGGGGATCGAGACGGTGCGGCTCATCGACCAGTCGCCGATCGGCCGGACGCCCCGGTCGAACCCCGCGACGTACACCGACGTGTTCGACCACGTCCGCGAGCTGTTCGCGGAGACCAAGCTGGCGAAGCGCCGCGGCTACGAGAAGGGCCGATTCTCCTTCAACGTGAAGGGCGGCCGCTGTGAGGAGTGCGGCGGGCAGGGCACCGTGAAGATCGAGATGAACTTCCTCTCCGACGTCCACGTCCCCTGCGAGCAGTGCGGCGGGGCGCGCTACAACGACGAGACGCTCGAGGTGACGTACAAGGGCGCGACCATCGCCGACGTCCTCGAGATGAGCGTGGCGGAGGCGTACGACTTCTTCGAGAGCCACGGGGGGCTCCAGCGCCGCCTGAAACTGCTGAAGGACGTCGGGCTCGGCTACATGGATCTCGGACAGCCCTCGACCACCCTCTCGGGCGGCGAGGCGCAGCGCGTCAAGCTCGCCGAGGAGCTCGGAAAGAAGGCCACCGGCGACACGCTGTACCTCCTCGACGAGCCGACGACCGGGCTCCACAAGGAGGACGAACGGAAGCTGATCGAGGTGCTCCACCGGCTCGTCGACGCCGGCAACACGGTCGTCGTCATCGAACACGAGCTCGACCTCGTGAAGAACGCCGACCGCGTGATCGACCTGGGTCCCGAAGGCGGCGAGGGCGGCGGCGAACTCGTCGCGCGCGGGACGCCCGAGGCGGTCGCCCGCGACGACGACTCCCACACCGGGCGGTACCTGCGCGACCTCCTCCCCGCCGTCGACATCGAAGGGCCGAGAAGCGACCGGAGGAAGCCCGCGAAGGCGGCCGACGACGACTGAGGCGGGCGGTCAGTTCGGCGAGGGATCCCCGCCGACCCGCATCTTGATATACCGCCCGGTCGTCGCTCGGAACGATGAAGGAGATCACCAGCGACGACGTCCCGGACGCGCTCGGCCCGTACTCGCAGGCCATCGTCTCGGACGGCACCGTCCACGTCTCGGGCAAGACCGGCGTCGACCCCGAGACCGGGGAGGCCCCGGAGTCGGCCGGCGAACAGACGACGCAGACGCTCGCGAACGTCGAGCGGATCCTGGAGGCGGCCGGCACGGACGCGGACGCGATCGTCCGCGCCACCGTCTACCTCACCGACATGGACGACTACGACGAGGTGAACGAGGCGTACCGGTCGTACCTCTCCGAGCCGTACCCCGCGCGGACCTGCGTCGAGGTGTCGCGGCTCCCCGCGCCGCTCGACGTCGAGATCACGGTCGACGCGGAGCTCGAGGGCGGCGAGTAACTCCGGTCGCCCGGCGGACGCACACGCTCAGAACTTCTCCAGTAGGTCCGTGTAGAACCCGCCGCCGCGGTCCTCGGCCAGCTTCTCGACGATGAGCTCCGGCGTCGACCGCGCGAGGTGACCCTCCCGCGGCGAGCGGTTCACCCGGAGTTCGCCGTCGACGAGCCCGACGGCCTCGATGCCGTCGACGGCCACGTCGTAGTCGGCGGCCTCGCGGATCTCGCGGGCGAGGTGCGAGACGAAGACGGCGGTGGTTTCCTGGTCGTCGAGCGCCTCGAGAATGCCCGCGATTATCTTCGCGGACGCGCCCGGCTCCGTGATCGACTCCAGCTCGTCGACCAACACGAGCCGCCCGTCCGCGCCCTCGACGAGGTCGCCGAAGTCCCGCAGGGTCGCCTCGAACGCCCCCGCGTCGAGGGTGCCCTGCGATTTGGCGTAGTAGTGGACCTCCTCGAAGCGGTCGATCTCGGCGCTCTCGGCCGGGACGGGCATCCCCATCTGCGCGAGGACGACCACCAGGGCGACCAGATCGAGCGTGGAGGTCTTCCCGCCGGAGTTCACGCCGGAGAGCAGCCGCACCCCGTCGACCGCGTAGTCGACCGGATCGACCGCCTCTAACTCCACGTCGAGAAGCGGCGAGCGCCCGCCTTCGAGCCGGAAGCCGTCGGGGGTGGCGCGTGCGGAACCGCCTTCCTCACCGACCGCACCCGGATCGCGGACCTCCGGCATGACGCAGTCGAAGTCGCGGGCGAAGCGGGCGATCGCGAGCTCCACGTCGAGCTCGAGGGCGTCCCGCACCAGCTCCTCGACGGGGTCGCGGAGATTGCCGAGATCCGCCGCGAGGTCGGCCTTCAGCCGGGCCGCCCGCCGGTCCCGGCCGGCCGCGAGTTCGGTCCGCAGCCGCGAGACGGCCGATTCGTCGTGCTCGACCGGAAATGAGGGATCGTCGTCGAAGACGCGCTCCGCGAGGTCGACCTCCTCCGGCGCCAACTCGAGCGCGTCGACGAGGTGATCGCGGGCGCGCTCCATCGCGGTGTCGTACTCGTCGGCGAGCTCGCGGTCGAGAAGCGAATCGACGCGTGCGCCCTGCTCGACGAGCGAGAGGAAGTCCGTCCCCTCGATGGTGACGTCGCGCTCGCGGATCGCCTCGCGGAGGTGGTCGTCCGCGACGGACTCGGCCGTCGAGACCGACGCGTCGAGGTCGTCGACGGCGGCGGTCAGCCGCTCGAGCTCCGCATCGCCGACGATCGTTCCGTCGTCGTCGAGCCGCGAGAGAGCGTCCCGGAGCGCGTCGAGGTCGGCGGCGGGGTCGTCGAGGTCGTTGGTAGTGTCGGTAGTCGAGGCCGCCGCCTCGTGAACCGCCGCGGCCGCCTCCAGCCGCTCGCGGTTCTCGGCGAAGAACGCGAGCAGGCGTTCGGGAACGGTCTCTGCGGGCGTTTCGAGCGCGTCCGGCCGCACGTGGACGTCGCCCTCGACGTCCATCCCGGCGAACGTCTCGTCGAGGACGATCACGGTCGCGTACGACCGCGCGAGCTCCGCGACGTCTCGCGTGTCCTCCACCGTCTCGACCGAGAGTTCGGGGACGCGGGCCTCCGCGCGGGCGTACACCTCGGCGTCGGCGGTCGCCAGACAGCGGTCGCGAACCCTGACGGTCGGCGGGTCGGAGAGCGGCTCGACGCCGGAGAGCGCCTCGAGGACGACCGGGTCGGGCTCGCGATCGATCGCCTCCGCGGCGAACGCCTGCGCCTCGCCGATCCGCGACGCCGACGCGCTCGGGTAGAAGGTCTCCAGCCGCTTCTCCGCGTAGTCGGTCACGGTTCGCTCCTTCAGCAGGCCGAGCGCGTCGCGGTACACCTCCCGCGCGCGATCGGTCGCCAGCACGCGACTCGCGTCGTCGTGGCGACGGCGGATCGCGCCGCGGGCGACGCGGGCCGCCCGCGCCTCGTTCATCCCGGGCGCGCGGGCGATCGCCGCCACGTCGCCGGACTCGACGGTCGCCGCCGGGTCCTCCAGCTCGCGGAGCGCCCGCGCCGTCTTCTCGCCCACGCCAGGGATCGCCTCCAGCTCCATTCACGCCTCATATCGCGGCAACCCGCAAAAGGATGCGGGTGTCGGCGGGCCGTTCGACGCCGACACGCCGACGTCGACGCACCGATGCGGCGACATCGGTGGGACGATACGGCGACATCGGTGCGCCGGTGCGCCGACGCCCTTTTTCCCGACGACGACGAACCGCGGCCATGGATCAGGACGCTCCCGCGGTCGGGACCGACGACCCGATCGCGGCGGGAACCGACCGGCTCGACCCCGAAACGGCGGAGAAGGCACGATCCGCTCGCGAGTCGCTCGCGGCCCGCGACGGGGTCCTCGTCGCCTTCTCCGGCGGCGTCGACTCCTCGGTGGTGGCGGCGCTCGCCCACGACGCGCTCGCCGAGGACGCGGTCGCGTGTACCGCCCGCAGCGAGACGCTGCCGGCCGCCGAACTCGACGACGCGAAACGGGTCGCAGAGGAGATCGGGGTCCGCCACGACACGGTGACCTTCTCGGAGCTCGACGACCCCGACTTCGTCGCCAACGACGGCGACCGGTGTTACCACTGCCGCACGATGCGGCTGGGCCGGATGTACGACCGCGCCCGCGAGCTCGGGATCGGGACCGTCTGTGACGGGACGAACGCCGACGACCCCGGCGAGGGCCACCGTCCCGGCCTGCGCGCGGTCGAGGAGCTCGACGTGTCCTCGCCGCTTCTCGACGCGGGGATCACGAAGGAGGAGGTCCGCGCGATCGCCGAGGCGTACGACCTGTCGGTGGCCGACAAGCCGTCGATGGCGTGTCTCTCCTCGCGGATCCCGACCGGACTCGAGGTGACTGAGGCGCGCCTCTCGCGCGTCGAGCGGGCGGAGAATCGGCTTCGCGAATGGGGCTTCGAGGGGTTCCGCGTGCGCGATCACGACGGGCTCGCACGGGTGGAGATCGCTCCCGAGGAGCTGGAGCGCGCGCTCGATCCCGCCTTTGCCGACGCGGTCCACGAACACCTCACCGACATCGGCTTCGAGTACGTCACCCTCGACATGGCGGGGTATCGGACCGGCAGCGTGAGTCCCGGAGGGGACGGAGACGCCGCGAGTGACGCCGGTGATGGGGGGCTCGACCCGGTCGACCTCGGCCGAGAGTATCCGCGCTGACGACCCGGATCGCCGGGGACGCTTCCGAGTCGCGCCACGTGTCGATCGGTTCACAGTATCAGCCGGGAGAATCCGGCGCGAACGCTTATATGTTGGATCGACCGATCCCACCGCATGGGCGAAGCCAACACGCTCGCGGTGCTCGCGGGTGGGGTCGGCGGCTCAGTCGGCGCGTTCGTCGGCGTCGCGATCGGCGGGGACCCGATACGCGTCACGCTGATCACGCTGATCGTCGCGCTCGTCGTCGGCACCGCGGTCGTCGCCAGCGCGGTCATCGCCGGCGACGTGGAGTTCCTCGTGGACGCCGACGGCGAGTGACGGGGATCGGTCCGGGTCGTGTCACGGACCGAAACGCACTGGTCCCCCGAGGCCCTCCTCGCAGTCGTGAGCGACACGGACGAACCGGATCGGTCCGCTTCGACGGCGTTCGACGCGGACTCCGTCTCCGTCACGATCTACACCCGCGAGGACTGCTCGCTTTGCGTCGTCGCCCGCGAGACGGTCGAGCGGGTCGCGGCCGATCTGGCGGTCGACGTCGACCTCGAACTCGTCGACGTCGATTCGGACCCCGAACTCGCCGAGGAGTACGGCGAGCGCGTCCCCTACGTGTTCGTCGACGGTACCCCGGCGTTCAAATACGAGATCGGCGAGCGGGAGCTCCGGTTGAAGCTGCTCGCGGCGTCGTGAGCGGCGGATGAACGACGAGTGAGCCGTGAGAGCGCGCGAGAGCGGCGGGACCGATGGGACGACCGGACACCTATTTACCCGACCGCGACGACGACCAGTCCATGACGGCATCACGCGCGCCGGCGGAGCCGGCGGTCCGCGAGTTCGAGTCGACGGTCGAACGGGTCGACGGCCGCGAGGTCGTACTGGAGGAGACGTACTTCTACGCCGAGTCGGGCGGCCAGCCGGCCGATCGGGGCACCCTCGCGGGCGTCCTCGTCGACGACG
Organism: Halorubrum cibi; assembly: GCF_900182635.1. Classification (GTDB taxonomy): domain Archaea; phylum Halobacteriota; class Halobacteria; order Halobacteriales; family Haloferacaceae; genus Halorubrum; species Halorubrum cibi. The sequence continues at coordinate 72,357 of NZ_FXTD01000011.1, read as the reverse complement.
TGACCGAGCGCGACGGCGAGGTCGTCCACGTCCTCGCCGAGGACCCGACCGCCGGGGGCGCGGGCGACGTGGAGCCCGGCGAGCCCGTTCGAGGCGTGATCGACGACGACTTCCGGACGTACTGCGCCCGGGCGCACACCGCCTCGCACGTCCTCTACGGCGCGGCCCGCCGGACCTGCGAGGACCTCGGCTATGCCGGCTTCGACATCTCTCCCGAGAAGGTCCGCGTCGACCTCACCACCGCCGAGCCGCTCGATGACGAGGACCTCGTCGAGCTCGAGCGGCTCTCGAACAGGGCGGTGTGGGACTCCCGACCCGTTTCTTGGGAGGTGCTCCCGGAGTCCGAAGCGCGCGACCGCGACGGGATCGCGTTCAACACCAAGACCGAGGAGGGCGCGATGAGCGGCGGCGAGTCGGTTCGCGTCGTCACCGTCGAGGACTGGGACGTGGCGGCCTGCGGGGGTACCCACGTCGAAAACACCGCCGAGATCGGCCAGATCGCGGCGCTCGACCGCTCGAACCCCGGCGAGGGCGTGACCCGCGTCGAGTTCGCGGTCGGCCCGACCGCCATCGACCGCGTCGCCGCCCGCCACGCCGCCGCGCTGGAGGCGGCCACGGCCGCCGACACCAACGTCGAGGAGCTCCCCGACGAGGTCCGGCGGCTCCGTGGGGAGGTCGACCGGCTCGACTCCGCGCTCCGGGACGCGCAATCCGACCTGCTCGGCGCCCGGCTCGCCGAGTTCCCGACGAGCGAGGTCGACGGGGATGGGGTCGTCTGGGCGGTCGGGACCGTCGCGGACGCGGACCCGAACGACCTCCGAGAGCCCGCGACGGCGCTGATCGAGTCGGACGACTCGGTCGACGCGCTCGCGGCGGTCGGGGAGGGAGAGACACCGTTCGTCGTCGCCGCGGCCGGGCCCGACGTCGACGCGGACGCCGGGGCGGTCGTCGAGGCGGCCACGGACGAGTTCGGCGGCGGCGGGGGCGGCGGTCCGACGTTCGCACAGGGCGGCGGGCTCGACGCCGATCCGGACGCAGTCGTCGCGTGGCTCCGGGATCGATGACCGGGAAGGTCCCGCCCGACGCCCTCGAGGACCTCCTCGCGGCCACGGGAGCGATGGACCCGGCGGTCGCGGTCGGCCCCGCCTACGGCGAGGACGCGGCCGCGATCGACTTAGGCGATCGGACGCTCGTCGTCGCCACCGATCCGCTCTCGCTCGCGACCGACGCTGTCGGGCGGCTCGCGGTCCACGTCGCCTGTAACGACGTGGCCGCGAGCGGCGCGGACCCGCGGTGGCTGACGAACACCGTTCTCGTCCCCGACGCGGACCCCGATCGGCTGGAGACGATCGCGGGCCAGGTGGACGCGGCGGCGACCGAGGTCGGCGCGGCAGTCGTCGGCGGCCACACGGAGACGGTTCCGGCGCTGGAGCGTCCGCTGCTCTCGATGACGGCGCTCGGGACGACCGACCGCTTCCTCCCCACCGGGGGTGCGACGCCCGGCGACCGGCTGCTGTTAACGAAGGGCGCGGGCATCGAGGCGACCGCGATCCTCGCGACCGACTTCCGGGAGGAATGCGCGGACGCCGGCGTGCCCGCGGAGACGCTGGAGTCGGCGGCGCGATTCCTCGAGGAGGTGAGCGTCGTCCCCGACGCCGCCGCGGTTCGGGCGTTCGCGACCGCGGCGCACGACCCGACCGAGGGCGGGGTCGCCGGTGCGCTCGTCGAGCTCGCGACGGCGAGCGGGACGGTCCTCGAGGTCGAGCGCGACCGCGTGCCGGTGCGCCCGGAGACGCGCGCCTGCTGTGACGCGCTCGGGATCGACCCGCTCCGCGCGTTCGGCTCGGGCGCGTTGCTCGCGGCGGTCCCCGAACACCGGGTCGACGACGCGCTCGACGCGCTCGACGACGCCGGGGACGGCCGCGCCGGGATCGACGCCGCCGAGATCGGTTCGGTCCGCGAGCCGGGAACCGGACCCGGCGGAGAGCGGGCCGGTACCCTCCTCCTCGACAGGGAGGCGATCCGCGAGCCGCCGCGAGACGAACTGTACCGGCTCTGGGAGTGAGCGACCCGCTCGTTTCCGACCCGCGCGCACGTCCCGTCGCCCCGCGCACTTTTGCCCGGCGGGGTCGAACGTCGGGTCATGACCGGCGCGCGGGTCGGGTCGGCGCTCACCGACGAACAGCGGGCGGTCCGCGACCTCGTCCGGAAGTTCGCGGCCGAGGAGGTCCGGCCGACCGCTCGGGAGGCGGACGCGGCGGGCACGTTCCCCGAGGAGGTGTGGGACGGGCTCGCGGAACTCGGGCTCACGGGGCTGACCGTCCCCGAAGACTACGGCGGGTTCGACGCGGACGCGACGACGTACGCGGTCGTCAACGAGGAGCTGGCGCACGGGTCGCTCGCGGTCGCGACCGCCCTCTCCGTCCACTGTCTCGTCGCGTCCTGTCTCGCCGAGTTCGCCACGGAGGCCCAGAAAGAGCGGTGGCTCCCGGAGATGGCCGACGGTCGCCCGGTCGGGGCGTTCTGTCTCTCCGAGCCGCACGCGGGGTCGAACCCGGCGGCGATGTCGACGACCGCCGAGTGCGACCCGGAGACCGACGAGTACGTCCTGAACGGCGAGAAGCAGTGGATCACGAATGGCTCGCGCGCGGGCATCGCCGTCGTCTTCGCGAAGGTCGACCCCGACGACTCCGACTCGATCACGCAGTTCCTCGTCCCCATGGACGCGGAGGGGGTCGCGGTCGGCCCGAAGGAGGAGAAGCTCGGTCTGCGCGCCTCCGACACGACGCCGATCGCCTTCGACGACTGTCGGATCCCCGCCGAGAACCGGCTGACCGAGGAAGGGCGGGGCCTCGCGGCCGCGCTCGAAGTTCTGACCGGCGGACGGATCGGCATCGCGGCGCAGGCCGTGGGCGTCGCGCGGGCTGCCCTCGAGGCGGCGACGGCGTACGCCGAGGAGCGGGAGGGGTTCGGCGAGCCGCTCTCTGAGATCGGGTCCGTCCGCCACACGGTGGCGGAGATGTCGACCGACGTCGCCGCCGCGCGGCTGCTCGTCCGCGAGGCGTGCCGGCGGGCCGAGGCGGGCGAGGACGCCCGCGTCGCGGCGGCACGGGCGAAGTACCGGGCGAGCGAGGCCGCGATGTCGGTGACCAACGAGGCGGTCCAGATCCACGGCGGCTACGGCTACACGCGTGAGTACGACGTCGAGCGGTTCTACCGCGACGCGAAGGTCACGGAGATCTACGAGGGGACGACGGAGATCCAAAAGGAAGTCATCGCTCGGGGCGCCTTCGACACACGATGACCACCGCCTTCGACGCGGCCGACGCGATCGTGTACGACCTCGACGGCACCCTCCTCGAACTCGCGGTCGACTGGGACGCCGCCGCCGACGACGTGATCGCCGCGTACGCCGAGCGCGCGCTGATCCCGCCGACGGGCGACCTCTGGTCGCTGCTCGACGCCGCCTCTGACTACGACATCGAGGACGTCGTCCACGGGACGATCGCCGACCACGAGCGAGACGGCGCGAACGAGTCGCTCCTGTTGCCGCTCGGCGAGCGACTCGCCGCCGGCGAGGACGACCGCCCCGCGGCGGTCTGCTCGCTCAACTGCGAGGAGGCCTGCCGGATCGCCCTCGAGGCGCACGGTCTCGAGGGAGCGGTCGACGCCGTGATCGGTCGCGACACCGTCGAGACGCACAAGCCCGAGCCGGAGTCGTTGCTGGCGGCGGTCGACGCGCTCGGCGTCGAACCGGTGCGGGCCGTCTTCGTCGGCGACTCCGAGAGCGACGCGGTGACGGCCGACCGCGCCGGCGTCCCGTTCGTCTCCGTCGCCGACGCGCTCGGCGAGTAGTCGCACGGACGGATCAGCGGACGGTCCCTCGGCGGTCGCAGGAACACACCGCCGGCCACCGAGTGCGCGGAGCGCCTCGCGTCGAGGGTTCGAACGAGAACGAACGAAAAGCAGATCCCGACGACGACTCCGGGGTTACTTCCCCCAGAACGGGTCGCGCTTCCGGCGGGTCTCGAGGTAGCCCGAGAGCGCCTCGCGCTCGTCGGCGGTGATCTCCTCTTTGAGCTCCTGTTCGAGGATCTTCGCGTGCTTCTCGGGGAGTTCCGTCCAGAGGGTGTCGCCCTCCTCGATGTCGCGGCCGACGGTGGGGCCGTCGATCGCGATGCTCACGCGCTCGCCGGCGCGGGCCTCGTCGACGTCGTCACCCTGCTTCTGGATCCCCGAGAGCCCGCCGACGCGGTGGAACTCGTTGCCCTCGAAGTAGCCCACGTTGCGGTTGTTCTGGAGCGTTCCGGCGATGACCTCGACGCCGACGACCGCGGGGTCGTTCTGTCTGAAAGTGTGATCGGGGAGGAGTCGGAAGCGGGACGGTCGGACCACCTTGTCGAGGACTGTCTCCTGTTGGGCGCGCTGGCGCTCCTCGACGTACGTTTCGTAGTCCTCGATCAGCTGGTAGATCACGTCGTTCGTGAACAGCTTCACGTCGGCGCTCTCGAGCTCCCGCTCGGCGTTCGCGAGGAGGTCGACGTTGAACCCGAGTATCGCCTTGTGCTCGTCCTGGTTGGCCGTCTCCGCCACGGCGATGTCGCGGGGGGCGATGTCGCCGACCTCGGCGCGCAGGATCGGCACCTCCGCCTCCCGGAGCGCGTTCGCCATGGCCTCGAGCGAGCCGAGCGTGTCCGCCTTGATCACGACGCCGTCCTCGGCGGTGTCGACCTCTATCTCCGCGAGCTCGGCTTTCACGTCCTCGATCATCTCCTCGACCGGGTGGTCGCGGACGACTCTGACCGGCGCGCCCGCCATCGCGTCGTCGAGGTCGGGCGCGGCGATCTTCACTCCGGCGGCCGCGCCGACCTCCGCGACCTTCTCGAACTTCTTCTCGGTGCGGATCTCCTCGAGCGGGCGCGGCTGGAGGAGCGCGCGCACCTCGGTGACGATCGGGTCCGCCTGGCCGCCGACGACGATCGTGTCGCCGTTTCTCACCACGCCGTCGTACACCACGGTGTCGATCGTCGCCCCGAACCCCCGTTCGTCTTTGACCTCGAGGACCGTTCCCTCGCCCGGTCCGAACACGTCGATGGCCATCTCCTCTCTCATGAACCGCTGGGAGAGGCCCATCAGCACCGCGAGCAGGTCGGGGATTCCCTCGGCGGTGAGCGCGGAGACGGGGACGACCCCGATGTTCTTCTGGAAGTCCTGGACCCGCCAGTAGAGGTCCGCCGAGAAGCCGGCGTCCGACAGCTGGCCGATGATCTCATAGAGCTTCTCGTTGAGCATCGACTCCGCGCGCTCGGATTGGGCCTCGAGGCTCCGCTGGATCGGCTCGCCCTCCTGCGGGTTCCACCCGGGCGTCGTGTCCACCTTGTTGGCGGCGACGACGAACGGGGTGCCCGTGCGCCGGAGGATGTCTATCGCCTCCTCGGTCTGCGGTTGGAACCCGTCGTTGACGTCGACGACGAGCACCGCGATGTCTGCGAGCGCGCCCCCGCGGGCGCGAAGCGTCGAGAAGGAGTGGTGACCCGGCGTGTCGATGAAGAGCAGTCCGGGCAGATCGAAGTCGTCGGGGTTCACGAGCTCGCCCGCCATCGTCGAGATCGTCGAGAGCGGGATGTCGGTCGCGCCGATGTGCTGGGTGATCGCGCCGGCCTCGCCCTCGCTCACCGCGGAGCCGCGGATCGTATCGAGGAGGCTCGTCTTCCCGTGGTCGACGTGGCCGAGCACGGCGACGATCGGCGTCCGAAGGGTGTCCGTGTGTGTGTCGTCAGTCATGAGAATCGCCCCCCAGAAGGTGGTTGTGTCCCGTTCGGCTCGGCCGTCAGTTAAGTGTTTCAGGACGCGCCCGCGACGGCGGCCGCGGGATCCGCCCCGGAGACGTCGGCGGCGGGATCCGTCGGCCGTCCGTCCGACGGCCCGTGGCGTTTAATACCGTCGACCGGAAGTGTGCCCACATGGCGAACATCTTGGCGGAGAACCTGTCGGGGAAGGCGGTGATGGGCTCGGACGGGACCGAACTCGGCGATCTGTACAACATCACGATGGACCTGAAATCGGGGCAGCTCCACCACCTGCTCGTGAGCCCGCACGAACAGCTCAGCCCCGAGCGCGTGGCGTTCGACGTCGACGAGACGGGACGGCTCCGGGTGCCGGTCGCGAACGTCCAGGCGGTGAAAGACTACATCGTCGTCGGCCGCTGATGAGAGTTCTCGACACGTCCGCGTTCATTCACGAGTACACCACCGACGACCCCGTGGTCTCCGTTCCGGAGGTCCACGACGAACTCAACGGAGAGACCGCGCTCCGGTTCGACGCGATGGAGGGCTCGGGGATGACGATCCACGTGCCGGCCCCGGAGGCGGTGACGAACGTTCAACGCGCGGCCCGCGGCTCCGGCGACGCCGCGGAACTGTCCGAGACCGACGTTCGACTGATCGCGACGGCTCTCGAGCTCGACGCCACCCTCGTCACCGACGACTACGCGATGCAGAACGTCGCCGAGCGGCTCGACTTGGGGGTCGAGCCCATCGCCCGCGACGGGATCACGGAGGAGCGCGAGTGGCGGTTCCAGTGTGTCGGCTGTAGCCGGACCTTCGAGGAGAACCGCGAGCGCTGTCCGATCTGCGGCAGCGATCTCACGCGAAAGAACCCGGCGTAGCCGGCCTCCGATCGACTTAGCCGGCCGGCTCCGACTCGGCGTCGGCCTCCCGTACGGCCTCACCGTCCGGAAGCTCCTCGGTGACGACGTCGTGTTCGCTCCGCGGCAGCCGCCCGCGGAGCCGGCCCGCCACTCGCCGCGCCTCCGTCAGTTCGACCTCGGCGACCGCGCGGACGAGGGCCGCGGCGCGTTCCGCACGAGCACGCTGCCAGGACTCCTCTCGAGCCTGGTACGTCCGGATGGCGCGCATGAAGTCCACCTCGGAGAATTCGGGCCAGTAGGGCGTACAGAAGTAGACCGCCGCCTCGTTGCCGTTGGCGTGCCACGGCAGGAAGTTCGAGGTGCGCTCGTCGCCGCCGGTCCGAACGATGAGGTCGACGTCGCGGATCGGGCGGTCGTAGAGCCGGCGCTCGACCGTCTCGACGTCCACGTCCGCGGGGTCGAGACCGCCCTCCGCGACCTCGCGGGCGACGCCGCGAGCCGCGTCGAGCAGCTCGGTGCGCCCGCCGTACGCGAGCGCGACGTTGAGCGTGAAGCGGTCGTTGTCGGCGGTGCGCTCCTCGGCGTAGTCGACCGCCTCGCGCACCCGCAGCGGGAGCCGATCGACGTCGCCGATGGCGCGGACCTGAACCCCCTGGTCGTGGACGCGGTCGGCGTCCGCGAACTCCAACAGCTTGGCCTCGAGGAGGTCGAAGAGCGGCTCGAGCTCCTCGTCGGGTCGCTCGAAGTTCTCCGTCGAGAAGGCGTACAGCGTCAGCTCCGAGACGCCCAGATCCGCACACCAGTCGAGGACGCGCTCGGTCGTGTCCGCGCCGGCGCGGTGGCCGTCCGGGGCGTCGTCGCCGCGCTCGCGGGCGTATCGACGGTTTCCGTCTTGAATGACGGCGACGTGGGTCGGGACCGTCTCGACCCGCCGGCGGAGGTGCCGCAGGTACGCGCGTTCGACGGCCGAGCGGAGCCGATTCAGCATGACCGGGACAACGCCGCGGGGTCGTATGTAGCTTGTCGTTGTTCCTCGATGACACGGATCGTGAATCGGACGGACGTCCGTCGACCCGAATTCGGCTCGACCCGCGAAAGCGTTATTCGTCGACCCGTCGACGAGGCCCGGTATGGACGCCGCCTACGTCTTTCGCGTCACGTTTCGGATCGATCCCGAGGGAGCGCGCGCCGACCCGGATCGCTTCGAGACGACGGTGGAGGTCCCCGCGGTCGAGCCGGGCGAGGAGGGGTGGCTGTTGTTCCGCGACCGGCTCTGGCGCGGCGAGGTCGGCGACGAGCCGTCGGTCCGCCGGTTCCTCGGCGAGCGGCTGGGAGTCGAGGTGGAGCGCGTCGCGTTCCGCGAACTCCGGACGGACCGCGCGTACCTCGACGCGCTCGAGGCCGCGATCGACGCGGACCGCTCCCGGTTCAACGCGGAGTCGGTCGACGAGGTCCTCCACAAGTACCTCGGGTCGTCGATCCACGTTCGGGACTGATGCCGCGGCGACTCCGCGGCCGTCGCGACCGCTACGTCCGCCACGGCCGTCACGACCGCTACGACCGTCACGATATATATCGGGCCGACCCGTGATTCCGGCCGTGAGCCCTCCATCCGACGACGCGGCCGAGACCCGCGATCGGCCGTCCGACGACGACGCCGGAGACGCGCCGGCCGGTGACGCGTCGACACGCTACTGGATCGTCCGAAAGGCGGTCGAGGACGCGCTGATGAACGTGTTCTGGACGATCGTGTCGCTCGCGCTCGCCGTCGCGCTGCTCTGGTTCGGCGTGATCGCGGCGATCGGCGCGATCGACGGGTCGCTGGTCATGATCCCCGTCGCGGTCGCCCTGCTCGCGCTGGCCGTCGTCACGCTCGCCGTCGCACTCGAGATCCCGCTCCCGCTCGTCGGCGACTGACGCTCGCTCGGCGGCGTCGCCACAACGCACTTATCGGGTCGGCGCCTACGGACGCCCCCATGGTCCTCGCCGAGTACGACTTCCACCTGTTCGACCTCGACGGGACGCTCGTCGACGCCGAGTGGGCGTACACCCGCGGGGTGTTCGACCGCGTCGGCGACCGCCTCGGCCGGCGATTCTCCGACCGCGAGGCGTACGTCCTCTGGCACGGGCTCGGCGGGTCGCGCGCCGGGACCCTCCGCGGGATGGGCGTCGACCCCGACCGGTTCTGGCCGGCCTTTCACGACGTGGAGGACCCGATCGCCCGCGCGGAGGCGACGTACCTCCACGACGACGCGGCCCGGCTGCTCGACCGGCTCGACGCCGCGAACCGCCCCGTCGGACTCGTCACGCACTGCCAGCGGTTCCTCGCCGAGCCCGTCCTCGACCGGCTCGATCTGGACTCCCGGTTCGACGCGGTCGTCTGTTGTACCGACGAGACCGGCTGGAAGCCCGATCCGGATCCCTTGGAGGTCGCGATGGACGCGATGGGCGTCGACGCCCGCGACCGGGGGTACTACGCCGGCGACGGCGAGAGCGACGTGGGCGCGGCCTGGAACGCCGGGCTCGACGCGGTCCACGTCGAGCGCGTCGGCCACGCCGACCGGGGGCGGTGCGTCCTCGGCGACCGCCGCGTGGAGGCCTTCGACGAACTGCTCGAGGCGACCTGAGAGGGACGCCCGAGCGACCCTCCGTCGCGGTGGCGCGCGCGAAGCGAGCGGCGGAGCCGCGAGTCGCGCGGCGAGGCTGGGGAGGCGTGAGGTGCGGTGCGGGAACCGTGCCCGTGACTTCCGCGAGGACCCGATCGCGTCCCCCCGGTTCACGCCCCTCGACCGAAACCGTCGTGAGGCCGCGACCGGAACGCGGGGTATGACGAAGTGGTTCCACAGCGGGCGGCGGCGCGACTGCTGTGCGCTGATCTACGAGGCCGGCGAGCTGCGGGCGCAGTCGCTCAAGAGCCGGCTCGAGACCCACTACGACGAGCGGCTCGATCCGCAGAGCTTCTACGCGACTCTCACCGCGATGGTCGAGGCCGGCTACCTCGCCCGCCGCGCCGAGGGGCTCGGAGACGTCTACACGCTCACCGACGCCGGCGAGGCCGCCCTCCTCGACCACTACGAGTGGCTCTCCGAGCGCGTCGAGGCAGGGACTGTCCGCCTCGACTGTCCCGACGCAGACCGATCCGACGCCGACCGCCCTGACGATCACCTCCCTGATGACGCCGGCAGCGACGACGCCGACCTCAAAGGTTAACAACATTCGGGGAGTGAATTATTACATATGACCGTCGTCAGCGTGTCGATGCCCGAGGAGTTGCTCAACCGGATCGACGAGTTCGCCGACGAACACGGCTACACCGGCCGAAGCGAGGTGATACGGGAGGCCTCCCGAAACCTCCTCGGCGAGTTCGAGGACAACCGGCTGGAGGACCGCCGGCTGATGGCGGTCGTGACGGTGCTCTTCGACTACGAGACGACGAGCGTCGAGGAGCGGATGATGCGGCTCCGACACGAACACGAGGGGCTCGTCGCCTCCAACTTCCACAACCACGTCGGCTCCCGATACTGTATGGAACTCTTCGTCCTCGAGGGGAGCCTCGCCGACATCTCCACGTTCGTCGGGAAGGTCCGCGCCACGAAGGACACTCTCACCGTCGACTACAGCGTGACTCCCGTCGACGAGTTCGGCGCGGACGGACTGGAGGCCCTCGACGGAGCGGGCGGACACGGCCACGCCCACGACGGCGGGACCGGCGAGGACGACGAGTAACGCGAGGGAGGCGAGTAACGCGAAGTCGACGAAAACGCCGGATCACTGTCGCGAGGCGGCCACGTTCGCGACCGCGGTCGCGAAGTCCTCGCCCGTGATAGCGACCTCGTCGGCGTGGTCGTTCGCGGCCTCGCCGTGTTCGTCCGCGACCCGCTCGATCGCGGTCATCGCCGCCTCCCGGCAGACCGCCGCGATCTCCGCGCCGGAGTAGCCGTCCGTCTCGTCGGCGAGCCGGTCGAGGTCGACGTCCTCGGTCATCGGCTTCTCGCGGGTGTGGACCGCGAACACCGCCCGCCGGGCCTCGCGGTCCGGCTCGGGCACCTCGACGTGCGTCTCCAGCCGGCCGGGACGCAACAGCGCGCGGTCGATCGCCGACCGGCGGTTCGTCGCGGCGAGCACCACCAGGTTCGGGTTGTCGCTCGCGCGGTCCAGCTCGGTCAGCAGCTGGGAAACCACGCGCTCGCCGACGCCGGATCCGTCGCCGCCCCCGCCGTCGCGGTCCGCGGCGATCGCGTCGATCTCGTCGAAGAAGACGATCACGGGAGCGGCCTGTCTGGCCCGATCGAAGAGGTCGCGCACCGCCTTCTCAGACTCGCCGACGTACCGGTCGAGCAGCTCCGGACCGGCGACCTGAATGAAGTTGACCCCGCTCTCGCCCGCGATCGCCCGCGCGAGAAGCGTCTTCCCGGTGCCCGGCGGCCCGTGTAACAGGACGCCCGTCGGCGGGTCCGCGTTCGCGGCATCGAACAGCGGTCCGTACGTGAGCGGCCAGCTCACCGCCCTCTCCAGCTTCTCTTTCGCGCCGTCGAGCCCGCCCACGTCCCCGAAGTCCGTGGTGGGCTGCTCGGCGACGTACTCGCGCATCGCGCTCGGCTCGACCGCGGCGTGGGCCGCCTCGAAGTCGGCCCGCGTGACGGTCACCGAATCGAGCGCCCGCGCGTCGGTCTCCCGGGCGCGCCGGAGCGCGGTCATCGCGGCCTCCTGGGTCAGCCCTTCGATGTCCGCGCCGACGAAGCCGTGGGTCCTGCTCGCGATCCGGTCCAAGTCCACGTCGTCGGCGAGCGGCATGCGTCGGGTGTGGACGTCGAGGATCTGCCTGCGGCCCGCCTCGCCGGGGACGCCGATCTCGATCTCCCGGTCGAACCGTCCGCCGCGGCGGAGCGCCGGGTCCAGCGAGTCCACCCGGTTCGTCGCGCCGATGACGATCACGTCGCCGCGGGCGTCGAGTCCGTCCATGAGCGAGAGCAGCTGGCCGACGACGCGGTTCTCCACGTCGCCGCCGTCGTCGCGCTTTCCCGCGATCGAGTCGATCTCGTCGAAGAAGACGATCGCGGGCGCATCCTCGCTCGCGCGCTCGAACACCTCGCGGAGCCGCTCCTCCGATTCCCCCTTGTACTTCGACATGATCTCCGGACCGTCGACCGTGATGAACGTCGCGTCCACCTCGTTGGCGACGGCGCGGGCGATGAGCGTCTTCCCCGTTCCCGGCGGCCCGTACAGCAGGACGCCCTTCGGCGGGTCGACCCCGAGCCGGGTGAACACCTCCGGCTCCGAGAGCGGCAGCTCGATGGTCTCGCGCACCAGCTCCAGCTCCTCGTCGAGCCCGCCGATGTCCTCGTAGGTCGCGCCGGCGGTGTGGTCCGCCGGGGGCGTCGATCCCCCGCCCGCGGGACGGCCGTCGGTTCCGGGGGGCGAGTCGGCCGCCTGCGTTCCCGACGTGCCGGAGTCGGATCTCCTCCCGGAACCGCGCCGGGTTCCGTCGGACCGTGACTCGGTTCGATCGCGTTCCTCGTCCCTCCCGTCGTAATCGACCGACACGTCGGTGCCGGTGGTGACTCGGACGGTGCCGCTCGGGTCGGGCTCGCCGACGACGAACCGGAGGCCGCCGAGCCGCTCGACGTGGACGGCCTCGCCGCGGGAGATCGGTCGGTCGCGGAGGTCGCGGGCGAGCGCGCGCTCGACGACCTCGCGGCTCACGTCGACCTCGGCGAGCCGGGCGGGTGCGTCGAAGACGACCCGGTCGGCGTCGACGACGTCGACGGGACTGACCGTGACGGCGTCGCCGACCTTCACGCCGGCGTTCGCGCGGGTGTCGGCGTCGATGAGGACGGAGCCGTCCTGCGCGTCGGGGCCGCCCGGCCACACCTTCGCGACGGCGGAGCGCTCGCCGTCGATCCTGACCGTGTCGCCGCTGAGGAGGCCGAGTCGCTTGCGCGCGGGTTCGGGGAGCCTGGCGATGCCGCGGCCCGCGTCGCGCTTCTCGGCGGCGCGGACGGTGAGCGTGACGCCGGCAGTCTCGTTCATGGGTCGCCTTCCGCCCGCTGGTCCTTTACCCTTACTCGGGGCGTCCGCGACCGCGATGCTCCCGACCGACCGCGACGCCTCCTCGCCGATCGCGACGCCGCCTCATCGACCGCAACCGCCTTACCCCGGCCGACCGGGTGTGCGAGCATGCAACCGACAGGCGACCTCCGCGGCGACGCCGTCCACGTCGGCGGGGACGCCAGACAGCGGTTCTACGACTCGCGCGGCTACGGCCGCCCGGTCGGCGGGAACGCGATCGAGCTCTCACGAGTCGAGGCCGCCCACCTGCTGTTCCGCGGCGACCTCTCGGGAGTGCGTCTCGGCGGCGACGGCGACGACCCCGCCGGCTTCGAGCGGTTCTTCGTCGACAGCGCCGCCGCGGCCGACCGGTTCGCGGTTCGTTATCTCGTCTACGCCGACCTCCGCGACCGCGGGTTCTACCTCTCGCCCGCCCGCGAGCCGTGGCCGGGCGGTCGGGCCGACGTGGCGGACGCGGTCGACGTCGTGGCCTACGAGCGGGGGTCGACGCCCGACACCGGGGACGTTCACTATCCGGTGCGCGTGGTGGGCGAACGCGAGTCGGTCCCCGCGGACGACGTGGCCGGGCAGACCCTCGCCGTCGTCGACGAGGAGAGCGACATCACCTACTTCGAGACCGGCCGCCCCGACCTGACGGGCTCGACCGACTACGACCCGCCCGCCGACCTGACCGGCGTCCTGCTCGCCGACCGGGTCGTCGTCTGGGACGCGCCGCCCGCCCTCTACGAGCGCGGGTTCTACGGCCAGCCGCTCTCCGGACGAGCCGCCGCCGTCGAGGGGATCGTCCAGCTCTCGCTCGTCGAGGCCGCGTCGCTCGCGGCCGACGGCGTCCTCCGGCTCTCCGAGGTCGTCGTCGGGGAGAACGGCGACGGCGACATCGAGCCGACGGGCGACGACGACACCGTCCCCGCCGGCGACGATCACGCGAGCGCTACGGCCGCGATCGTCGCCCGCGGCCGCGCGGTCGAGGGCGACCGGTTCGGCCGTCGGCTGGCGACATACCGCGACCTCCGCGAGCGTCGGACCGTCCCCAAGACGGGGTTCAAGTTCGGCGCGGACTTCCGGACGTACCTCGACGTGGAGACCGTCGAGGACCTCCCGCACTCCGAACACCTCGTTCGAGTGGTCGAGCCCGATCACGTCTTCGCCCCCCGGGAGCTCTCGCTCGACGTGCGGCTCGCCGGCGGCGTCCGTAAGAAGCTGGTGTTCGCGCTGGTCGACGGGAACGGAGATCCGGGAGGCGCTGGAACCGACGACGGGATCGAGTGGCTCTCGGTCGGGCGACTGACGCCGTGAGGTCCGAGGAACGCTGACGCGCGCGTCGTCTACCGACCCGGCCGGCGAGCCACACACGCGCAAGCGAACGGTTTTTGCGTCGACCGCCGGGAGGGGAGGTATGGACGAGGACACCCCCCGCACGGACGGCGGGACCGAGCGCGCTGACGGCGAGTCGACCGAGGACGTCGCGCTCGACCCGTGGGGGTCGGCGTCGGTCGGCGACTACGCCGACCTGTTCGCCGAGTTCGGCATCGAGGCGTTCGACGACGTCGCCGACGACGTGGTCGATCACCACTACCTGATGCGCCGCGGCGTCATCTTCGGCCACCGCGAGTACGACGCGGTCGCGGAGGCGATGGCGAACGGCGAGCCGTTCGCCGCGCTCTCGGGGTTCATGCCCACCGGCGACCCGCACATCGGTCACAAGCTCGTGTTCGACGAGCTGATCTGGCACCAAGAGCGCGGCGGCGACGTCTTCGGGCTGATCGCCGACCTCGAGGCCCACTCGGCCCGGGGGATGTCGTGGGACGAGATCGACGAGCACGCCCGGAGCTACCTGCTCTCGCTTCTCGCACTCGGGTTCGACCCCGAGGACGGCGAGCTGTATCGGCAGTCCGACAACCGCGAGGTCCAGGACCTCGGCTTCGAACTGGGATCGAAGGCCAACTTCTCGGAGTTCGAGGCGATCTACGGCTTCGACGGCGAGACGAACATCTCGCACATGCAGAGCGTCGTCACCCAGACCGCGGACATCCTCTACCCGCAGCTGGTCGACGAGCCGAAACCCACCGTCATCCCGGTCGGTCCCGACCAAGACCCGCACGTTCGGCTCACCCGCGACCTGGCTACCCGGCTCCGGTACTTCAAGGTGACCGAGGCGTTCGCGAGCTTCGAGGCCGATGAGGAGGTTCACCAGATCATCGCGGACGCGTACGACGACCTCAAAGAGGAGGCTGAAAAGCGAGATGTCGATATGATACGGTGCGGCTGGGCCGCCCAGTATATCGATGGAGGAATGGATTCCGTGACCTGGGACATAAACGAGTTCCCAGACAAAGACACGGTGTTAGCAGGGACGAAACCGGACCCGGAACGGGATGCGATCAACAACCTCCGTAACGCGGTCAAAGAACCGCTCCGCCCGCGCGTCCGCTTCCTCGACCGCAACGCCACCGACGAGGCGTTCGAGGCGCTGATCGAGGCGATCGACGGCGAGAAGCGTGTCTTCGAGGGGCACGTCGACGCGTTCGAGATGACTCGCGAGGAGGCCGAGTCGCTGGCGCGGGAAGTCGAGATCGACCACAACGGGTTCGGCTTCCGGCAGCCCTCCTCGATCTACCACCGATTCATGACCGGGCTCACCGGCGGGAAGATGTCCTCTTCCATCCCCGCGAGCCACATCTCGCTTCTTGACGACCCCGAGGACGGGTACGACAAGGTGCGGTCCGCGACGACCGGCGGGCGCGACACGGCCGAGGAGCAGCGCGAGCTCGGCGGCGAGGCCGACGAGTGCCCCGTCTACGAACTGTACGCCTACCTGCTCGCGGGCGACGACGACGGGCTCGCGGCGGAGGTGTACTCGGAGTGCGTGAACGGCGAGCGCCTCTGTGGCGGCTGTAAGGAACAGGCCGCGGAACTCATGCGCGAGTTCTTGGAAGACCACCAGGAGAAACGCGAGGAGGCCGAGGAGCTCCTGGAGGACCTCGACATCGACCTCGATTCCGATCGGCGCGGGACGGGCGGCGAGCACTGAGGGCGACGCCGATCACGCCGCCGACCGTTCCGGCTCAGTCGGACGGGAGCGGGAGGACGCGAGCGCGGCCGCTACGTGACTGACGATCCGGTATGAATGGTGGACGGCCGGGGTAGCCCGGTGTTCCGGCACGGGGTATCCCGGTTGCCTCCTCCACCCCGCGACCCGACGAGCGACGGGCGTCCGGCGGTGGGCTGCTCGCTTCCGCGCCTGACCCGTTGTCGCCGGCGAACCGCGACGGACCGCTCCTGCGAGCGGGCATCGCGGACCGCTGTCCCCGGCGGACGAGGCTTCCACGTTGGCTCTCGGGGCCCGCGCCGGTCTATCCGGACGCGCCCGGTGTTCGGTCCCCGCTGAAGACTACCTCACGGGTGGAGAGCGGGGCCTAACCGCCCGACCTAGTCCGGGCTGTCCTACATCGGTGCCACATAAGGGCCTTTCGTTCGCGGGACCGGAGACGGACTCGCGACGGCTTCGCGACGGCTTCGCTCGGTTCTCGGACCTACTCGAGCAGCTCCCGAGCGTAGACGCCGGCGGAGACGGGGACCGGCAGCGACGCGGCGGTCACCGCGGGCGCGTGATACTCGAGCCAGCGGTGCTCGCCGAACATCGTCGTCGGCTCGACGGAGAGCCACCAGAGCGCCGCGAGCAGGGTCGTCGCGGCTCCGAGGACGACGAGCGCGCCGGCGAGCGTCCCGGGATCGACGTTCCCCCGCTCGACGGAGGCGAACACGACCGCGCTCAACAGCGCGAACAGCGCCACTCCGCCGGCGCCCACGGGGCCGGCCGTGTAGTAGCCGGCGAGCTGGGCGTCGAAGCCCGAAACGAGCGCGTACGGCACGGCGAGCAGGAGCGCGCTGACGAGGGCGGCGGCGATTCCGACCTGTCGAGAGCGGGCGCGGACGTTCATGTCTCGAGATACTCGGTCGGCGCGGTAAAAGGACCGGATCGCGGTCGTTTCTCCACCCGATCCCGCCGCCGAGCCCGCACCGTTTTGGCCCCGCGGCGCGGACGGGCGGACATGTCGCTCGACATCGAGACGCCGGACCCGCCGGAGCTGTCCGCCGTCGACCCGAACGAGTACGAGGACGCCGACGTGGCCGGCGGCGAGTACCGCCGTGACGACCTGTCGGCGTTCCTGCGCGAGGGGGCCTGGGAGGAGGCGTTCGCGGAGTGGGCCGCCGACAGCGACCTCGACGAGTCGGACTGGCGGATCGTCGAGGACCTCGGTCTCGTCTCCCGGTTCGACTTCTTCTGGGACTCCTTCGCCGACCGCGTGGGGTATCACGCGCCGGGGATCCCAGAGGACTGGAAGGAGAAGAACTATCACGACGACCTCGACTCGTGGGGCTCCGTCTCCGCGATCAACGCCGGGCTCACGGAGCTCGGGCAGGTCGTCTGTGACGTCCTCAAAGACGAGTACATCGAGTGGGAGTCGGCCTACGAGGCCCCCGACGACCTCCCGGACTTCGACGCGTGACCGTGTCGAAGGAGGAGTTCACCCCGCCGTCGATCCCGCCGTTCGACGCCGACGCGGCCGACGCGGCCCGCGATCGGCAGGCCGAACTGACGAAGCCCCCCGGGAGCCTCGGCCGACTGGAGGACCTCGCGGTCGCGCTCGCCGGGCTCGCTGGCGATCCCAGACCGCAGCTCTCGAACCCGACCGTCGTCGTCGCCGCCGCGGACCACGGCGTGGTCGACCGGGGCGTCTCGGCGTACCCGAAGTCCGTGACCCGCGCCATGCTCCGGAACTTCGCGGCCGGCGGGGCCGCCGTCTCCGCGATCGGCGAGGTCGTCGGCGCGGAGACGCTCGTCGTCGACGCGGGCGTCGATGGGCCGCCGGTCGAGGTCGACGGATCCATCGGGATCGTCGACGAGCGGATCGGCTCCGGCACCGCCGACCTCGCCGCGGGACCGGCGATGTCTCGCGCCGACGCGGTCGCGTCGCTGTCGGCCGGCGTCCGGACCGCTCGAACGCGGCTCTCTGAGGCCGGGATCGCGGCGCTCGGTGAGATGGGGATCGGCAACACCACGGTCGCCGCCGCGCTCACGGCGGCGCTCTCGGGCGCGGATCCGGACCGGGTCACGGGTCCGGGGACCGGCGTCGACGAGGAGACCCGCGCGCACAAGGTCGCGGTCGTCGAGCGCGCGCTCGCGACGAACGGGCTCGCGGATGGTGGGGAGCCGGACGTCGGTTCCGACGTCGACCCCGTCGAGGTGCTCCGGCGCGTCGGCGGCTACGAGGTCGGCTTCCTCGCCGGCGTCGCGATCGGCTGTGCGGCCGATCGAACTCCCGTCGTCGTCGACGGCGTGGTCTCGGGCGCGGCCGCGCTCGTCGCGGACGCGGTCACGGCGGACGTGCGGCCCTACCTCCTCCCGTCCCACGTCGGAAGCGAACCCGGCCACGCGGTCCAACTCGACGTCCTCGATCTCGAACCGCTCTTCGATCACGGCCTCCGGCTGGGCGAGGGCTCCGGCGCGGCGCTGGCGCTCGCGACCTACAGAGCCGCCTGCCGGACTCACGACCGGATGGCGACGTTCGCGGAGGTGGGCATCGAACGATAACGGAGCGGATCGGGGTCGGTACTCACTCCGCTTCGACGGAACTTCACTCCGTTTCGATGCTCCGTTTCGACGAGACGTCGCACGCGTGTCGCGCGCACCGACGCGTCACTGACCGCGATACCGACCCATAGCACCGGCAACGAGGAGGGCGAGAACCGTGGCGACGACGCCGAATCCGGGGATACCGTCGTCGGTATCGGTCGAGTCGTCCCCGTCGGTATCGGTCGAGTCGTCCACGTCGGTGTCGGCCGAATCGGTTTCCCCGCCACCGTCGTCCGAGGTGTTCCCGTCGGCGTCGCCCGTGTCGGATCCGGGCGTATCGGTCCCGTTCGCGATCTCGACGCCCTCGACCGTCACCGGATCGGACGCGACGGCCTCGTGCCGTGCGACGATCGTTCGGTTCCCGGCGGACGATATCGGAACGGCGATCTCCCCGCGATCGTCGGTCTCGCCCACGGCGTCACCGTCGACTTCGACCGCCGCGCCGGCCACCGGCTCGGCGTACGCGTTCCGCACCGTCACGCGGGTCGTCTCGCCGACGAGGACGCGCTCGTTCGCCGGCGTGACGTTCAGAGCCGGAGTCCGACGCGCCGTGACGTTCGTGCTCACCGAGGTCTCCCCGACCCTGATCCGTTTGGGCGTGGCGTCGTATCCGTCCCTTACGACGGCGACCGTGTACGCGGCGTTCACGGGCACGTTGAGCGAAGCCGTCCCCTCGGTCACGCTCACCTCGCCGTCGTACACCGACGACGACACTCGGATCGCTCCGGTCTCGATCGGGACGGGCGGGTCGAAGTGATCGTCGAAGGTGCGCACGTCGAGCGCCGCGGTGCCCCGCTCGATACCGACCGTCGTCTCCGCGTTCCGCGTCACCGTCACCGACCGCTCCGTCTCGAGGTATCCCGGTTTCACGACGGTAACGTCGTAGGTCCCGCGCTCGAGGCGGGCCGTCTCGTAGACGCCGTCCGAACCGGTCTCGCCACGGTCGACGGCTCTCCCGTCCTCGCGGACGGTCACCCTCGCGCCGGCCTGCGATCGGTTCCGATCGTCGACGACCGTCACCGTCGCGGTTCCGCTTCGGGAGACGCCGAGCGCGACGTCGGTCGCGCTCGCATTGGCGATCCGAAGCGGTCGGTTCCGGACGTAAACGCCGTCGTCGACGTCCAGTTCGACGCTCGATCCCTCGGGAACGTCGAGGAGCACGTTTCCGTTGCTCGCCGTCGTGCCCGACGCGGTCCCCGTCTCGTCGGACTCGGTCTCCCACGTCGCCTCGACGGTCACGCCGCCGACGGCGTCACCGTCCTGATCGGCGACCGAGACGGTGAGCGTAACCGGGTCGGCGGCGACGCCGCCGGTCGCAACGAGCGCGACGAACAGTACTGCCCCTCCGACGACCGCCGAACGTGGGGTGTTCATACGCGAGACACAGGGGTTTCCACGGTATTGGTATGGGCCGACTACCGGGCCTTCACCGCGATTTCTCTCCTCGAATTCCCGCCGGTCCCGTCCCGGTTCTTCCGCGGTCCCGTTCCGGTTCTTCCGCGACTCCGACCCCGACTCCGCCGTATTCAAATACGCGCGCCAAGACCAACGGATATGGAGCAGATCGACGACCAGTACACGCCGGCCGACGTCGAGTCGGCGGTCGCGGAGTACTGGGCCGACGCCGACGCCTACGAGGCGGCGAAGGAGGCGCACGCCGACGACCCGCCCTTCTTTTTCGTCGACGGGCCGCCGTACACCTCCGGACAGATGCACCTCGGCACCGCCTGGAACAAGACGCTGAAGGACGCCGTCATCCGGCACAAGCGGATGACCGGCCACCGCGTCACGGACCGGCCGGGCTACGACATGCACGGGCTCCCGATCGAGGTGAAAGTCGAGGAGGAACTCGGCTTCGAGAACAAACGCGACATCGAGGAGTACGGCATGGAGCCGTTCATCGAGCGGTGTAAGGAGTTCGCCCTCGACAACCGGGCGGCGATGGACGAGGACTTCGAGTCGATCGGCGTCTGGATGGACTGGGAGAACCCCTACGAGACGATCGACCCCGAGTACATGGAGGCCGCGTGGTGGGCCTTTTCGAACGTCGCCGAGAACGATCTCGTCGAGCAGGGGAAACGCTCCATCTCGCAGTGCCCGCGGTGTGAGACCGGCCTCGCGAACAACGAGGTGGAGTACGAGGACGTCGAGGACCCCTCGATCTACGTGAAGTTCCCCCTGTCCGACCGCGAGGGGAGCCTCGTGATCTGGACGACGACGCCGTGGACGATCCCGGCGAACACCTTCGTCGCCGTCGACGAGGAGCTCACCTATAACGCGGTCCGCGCCGAGAAGGACGGCGAGGAGGAACTGCTCTACGTCGCCGAGGCGTGCGTCGAGGACGTTCTCGGGGAGGGCCGGTACGACGATTACGAGATCGAAGCGGAGCTCGCCGGCGAGGACCTCGTCGGCTGGGCGTACGACCACCCGCTCGCCGACCGGCTCGCCGACTACCCCGACTTCGAGGGGGCGGGGCAGGTGTACGCCGCCGACTACGTCGAGGCGGACCGCACCGGGCTCGTCCACTCCGCGCCCGGCCACGGGGAGGAGGACTTCCGCCGCGGCAGCGAGCTCGGCCTCGAGATATTCTGTCCCGTGGGACCGAACGGGGAGTTCGCCGACGCGGCCGGCGAGTACGCCGGGCAGTTCGTCCGCGACGCCAACGAGGAGATCATCGACGACCTCGTCGCCGACGGCCACATGCTCGCTCACGGTACCGTCGAGCACAGCTACGGCCACTGCTGGCGGTGTGACACCGGGATCATCCAGCTCGTCACCGACCAGTGGTTCATCTCGATCACGGACGTGAAAGACGACCTCCTCGCGAACATGGAGGAGTCGGAGTGGCATCCGCAGTGGGCTCGCGACAACCGGTTCCGCGACTTCATCGAGGACGCGCCCGACTGGAACGTCTCTCGACAGCGCTACTGGGGTATCCCGATCCCGATCTGGGTCCCCGAGGACGCGGAGGCCGGGAACCTCGACGACGACATGATCGTGATCGGCACCCGCGAGGAGCTGGCCGAGCGCGTCGAGGAGGACGTCGACCCCGACACCATCGACCTCCACCGACCCTCCGTCGACGGCCTCACGATCGTCGAGGACGGGACGACCTACCGACGCGTCGAGGACGTCTTCGACGTGTGGCTCGACTCCTCGGTGGCCTCGTGGGGCACGCTCGGGTACCCGAGCGAGACGGACGCCCACGACGAGCTGTGGCCCGCCGACCTCATCATCGAGGCGCACGACCAGACGCGCGGCTGGTTCTGGTCGCAACTGGGAATGGGGACCGCCGCGGTCGGCGAGATCCCCTACGAGGAGGTGATCATGCACGGGTTCGCCAACGACGAGGACGGCCGCAAGATGTCCAAGTCCGTCGGCAACATCGTCACGCCGGAGGAGGCGATCGAGCGGGCCGGCCGCGACCCCCTCCGGACGTACCTGCTCAGCCACGACCAGCAGGGCGTCGACCTCGCGTTCGAGTGGGACGGGCTCGGCGAGATCCAGGGGAAGCTCAACATCCTCTGGAACGTCTTCCGCTTCCCGCTCGAGTACATGGAACTCGACGGCTACGACCCGGCCGAGGCCGACCTCTCCGACGGTGAGCTCGAACTCGTCGACGAGTGGGTGCTCTCGCGGCTCCAGTCCGTCGAGACGGAGGTCATCGAGGCGTGGGACGACTACCGCGTCAGCGACGCGGTCAACGCCGTGATCGAGTTCGTCACCCAGGACGTCTCGCGCTTCTACGTCAAGGCCGTTCGCGACCGGATGTGGGAGGAAGCCGACTCCGCCTCGAAGCGCGGGGCGTACGCCACCCTCGCGACCGTCCTCGACGAGGTGATTCGACTGCTCGCGCCGATCGCGCCGTACCTGACCGAGCGGATGTACCGAACGCTCGACGGCGAGGCGACCACGGTCCATCAGCTCGCCTACCCCGAGCCCGACGACGACCTGCGCGACCCCGACCTCGAACGCGACGTGGCGGTCTTCCGCGACGTGGAGGAGGCCGCGGCGAACGCCCGCCAGCAGGCCGGTCGAAAGCTCCGCTGGCCGGTTCCGCGGGTCGTCGTCGAGACCGACGACGACGCGGTCGCCGGCGCGGTCGACCGGCTCTCCGACCTGATCGCCGACCGCGTCAACGCCCGAGAGGTGACCGTCACCGACGCCTTCGACGAGCTGATAGAGACCGCGGAGCCGCGGATGTCGGAGATCGGCCCGGCCTTCGGCGGCGACGCGCAGAAGGTGATGGAGGCGGTCCAGGGGGCGACCCGAGCCGAAGTCGAGGCGGGGATCACGGTCGACGGCGACCCCGTCGACCTCGACGACTCGATGGTCGAGTACGTCGCGGAGCCACCGGAGAGCGTCACCGGCGTCGACTTCGACGGCGGGACGGTGTACGTCGATACCTCGCTCACCCCCGCGATCGAGTCGGAGGGGTACGCCCGCGACGTGATCCGGCGAATCCAGGAGATGCGCAAGGACCTCGACCTCGACGTCGAGGCGCGAATCCGCGTTGGCGTCGCCGTCGACGACGAGCGCGTCGGCGGCTTCGTCGAGGAGCACGCCGACCTGATCGCGGGCGAGGTCCGCGCCGACGGGTGGCTCGAGGATCCGGCCGACGCCGCGAACGGTTCCGGCGGGCTCGTCGAGGAGTGGGACGTCGAGGACGTCACGATAACGATCGGGATCGAACCGGTCGCGTAGCGCGTTCTCGCGACACCCACCATCCCCGATTCTCTCGCCTTCCGCGACGGTCACACGACGATCGACGGCGGCGCTCGACCGACCCCGAAACGTATACCTAGTCCCCTCTCCACGGGACGTGTATGCGTGTTCGACCGGCGCGTCCCGGCGACGCCGAGACGCTTCGGACGACGGTTTCCCGCGCCCGCGAGGCGACGGTGTTCGACGACATCGGCGCGCCGCTTCTGGACGTCTCGGCAGCCGGCGTCCGGGAGGCGGCCGTGGGCGCGGAGTGCTGCTTCCTCATGGAGGACGACGACGGCCCGATCGGGGTGGCGATCGCCCATCCCGACGAGGAGGGATCCGAGGCCGAACTCCTCGCGCTGTGGGTCCACCCGGAACACGTCGGGGAGGGCGTCACCGAGGAACTGCTCGCGCGCGTCGCGTCGGCGCTCTCCGACCGCGGCGTCGACACCCTCCGCGCGAGCGTCCCCGACGACCGACCGAGCGCCCGCGAGTTCTACCGCGCTCACGGATTCGACCGCCGCGCGGTGCGACGCGGTCCCGCCGGCGACGAGATCGTCGTGGCGGTCGACATCGAAACGATCGCCTGAGGCCCGTCGTTCCGGCCTCGGATCGACGCCCGTCCCGCACTCTCCCGACGTGACGATCTCCGACCTCGGTCCGGCGCTCCTCGATGCGAGCGGGGAGACCGTGGCCGTCGCCGCGCTCGCCACCGCGGTCGTCTCGACGCTCGCTATCGCGGTCGCGTACCGCTAGAAACCGCTCCGAACCAGTCCTCCAAACCGCTCACTTCAGGCGCTCCTGGAGAAACGAGGGGTGGGCGGCGGTGACGCCGTCGACGGCGAGCAGCTCGTCGCTGATCACGTCGCCCAGTTCGTCGCCGTCGGCGGCACGGACCTCCGCCATCAGCATGTGATCGCCCGATGAGGTGTACAGCGCCTCGACCTCCTCGAGCGCCTTCAGATCGCGGGTCGCCGAGACGTACTTGCCCGAGTCCACGTCCATCCCCACCATCGCGATCGACTGCGTCGAGAGCTTCTTCGGGTCGACGTCGGCCGAGTAGCCCACGATGACGCCCTCCTCCTCGAGCTTGTCGATGTACTTTCGCACCGTTGGCTTCGAGACCTCCGCCCGCTCCGCGATCTCCCCGCAGGAGGCCTGCGCGTCCTCCTCCAACACCGAGAGGATACGCTCTTCCGTCGAGACGGTACTCATACGAACTCCTTTGTCACCACGGAAAAAATACCTTGCGAACCCGAAAACGGAAGACAGAGATCTCGAACCGGGCCGTCGGGCTTACTCGTGTTTGTCGACGAACTGGTCGTACGAGCGCTCCCAGTCGTAGTCGTCGTCCCAGTAGCGCTCGGCCAGCGGCTCCTCGGGCATCTCGCCGATCTGTCGCTTCTCCTGGCCGTAGGAGAGGCGATCCTCGTCGACGTAGAAGCGGCCGGTGAGCACCTCGCCCTCGTAGAGCGCCTCTTCCGTCGTCCGCATCATCTCCGCGGCCTCGACGCGGTCGGTCTTGTCGAAGTCGTAGTCGTCGGAGTCGTTGACGTCGATGTACGGGACGTACTGCCGGGCGTCCTTGTTCCAGGTCGGACACTGCGTCAGGAAGTCGACGTGCGCGAACCCGTCGTGTTCGATCGCCTCGATCAGGATCTCCTTGGCCTGGTTCGGGTTGACCGCGGCCGTCCGGGCGACGTAGGAGGCCCCGGCGTTCAGCGACAGCGAGAGCGGCTTGAGCGGCTCCTTGGCGCTGCCGTGGGGCTGCGTCTTCGACTTGTGACCCTTCGGGCTGGTCGGCGACGTCTGCCCCTTGGTGAGCCCGAAGATCTCGTTGTTGAACACGATGTAGGTCATGTCGTGGTTCTCCCGGGCCGTGTGGATGAAGTGGTTCCCGCCGATCCCGTAGCCGTCGCCGTCGCCGCCGGCGGCGATGACCTCGAGGTCGGGGTTCGCGAGCTTCGCGGCACGGGCCACGGGCAGCGAGCGGCCGTGGATCGTGTGGAAACCGTAGGTGTCGAGGTAGCTGTTCAGCTTGCCCGAACAGCCGATCCCGGTACAGAGAAGCGTCTCCTCGGGCGATCGGCCGACTTCGGGAAGCGCCTGTTTCAACGCCTTCAGGACGCTGAAGTCGCCGCAGCCGGGACACCAGGTGGGTTGCGGCTCGACGCCGGGCGTGTACTCGTCGCGGTCGATCTCTCGTTCCTCTCCGATGGCTGAAAACGTGCTCATGGGTTAATCACCTGCTGCTGGGACGAAGGTGGTCTGATGGTCGGACGCGTCGCCGTCGCCCTCGATGATCGCCGCCTCGAAGCCGTCGACGACCTCGGCCGGCTCGAACGGGTTCCCGTTGTACTTGAGGAGGCTCGACAGCTTCTCCCCGTACCGGCCGAGGTTCTTCTGGACGAGCCCGCGGAACTGCCCGGAGGCGGTCATCTCGACGACGAGGACCTCGTCGACGCTCTCGATGAACGCCTCGACCTCCTCGGTCGCGAACGGAAGCATGTCGGAGACGCCGAGCGACTTCACCGAGACGCCGGCCTCGTTGAGCCGACCGACGGCCTCCTCGACGGTTCCCTGCTGGCTGCCGAACGTGAGAATGCCGTACTCGGCGTCGTCGGGGCCGGCGTACGAGCTCGTGTCCTCGGTGTCCAGGTCCGCCCGGATCGCCTCGAGCTTCTGGGTGCGTCGGTCGATCTGTGCGACCCGGTTGTCGGGCGACTCGCTGATGTGGCCCGTGGGGTCGTGCTCGTTGCCCGTCGCGAGGAAGCGACCGCCCTTCTGGCCGGGGATCGACCGCGGGGTGACGCCGTCCTCGACGTCGTGTTGGAAGCGGTGGAACTTCCCGTCCGCCGAGTGGGGCTGTTCGGCGAGCTCCTCCTCGGTGAGCGTCTTGCCGAGCGTCGGGTTCGGCTCGCGGTCGAAGTGGCTCTTGGGGACGTTCTTCAGCTCGCCGCCGAGCTTCTGGTCATACAGGAGGATCGTCGGGATCTGGTACTCGTAGGCGAGTCGGAAGGCGATCCGCGACTGCTCGTACGCCTCCTCGACCGTGCCGGGGGCCAAGACGACCCGCTGGGAGTCGCCCTGGGAGGTGTACAGGACGTGCTCGAGGTCGGACTGCTCCGGCTTCGTCGGCATTCCGGTCGACGGGCCGGCGCGCATCGCCTCGACGAGGACGAGCGGCGTCTCCGTCATCTCGGCGAGCCCGAGCGGCTCGGACATCAGGGCGAAGCCGCCGCCCGAGGAGCCGGACATCGCCTTCACGCCGGCGTGGGAGGCCCCCACGGCCAGCGCGGCCGCCGCGATCTCGTCTTCGACCTGCTCCGAGATCCCGCCCAGCTCGGGCAGGTTCTGGGTCATGATCGTGAACACTTCCGTCCACGGCGTCATGGGATAGCCCGCGATGAACCGGCACCCCTCGTCGATCGCGCCGTACGAGATGGCGTCGGAACCGGACATGAGGAGCTGCGTCTCCTCGTGTTCGCCGGTCGGGACCGAGACGTCGACGCCGTCGACGTCGTACTCCTCGCGGACCTGGTCGTAGGCGGTCTCGAGGATCTCGAGGTTGGGGTCGAGGATCTTCTCGGGCATCGCGTCGCGCATCAGGTCCTCGACGTGCTCGAGGTCCATGCCGATCAGCGCACAGGTCGCGCCGACGCCGGCGGTGTTGCGCATCACTTCCCGACCCATGTCGCGGGCGAGCCCGCGGAGGTCGAGCGGGAAGACGTGCCAGTCGTTCTCCTCGGCGCGCTCGTCGAAGTTCGGGATCTCCGAGGGATCGAGGAGGCCCTCGTCGTAGACGATGACGCCCCCCTCGCGGAGCTCGTCGAGGTTCTCGGAGAGCGGCTTGATCTCCTCGTTCCCGTAGACGGCACCCTCCTGCGGGTTGCGAGCGAAGGAGTCCCCGAGCGCCAACAGGAAGTTGTAGCCGTCGCCGCGGGAGTCGACCGGGTCCGCCGCCGCGCGGATCTCCGTGTACGTGTGGCCCCCACGGATCCGGGACGGGTAGTGCCGGTGTGTGAACACGTTCAGCCCCGATCGCATCAGGGCCTTCGCGAAGTTCTGGCTGGTGGAAGCGATCCCGTCGCCGGACCCTCCCGATATCCGCCAGATGAGTTCTTCGTCAGTCATATTGTGGATCTTGGCCCGGTAAGGCCCAGTAGCCAGACGTTGTGTCGGTCACCTCTTAGGGTTTGCTATGGATTCACATGAAACGATCATGAACGATCCCCGGAGCGAAGCCCCCTCGCCGGTGCGTACGGGGGTTCCGAGGTCCGGCGTGGAGGCCGAACGGCGAGCCGACGCCGCTCGCGTCGAGCGGTCGGGCGACGGCGGTCCGCGCCCTTTTAGACCGTCCTCCGCGGAACGGGGGTATGCTCACGTTCATCGGACTCGGCCTCCACGACGAGCGCTCGATCACCGTCGAGGGGCGCAAGGCGCTCCGGTCGGCCGACCGGGTCTTCGCGGAGTTCTACACCAGCCGACTCGTCGGCGCGGACGTCGCGGACCTCGAGGCCGCCCACGGCGTCGACATCGAGGTGCGCGACCGCGAGGGAGTCGAGCGCGACCCGGAACCGATCCTCGCGGCCGCCGAGGCCGGTGACGCCGCCTTCCTCACCGCCGGCGACACGATGATCTCGACGACGCACACCGACCTCCGATTGCGGGCCGAAGAACGGGGGATAGAGACGCGGGTGATCCACGGCGTTACCGCCCAGTCGGCCGCCTCGAGTCTCACCGGCCTCCAGAACTACCGGTTCGGGAAGGCCGTGACGCTCCCGTTCCCCTACGCACACGGCGGCGACGGCGTGCCGGGCAGCGTACGCGAGACGATCGAGGCGAACCGCGAGCGCGGGCTCCACACCGTCGTCTACCTCGACATCAAGGTGGGGACCGGCCCGTCGGGTCCCGATCCCGATCACGAGGAGTACATGACCGCCGACTACGCGGCGGGCCTCCTCGCGGACGGCTGGCGCGACGAACTGGCCGTCGTCGTCGCCCGTGCCGGTTCGCCGGACGCGGTCGTCGACGCGGACCGGCTCTCGGCACTCGCCGGCCGCGAGTTCGGCGACCCGCTCCACCTCCTCGTGATCCCCGGCGACCTCCACCACGTCGAGGCGGAGGCGCTCGTCGGGCTGGCCGGCGCGCCCGAGTCGCTCCTCGAGGAGTGAATTCTCCCGAGGAGTGAACCGGAGCGGCGCACCGACCCTCACGATTAATTATGGTGGCCCCCGTCGACGCGGAACATGACTGACGTACCCGTCGGTCGGCTCATGTCGACGGAGCTCGTGACGGTCGCCGCCGAAGCCACCGCGGCGGAGGCGGCCGAACGGATGCTGGAGACGGGCGTGAACTCGATCCTCGTCGTCGACGAGGCCGGCCGTCTGGAGGGGCTGCTCACCGGGTGGGACTTCGTGCGGCTCGTCCGCGAGAACGACCCTCACGACGCGACGCTCGTCGGCGAGTGTATGACCGCCGACGTCGTAACCGCCTCCGAGGACGACTCGGTCGAGGCGCTCGCCGACCTCGCCGATGGCGAGTACAGTCACCTCCCGGTGACCGACGGGGACGGGGTCGTCGTCGGAATGCTGTCGACGACCGACCTCACGAAACACCTCGCCCGCCGGTAGTCCCCGACGGGGGCGAAACCCCTTGCGCCATCCGGAAGAACCAACACGCCTCACGGACGAGGTGTGATATGGACTTACACGATCGCACCCGAGTCAGCGAGGTCATGTCGACGCCGCTGGAGACGATCGGCGGCGACGAACCGATCCGCGAGGCCGCGCGTCGCATGACCGAAGGTGACATCAGCGCGCTCGTCGTCACCGCCGGCAGCGGCTGTATCGTCACCCAGAGCGACATCATCGGCGCGGTCGCCGCGGGTCGGGACACCGAGGAGACGCTCGTCCGCGACGTGATGACGGAGGACGTCGAGACCGTGACGCCGGACCTGCTGATGGAGGAGGTCGCCGCCATGATGACGATGTACGGCGTGAAACACCTCCCCGTGGTCGACGACGACTACGTCGGGATGATCTCCTCGACCGACGTGACCGCGCACCTGTCGTAGTGAGCGTCGGTCTGCTGCCCGGTTCCGTCCGCTTCGGCCGATCGAAGCCGGTCGGGTGATCTACGTACCGACGCAGAGCGCTGAGTAATTATATTATGTCAGAGAAACTGTAAGAAATAAAAACCGGAGTTCAGCAACTTACCCTAATAATTTATCAATTCAAGAGACAGTCATGAGACTATGAGAGATAGCCCGGGGTCCGGACGCCTCCGAGCAAATCGCCGTCGGGTTCTTCGGACGGTCGGTGGTCTCACGACGCTGGGCATCCTCGGTACGGGTGCTCCCACGGTTGCTGGCGATCCTGGCGACGAACTGTGGGTCTTCGAAACCAATGGTGCGATTGAGTCGTCCGCAACGGTAGTTGACAACACCGTCTTCGTCACGAGTTCCAACGGAAATCTTTACGCAGTCGATATCGAGACGGGCAACCAGCAGTGGGTCTTCGAGATCGGCGTCTATACGGAATCATCCTCGACAGTGGTTGATGATACCGTCTTCGTCGGGGGAACAGTAGATACATTTGACATTTTGAAAGGAACGGGTCGTCTTTACGCGGTAGATGCCGAGACTGGCAACCAACAGTGGGCCTTCGAAACCACCAGTCAAATTGGCTCGTCGCCGACGGTGGTTGATGGGACCGTCTTCGTCGGGGATTGGGATAGCAATCTCTACGCGGTGGATGCGGAAACCGGTGAACAACGGTGGTCATTCGAGACCGGCGGTGCGATTCAGTCGTCGCCGACAGTGAGTGATGGTTCCGTCTTCGTCGGGAGTCTGGATCGCAATCTCTACGTGGTGGATGCGGAAACGGGAGAGGAACAATGGGCCTTCGGAACTGACGGTACGATTCGGTCGTCGCCGACGGTGAGTGGTGGTTCCATCTTCGTCGGGAGTACCGACGGCAATCTCTACGCGGTGGATTCGGAAACGGGAGAGGAACAGTGGGCCTTCGAAACTGGCGAGGGGATCTTTTCATCGCCGACGGTGAGTGGTGATTCCGTCTTCGTCGGGAGTGATGGTGGCAATCTCTACGCGGTAGATGCGGAAACCGGTGAGCAACAGTGGAACTTCAAGGCCGACTATGGGATCTACTCTTCGCCGACGGTGGTTGAGGATATCGTCCTCGTTGGTTATCGTGACAATCTCTATGCGGTGGATGCGGAAACGGGCGACCAACAGTGGGCCTTCGAAACCGGCTCGTCGATACACTCGTCGCCGACGGTAGTTGATGGGACCGCCTTCGTCGGGAGTGATGGTGGCAATCTCTATGCAATAGACACTGGTCTCGATGGCTCAAGTGAAGGTTCCCGTGTACTGCTTGGAACGCTGGGACACCACGGCGACTGGCGCTATGCCGACCAATCAATCGACATTCCTGCCTACGCGTTATACGCCTCGTGGGTTCGAAACAACGTTGAATGGCTTACCATCGGAGGTGTTGGGATCGGAGGCATCGCTGGTGGTGGATATCTGTTCCGGCGACGCAGGAAGACTCAGCAATCGGATCAGGAGTCCCCTGAAGAGTCCAGTAGTAAACCGTCTTCCACACCCTCCTCAGAGACGGATCCATCGACGACGCCCACAGAAGAGTCCGAAACCGACGGCTCATCGAAGGTCGATGAGCTTCGATCGGAGGCCGAAACGGCCCTCGAAACGGCCGTCTTCGCCAGAGCGAACGACGAGTTCGACGAGGCAGCCGACGCCTACAGCGAGGCTCTCATCCAGTATCGAGCAGCCCTCGACGAACTCGACGCCGGAGCCACCGAGACACGCGCGGAGATCGAGGAGTCCATCGACTCGACACGTGGCGAATTAGCGACTATCCAGACCCGCAACGAGCAACGGGACGATCTCAGGGAGGTGCTGAGAGCGGCCGAACGGAGCTTTCAGGTGGGTATCGTGGCCTACGCTCAGGCTAGCCGGACGCTCGCCCGGATTCGGTTCCGGCAGGCGCGGGATTCGTTCGAGGAAGCCATCGATATTCTCCAAGACGGCGACGACGACCTGCTCACCTCGTCCGTGGAAGTGAGCGTCCAGCCCGATCGAGAGTTGGTCTCGACGACGCTCAGTGAGCTACCGATGATCCCGGACGCAGAGACGGCGGCCCTGACCGACGCTGGAATCGAGACGCTCGGCGAACTCGAGAGCAGCGAGGAACCGCCGTGGCTCCCTGCTGCCGTCGAAACACTGGTGACTGAAGAGACGACGAATGACGGGGTAGCGACGACACTGACGCTGCTGTCGTGGTGGAACGACGCCGATAGTTACGAGTTCGACACCGAAGAAGCGGTTTCACGGCGACGTGAACAGTCCGAATACGGATTCGCTCAGAGTTCATAGGAGACTGTGATCGAGCGGCAGCTCTGCCGTATTGGGGCTGTCTGTCCCGCCCGAGTATCGGAACACCTCGGTGGAGAGATCGACGTTTCAGTGATCAATATACACTCGGCGGGCAGTTCAGTGAGGTTGAGGGCTCGAGAACGGGGATTCGATCGAACTCCTTCCGCCTCGCACCGCTCAAAACAGCAACAGCGGCGTTCCGACCGCCAGCCCGACGGCGATGAGCACGAGGTTCCAGATCAGCACCGGCCGGACGAGGTCGCGGCCGACGCTCGCGGCGAAGGCGGTCTTCACGAGGATGCTCGAGACCGTGCCGGCGACGATCCCCGCGACCGCGGTGTCGACCGTGACCTGGCCGGTTCCCAGAAGCGAGACGGCGGTCGTCGTCGCCGTGCCCGAGGAGACGAGCCCCGCGAGGAACGCCGTGACGACGAACCCGGTCGCGCCGAACGCCCGCTCCGCGCCGGCGGAGACGAGGAGCACGACGAGGAACAGCCCGCCGAAGGTGAGCGCGTTCCGCAGGCTGAACGGGGAGGTGAGTTCG
Organism: Halorubrum cibi; assembly: GCF_900182635.1. Classification (GTDB taxonomy): domain Archaea; phylum Halobacteriota; class Halobacteria; order Halobacteriales; family Haloferacaceae; genus Halorubrum; species Halorubrum cibi. Next base: position 40,334 of record NZ_FXTD01000011.1, on the reverse strand, counting down.
GCCTCCACGCCGGTCCGCCACTCGCTCCGCCAGAACGCGATCGCGACCCCCGCGACCGTGATCGCGCCGAGGGGCGCGCCGACGGCGAGGGCGGCCTCGGGGACGAAGACGACGACGAGCGCCGCGTTCCGAAGCGCCATCGCCGCGTTCGCGAGCAGGATCGAGCCGACGGCGATGTCGACGAGATCGCTTCGTCCGGCGGCGCGTTTGGCCATCTCGGCGACGACCGCGGTGGAGTTCACGAGCCCGCCGAAGAAGCCCGTGACGGCGTAGCCGCGGCCCTGGTATTTCTTGACGAGCACGTAGTTGACGAACCCGATCGCGCTTATCGCGACGACGAGCGACCAGACCAGCCGCGGCTGGACCGCCCCCCAGGGGTCGACCGTCTCCGCGGGTAAAATCGGGAAGACGACGAACGCGAGGATGGTGAACTCGACGGCGCTGCGCACCTCCTCGCGGGAGAGCCCCCACGCGAACTGGTGGAGCTCGCGTTTCAACACGAGCAGGAACGAGGAGAGCACCGCGACCGTGACCGCCTCCAGAAAGAGGCTCGCCGCGACGAGCACGCCGACCCCGTAGGCGACGAGCATCGAGACGGAGGTGGTGAGAGAGAGGCCGTCCACGTCCGTCTCGACGAAGCTCCGGACGGCCAACAGCACGGCGCTGGCGACGATCAGGACCCCGCCGACGACCAGCAGTCCCGGCTCGCCGGCGACGGAGAAGACGGCGGCGACGAGGCTGACGAGCGCGAACGTCCGGATCCCCGCCGACTTCTGTGACCACTCGCGTTCGAGCCCCAGGAACATCCCCAGAAGCGTCGCCAACACCAGCTTGGCGACGTTCGTCTCCAGGTAGACGAGGAGGTCGACGCCGCTCACCACGGCGGGTCACGCCTCCGTTTTCCGCGTCGGAGCGCCCGTCGGTCGCGTCGGATCGGTTCCACGGATCGACACCTCGTCACCGGTTGGTCGGCTCCCGCGGGAGGTCGAGCGCCTCCGTGAGGTCGTGTTCCTCGCCGGTGAGCACGTAGAGGACGTCCTCGAGGATCACGACGAGCTCCGGGAGCTGTCTGGCGACGAGGTAGGTGATCCCGATCAGCGCGACGACCGCGAGCAGTTGGCTGATGATACGGTCCGAAACCAGAAACGAGACGCGGTAGGGGTCGGTCGCGCCGAACATCGCCAACACCAGCTCCGGCTGCCACTGCATGTACTGGTTGCCGGCGACGACCGTGATGAACGTCGTCCGGAGGAGGTTGAGGACGTAGATGAGCGGGATCGAGACGGCGAGCGCCCGAAGCTTCCGGTCGAGCGGCCCCTCCACCGCGGCGACGAGCCCGCCGAAGATCGCCATGCTGCCGAGCCCCGTACACGCCAACACGACGTTGATCCGCATGCGGTGGCCGTCCTCGAGCGTCCACGCGAAGGCGGCGTCGTACCCCTCGTAGTTCGCCACCCGCTCGGGCGCGTACCCGAGCAGATCGATGAGCACGCCCGTCTGGTTCGCGACGATCTCGATGAGGATCCGTCGGGGCTCCGGGACCGCCACGCCGGCCAGCGTGAACGCGGGGATCGTCTCGAACGGGAGGTAGATGAACAGCATGATCGAGACGGCCCTCGTGAGCGTAAAGAGCGACGCCCGCCCGTCGTACAGCAGGTAGCCGACGTAGACGCAGGCGGGGACGCCGACGAGCGCGAGGATCGACTCGACGTAGCTCTGGTGTTCGAACGCGAAGTACGGCACCGTCGTCAGCCAGAACAGTCCGAAGAGGCCCCACGTACCGGCCGCGAGCGCGCGTCCCGCCGCATACCCGCGGGAGTCGAGCAGCCAGGCGGCCGCGAAGAGGATCGCCACGATCCACGCGAACGTGAACGTGTCGGGGACCACGCTCAGTATCGCGGGGACGCCGGGACCGAACATGTGGAGAGGGTCGGGGGTCGTCGAATAAAGCCCTTGTCGTTGCCGGAGATCCGAGGAGGGAGACTGAGTAGGGGACTACCGCTTCTCGCCGTCGATTCACGGCGCGTCGCGCGGTCGACCGGTCCGAGGAGCTATCGCTCCTCGCTGTCGAGCACGCGGATCTGGTCGCCGCGGACCGTGACCGGGATGGGGACGGTCGCCTCGTACAGCTCGACGGTCACCTGGTCTTTGCCCTCGTCGATGCGCTGGACGCGGGCCTTCTCGCCCTTGAACGGCCCCGCGATCAGCTCGACGATGTCGCCCTCGGCGATCCCCTCCACGTCCGGGGTCGGCGAGAGGAAGTGTTCGACCTCCGAGAAGGGGCTCTCCGCGGGACCGTCCGCGCCCTGGATGACGCCGCGGGCGTGGGGGATCTCGTCGAGGATCCGGGCGAAGACGCTTCCGTCGCTCGCCTCGACCATCACGTAGCTCGTGAGCTGGTCCGGGGCGATGACCGCCTGGATCTCGGGCATCTCCTTTTCGGCGAGCATGTCCGCGACGGTCCGCTCCTGGCGGGCGGTCGTCTTGACCGAGAAGATCGGCATTACGCGCCGACCCCCGGAAGGAGGCTCATGATCGCGAACATCAGGAAGCCGAGGAAGCCGATGAGCAGGATCCCGGCACCGGCGATCTTCGACACCTGGAGGAACTCGTCGGTGCTCGGCGTGCTCGCCAGCTTCAACACGCGGATATAGCTGTTGAGGTCGTACGGGACGTCCATGTTACGAGCGAGTTCGTGACGGGACGGTTTTTACCTTTTGATGCGGGTTCGGGGCGACGCCGTCGCCGCGAGACGGTCTCACTCGACGTAGTCGATGTCCTCCATCTCGGCGGCGGCCCCTTCGGCGTCGCCGTCGTTCTGGCCGTAGATCTGCGGCGACTCGACGCCCGTGACGACGATCATCGTCCGCATCTCGCCCTCGAGGTCCTCGTCGACGGAGGTCCCCCAGATGATCCGGGCGTCGGGGTCGATCCGGTCGTAGATCTCCTCGACGACGCCCTCCGCCTCCTCGATGGACATGTCCTGTCCGCCGGTGACGTTCACGAGCGCGGAGTTCGCCCCGGAGATGTCGACGTCGAGGAGCGGCGAGCGCAGCGCCGACTTCACCGAATCCTGCGCCTTCGACTCGGAGTCGGACTCGCCGAGGCCGATCATCGCGACGCCGCCCTTCTCCATCACGGTGCGGACGTCGGCGAAGTCGAGGTTGACGAGGCCAGGCTTGGTGATCAGCTCCGTGATCCCCTTCACCGAGCGCATCAGCACCTCGTCGGACACCTTGAACGCCTGGCGCACGGGGAGCTTCCCGACCGCGTCGAGCAGGCGGTCGTTGGGGACGACGATCACGGTGTCGCTCACGTCGCGGAGGCGCTCGAGGCCGGCCTCGGCGTTCGTCCGGCGGACCTCGCCCTCGGCGGTGAACGGGGTCGTGACGATGGCGATGGTGAGCGCACCGGAGTCACGGGCGGCCTTCGCGACGACCGGGGCCGATCCCGTACCGGTCCCCCCGCCGAGCCCGGCGGTGACGAACACCATGTCGGAGCCGTCGATGGCGTCCTGTATCTCCTCTTGGGACTCGATGGCGGCCTCCTCGCCGACCTGCGGGAGCGACCCCGCGCCGCGGCCCTGGGTCTTCTGTTGACCCATCAGGATCTTGGTGTCGGCCTCGATGTTGACGAGGTGCTGGACGTCGGTGTTGGCCGCGACGAGCTTCGCGCCGTGGATCCCCTCCTCGGTCATCCGATTGACCGTGTTGCCGCCCGCGCCGCCGCAGCCGACGACGGTGATGTTGGTCTGGAGGTCCTGGAGGACGTCCTTCAGCTCGTCGTCGGTCATCGTGCCGGTCTGTGGAGCCGCGCCGGTGTGTTCGTCCTGAGCGGGGTCGCCGGGACCCCCGGAGCCGTCCGCCGGGGATTCCTCGGCTTCGTCGATGGCGTCCTCAACGATGGAGTCCATGATATGGTTGCGTTGCGACCCCGACGTATTTATTCTTGCCCGATCGTCCGACTCGCGTCAGACGGCGGGAGCCCCCGCCAGTCGGCCCGAGGGGGCCGATCGCTCGGTTCGAGCCGCTCACTCGATCGGGAACCGCTCCTCCGAGCGCGTCGAGACCGCGTCCGGGGTGATCGCCTCGCCGTCGACCTCGACCGTCTCGCCCGACGCGAGCCGCCCGAACGCCGGACCCTCCGGCACGCCCAGTTCGGCCGCCAGTGACGGGTCGAAGGCGGTCTCGCGAGCGATGACGGCGTCGTCCTCGACGACGACCTCGTCGTAGCCGGACTCCAGGACGTCCGCGAGGTCGGCGATCAGGTCCGCGTATCCGGAGTCTGCGTCGTCGCCCGCGAGCGCGACTTCCCTGGCCGCGCGCGTCCCCGCCTGCTCGGTCCCGAACGCGACCGCGTTCGACTCGACGACCTCGCGGGCGGCCTCGGCGTCGACGCCCTGTGCCCGCGCCAGCAACTCGGCGGGTAGATCCCGAACGGTCACCGCGTCCGCCGGATCTCCGGGGGCGTCCCGACCGTCGCGGTCGACCGCGTCGTCCTCGGGAGCGACCGAGCCGAACCGGAGCCCCTCGTCGACGGACCCCATCGCCTCCTCGAGCCGCTCGACCAGCGCGAGCGGGCGGTCTCCGACCTCGCGGACCCACGTCTCGCTCACGACCCGGTGGCCGATATCTCGGATCGCGTCGGCAAGTTCGGGACGATCCCCCTCGATCACGGCGTGATCGGCGCGGCTCCGCGCGAACGCCTGCTCGATCACGTCGCGGTTCGCGTCCGGCGCGCCCATCTCGTCGAGCGTCCAGTCGGCCCCGACGTGACCGACGGTCCACTCCGTCTCCCGGACGATCCGGGTGAACCGTGGGGCGTAATGGCCGCCGCCGAAGCCGACGACGTGGCGGTTCCGACCGTCGGATCCGCGGAGATCCGGCCCGCTCCCCCGAAGCTCGAGAACCGCCCTCGCGACCGCCCGGGCGCCTTCGGGATCGGCCCACTCGGACTCATCGGAGCCGAGTTCGGCGAACAGCGAGGGGACCGCGGCGTCGGTCGGCCCGTGGTGGGTACACTCGATCCCCACGTCGTACCCCTCGGGCGCGTGCGTCGCCATCGCGTCGACGACGCGGCTCACCGCGCCGGGTGCGGCCCGCGCGAGCGTCCGCGGTTCCCCGCCGTACTCCGCGGGGCCGAAGTTGCCGGTGACGTGGGCGGTCAGGAGCGGGCCGGAGTTCCCCGAGTGTCGCGAGACGAACACGAGGAGCTTGGGGTCGTCGCGCTCGTCGTTCCCGTCCGCACCGTCGTCTTCCCCGTCTTCGTCCCCGAAGGCGGCCGCGGGGTTCGACAGGTCGATGTGGAGGCCGTCGAACTCCCGGAGTTCGAAGCCGTCCGTCCGGTAGTAGGTCCCGCCGCCCGCGGCGTCGGGGCGGCTCCCGTCCTCGCGGCTCGTCCAGTCGCCGATCTCGAGAAGGCGCTCACCAATGTGTTCGGAGGCGCTGTCGGCCCGGCTGACGACGATCGCTATCACGGCTCCGGGTGCGCGGTCGCCGGCCGAATAGCCATCGGTTCGGGTCCGGTAGAGTGGCTATCGGTCCGGATCCGGCGGATCGCCGTCGGACGCGCGGGCGACTCCCTCAGACGTCGAGCGCGTCCGCCAGCTCGTGGAACGACTCGATCGTCAGGTCCGGCGACCCGGCGAAGGCGTCCAACGGCGACCCTTTCCGATCCACCCAGACGCCCTGCGCGCCGGCGTGTTCGGCTCCCATCACGTCGAACCAGGCGGCGGTCACGTGGGCGATCCCGTCGATCGGCGTCCCCGTTCTCGCGGCCGCGTGGCGGTAGAGTTCGGCGTCGGGTTTGAACGTCTCCACCTCGTCCGCGCTGATCGCGTCCTCGATGACGTCGCCGATCCCGGCGTGGTCGATCATCGCCGAGAGCATCTCCGGGTCCCCGTTCGAGACGACGTAACAGTCGTACCCGGCGTCGCGGAGCCGCTCGATCCCCGCTCTGACGTCGTCGAAGACGTCGAGTTCGTGGTACACCGCGAGTATCTCGTCGCGCTCCTCCGGCGGGACGTCGACGCCGTGGAAGTCGAGCGCGTACTGGAGCGCGTCGCGGTTCATCTCGTAGAACGGCTGATAGGCGTCGACGAAGTTCGCGACGAACGTGTACTCGAGCGACCGCGCCCGCCAGAGTCTCGAAACGGGCTCCGGGTCCGCGACCCGCTCGGCGAGCGCCTTCTCGGCGGCGTCCACGTCGACGAGGGTGCTGTACGAATCGAACGTGACCGTCCGTACCCGCTCCGGTAGGAACGACATTCGACGGGTCTTCCACGAACGCGGACATAACCGTGCCGCCCTCGTGTGGGATCGTCGCACACCGGCAGACGGCCATCCGCGGTGATCTCACGGCAACAGCAGGTAGATGAACCCCCCGTACGCGACCACGAGGACCGCGCCGTCGACCCGCGTGAGCCGGTCGCCGCGGTACATCAGCCCGACGACGAGCAGGGTGAACGCGAGGAGCGCCGGGAACTCGAAGCTCCGGATCCCCGGACTCACGTCGATCGGGGAGACGAACGCGAGCAGGCCGATCACGGCCAGGACGTTGTAGATGTTCGAGCCGACGACGTTGCCGACGCTGAAGCTCGCCTCGCCGCGGACGGCGGCGACGACGCTGGCGGCGAGTTCGGGAAGCGAGGTGCCGACCGCGAGAACGGTGAGGCCGATGAAGAAGTCCGAGAAGCCGGCCGCGGCGAGCAGGTCGCGGCCGCCGTCGATCAGCCAGCGCGAGCCGAGGACGAGCGCGACGATGCCGCCGATCACGACGACCACGTCCCTCGCCTCCGCGTCGGGCATGTCGTCGCGCTCCGCGGTGGAGATCCCGGCCTGCGTCCGCTGAACCCGGCGCAACACCACGACCGTGAACGCGACGAGCGCCGCGAGGAGGACGCCTCCCTCGAGGGGGCCGATCCGGCCGTTCCACCCCAGCCCGACGAGCAGCAGCGCGGCGAGGATCATGAACGGCACGTCCCGGCGAAACACCGTTTCGGAGACGTCGAGCGGGCGGATGAGCGCGGAGACGCCCAGCACGAGCCCGATGTTGGCGACGTTCGATCCCACGATCGCGCCCAGCCCGATGTCCGTCGAGACGGTGAGCGCGCCGAGCACCGACACGAACAGCTCCGGCGTGGTCGTCGCGAACGCGACGACGGTCACCCCGACCGTCGAGGCCTTCAGCCCGACCGCGAGCGCGAGATCGCGAGCGCCAGCGACCAGCAACTCCGCGCCGGCGTACAACAGACCGACGCCGGCGAGGAGGAGCATGAGTTCCGTCACCGGCGATCCGAGAACCATGGCCGCGGTTCACGCCGTCGTTTCAAAAGCGACGCGATACGACGCGGAGGAACGAGGCGAACGGAGCGAGCCAACAGGGCGAGCCAACGGGGCGAGACCACGAGCGGTGACGGGCGTCGCCCGGACGGTGAGGAGGGTGGCTCCCTACGCTCGCGTCGCGCGGAACTCCCCGTGTTTCATGCCCACGACGAAGACGACGGCGCCGAAAGCGACCATCGAGGGGACGACCATCATCAGCGTCGTCGAAAGCGGCATCATGCCGCCGCCGACGAGCCCGGCGGTTCCGACGACGATGAGGAGCGCCACGAGACCGGCCGCACGCGGGAGGTCGAACTCCATACGATCGGTTCGGGTTTCGCGTACCTAAGGGTTCGGTCGGTCCCTCGGACGGTGACCACCGTTCAATGCGGTGGCGCACCCTCGAGCGCCGAGCGTGCGTAAGTGGTCGTGAGCGGAGCGGCCGGGGCGTCGCCGATCGCTCCGACGGCCAGTCCGCCTACCGGTCACCGGACTCTTCGGAACCGTACCGCTCCCGAGCCGTCGAGAACGCCGACTCCTCCCGCTCCCTCGTCCGGCGGCCCTCCCGCTCGGCCACTGCCTCCGGGTCCGGGCTCGCGTCGTCGTCGATCCGGGCGAAGGAGGCGTGGACCTTCGCGTGACACCAGCGACACAGCGCCACCGTGATCTCGTGCGGGCCGGCGTCGTCGGAACCGGCGTTCTCGTCGGAATCGACGCCGACGGCGTCGCCGACGTCGTCCGCGCTCGCGTCCGTTGCGCTCCCGTACGAGAGGTGGTGTTCCTCGACCAGCGATCGGGCGTCCTCGTGGGCCAGCCGGACCTCCTCGAGCCCGCAGCGCGCGCACTCGCGACCGTCGGTCGTCGATCGGTAGTGCGGACACGCCCGCCACTCGCCGCCCGAGCCGACGTGACAGGCGTAGTCGTCGGCGCGCCGCTCGGCCGCGAACGCGAGGTCGTCGCCCGCCCGCGTCAGCGCGAACCGGCACCGCCCGTCGTCGGTGAGGTGATCGCACGTCCCGGCGGTGGCGTAGGGATCGTCCACCCCGACCGGCGTGCCCTCCGGCGTCCGTTCCATGCCCGCCGATCCATCCCGGTACACTTCAACTCGACGCGGGAGGCGTCGACCGTCACTTCGGCGTGAGATCGATGTGAGGACGACTCGACCGGCCGAAACCCGTCGCGCTCACGGCGAGTACCGGAAAAGCTGTACGGTTCCCCAGACGCCCTAACCCGTCACGTGGTATACGTCCGCATGAACCACGCGAAGGGTGACCTCCTGACCGTCGACGTCGGAGCCCGCGAGGCGGAGACGACGGACATCGACGACGTGCTGGCCGCGTTCGTCGGCGGCCGCGGGGTGGCGACGAAGCTCGCACACGACCGGATCCCGTTCGACGCGGACCCGTTCGGCCCGGAGAACCGGGTGTACCTCTCCTCGGGGCCGCTCCAGCACTCCCAAATGAGTTTCACGGGACGGATGAACATGACCGGCCTCTCGCCGCTCACGGACGGACTGCTCTCGACGAACGCCGGAGGCTACCTCTCGCGGAATTTCGTCGACACCGGGCACAGCGTCCTCGAGGTCACGGGCGCGAGCGACGAACTGCTCGCCGTCCACGTCCGGGACGGCGGGGGGGACGACGGGACGGGCGACGGCACGCCGACCGTCGAGTTCGAGGAGGTCCCCGAACTCGCCGGCGCGGAGGTCCCGGCGGTGACCGAGGCGATGCGCGAGCGCCACGGCCTCGAGAGCGAACACCTCGCGACGGTCGGACCGGCGGGCGAGAACCGCGTCCGGTTCGCCTGCGTGATGACCTCGGACACGCGCGCGTTCGGCCGCGGCGGGCTGGGTGCCGTCCTCGGCGCGAAGAACGTGAAGTGTCTCACCTTCGCCGGCGACTCGCCCGCCCGCGTCGACCTCCCGGAGGAGATACAGTCCGAGATCCACGGCGAGGCGGCGACGGCCGACGACGTCATGAAACGCCAGGGGACGACGAACGGGACGGAGTTCATCAACGACGAGTTCGGCCTGCCGACCCGGTACTTCTCGGAGATGAGCTTCGAGGGCGTCGAGGGAATCGGCGGGGACGCGGTGGAAGAAAAGAAGTACAAGAAGGCGGCGTGCTCGATGTGCGCGTTCGCGTGTAAGCTGCCGACCCGCGACGAGGAGCGCGGCGTCGAGACCGAAGGCCCGGAGTTCGAGACGGTGATGGCGTTCGGCAGCAACGCCGGCGTCGACGACGTCGTCGACGTGATGATCTCGAACGACCGGTGTGACGACCTCGGGATGGACACGATCTCCGCCGGCGACACGGTCGCCGCCTACCTCGCGAGCGAGGACGCGTTCGGCGACGCGGCGCTGGTCCACGAGACGCTCGAGAAGATCGCCCGCCGCGAGGGAGTCGGCGACGCGCTCGCCGAGGGCGTCGCCCGCTGTCACGACGAGTTGGGCGTCGAGAACTGGTCGGTCAAGGGCCTCGAGTTCGCCGCCCACGACGGTCGGGCGATCCACGGCCAGGGGCTCTCCTACGCGGTGGCGAATCGCGGGGCAGACCACATGTACTCGTCGTTCCTCAGCCTCGAGTACAACGGCGAGGTCGACCCGGAGGGACTGGCGGGGAAACCCGAACGCCTGATCGAACGGGAGAACCGACAGGCCGTCCGCGACTCGGGCATCTTCTGTGCGTTCGCGAGCGGCTACGTCGACGACGAGGCCAGATCCGAACTCCTGGACGCCGACTTCGAGGACCTCCTCGCGATGGGCGACCGCGTGATAGAACTGGAGCGGCACTTCAACAACCGCCGCGGGTTCGACCGCGAGGACGACCGGCTGCCGTACGACTTGCCCGACTTCGAGGCAGCCCTCGACGAGTACTACGACCTGCGGGGCTGGAACCCGGACGGAACGGTCCCGACCGGGAACGTCGCCGGCGGGCCCGCCGGCGTCGCCGACGACTGAGAGGATCCGGTCGGGCTGAACGCCCCGGCGGGAGTGACCCGGCAGACGCGTCACCTGCCGTGACGCCTCATCCGCCGTGGATCGGCGGGGCCGCGCGAACCTCGTCGCCCGCCGACAGCGTCGTCTCGAGTCCGTCGAGCCGAGAGACGTTGACGCCGTCGACGGTGAGGCTCACGGCGTCGCCGACGTCTCCGTCGGCACAGAGGAGGTCGGTCAGGTCGGGATGCTCCTCGAGCAGTCCCGTCAGCAGGTCCTCGAGGGTCGCGCCCGGCGGAAGCTCCCGGTCGACCGTCTTCGATCCGACGACGTCCCGAACGGGGCCGTAGGCCCGAAACACGACCAGCATGGGCGCGGGTACGGACGGCACCGAATAAGCGTTGGCGGTTTCGGCGGTCGTCGCGTCGGCGGTCGTCGTGTCGGCGGTCGTCGAACGGTTCCGTGACTCATCCCGCGTCGGTCGCGTCCGTTCGAACGGTCTCGAGTGCGACTCCGAGACAGAGCGTGCCGACGAACAGGAGGACGGTGCCCCCGGCGAGGACCGCTCCCGCGATCCGCGGGATCTGTTCCGCTATCGACGTGAAGACGCGGACGTCGAGTGCGATCACCGCGAGCGCGCCCACTCCGTTGAAGGCCATGTCGAGGACCGTGTCGCGGAGGCCGTAGTACTCGAGCACCGGCGGTCTGTCGACGTACTCGCCGAGTTCGCGGGCCGCGAGTTCCACGAACTCCCAGAAGACGCCGGCTCCGAGCGTGAACAGGACGGTGAAGCCGACCGCGTAGAGGTCGGTGACCTGCGAGGCGAGCGCATGCTGGCCCCGGAGGCTGCCGTAGACGAGTGCCGCGACGAGGGCGGCCGAGACGGTGTGCGTGAGGTGGTCCCACCACCCGACGGTCTCATACCACCCCAACATCCCCAGCATGTGGAGGAAGCCAGCGGCCGCGATCCACGCCGAGAGTTCGGGGGCGAACGCGACGCTCGTCCCGATCGCGCGTGCGATCGCGAACTCGGCGAGCGTCGGCGTCGCGGCCGCGACCAGGGACGCGATCCCGTTCACGACCGCCCGGAGGTCCCGAGACCGCGCCCCGACGAGGAGCGCTCCGAGGATCCCGGCGAGGAACACGAGAAACGCGGCCTGTAGAACGGGCGTCATGGAGGTTCCGGGCGTCCTCCGCGATTCTCACACCAGGCTCGCGCCGTCGCAGTCGGTCCGGGCGTACTCCACGTCGAGCAGCTTCAGGAGGGTGGGCGCGACGTCGAGGAGGTCGGCGTCCTCGATGGCCGCGGCGGGGTGATCGACGAAGAGCGCGGCGTTCTCGAAGGTGTGCATCCCCGTCCGCGGCCCGTCGGGGTCGAAGACGCGGTCGCGGGGCCGGAAGCCGGCCTTCAGGTCGAACCCGGAGTTCGGGATCGCCACAAGGTCCGGCGCGATCGCGTCGTGGTCGCCTCGGAAGGCGGTCTCGCGCTCGACGACGCGGTCGACGACCGGCTTCCCGTTCGGCCCCTCCCACGCCTCCAGGTCCGCGATCAGTTCCGCACGGACCTCGTCGTACTCGCTCTCGGGGACGACGCCCTCCGGCTCGCGTCCCTCGAGGTTGACGTAGAACCGGCCGGGCACGAGCGAGTACGCCCGGGCGTCGCCGCCGACGTCCGCGAGCGAGTCGTGGTCGTCGTCCTCGTACGCGAGCCACCCCTCCCGCTCGAGCCACTCGTTACAGTACACGTCGTGTTCAAGCCGCGTGAACCCGTGGGTGGACCCGACGACGAGCGTGACGTCGTCGGGCAGGGCGTTCCGGATCGATCCGACGTGCGAATCGAGCGCGGCGTAGAACTCGAGGAACTCCTCGTGGTACGTTCCCGAATCGAGGTGATCGCCCCACAGGAAGTGGTTGACCCGGTCGGGGGCGGTGAACGCGCCGACGAAGAGGTCCCAGTCGTCGCGCTCGACGTAGCGCTCGAACAGCGCCGCTCTGCGGTCGAGCGTCTCGCGGGCGTGTTCGATGAACGCCGTCTTGTCCGACTTGTGGCCGAGCTTGGCGTTGACCGACTGGGTGTACTCGGCCGTCGCGAGGTACTGCCGGAGCTCCTCGGGGTGGGCGGCCTTGTCGACCTCGGGCGAGAGGTATCCGGAGAGCATCCGCTGGAGGTCCCGTTGAGGCGGGAACGTGACGGGGACGTTCAACACCGTCGCGTCGAGGCCCGCGGCGGTGGCTCGGTCCCAGACCCGCGTCGCCTGGACGTCCCGCCCCATCGGGACGTAGGTGTCGTAGGAGCCGACCTCGCGGTCCTGGAAGCCGTAGACGCCGGTCTCACCCGGATTCACGCCGGTCGTGAGGGCGGGCCAGCAGGCGCTCGACTCCGGCGGGACGATGCTGTCTATCGCCCCGCCGTCGCCCGCCTCGGCGATCGCCGAGAGCGTCGGGAACGTCTCGGGGTCGTTCGCGACGAGGTCGTACGGAAGTCCGTCGATCCCGACGAACGCCACGCGCGGAGTGTCGTTCCCCCGCAACCGGTCGAAGAGGCCCATACGCCCCCATCGGCGGAGAGGAGCAAAAGGGTTGATATCGAACGGCCCGGTCCCCGCCGCCCCGGGACCCTTTTTTGCGGGCGCAACGAGGGGATCGCATGGAGACGCGACGCACCCTGCTCGTCGACGCGTTCACAGACGACCCCCTCGCCGGCAACGTCGCCGGCGTGGTGCCCGACGCCGCGGGGATGAGCGACGACCGAATGCGCCGGATCGCGAGCGAGATCGGCGCGTCCGAGACCGCCTTCCTCACGCCTCTCGACCCCGGGGAAATGGACGTGGCGGACGACGAAATCGACGGGGTTGACGGGGAACCGAACGGGGCGGGAACCGCCCACCGGGTCCGGTATTTCACGCCGACCGACGAGGTCGATCTCTGCGGGCACGCCACGATCGCCTCGTACGCCGCGCTGTTCGCGGACGGGGCCGTCGAGGCCGGCGATCACGTCCTCCGAACGAACGTTGGCGACCTGGTGATCTCGGTGACCGAATCGGGCCGGGTCTGGATGCGACAGCGGTCGCCGACGGTCGAGCCCGTCGACGTCGATCCGGAGCGTCTCGGTTCCGCGCTCGGGATCGACCCGGCCGCGTTGCGCGACGTGGGCGCGGACCTCCCCGTGGCGGTCGCTTCCACCGGGCTCCGGTTCCTCGTCGTTCCCGTCAACTTCCTCGAGCGGCTCGGCGAGGCCGACCCGGATATGCGCGCGGTCGAGGACCTGTCCGCCGAGTTCGACGTGGCGGGCGTCTACACCTTCACCTTCGACGCGCTCGAGGCCGACTCGACGCTCCACGGCCGGACGTTCGTTCCCGCCATCGGCATCCCCGAGGACCCGGTGACGGGCACCGCGAGCGGCGCAGTCGGCGGGTACCTCCGCGCGGTGGAGGCCTTCGACGGCGACTTCCCCGAGGAGATCCGGTGTGAGCAGGGCCACTTCGTCGACCGACCGGGACGCGTTCGAGTTCGGATCGAGGCGGCCGAGGAAGGGAGAAGCGACGACGGCGTCACGGACGGAGCAGGCGTCACGGACGGAGCAGGCGTCACGGACGGAGACGGCGACGTGACGGTGAGAGTCGGCGGCGACGCGGTCGTCTCGCTCGACGGCGAGATCAGCCTCCCCGAGGAGGTCGACGACGACGAGATCATCGAGGCGTAGTTCGAGTCGTTCGAGTCGTCCGAGTCGGAAACAAGCCGGGAAACGGCGTGGAGGGTCGGCTACTCCTCGGGCTTCGGGCGGACCAGGTTCGCGAGCGCGACGAGCGCGCCGAGGAACCAGCCGAGCGGGACCGAGATGCCGATCCACATCAGGACGTACCCCAGTCCCGGGAGCCCCCACTGCTCGCCGAATGTCTCGAGGTCGAAGGCGTTCCGGAGCGTTTCGTTGACGTCGCCGACCGCGAGGAACGTGTCGAGGATCCAGACGGCCAGGTCGTAACTCGACGGGAGGATGATCGCCTCGAGAGTCGGCGTGACGAGCGCGGCCACGACGGGCGGCAAGAAGAGCGCGGTCATCGCGAACGGGTACGCCAACAGGACGCTGACGAGACGGCCGCCGGCCTTCGAGAACCCGGCGGCGAGGGCGGCGGAGACGATCGCGACGACGCTGGCCGCGCCGACCGCGATCACGTCTGCGGTGGCAAGCTGGAGGTAGGTGACGAGCGTGAGCGCCCCCCAGACGACGGTCGCGACGAGCACCGCGCCCGCGATCCCGATGCGGGTAACCGCGGAGTCGAGCTTCGCGGCGTAAAACCGGGTCGCGAACCCGACGAGTAACAGCGGATACGCCACCGCGACGAGCGGGGTGCCGAGGACCGCCCAGAGGTAGTACCCCACGGTCTGGGGGGCGGTCTCCGGCTTCCACTTGCCAAGCACCGTGCTGGGATCGAGCTGTCTGGGGAAGACGATCTCCATCCACGTCTCGTGGAGTCGGACCACGTCGAGGAGGAGCGCCTCCAGCAGGCCGATCTGCCCTCGTCGTTCCATTTGGCACACATCGCGCGCGGGGTGACGTGAACTTTGTGCCTCGCGGCGGACGCGCCCGACTCGGGAGCGACGCCGCCCCCCTTCCGCCCGGAGCGGCCACTCTCGCCCGCGCCCGCGTCCGCCGGTACGGTTAAACCGGGACGGCGACGTACCTCCGGGTATGTACCGAAGACGACTGTTGGGGGCCGTCGCGGCGTCGGGGGCGGTCGCGGCCGCCGGGTGTCTCGGCGGCGAGGACGGGACCTACGAGTTCGACGCGGAGCCGGCGCGGGTGCCGGACGCGGCGCTGTCGGAGGCGGGCTACGAGGGCGAGGGCCCACAGTCGTTCGAGATCGAGCAGACGTTCGAGGTCGCCGGCATCGAGGGGCGGGTGTCGGCGACGTCGTGGGTCGCGAGCTACGAGAACCCCGAGCGGGCGTCGTCGCTGCTCGTCGCGAGCACGCCCAACGCGACGGTGGCGGGTCAGTCGGTCAACCCGCTGGTTCGCGCCGACGGCGCGGAACTGCTCCGGCGACTGCTCGAGCAGGGAGGCAGCGGCGGCGTCGACGGCGGGAGCGTCGGCGACCTCGAGGAGGTCGGCACCGAGACGCGGACGATCCTCGAAAGCGAGACGACCGTGACCACGTTCGCCACCGAGATCCGGTTCGAGGACGTCGGGGACGCGCCAGTCGACACCGAGGGAAGCGTTCCGGCGCTCATCCACGTCGCGACCGTCGAACACGGCGAGGACGTGCTCGTGCTCGTGGGCGTCCACCCGCGTGCGATCGAGGAGGGTGAAACCCAGGGTGCGCTGATGGAGGCGGTCGAGCACTGAGGCGGTGGCGGGCGACTCCGTGGGGCCGGAAAGTGGCTTCAGATTCCGAGTTCGATCCCACACCGGAGAAAGAGCTTTTTGAATCTGTATACGAGCGTACACATATGTCGAAGAGCATCCGTCTCTCGGAAGACGCTTATGAGCGCCTCGAAGCCCGCAAACGCGAGGATGAGACATTCTTGGACGTGGTTCTCCGGATCGTTGGAGAGCGCTCGCTCCTGGAACTCGCGGGCATTCTCTCCGACGAGGAGGCCGACACCTTCCGCGACGCCATCGACGAGCGACGCGATCGGCGGGAAGCGGAGTTGGAAGGGATCACGGCAGAGATGGAAAACGCGTAACGTGCTCTTGGACACGTCCTTCTCGATCGACCTGATGAACGGTGATGAAGACACCGTGGAGAAGACGAGAGAGTTGGAGAACGACCTCGTCCAGCAACCGGTTCTCACGCGAAACGTCGAGGACTTCGAACGCCTCGACGTCGACGTAGAGACGTACTGAACGCACGCCGGACGGCGATCGTCCGCTCTTCTCTACGAGATCCGTTCCGACGGAGATCCTGTGGACTACGCTTCGGCGGTCGTTCGAAACGAATATCCCGGCGTATACGTCTCACGAGTGAACACGCCGAAGGATTTCGACGATTCACGGAACCCCGCCGCAACGAGCGTTCTCAAAACCGAAAACGAGCGTCTGACCCCTGTCAGACTGCCTTGTGACGCGTTCACACGCCACGACGAATTCACACAAAGCATTTATACTGAACCCTACAACAAACGGTCGCAACCCCTATCCGAAATGCGTCAGTGGACGAGTAATCCCCGACCGAGTCCGGCTGTACAACGAGACAGGGTAGGTGACGATGACCGGGCGCGTCTCGAAGGTCAGGACAAAGCTACTGATGCGATGCGGAACGAAACACAACAACAATGACAAACGACAATAGCACACGCACGAAGGCCAACGCGGTCTTCTTCAGTGTCCTCATGGTCATCTCCATGGTTGCTGTCGGCTTCGCTGCGGCACCTGCCGCTGCGGACGCCAATAGCAGCAGTACCATTACTTTTGATGACCAAGCGATTGATGATGGTAGCGTAACGGCAGATATCACCAACCTTGCTGGTACCTCACCCTACAACGTAACGGTCGTTCTGACCTACGAAGATGGTGGCGACACTATCCTCGCAGGTTCCACGACTGTTAATACTGCGAGTACCGGTGAGGTCGACATTGAGGTCGATGATACTGATGGATTCCCCGGTGTCCACACCGCTCATCTGTTCAATGAGAGCGAATCCAGCGCACTCAGCAATTATGAAGACGGTGACAGTGTAGATGACGTAGAGGGCGCCGCTCTCGATTCCGATAGCGGTGGCGTGGCCAACGTGGTCTTCACGGACCCGAGTAGCTCACCCGGTGCCCTTCACGGCGGCACTGGATCTGTCTTCCAGGGTCAAGAGGTCGCGGTAAGTAATCTGGACGCCGATACCGAATACGTCCTGTATGAGCGGATTGATGATGAAACCACGCGCCCACGCGTTCGAACCACGTCTACCAGTGATGGCGTGATCTTCTTCAGTACTGAGGACCGTTCTGAAGGAGATTACTATATTGCCGGACCTAGCTCTGGTGGCAGTTCGAGTGACACATTCGTCCTCTCCGTCCAAGATATCTCCGCCGAGTGGAACGATGACACCGCTTCCGACACCGGTGAAGACGCAACCACAGCGGTCGATCTCCAGTCTGATCTCCGTAGCAGCTACCCGGTTACAGTCTCTGCGGACGGTCTGGATGAGGAGGATCTTGAGCAGATCTTCACCAACGCTGGTACCACCGTCACCAACGTTGATGAAGACGATGAAACGATCTCGCTCGGCACTGTCAGTGACGGCGAAATCGACGCGAACTTCACCGACATTGACGCCGGCGAGTACGAGTTCACGTTCGACGTGACTGACTCGACGGCCGAGGACACCGCCTCGATCACCGTCGAGGACGCCGGTGACGGCGAAATCAACATCGAGGAATCCAGCCTCACCACCCAGCAGGGTGACAACGTCGAATTCACCGTGACCAGTGACGGTGTTTCGAGTGAGGGTACGGTCGTCATCGGTAACGAGGACGACTTCGGCTACCAGGCCAACGTCAGCATCACCGACTTCGGTGATGACGACGAGATCACGCTGCGGTTCAACACGTACACCGCTGGGGACAACTCCTTCAGCGGCGGTGCGGACAACGTCGTCGAGGTCGTCGACACGGACGACGATGACGACGACATCGAGGTCGAGGAAGGACCCAATTCGCAGGATCTCGACGAGATCCTCGCAACCGGCGACTACGACATCTCGTCGGGCACGGGTAGCGCGAGCAACACGCTCGACAACTCCGACGACGTTGCCACGCTCTTCATCGAGGAGCGCTCGACGGAGGGCGTCCAGGTCTGGACGGCATCCGACAGCAACGCTGACGACATCACGGGTGCTGACGACGACGAGCAACTCGACGAGATCACCAGCGCCGTCGAGGCGAACGAGCTCACGCAGACGAGCACGATCGCCCACGGTGACACGGCCGTCATCCAGGTCAGTGCGAGCGGTCTCGGCGGTCTGTTCGATTACGCTGGTCAGTCGGGCAACGCTAACTCCGACGAGGAGGTCCAGCAGCTCAATGAGCTGGTCGAGGATCTGAACAACGGTCAGTTCACCTCCAACGACTTCAGCAACAACGACAATGCGATCGAGTTCCGCCTGTATGAGACTCGCAGCAGCGCGGGTCCGAACGCGGATCGCGATACGTTCCGGCTCAACGGCTCGAACGTTGACGACATCATCGTCGACGAGGCGAACGACGAGTACTACGTCGTCGCTGACACGAGCGGTCTCGCTGGTGTCGGTGGCGCCAGCCTCGACGACACTGAGGACTACACGTACGATGTCGAGTTCACGGTTCAGGACGAGCGGCTCCTGAACCCCGGCGATGACATCGACACGAACACCGAGTTCGAAGACAACTACTACAACACGGTGTCCCAGGAAGTCAGCATCAACGAGGCAGAGGCCTCCTTCGACGCTGACCCGTACAACCTCACCGCGACCGAGTCCGCGG
Source organism: Halorubrum cibi (assembly GCF_900182635.1). Classification (GTDB taxonomy): domain Archaea; phylum Halobacteriota; class Halobacteria; order Halobacteriales; family Haloferacaceae; genus Halorubrum; species Halorubrum cibi. Next base: position 21,625 of record NZ_FXTD01000011.1, on the reverse strand, counting down.
AAGTGACGGGCACGACGAACGTGGCTCCCGGTACGGAGTTCACCGTCCGCGCCCGCTCCGAGACCGGTACGCAGCCCTCGTTCGTGAAGACGAACGACGAGGTCAACGTGTCCGCTGACGGCACGTGGTCCACGACGTACGACTTCAGCGAGCAGAACGTCGGCGACGAGTACACGCTGACCGTCTCGCAGCCCACCTTCAACGACGACGTTGAGGTCGACGGCACGGTCGTCGAAGCGCCCGAGGAGCCCGCGAACTTCGCGGTCTCCGGTCTCGACCCGCAGGACGTGACCGTCACGCAGGGTGACGTCATCTCCGTCTCCGCGATGGTCGAGAACACCGGCGAGGCCTCGGCCACGCAGACGGTCGAGTTCCGCGTCGGCGGTAACGCGGTCGCCGAGCAGGACGTCCAGCTCGGTGGCGGCGAGAGCACCACGGTCGAGTTCACCGACATCGACACCTCCGGTCTCGATGCCGGCGACTACGACCACGGTGTCTTCACCAACGACGACAGCCAGACGGCCACGCTGACCGTCGAGGCTCCGTCCGACGACGGCAGTGCGGACGACTCCACGGATGACTCGTCCAGCGATGACTCCACGGATGACTCGTCCAGCGACGATTCCACGGATGACTCGTCCAGCGATGACTCCACGGATGACTCGTCCAGCGACGATTCCACGGATGACTCGTCTAGCGACGATTCCACGGATGACTCCACGGACGACAGCACGCCCGGCTTCGGCGCGCTCGTCGCCCTCGTGGCGCTCATCGCCGCTGCCCTGCTCGCGACGCGCCGTCGCGACTAAGGCAGCCACTCCGTCAAGCTAATTACCGGCCCCGCGCCGGTCACCTTCGCGGGATTTCTTTATCGCGACGCTACACCGACCAGCGGCGGTGCTCGGTCGAATTCGTGTGACGTTGTGACGAGTTCACGACGCGCGTGACGGCGACGAATGAAGGCCGTTCTCGACACCAACGTACTCGTGCTGTTCACCGCTTCCGTGGCCGGAGCTACTCGTTATCACGCCACGATCCCCACACCTCACGGAACTTCCCGAGTTCTCGGTACTCCTTTTTTCGCTCGAAGGCGTCGATGGCGTAGAGTACCTCGTCGTCTTTGTCCCAGTCGATCAGCACGCGAAAGTCTCCGACTCGAAGCTTGTAGCCGGGATGGTTCTTGAGTCGATCGAGAAAGTGATCGGGGAACTCATCGATGTCCTCCAGTTTGTTGATGATCCGCTTCGCGTCCTTCGTTTCGAACTGCTCCAGCGTTTCGACCAACGTTTCGGTCAGGACGACCTCGTGAGCCACCGTTCGGCCCTCAGTTCGTGTCGATACCGAGGCGTTCCCGGGCCTCGTCAGTGGACATCGTCCGTCCCGCCGCGACGTCCGCGTAGCCCTCGGAGACGCCCTCCCGTGCTCCCGGCGTCAGGATCGGTTCCGTGGTGTCGCGCAGTACCTCACGAACGAACTCCGACCGGTTGGTGTACTCCAGTTCCTCGGCCAGTTCGTCGATCTCCTCTAAAAGCCGCTTCGGGACTTTGACGTTCAATTTGACCATGTCGCCGTTGGAATCTGTTTCCGTGCTCATGCTCCGTGGTACGTACGTGGTACTGAAAGAACTGTCGCTAAATCGTTTCGTGGATCGTCTACCCGTTAGATCTGATAACTCTCTACCTACTCGACGGGAACCTGAAGGTCCGCGACGCGGCGGGCGCGATAGAAGCGCACGTAGCGGGTCGCGATCCGCCAGCCGATGACCGCGAGGCCCGCGCCGGAGGCGTTGGTGAGGACGTCGTCGTAGGCCGCGGTGCGGGCGGTGAGCGTCGACTGGAGCAGCTCGATCCCGATCCCGTAAGCGGCGACCGCACAGAAGACGAGCGCGAGCACCTGCCAGTCCGGCCGCGGGGAGTCGTGGAGCGTATACGCGAGCGCCGCAGCGAGGCCGCCGTACGCGAGCAGGTGGAGCCAGGTGGAGTACCCGAGCAGGCCGAACGGGCCGGTTCGGAACGTGCCGCTGCCGGGCGCGGGCACGACGGAGTAGAGGAGGATGACGAGCGCGACGAGCGCGACCGCCACCCAGCGGACGCCCCGTGGGATCAGCGGCAGCCGGATCCGAGCCATGTACGCCCGATGGCGACGCGCCGGACCTAAAACGTCCGGTCCCGCGGCGCGGGCCGCGAGTGGAGAACGCGCCGACGGGACGGGACAACGGAGGGTTTTACCCGGTCGCCCGCACAGGGTCGGGTAATGGCGGACCCGCACGCGGCGACGCGGGAGCTCCTCGAGGAGCGACCGGCGGTCGAGTCGGCGCTCGAATCGGTCCTCGCGGCGGACGACTCCGGCCCGTGGGAGTTCGACGACGTCGACATCGACTCCGGCACCTTCGGCGAGTTGGTCTCGCGAGAGATCGTCGAGCGCGAGGGCGACGAGTACCGGGTTGCGGACCCCGAGGCGGTTCGGGCCGCGCTGGAGGGAGAACCAGCGGACGCGAGTCGAGACGCGGACGGATCGGGCGGCATCTCGAGCGCGTTTGGCGGGGCGGCCGGGGAGGACGGATGGGTCGGCGGAGCGGTCCGTGGATGGCGGGAGGCGCTCCATCGCGACCTGCTCGGCGGCCTTCTCGCGGCGTTTCTCTTCCTGTTCGCGTTCCGGATCGCGACGATCGGGAGCGTGTTCCGTGACGGTCGCGTCGTGCTGCCGGGCAACGACCCGTACCACTACCTCTACTGGGTCGAGCGGCTGGCCGAGGCGAGCCCCGACCGGTTCGCGTTCGAGACCATCGGCGGCGTGCTCGGCGGACGCGTCAACAGCGAGCCGCTCGCGTACACCCTCGGTTGGTGGACGACGGAGCTTCTCGGCGGCGGGGTGGAAGACGCCGCGGCGATCGTGGCCTGGATCCCCGTCGTCGCCGCTCTCGTCGTCGGGTTCGGCGTCTTCCTGATCGCGGTCTGGACGACGAACGACGAGCGTATCGCGGTGGCTTCGGTCGTGGTCCTGGCGCTGCTTCCCGGGCACGCGCTCTATTCCGGGATCGGCTTCTTCGATCATCACGCGATCGACTACGTCTGGCTCACGCTCTCCATCGTCGGCGTGACCTGGCTCGCACGCGATCACGAGACGCGCGATCCGGACGCGCGGCTCGGTCACCTCACGTCGCCGGCCACGTGGCTGGTGGTGGCCGGGCTCGCCGTCGTCTTCGCCGCGATGGCGCACTCTTGGAACGGATCGCCCATCCTCCTCGTCGGACTCGCCGTGTACGCGACGCTGCGAGCGGCCTCGGACATGCGCGCCGGGTGGAATCCGCTCGTTGCCGCCACGCCCGTCGTGAGCGCGCTCGGGCTTGGCTTCCTGCTCGCCCACCGCCTTCACACGAGCGCGGGGTGGCAGGAGCCGGTCGCGGTGTACGCGCCGCTTCTGGTCGCGGTCGGCGTGGCGCTGGTCGCGGTCGCCGCGGCCGTGCTCGGCCGTCTCGACGCACATCCGGTGATCCACCTCGTCGTCTCGGCGCTGAGCGTCCCCCCGATCTGGTTCGGGTTGAACCGGTTCCGCCCCGACGTGGCCGACCGACTGGCCGAGCGGACGGTCGGATCGCTTCTGGGACGGGAGGGGATAGCCGAGACGCGGAGCCTCTTCGCCGCCGACTACGGCGTGATCTTCGGACCGATCGACCACTTCGGCTGGTTCCTGTTCGTGGCGTTACCCGTCCTCGCGTGGGTCGGCGCGCGCTGCGTGCGCGATCACGAGCCCCGGTGGCTGGTGGTCGTCGGCTACGCGTCGACGCTCGTCACCTTCGGGCTCGTCCAGATCCGCTTCGCGGGCGAGGCCACGGGCGTGGTCGCGGTGCTCTCCGGCGTCGGTCTCGTGTACCTGCTGTCGGTCATCGACCTCGCGGAGCGACCGACCCCCTTCGGCGATCGCGCGGATCGAGTTCGACTCGACCTCCGACCCGACGGCGTCTCGGGGCGCGACGTCGGCTACGCCGCGGCGACCGTGCTGTTGGTCGCGAGCCTGAGCCTGTTCATGGTGCCGGCGGTGATGGACAACGTCGCGGCGACCGACGCGGAGGTCGAGGCGATCGAGTGGATCGACGCCGACGCGAACGCGACCGAGGGTCCGGACTACGTCCTGACCGAGTGGGGCCGCAGCCGCATGTTCAACTACGGCGTCAACGGCGAATCGAACACCTACGGCTACGCCCAGCGCAACTACGAGCCGCTCATCCGCGATCCGAACCCCGATACACACGCGGACCGGTTCCAAGGGCGGGCGGGGTACGTGGCGATACACGAGATCGAGGCGGCCGACCCGCCCCCCGACTCCGGGTACGCCCAGCTGTACGAGGCGTGGGGTAGCGCCACCCCGGCGGCGAACGGCTCCGGTCGGTTCCGGCTGGCGTACGTCACCGAGGAGGACGCGATCGCGGTGTTCCGTCCCGTGGGCGGCGCGACGGTCGCCGGGCAGGCCGCGCCGAACGCGACCGTGACGGTCGAGACGAACGTCACGGTCCCCGGGGCGTCGTTCGCCTACGAGCGTCGGACGACGACGGATGCGAAGGGGAGCTACGCCGTCGTCGTCGCTCACCCCGGCGAGTACGCGGTGGACGTCGAGGGAGGACCCGAGGAAACCGCCGCCGGATCCGCGGTCGGGAACCGGACGGTGACCGTCCCCGGCTCCGCGATCTCCGGCGGCGAGCGCGTCGCAGCGGGCGGCTGATACTCGGCTCACGATCGGTATTCCCTCCCCGACGCCCCGTCTATCGGCGTCTGACGCACGTCCGTAACTTCACAGTATTTTTATCATTTCGACCGGTATCTGTCGGCGATGCTCTCCGGATGGCGGTATCGGCTCGAAAGCGTCGCGGGCGTCGCGGCGTTGACGGCGGTCGCCGTCGCCGTCGCGAACAGCGCCGTCACGCACGCGATATTGGGTCGGCTCCCGTTGGTCGGTCGGTTGGCGGCGGACGCGCCGATGGGTGCGGAGCTCGTCTTCGAGATCGCCACGACGGTCGTCGTCGTCACCGCCGCCTTCGTTCCGCTGTACAAGCCGCGGCCGCGCCGCATCCTCGATACGATCGCGCTCGCCCAGAAGCGAGTCATGGTCGCGATGTTCGCGCTCGCGGCCGTGGGCTACTTCGATTACACCTACCGCCTGCCTCGGACGACGCTCATCGCGGTCACGCCGGTGTTGCTCGTCGTCCTCCCGGCGTGGTTCGTGTGGATCCGCCGACGGCCGACCGCCGAGGCGGATCGGGTGATCGTCGTCGGCGACGATCCCGCGGAGATCGAGCGGCTCGCCGCCGACGTGGACGTTCCCCTGCTCGGCTACCTCTGTCCGACGAGTTCGCTCGACCCCGCCACGGGATCGGGGGAGTCATCGGCGGTCGCGACGGCGGTCGCCGACGGCGGGGATCGGATCCGGGGACTGGACCGGCTCGGGGGGCTCTCGCGGATCGAGGACGTGCTCGTCGAGTACGACGTGGACACGGCGGTACTCGCCTTCGAACACACCGACCGCGCGGAGTTCTTCGGCGCGCTCGACGCGTGTTACGAACACGGGGTCGCGGCGAAGGTCCACCGCGAACACGCCGACCGGGTATTGACCGACGACGACGACGTGGGGACGCTCGTCGACGTCGACGTCGAGCCGTGGGACGTCCAGGACCACGTCCTGAAACGGGGGTTCGACGTGGCGTTCTCGCTTTTCGGGTTGCTCGCGTTGAGTCCGGTCATCGCCGCGATCACCGCCGCGATCAAGCTGGACGACGGTGGATCGATCCTCTACAGTCAGGAGCGGACGGCGGTGTTCGGCGAGACGTTCGACGTGTACAAGTTCCGGTCGATGGTTCCGGAAGGCGAGTCGGTCGAACCGGTCGACGATGAGGCGAACGACCGGATCACGCGTGTGGGGAAAGTCCTTCGACAGACGCATCTCGACGAGATTCCCCAGTTGTGGTCGATCCTCGTCGGCGACATGAGCGTGGTCGGACCGCGGGCGGTGTGGACCGACGAGGAGTCGCTTCTGGAGGCACAAGAGCAGTCCTGGCGTAAGCGGTGGTTCGTCAAGCCCGGATTGACCGGGCTGGCACAGGTCAACGACGCGAAAAGTACCGACCCCGAGGAGAAGCTACGATACGACCTCCAGTACGTGAAACGACAATCGTTCTCTTATGACATGAAACTCGTCACGCGACAGATCTGGAAGGTTGGCGCGGACGTGGTCGAGACGGTCTGGAAGTGACTTGCGGAACCGAACTCCGACGGTTCCGTCTTCCCTGGTAGCGTCGCGACGTCCCCGACAACGTTTTCCACCCGCTACCGGAACCTCTCGTAACCCCGAAGCGATCTACATGAAACACACACGACACACAACCGAGAGTCCGGAGGCGACGGTCTACCGCGCCGCCGGGGTGGTGTAGATGGGAGCACGGCGGATCGGCGTCGACGTCGGCGGCACGTTCACCGACGTGGTTCTGGCACTCGACGGCGAGCTCGTGACCGCGAAGGTCCCGAGCACCGACGACCAGAGCGAGGGCGTGATGGCCGGGATCGAGAAGGCCTGTGCGGCGGCCGGGATCGACCCCGAGAGCGTCTCGGAGTTCTCTCACGCGATGACCGTCTCCGTCAACGCGCTGCTCGAGGACGACGGCGCGCGGACCGCACTCGTCACGACCGAGGGGTTCCGAGACGTTCTGGAGATCGGCCGGCAGGACCGCCCGTCGCTCTATGACCTCGACGCCGAGAAGCCCGAGCCGCTCGTTCCGGGACGCCGCCGGTTCGAGGTGGACGAGCGGGCGACCGTCGACGGGATCGAATGCCCCGTCGACGCCGACGAGGTGCGCGCGCTCGCCGCGGAGATCCGCGAGTCCGACGCCGAATCGGTTGCCGTCTCCCTGCTTCACGCCTACGCACATCCCGAGAACGAGGAGCGCGTCGCGGCGGTCCTCCGCGAGGAGCTCGACGCGCCGGTGTCCGCCTCCCACGAGGTGCTCGCCGAGTTCCGCGAGTACGAGCGGACGTCGACGACGGCCGTCGACGCCTACGTGCGCCCGGCGATCGACCGCTACGTGGGGGGGCTCTCGGCGCGCGCGCGGGACCGCGGCGTCCCGCAGCCGCGGATCATGCAGGCGAACGGGGGGATAACCGACGCCGACACCGTCAGGGAAAACGCCGTGACGACCGTCCTCTCGGGACCGGCCGCGGGCGTCGTGGGCGCGAGCGCGATGGCGGGCGGGGGCAGTGGAACGAACGAACTCGACGAAGCCGGCCTCGTCACCTTCGACATGGGCGGGACCTCGAGCGACGTGAGCCTCGTCCGCGACGGCGCGGCCGAACGGACCACCGAGGGCGTCATCGCCGACCGGCCGATCCGGACGCCGATGGTCGACGTCGAGACCGTCGGCGCGGGCGGCGGGTCGATCGCCTGGGTGGACGCGGGCGGCGCGCTCCGAATCGGGCCGCGCTCCGCGGGGGCCGACCCCGGCCCGGCCTGCTACGGGAAGGGAGGCACGGAGCCGACCGTGACGGACGCGAATCTCGTGTTGGGGTACGTCGGCGCGAGCACCAGTCTCGGCGGCGAACTGTCACTCGATGCGGACGCCGCCCGCGACGCCCTCGCCGATCTGGCCGCGGAGGCGGGCCTCGAGGGGCCGCTCGCCGCCGCCCGCGGCGTCCACCGCGTCGCGAACGCGAACATGAGCCGCGCGATCCGGTCGGTGACCGTCGAGCGCGGCTACGACCCGCGGCGATTCGGGCTCGTCGCCTTCGGCGGCGCGGGGCCGATGCACGCGATCGCGATCGCCGAGGGCCTCGACATCGATCGCGTGGTGATCCCGCGGGCCTCCGGCGTCCTCTCGGCGTACGGGCTGCTCGCGGCCGACGAGAAGCGCGACGCCGTCCGAACCCGCCAGCGCCCCCTCTCGGCGGTCGACCCCGACGCGATCGATGCGGTGTACGCGGAGCTCTCCGAGGAGCTTCTGGCCCAGGTGAGCGACCGCGACGCGGCGAGCGTGCGCCACGCCGCGGACCTCAGATACGCCGGACAGAGCTTCGAACTCACCGTCGACGTGGAGCGTCCCTTCGACCCCGAGGCGGCCGGCGAGGCGTTCGCGGCGGCCCACGACGCCGCCTACGGCTACCGGGTGGACGAGCCGGTCGAACTCGTGAACTGTCGGGCGACGGCAACCGTTCCCCGGAGCGCGCCGTCGATCGGGTACGACGCCGCCGGCGACGCGCGGAAGGGAACCCGCGAGGCGGTCTTCGGCGAGGTCGGCGAGACGGCCGCCAACGACGACGGCGGGACGGCCGACGACGGCGTCCGCGACACGGCGGTCTACGACCGCGGTCGACTGCCGCCGGGCGAGACGCTCGCGGGGCCGGCCGTCGTCGAGGGCGACGAGAGTACGGCCGTGGTTCCGCCGGGCTGGGATGTGCGGGTCCGCGGAGACGGCGCGCTGGTGGCGGAGGTGACCGAGTCGTGAGCGACGACGTGAGACGCGAGAGCCACGGCGGCGACGACGTGCTCGACCCGGTTACCCTGGAGATCCTCCGGAACCAACTCGAGAGCGTCGCGACGGAGATGGGCCACGTGCTCATCCGCGGAGCGTACTCGCCGAACATCAAGGAGCGGCAGGACTGCTCGACGGCGCTCTTCGACGCGTCGGGGCGGATGGTCGCGCAGGCCGAACACATCCCGGTCCACCTCGGCGCGATGCCGGACGCGGTGGAGACGGTCCTCGAGAAGGACCCGAGGCCGGGCGACGTGTTCGTCGTCAACGACCCCTTTGCGGGCGGGACCCACCTGCCGGACGTCACGCTGGTGTCGACGATCGCCCCGAAAGGAGAGGTGCTCGGCTTCGCGGTGTCGCGCGCACACCACGCCGACGTGGGCGGGAGCGCGCCGGGGAGCATGCCCGCCGGTGCCCGCGAGATCTTCGAGGAGGGGCTGCGGCTGCCCGCGGTCCGGCTCGTCGACGGCGGCGAGCCGAACGAGGCGGTCCACGAACTGATCCGCGCGAACGTCCGGACTCCGGACGAGCGCGAGGCCGACCTCCGCGCGCAGCGCGCCGCGAACGCGCGCGCGGAGGAGCGGGTCGGCGAGCTGCTCGAGGAACACGGCGCGACGCTCGTCGACGCCTTCGACGCCGTCATCGACTACTCGCGCGAGCGCGTCGAGGCCGAGGTCGACGCGCTCCCGGACGGCACCTACCGAGCGCGGGACGCACTCGAGGGCGACGGCGTGACCGACGACGACGTGCCGATCGAGGCGGCCATCACGATCGACGGCGCGTCGCTCGACGTCGATTTCGCCGGGACCGCGGATCAGGTCGCGGGCAACCTGAACGCGCCGCTGTCGGTCGCGAAGAGCGCGGTCTACTTCGTCGTCCGCGCGATCACGGACCCGGAGATCCCGCCGAACCACGGCTGTTACGAGCCGGTGTCGGTGTCGGCACCCGAGGGATCGCTTCTCGACCCGCGGCCACCGGCCGCGGTCGTCGGCGGCAACGTCGAGACGAGCCAGCGCGTCACCGACGTCACGCTCGCGGCGCTCGCCCCGGCCGTCCCGGACGCGATCCCCGCGGGCGGGCAGGGGACGATGAACAACCTGATCATCGGCGACCGGTCGGGCGAGTTCACCTACTACGAGACGATCGGCGGCGGGTTCGGCGCCCGCCCCGGAAAGGACGGCATGGACGGCGTCCAGGTCGGGATGACGAACACGCTCAACACGCCCGCAGAGGCGATGGAGGCGGAGTACCCGCTCCGCGTCGAGCGCTACGCGTTGCGTCCCGGAAGCGGCGGCGACGGTCGATACCGCGGCGGACTGGGACTGGAACGGACCGTCACCGTCGAGACCGACGCCACCGTCTCGCTACTGACCGAACGCCGGCAGACGGCCCCCGCGGGGCTCGACGGCGGCGACGACGGCGCGACCGGCGAGAACCTCGTCGACGGCGAGCCCGTTCCGGCGAAGACCTCCCTCGACGTCGCGGCCGGTTCGACCGTCTCGATCCTGACGCCCGGCGGCGGCGGTCACGGCGACCCCGACGAGCGCGACCCGGAGGCGCGGGAGCGCGACCGGCGCGACGGGAAGGTCGAGGAGGGGTGATCGTCAGGGCGGGTGGACTGACCGTTCCTTCTTCGGACCGGGTGTCGTCAGATCTCCTGTGAGATCTCGACCTGATCCATTGAGTATACCCTGTTCGCCCGATCCGACTTCGCTGCGGACCCCGGCCCGCTGGTGTCACGAGAGCGGTCCGGGTCGGTCCCGGCGTCCTCTCTCGCGAAGAACATGTAGCGTAACATGTAATGTGACAAAGCGTGTACCGGTGCGTATGGCAGCCGAAGATTTCCCCGAAGAGACCACGGTCAGTGACCGTGGCATGGTCACGATCCCGGCGGCACTCCGACGCCGGCTCGATATCGAGCCCGGCGACAAGCTCCGCTGGAACGTCACCGAGGGCGGGGATCTCGCTGTCGAGGTCGTCCGACAGCGCTACGGGGCGTTCGAAGACGACGACCTCCAGGCTCCGATGGGCGGTGACGGCGTCGAAACACACGACCTCGCCGGACACGAAGACGACCCCGCGTTCACGGAGAACGCCTGAATGGCGGTCGCAGTCGTCGATTCGAACGTCCTCATCGACTACAAGGATACGAGCTCTGGTAGCCGTCACGACCAGGCAGCAGCCATCGTTCACGCGATCGATCGGGGTGACCTTCCCACGGCCCGCGTCACGAACTACGTGCTGTTGGAGTCTCTAAACTGGATCCACGAGCGACGGCGGCACGACATCGCGGTCGATCTCCGTGATCGGCTCTCCGATTCGGCGGGCTTCGAACTGATCCACTCCGCTCAGAAGGACTTTCATCGCGCGGTGGAACTCTTCGAAACCTACGAGGGACTCGCGTTCGGAGACGCGACCGTCGTCGCCTACATGGAGCGAGAGAACATCGAGTATCTGTACTCGTTCGATGATGACTTCGACACCATCGACGCCATCAGCAGGTTGGAGACCGCCGACAACCCGTTCAGCTGAACCGCGAGAGGACTCGAGTCTCGATCCCGAGCCGATTCACGCCGTCTCCGTCGCGTCCTCGAGGTAGGGTCGACAGACGCGTTCGACGCCCTCCTCGAAGCTGATCTGAGGTTCCCAGCCGGTGGCGTCGTGGAAGGCGGAGTAGTCGGCCATGGTGTCGTGGACGTAGCCGTCGAAGGGGCACTCGATGTACTCCGGATCAATGTCGGTGCCGAGCGCGTCGTTGATGAGTTCGACCATCTCGTTGAAGGAGTAGGCCTCCTGGGTGCCGACGTTGTAGACGCCCGTCAGTTCGTGGTCGGCGGCGAGCTCGCAGGCGCGAGCGACGTCCTCGACGTGAGTGAAGTCGCGCGTCTGGGTGCCGTCGCCGAAGAGTTCGGGGGCCTCGCCTGCGGCGATGGCGTCGGCGAACTGCGCGACCGTGTTGGCGTACTCGCCTTTGTGTTCCTCGTTGCCACCGAAGCCCTGGTAGACCGAGAAGAAGCGGAGGCCGGCCACGTTCATGTCGTGGTGGTTGGCGTAGTACTCGGCGTAGCGCTCGCGGGCGAGCTTGGAGGCTTCGTAGGCGGTGTGGGCTTCGACGTCCATGTCGACGGGCGAGGGGTCGGTGCGGCTGCCGTAGATGGAGGAGGTGGAAGCGTAGACGACGGTCTCACAGCCTTGCTTTCGGGCGCGCTCGACCGTGTTGACGAAGCCCTCGACGTTGACGCGGCAGCCGCGCTGGGGGTCCTCCTCGTGCATGTTTCGCGAGGAGAGCGCGGCGAGGTGGAAGACGACGTCGACGTCGGCGGGGTAGTCGTCCTCGAGGACCGAAGCCTCGACGAATTTCACCGCTTCGTCGAGGTTTTCGGGCGTGCCGAGGTAGGTGTCGTCGACGGCGACCACGTCGTTGTCCGCGGCGAGGCGGTTCGCGAGGTTCGAGCCGATGAAGCCCGCACCCCCCGTGACGAGGACGCGCTTGTCGTTCATGTGAACGGATCCTCGGAGGCGGCGGTTTAGCGCTTCGATTCGGTTCGATTCGGTTCGGTTCGATTCGATTCGGTTCGATCCCGAATCGTGAACGCGTCTCGAACCGAGCGGGATCGCCCGTCTTCGAGATCGGCTACCGCGAGCCGTCCGCGAACCGCGCAACCGAGACGGCATCGGGGACCGATTTCTGGTCCGTGATCCGGTCGGCGACGACCTTCCCGCTGTAGGGGCCGAGCGTGAGTCCGGTCGCGCCGTGGCCGGTCGCGAGGTGTGCGCCCTCGACGCCGGGGACCGCACCGAGGATCGGGACGCCGTCGGCGGAGACGGGGCGGAGGCCCACCCGGTGTTCGATCACGGTCGCGTCGGCGAGGCCGGGGGCGACCCGGAGCGCCTCCCCGAGAACCTCCTCCAGCCCGGCGGCCGTGACCCGCGGGTCGAAGCCGCTCCCGGTCTCGCGGGTCGCGCCCGCGACGAGGCGGCCGTCCGGCCACGGAACGATGTAGTGGTGTCGGAACCCCTTCAGCACCGGCCACGAGCCCGTCTCGGCGTCCGGCAGGTCGAGGTGGACGATCTGCCCGCGCTTGGGCTCGACGGGGATCTCGACGCCCAAGTCGTCTCCGAACGCGGGCGACCACGCGCCCCCGGCGACCACGACCCGGTCCGCCTCGATCCGAGAGCCGTCCGCGGTCTCGACGCCGGTCACCCGGGCGTCTCGGCCGTCGGGGAGTCGGCTCTCGCGGCCGCCTTCGGTCCGGATCGAAGTCACGTCGCGCTCGGTCGTCTCGAGGCCGTGGGTCCGCCCCGCCTCCCGCAGCGCGCGTGCGAAGGTTTCCCCGTTCACGCGAGCGGCGTCGGGGACGTGAAAGGCCCGTTGCGGCTCCGCGAGCGCGGGGACGCGGTCGGTCGCCGCGGCCGGGTCGATCTCCTCGATGTCAGGGAGTTCGTCGCGTCGCGCCTCGATCCGGGCGGTCGCTTCCTCGTAGGGGCCGAGTTCGTCGTCGTCGATCGCGGCGGCGATCAGTCCGACCTCGGCGTAGCTCGTGTCGTCGACGCCGTCCGCCTCGAGCCGATCGACGAGCTCGGAGTAGTAGTCGCCGGCGGCGGTCCCGAACGCGAACCAGTCGTCGTCCGCGGTGCGGCTGCTCGTGCCTGGGGAGACGATGCCCGCGCCGGCGGTCGTCGCCCGACCCGGATCGCAGCGGTCCACGAGCAGCGTTTCGACTCCCGCGCGCGCCAAGTGGTATCCGACCGAGGAGCCGACGATGCCCCCGCCGACCACGACCGCGTCGTACATGGCGTGGACGGTCGCACGCGACTCACTTATAGAGTAGTGAGGTACAGACACCCGATTTTAGCAGAATACAGGCGGTAAGCCCCCTTCCTCAAGGAGCGACCAGCGGGAGCGAGTAGGGAGGGGATACACCGCCGTCATCATGTCTCAAACACGTTCGTACTCGCTGCCCAACCACCCCACCGATAGAGTCAAGTTGAAATAATATTTAAACACAGATGATGGATAGACACGAAGTAGAAGGCCACGAAGTCATTGAGGGAGAGGTGAAGCCGACCGGCAACGGCGCACACGTTCTCGTTCCGAAGCGATGGCGTGGTGCAGACGTGAAAATCGTCCGAACCTCAGCCTCCGACGAATAGTCAATGCGCTACACCTACAGATTCCGGCTTGATCCCACGCCTGAACAGCGTGAGCTGTTGGATCAACACCGAGATACCTGTAGGCAACTCTACAATCACGCACTCAACGAATTTGAGAAAATCCCCGAATCGGCGGGAACACTCAACCAACGAGTACGCCAAGTACGCGATCAGCTCACCGATCTTAAAGTCTGGTGGGATGAACTAAATGACCTCTATTCAACGGTCGCACAAGCCGCTGTCATGCGTATCGAAGACAGCATCAAAGCCCTCTCCCAGTTGAAACAGAACGGCTACAACGTCGGAAGCCTCGACTGGAAGGCTCCCAAGGACTTCCGCAGTTTCACCTACATACAGTCTGGCTTCGAGTTCGATAGTAAGAACGGTCAGACCGTATTGTCGCTGTCGAAACTTGCGGATGTTCCACTCATCAAACACCGCACAATCCCCGACACCGAGACGATCAAACAAGTCACGATTAAGAAGGAGCCAACTGGGGACTGGTTCGCTTCATTCGTTGTCGACGGGAAAGAGACACCTGAGAAACCAACCGATCCAGATCGGTGCGTTGGTATCGACGTGGGGATTCTCAAGTATGCCCACGACACCGATGGGTACGCCATCGAAAGTCCCGACTTCAGCGACGAGCGCGAACGATTGGAACGCGCCCAACGCGACCTTTCGCGGAAGGAACACGGCTCTACGAATTGGGAGACACAACGACAAATCGTGGCGGAACGCCACGCTGATCTCAAGCGAAAGCGCCGCGACTTTCTCCACAAGCTGTCGAACTACTACGCCACCGAGTACGACTTGGTGGCTGTTGAGGACTTGGATGCGAAAGGGCTGGTCGAACTCCCCAGAAACTCACGAAATCGGGCGGGAGCGGCGTGGGGAACGTTCCTGCGGATGCTCGAATACAAGTGTGAACGTGAAGGGACGCACTTCGTCGCCGTGAACCCGCGCGGGACGACAAAGGAGTGCGCTTCCTGTGGTGTGAAGACTGAGAAACCGCTGTGGATGCGCGAACACTCCTGCCCGGCGTGTGGATTTGAAGCGGATAGGGATGCGAACGCGGCGTGGAACATCCTTTCTCGTGGTCTTGAAGAAGTAGGAGTGGGATACTCCGAATCAACGCCTGTGGAGACTGCGCTCCCTGTGGATACGCCTGTATCTGCAAAGCGCGTCGTGGAAACAGGAAGCCCCACCCTCAAGGAGCGAACGGCGTCAGCCGTGAGCGAGTAGGGTGGGGTAGTTCACACGTCGTCCCGGCGAATCCGAACTCGCGTGAGGCGATATGCTGAGCGAGGTCAGCACACGCCTGAATCACGTTTTCGAACATTCGTTCGACGGCACGTTGTTCGGTCGTACTCGAGAGAAAATCACCGCGAGAAAGCGTTTCTCGTTTCGCGTTGAGTTCGCCGTGGTACTGCTCGATCTGTTCGAGCTTGACGGAAACGACCCGTTCGTCAACCACGTAATCCGTCCTCCGCTATCCGATCGATGACCGCGCGTTGGCGACGCCGAATCGTCTCCCGTTGCTTGCCAAATTCCGCTTCGACGTTCCTTTTGAACGCATCGAAGGCCCGTTCATCGCCACAGAGCAGTTCGCCGTTCACGGCGTCGTTTGCGACGTCCAGCGAGAGCGTTTCGATATCGGAGACGTCGATGAACGGACGATCCTCACCTTGGAGGTCGCCGGACAGGAAACACCGCTTCTCGAATCGCTCTCGTTTGGAAAGGTCCGCGGTGAACTTGACGGCAACATCGAGATCGGACGACGGCGTCGACGCATCCGAGAGTCGTGATCCGAACGCGACGGCGAAGACGACGTCCGGATCGGCGCAGACTACCTCCTCGAGAGTGGAGCGTATCTGCGAACGATCGGCACTCGGATCCATACGCGTGAGAGAACGTCGTATCGTCACAAAAAAATTCCGCCGACGGGATCCGTATTGGTGTCGGATACCCTACCAGCGGCTCGAAACGACTCGAAACGGTCCCGAGTTCGGTGTCCTGAGGCCCGTTTCTGCGCCGTCCGCTGTGTAATAACCGTGACTACGTGGAAGAATTACTCGATCGGTCCGGGGTAGTTGTCGTCACCGACGCGCTACGCGTCCGATTCTACCGTCTCGTCCGTGGACTCGTCCGGTTCGGCCCCAGCATCGCCGCTGAGCCGACGTTCGGCCTCCTCGCGGTCCTCGGGGTAGCCCACGTCGATCCGCCAGCCATCGAGGCCGATGGCGTCGATGGTGCGGCCCGACTGGATGAGGAGGTCGACCGCGTCCGAGATCTCGTACTCGTCGCGGTTGGAGGGCTGGACGAGGTGACACGCGTGGAAGATCGCGGGTGAAAAGGTGTAGAAGCCGGTCATCACGAGGTTGCTCGGCGGGTCCTCGGGCTTCTCGACCACGTCCGTGATCTCGCCGTACTGGTTGGTGTCACAGACGCCGTATCTGGAGGCTTCCTCCCAGGAGACCTCCTCGACGA
Organism: Halorubrum cibi; assembly: GCF_900182635.1. Classification (GTDB taxonomy): domain Archaea; phylum Halobacteriota; class Halobacteria; order Halobacteriales; family Haloferacaceae; genus Halorubrum; species Halorubrum cibi. The sequence continues at coordinate 5,472 of NZ_FXTD01000011.1, read as the reverse complement.
GGAAGGCGGCGTCCGCGCGGTCCTCGCGCTGGCGGCGGACCACGTCCTGGAGGTTCGCCTGGAAGACGTTGTCGCCGAGGATGAGCATGAAGTCCTCGTCGATGTGCTCTTCGACGGTCAGGAGGGCGTGGGCGAGCCCCTTCTGCTCGCGCTGGTGGGTGTAGGTGATCGGGACGCCCTCGTAGGCGTCGCCGTAGTGGTCGATGATGACCTCCTTCATGTATCCGACGACGACGATGAGCTCGTCCGCGCCGAGGTCGATGAGCTGGTCGAAACAGTGGGTGATGAGCGGCTTCCCGTCCACCTCGACCATTCCCTTGGGCTTGTCATCGGTCAGGGGCCGGAGGCGCGTGCCCTTGCCGGCCGCGAGTACGACGGCTTTCATTGGACGGTGATTTCTGTCATAGGCGTATAAGGATTCGGTCTTCGGGGGGTCGATTTCCACTCGTGCGGACGACTCGACGCGAGTGTGGTGACCGTGTACCGACTCGATGGCTCGAACCGCGACCCCGCGGTTTTTGTCCTCGCTCCCCGTCGTCTCGTCCATGAACGTCAACGTCGTCGGCAGCGGCTACGTCGGTACGACGCTCGCCGCGTGTCTGGCGGAGATGGGCCACGAAGTCACGGCCATCGACATCGACGAGTCCGTCGTCGAGACGATCAACGAGGGGCGCGCACCGCTTCACGAGCCCGGCCTCGACGACCTGCTCGCAGAGCACGTCGGCACCCGACTGCGGGCGACGACCTCCTACGCCGACCTCGCGGACGCGGACCTCACCTTCCTGGCGATCGGCACTCCCTCGCGGTCCGACGGGAGCATTGACCTCGGACCGCTGTCGGCGGCGGCGGAGATGGTCGGCGAGGCGCTCTCCGGACTCGACGGCGACCGCGAACACCTCGTCGTCGTGAAGTCGACGATCACGCCGCCGGGTCTCGGTCGGGTTCGGGAGGCTCTCGCGACCGGGTTGGACCGGGGTGACGCCGACGCCGGTGCGCTCGCGGGCGACGTGGAGCTCGCGACGAACCCGGAGTTCCTCCGTGAGGGGACCGCCGTTTCGGACTTCCGGAACCCTGACAAGATCGTCTTCGGGACGGAATCGGCGTCGGCGCTCGCGACGTTGGAGGAGCTGTACGCGCCGCTGATCGAGTCGACCGACAGCCCCGTCGTCCGGACGGACCCGGAGACGGCCATGTTGATCAAGTACGCCAACAACGCCTTCCTCGCGACGAAGATCTCGCTCGCCAACGACCTCGGGAACGTCAGCAAGGAGTTCGGGCTCGACGCCTACGAGGTGATGGAGGCGGTCGGACTCGACGACCGGATCGGCGAGCGGTTCCTGCGGTCGGGGGTCGGCTGGGGAGGATCGTGTTTTCCCAAAGACGTCGACGCACTAATTAGTTCTGCGAGAGAGGTCGGCTACGAGCCGCCCCTCCTGGAGGCGACTGTCGAGGTGAACGACCGGCAGCCCGAGCGCCTGCTCGCGCTGCTCGACGAGCACGTCGACGTCGCGGGCGAGCGCGTGGCCGTCCTCGGGCTGGCGTTCAAGCCCGGCACGGACGACGTGCGCAACTCCCGGGCGATCCCCCTGATCGAGGGATTGTTGGAGCGGGGAGCCGCGGTCGTCGGCTACGACCCCGTCGCGACGGAAACCATGCGCGAGGTGTTCTCCGAGACCGAGATCGAGTACGCGGACTCGGCCGCGGACGCGCTCGCGGGCGCGTCGGGCGCGGTCGTCGCGACCGACTGGGACGAGTTCGCGGCGCTGGACGAGGAGTTCGACGCGATGGCCGAGTCCGTGGTCGTCGACGGCCGGCGGATAATCGAGCGGCGCGAGGGGATCACCTACGAGGGGTTGACCTGGTAGGTCGGTTCCGGACGGTCGCGCCGTAGCGATCGTTCGTTTGTGTACGTCGGTGAGGAGTATCCCGCCCCGTTCGTCCCGGGAGCGTCGGCCTCGCGGTAGGGCGCACGGACGCGTTCGACGTCCTCCCGGAAGCCGATCTCCGTGTATACGGCAGAGATACACTCCCGATCGCGCCACCTTGAGGGGATCTCCTCGTCGAAAGGAGCACTGACCGTACGTCAGCAACACTTTTCACGAGTACGTGCCCTGTCCTCGAGTACGATGAACTGGGAGAGCGAGCGAGACATGGCGAAAGACGTCGAGGAACACGCCGAGTTATACGACGCTCTCGCGGACGACGACGAGGACGACACGGAGTAACTCGGCAGTACTCCTCCGGAAGCACATCGGTGAAGACCCGATACCAGACCTCGTGAACTCACCCCGGGTTCACAGGTGGTCGAAACCTGTGGCGCCGTTCAGAACACGGACGTCGCCGGTGTCTCACTCCCCGTAGGCATCGAGGAGCTCCCACTCTTCGCGCATCAGTTCGCGGACGCCGTGTTCGAGGATCCCCTCGCCGAGGGAAGTCGCCCGGTAGTACGAGTAGAGTCCGTCGCTCGACGGCTCCGTTCGCTTTCGGTTCTCCACGAGGCCAACGTCGACGAGTTCGTCGAGATGATAGTGAAGCGTGTTCGACTCGATATCGAGTGCGGTCCGGAGTTCCGTGGCCCCTCGTGCGCCTTCCTCGACGAGCAGATCGAGGACCCGAAACCGCGTCTCGTTGCCGATCGCTCGCTGCATCGCGAGATACTCCTCGAGCGACAGCATACTGTGTTCCGGAAGGAGTGACGATCGCTCACCCAAGTCGTGTTCTCCCTGTTCTCTCTCGGTCATGTCTAGCGGTGGAATGCCGCAGACCGTAAGCTTTCGCTGACTCAGCGATCGTTGATGTGTCTACTCTGACCGAAACGGTTTTCTAATACAATCAACTACATTCGAATACACAATGCCAATACTCCTCAAGGACCACGACCCCGAACTCGCCCTTCGGCCGGGGACCACGAAGTCGGATATCGTGAAATACCTCTATCAACACCCCGAGTGGGGATACTCTCCGAAAGACGTCACGGAGGCTCTCGACATCCCTCGGGGAACCGCCACGACCACGCTCAAACGTCTCTACGACGACGACTATCTGGGGAAAACCGATGACGGCTACTACCACGCCCTGGGTGATCGCGACGACGTCCGGCGGTACGTCTCCAGTCTCGACCAAACACATCGGCTGTTCGGTCACCACCGCGACGAGGAGACCACTCCCGAGACACCCGAGAGACGGATCGGTGACGGTCGGACTGACGAGGAACTCGATGCGGAGCTGGAAGCGCTAGAGAACGAGATGGACGGCTCGGATGAGTAAGCTCTCAGCAGGGGACGTTTGCTTGGCACGGGATCCGACGGGTGCCCACCCTCAGAGGCCGGTGGTCGTGCTCGCTCACGAGACACACCCGTTCAGTGCCACCGATTGTACCGTGATGTGTGTCGGAACGAGCGCCGGAGCGTACCAGCAAACCACACCAGAGCTCACGGACGAGCATCTCGACGGCATCTCCTTCACCGACACGTCGTACCTGATGCCGTGGGCACTCTACACGATCGCTCCTGGGACGATCATGAACGGGAATACGAAAGGCGAACTCACGGAATCGGGGCGAAGATTGCTGAAAAAGTCGCTGATCTCTCTCATTCCGTAACCGTCAGTCGACCGAAGGTCACGGAGCAGTTCGAAACTGTTTCGCTTTCTATCTCGGTCGCGTCCCGCCTAGTTCATCTCGGGAGCATCCTCGAGATAGGGTCGACAGACGCGTTGGACGCCCTCCTCGAAGCCGATCTGGGGTTCCCAGCCGGTGGCGTCGTGGAAGGCGGAGTAGTCGGCCATGGTGTCGTGGACGTAGCCGTCGAAGGGGCACTCGACGTATTCGGGGTCGATGTCGGTGCCGAGCGCGTCGTTGATGAGGTCGACCATCTCGTTGAAGGAGTAGGCTTCTTGGGTGCCGACGTTGTAGACGCCGGTCAGCTCGTGGTCGGCGGCGAGCTCGCAGGCGCGCGCGACGTCCTCGACGTGGGTGAAATCGCGGGTCTGCGTGCCGTCGCCGAATAACTCGGGGGCCTCGCCGCGGGCGATGGCGTCCGCGAACTGCGCGACCGTGTTGGCGTACTCGCCCTTGTGTTCCTCGTTGCCGGCGAAGCCCTGGTACACCGAGAAGAAGCGCAGGCCCGCCACGTTCATGTCATGGTGGTTGGCGTAGTACTCGGCGTAGCGCTCGCGAGCGAGCTTGGAGGCCTCGTAGGCGGTGTGTGCCTCGACGGCCATGCTCTCGGGCGAGGGCTCGGTGCGACTGCCGTAGATGGAGTCGGCGGGTGCGGATCGGTACGTTTGTTTGCGGGCGTTCGGTAGGGAGACGTAATGCCAATTCTCCGGGTCGCGCCGTGGATCTATCCCGATACGAAGGGCGGGGGGGACTACCACGTTCACGCGATGTCGAGAGATCAGGCCGCGATGGGTCACGACGTGACCGTGCTCACGACGCGGGCGGACGAAGTGACGCTTTCCAGTTTCGACGAAGGAAGAGCAGTCGAGCCGAACGAACTCTCTTCATGCCGTACTTCTAGCCATGTGTGATCGGCAGTTCTCGGTTCTGATCGCCACGTACGAGGGCGACGATCCTGATGACCTATTGCGAGCGCTCCAGAGCGTGATCGATCAGCCGGTACGACCCGACGAGATCGTCGTGGTTGCTGACGGACCACTGACTACCGAACTCGAAGCGGCTCTCGACGACTTCGAGTCGGCACATCCGGATCTGCTCACTCGGAGGTCTCTCCCAACGAATCAGGGATTAGGGGCTGCGCTGAACCACGGCGTCGAGGCGTGTTCTCACGAGTGGATCGCCCGGATGGATTCCGATGATATCGCGGTGGAAGACCGATTCGAGCAACAGCTCAACCATTTGGATAAAAATCGGGAGACAGACGTTCTTGGCGGGTATATCGGAGAATTCAATCAAGATCCGGACGATCTAAATCAGATTCGGGAAGTACCGACCACCTATGAAGACATCGCTTCTATGGGTCGGTTTCGGTGCCCAATGAATCATCCAAGCGTGATGTTCCGTCGGAGTGCTGTGATTGGGGCGGGAAACTATCGGTCGCTGCGGTCAATGCAAGATTATGAGTTGTGGATGCGTATGTTGTCTCAAGGATATATGTTGGAAAATTTACCTACTGTACTGGTCAAGTGCCATGCTGGTGACGATCTCTACCACCGTCGTGGAGGTATTTCGTACGCAAAAACTGACTATACTGTCCAGAGGCAGTTGCTACGTATGGGTTCGATATCTCTTCCTAGATTTGTGTTTAATCTCCTCATCCGAATTCCCATAAGATTGCTTCCTGCTCGCATTCGGGGACAGATATACAAACGAATATTGCGGAATTGAACACGAGAAATCAAGTCGAATTACACCGTACGCTCTTCTGTAGGAGATTGTTGATACTGCTGAGCTGCTGCTGTGGAGTCGAAGAGGACAAGGACACCGCGTCAGCGGTGTCCGACACGGATGAT
>NZ_FXTD01000010.1 GCF_900182635.1 Halorubrum cibi | reverse complement strand
TCCACCCTCGCGCGTGGTACCGCGAGTTCCGCGAGCTCGTGTTGACCGCCGTAGTCTACAACCTCGAACAGGCTCTCAAACAGTGATCCCCACGCCGTCATCGGATTCAACAAAGCAGATTCATCTGTTTTACCGAACCGATGGTGGTCGATGTAATCCCGTACGATCTGATTGACCTTCGGCTTGAGAGAGACGACGCGTTGGCCTTCTTTCCCGTTCTTTAGCGGGGTTCCTTGATCCGGACGGTGATGTACTTCGAGAGTACGCTCTTCGTTGTCGTAGTCATCGAGATCGATAGCCCGGAGCGCACCGTTTCGCATACCCGTGTGCCATAGTAGCTCGAAGATGACGTGTTCGCGTTGGGAGTAGTTGAAGTTCCGTTGGTACTCGATAATCGCCTGAGCAGTTTCCGCATCGACGTAGTCGTCGTTCACGTCTTCCTTGTTCTTCATCGTCGGCGGATCGATGTAGTCGGATAGACCGGGACGGACAGCGTCAATGGTTTCGCAGAAGTCGATGAATACTTTGAGCGTACTCAGTTGCGTCGCCATCGTGACCTTGTTACAGTCGCCCTTCTCCCGTCGCCACTTCTTGTACTGGTGGAAGTGCCGACCGCTGAGGTCGTTCATGTTGCTCACGTCTCCCTCGGTATCGCACCACTCAACGAAGGGAGAGAGTCGATACTTGTGCGCCTTGTAGGTCGCGTCCGCCAATTCGCCGCGACGGTTTTCGAGATACCACTCCTTTGCTTCCTGCGGATCGATCGGCTTGAGATCGGTTGTCATTGGTGGGCCTCGCGCTCAACTCACCAACAGCGATCTCCCGGTATCCATCACCTGCCGAGCGCCCGTGTACGCCGGGTACACGGCGTGAGGCGTTTAAATCGCGCCCGGCCCGCTTTCTCACGGACGGATACCGAGTCGTCCAGATCGCATCATGGCGACGTGATCGACTCGGAACCGGCGTATTCACGGTCCGAGTTCGTTCCGTGACCGAACGGTGCCCTCTCACGTGTGGCATCTCGTTCATAGGTGCTTGGTCTGATGGAATGAATCCATGAATATATTATATATCTAATATATTACTGGGAGGTCACTCAATGGTTCCGAACCGAACGGAGGTCGGTCTCGTTCGGACCCCCGCTCAGTCGGCTACAGAACTGACCGTCCGGGAACGAGTAACCGACGGAAGTAGTCTCCGTGTGCGCTTTCGTCGGGTAACGATAAGTGACGGGCTCGACGATCCGGATCCGTGAACGTCCTCCATCGGATCGCGGTCGGCGGATGGCTCGTGTGGCTCGCGTTCGTCGTCCTCCTCGTCGTCGGGCGGTACACGCCGCTTCCGTCGTTCGATGCCGTCCACTCCGGCGTGGTCTTCGGGACGGCCGTCCTGACGCTGATCGGTTCCGCGAGGCTGGCCCGCTCCGGATACCGGCGCGTCACGGGGTGAGCGGGGGCGGCGAGGTCGCGCCGATCCTTCGATCGGCTCACTCGATGGCGGCGACCATCTCGATCTCCACCGTGACGTCGATGGCGAGCGCGGCGACCTCGACGGTGCTTCGTCCGGGGTACGGCTCGGGAACCCGGTCGCGGTACACTCGGTTGAATCCCTCGATGTCGTCCATGTCGGTCAGAAACGCCGTGGTTTTCACGACGTTCTCGAGCGAGGTCCCGGCCGCCTCGAGGACGGCCTCGAGGTTGTCGAACGTCTGGTGTGTCTGTTCTTCGATCGTCTCGCCGATCACTTCCCGAGTCTCGGGGTCCTTCGGGATCTGGCCGGCCGTGTAGACGGTGTCCCCGTGGATCACGCCCTGTGAGAAGGGGAAGTCGCTGTCGTAGCCCGCATCCGTCGTGATGTGTCGTACCATGAGAAATTCACTCGTGTGTGTGACATACGCTTTGGGGTCAGTGTCGTCGATGGACCACTCGAGATACCGAAGGATGAGTCCGCTACCCGTCGAACACGACGGCGGAGGAGTGTCCGGGATGTCGGTCTCACACCACCATCTTGATACGCCGACGGCCCGCAGACGGGTACCGTGAGTACCGTCGAGATCCTCGGAACCGCCCAGGACGCCGGCGTCCCGCACCTCGGATGTCGGTGTGAGAACTGCGAGACCGCGCGTGCGGACCCCGAGCGGACGCGATACGCGAGCGCGATCCTCTTAGAGGACGACGGCCGGTACCTCTTCGACGCGACGCCCGACGTCCGCTTTCAACTGACCGAGATCCCCGACGGCGCGTTCCTGACGCACGCCCACCTCGGACACCTCACCGGACTGCTGTACTTCGGACGGGAGTCCGTCGACGCGGACGAACTCCCGGTCTACGCCACTCTCGGACTCCGGGACGTGATCAGGGAGAACGAACCGTTGGGATCGCTCGTCGACGACCGGAACGTCGACCTGCGGTCGGTCGTCGACGACGCCGCCGTTCCCCTTACCGAGGCTTCGGTCACGCCGTTCCGCGTCGCCCACCGCGAGTCGCTTCCGACCGGAACGCTGGCGTACCGGATCGACGGCCCGAACCGATCGCTTCTCTACGCGAGCGACGTCGATACGCTGACGGAACGCGTCGAGTCCCTGATTCGAGACGTCGACGTGGCGCTCGTCGACGGGACCTTCTGGAGCCGGGACGAGATCGACCGCGTCGAGGACGTTCCGCATCCGACGGTTTCGTCCTCGATGGACGCCCTCGCGGACGCCGACACCGAGGTCCTGTTCACCCATCTGAACCACACGAATCCCCTCCTCGATCCGGGATCGGACGCGCGCGAGCGGCTGGAGTCCGCGGGGTTCCGCGTCGCTGACCGAGGCGACTCCATCGAGCTGTGACTTCCATTCCGCCCCGTGTGGATCAGAGCGCGTACTCGTGGTACTCCCCCTCACAGGGCGGGCCGCGCTGTCCGAGTATCCGCCGTTCCCGAAGGTCGATCACGAGACTGGCGTTGGTCTGGCCGTGTTCGACCTCGGGGAGCGACTCGTCGACGTGGCTACAGATGCTCGACGGCCGACCGAAGTGATCCCGGAGGGAGTCCCGGATCGCGGCGGAGTCGATCCCTCGATTCTCCGGGTCACCGCCGCTTTCGGCCTCCGCAACGAGCAACCGACGGAGGCGCTCGGCGCGGTATAGCGTGCTCGGGCCGCGCCGCTCGTTGACGCTCTCGACGGCGTCGGTCTCGAAGTGGTTCGAGTGCGTGAGGACGCCCTCCTCGGGGTAGATCGCGTTGACGAGTTCCGGAGCGGCCTCGAGGTCGATCAGCTCGCCGTCGGCGTGGCCGACGAGGACGTTCGCGGAGCAGACGCGGTCGGTCTCCAGTATCGGCCGGAGCGCGTCGTCGTACCGCTCGGCGTCGAGCACCTCACGGAACCGGACGTGGTAGGGTTTGCGGAACCCGTCTCCCCCGTCGTCGCCGGATATCAGGCCGTTGACCGCGATCCCGATGCCGTGTTCGTTCACGCCGACCTTCCCGCCGACGATCCCGGCTTCGGTCATCGCCAGCACGTCGGGCGCGTCCTCGCGGCGCAGTTCCATCAGGAAGAGCGTGTCCGCGATCGGCGCGAGCCAGTCCCAGTTCTGTCCCATGTAGGTCGTCCCGTCCGCGGTCGCCGACGGCATCACCCCGAAGCTGGTACAGCCGTCGACCGGCGGTTCGGGTTCCGCCGTATCCTCGACGGGAGCCGCCTCGTTCGCCTTCTCCGTCTGCGCCTTCCACGCCGGGTAGATCACCTCCCACCGGACGTTGAGCATCGCCACGTCGGCCAGGTCCACGCCGCTGCCCTCCGCGACGCCGCGCATCTCCGCGGCGTAGTCGGGGCTCTCGCGATCGATGTACTCGACGTACTCGGCGGCCTGTTCTCGGAGGGCGTCGACGTCGACGCCCTCGTGGGAGAACCGCTCACGGTACGTCTCGACGTTGGCGGCGACCTCGTCGGCGAAGTGCTCCCCGTGTTCGATCCCGCGTTCGCGCGGCGTGCCCGTCAATACCAACCGCTCGAATTCGACCATGCGCCGAGTGCGGTCGGACGGGTCATAAAGCTTCGAGTGGGGTGGAGTTCCTTCGGGACGCGGACCCCCACGGCTTTGCCGCTGGCGGACGAGGCGTCGGTATGGCCACGGAACACGTCGATCCCGACGACACCTTCGAGTTCGCCGACGGACTGACGGTCAACCGACTCGGCTTCGGCGGCATGCGCGTCACCGGCGAGGACGTCATCGGCCGGCCGGAAGACGAACGGGCGGCGAAGTCGGTGATACGGCGGGCGGTCGACCTCGGTGTCGACTTCGTCGACACGGCCGACTCCTACGGACCGGGCGTCAGCGAGCGGCTGATCGGCGAGGCGCTCGGCACGGACGACGGCGTCGTCGTCGCCTCAAAGGCCGGATTGCTCCGGAACCGCGACGGTGACTGGATCCCTCACGGCGACCCGGATTTCCTCAAGAACCAGGTGCTGTGTAGCCTCGACCGGCTCGGCGTCGACGCCATCGACCTCTACCAGCTTCACCGACCCGACCCCGACGCCGACTTCGAAGCGTCCGTCCACGCCTTCGCCGAGATGAAGGACGCCGGACAGATCGACCGCGTCGGCCTCTCGAACGTCACCGTCGAACAGCTCGAGGCCGCCACCGAGGTCGTCGAGATCGCCACGGTCCAGAACCGCTATGACGTGGGGAACCGCGACGAGGAGGACGTCCTCCGGGCGTGTGAGAGCCACGGCGTCGGCTTCATCCCGTGGGGACCGATGTACGCGGTCGAGGAGGACGAGGTCGCCGAGGTGCTCGAGGCGGTCGCCGCCGACCATGCGACCGACGCGACGCCCCGGCAGATCGCGCTCGCGTGGCTGCTCGATCACTCGGAAGTGACGCTCCCGATTCCCGGCACGTCGAGCGTCGATCACCTCGAGTCGAACGTCGCGGCCTCGCGACTGGAGCTGACCGACGACGACGTGGCGAGACTGGACGGAATCGACCCACAGACGTAAGCCAGGGGACCGAACCGGCGCGGACTGTGCCGGATCAGACGCCGAACGTCGCCCGCAGCATGTCGCGCGTGCCGGGGCCGAGTCCGACGGCGAGGACGGTGATGAGCAACAACAGCGTGTACCGCGGCGACTCCTCGTAGAGCTCGCCGTTGAACACCCAGACGACGAAGGTCGCCGCGGCGAGTTTGACCAGCAGGAACGGCCAGGCGTCGCCGGTCACCGCGAGCACCGAGTCGGGCAGCAATCGACCGGTCCAGTTCACGACCAGCTCGTTGACGACGTGTTTCGGGAAGAGGTTCCCGGTCCCCGTCAGCGCCGGCATCCAGTCGAGTCCGATCACGTTCGCGACCCCGTCGATCGCGTGGCCCCAGATGATCACGAAGCCGGCGAACCCGGTCCCGCGGTTGATCGAGGGTTCGAACCGCTCGATCAGCTTCCACGTGACCGCGGCGGCGACGCTCGCGATCAGGAGGATCGGCCCGATCACCTGCGGGTAGAAGGTCACGTAGTCAGTGGTGGCCGCGAGGAACGCCAGATACCCGACCGAGAGCGCCAGCGCGAGCGCCCCGGCGCCGAACAGCGGCGGGGCGTAGTCGTCGACGATCCCGCGGTCCTCGAGCGCGTACGCGCCCATCACGCAGAGCAGCGTCACCGCGAAGACCGTGAAGTAGATGAACGGGCTGATGATCAGCGCGCTCCAGGGGAAGGGAATGAGCGGCTCGACGCCGGCACGTATCGCCGCGATCCCGGTGTCCTCGACGGTGCGGAGCGCGCCGCCGAACAGCATGAACGGGAACAGCGCGTAGAAGAACCGGAACTCGGTGGCGATGTCGAGCCGCCGGAGCAAGAAGACGACCCCGATCAGCATCGCGAGCAGGATCACGACGTAACTCAGCGTCGAGACGGTGGTGTAACCGGGGGACGCGACGACCTCGCCGGCCGCGACCGCGTCCGCACACGCCGAGGCGCTCGTCAGCAGCTCCGTCCCGCCCTCGGCGGGGCGGATCGCGCACTGTGCGACCTGTCCGTCGGCGGCCACCGGCCCCCAGAAGTACCGCCAGAGGAACCGATCGTAGACGACCCGCGGGAAGACGACGGACCCGACGACGAGGACCGCGGAGACCGCGGCGACCGCCGCCGCCCACGCTCGCTCCGCCGAGAGCCCCAGCCGGTCCTCGAACCGTGCGCTCATACCAGGGCTTCGGAGGGTTCCGGAGTTGAGAGTTCCGGTCGAGGTCGACGGAACCCGGCGCGACGGAGTCGTTCCGATCGCGCCCCGCCGTCGAGTCCTCCCCGCGGGCTCAGATCGGCGGCCCCTCGGCTTCGTAGTCGGTTCCGAGGACGATCATGGTCTGTGACCGCGAGAAGCCGTCCATGTTCGCGATCCGACCGAACATCAGCTCCCGAAGCCGATCGGTGTCCTCCGCGACCACGCGAAGGATCACGTCCCACTCGCCGGTGGTCAGGTGGATCTCCCGAACGCCATCGATCTCCCGCAGGCGCTCGAGGGCGTCCTCCTTTCGACCCTGCTCGACGCGCAGGCCGACGAGTGCGCTGACGCCGTATCCGACCGCCTTGGCGTTCACCGAGGCGTGGTATCCCTCGATGACGCCCGCATCCTCCATCCGGCCGACACGGTCGTGGACCGTCGCGCTCGACATGTCGATCCGGCGCGCGATCTCCGAGAAGGGGGTCCTGGCGTCCTCCTGGAGGATCCGAAGGATCGCCCTGTCCGTGTCGTCCAGTTCCATGCCGCGTGGTAGTCGCCCAGAGACTTTGAACTTGCCCCCGCCGGCGATCCGGCCGCACTACCGCCGACTCGGGAAGTTCGCCGACCGAAGTCGATGAATTAAGTGTCCCCCCGCGTGACCGTGAAACGATGCCCTCCAGACGCACGCTGCTCGGACGCATCGGTACCGTCGGACTCCTCGGAGCGTCGCTCTCCGGCCTCGCGGGCGGTTCAGCGGCCGGTGTGACCGATTCGACTCGATCGGCCGGTTCGGCAGCCACCTACGACGCCGGCCGTATCGCCGACGGCGACACCGTCGTCACCGCGGCCGTCGACCCCGCGGTCGTCTCGACGGTCGGCCTCCCCGAGCCGTGGTCGACCCGACTCTCCGCCGCGACGGAGCGCGCGGACGTCTCGCTCGCCGACGTCGACGCCGTCGCCGGGAGCGTCGCGCTCTCGGGATCGAGCGTCGAGGGAGCCGTCGTCGCTCGCGGGTCGTTCGATCCGGATCGGCTCGCGGCCGCCGTCGAGGGCCGCGGACGCTGGTCGACCGCCCGAACCCGCCGGACCGCCGGGGTGACTCGTCGGTTCCGCGGTCGCGGGGAGCCGTACGCGGTCGCCGTCAACGAGACCGAACTCGTCGTCGGGTACGCGCCCGACGTCGATCGCGCCGCGGATCACGTCGACGCAGCAGTCCGCCGAACGCGGGACGGATCGGCGACCGGGAAACGATCGACCACCGGACAACGATCGTCCACCGGACAACGATCGGCCACCGGATACGGCTCGCTCCCGTCGCTGCTGTCGGGTGACGTGACGGTGTATGCGAACCTCGGGGAATCGGGGCGAAATCGGCTCCGCTCCGCGCTCTCCGGCGCGCCGGACTCGCTCGAAGCGACGGTCGAGGCCGCCGGGTCGATCGGCGTCGCTCTCGGCGTCGACGGCGGGGGCGACGGCGGAACGGACCTCCGATACGCGGCGACGCTCGATCCGACGCGACTCACGCGAGACCGCCTGCGTCGGCTCTCCGGCGGCGTCGACTCCGAGGGAGCCCTCGACGACGCGACGGTGGGATTCCGCGGACGGACGGTCGTCGTCGACGCGACGCCGACCCGCGAGGACCTGTTCTCGCTCCACGACGACCTCTACTCTGACCCCGAGGGTCCGTCGTCCGTCGACGACGACGCGATCGAACCCGAGTTCGGGCGGTAGATCCCGACGAGCGTCAGGCCTCGTCGCCGGAGAACGACCCCTCGCGGATCGCCCGCTCGGCCGCCTCAAGCGCCGCGTTCGGGTCGAAGTCGTCGACGACGGCCCGACGTTCCGCGGGCGACGCGTCGGCCAGATCGCGGGCGTGCGCCGTCACGTTCGGGACGGCCCTGAGGACGTTGTCGATGATCGGGACCGCGGCGGTCCGCGGCGACCGGCTCCCCGGGTTGAGGTCGATCACGATCTCCGTTTTGCCCGCCGCCGCGAGTGCCTCCGCGCGGTCGCCGTCCTCCAGCGGGACCACCACCACGTCGGCCGCGCCGATCCCGTCGGCGTCGACGATCCCGCGGGCGTGTTCCAGTCCGGGTATCTCGCCGTCGCCGGTCAGTCCCTTCACCTCCTCGGCACCGTGTTCCCGGAGGTGGTCGGCGATCGCTTCCATTCGCTCCTCGGTCCGGTTGAACAGGTTGACCTCGAGGTCGGCGTCGACGACGCGGGCGAGTTCGACGGTCTCCTCGGGGACTAACGCGGCGACGTTCCCGTTCACGGAGAACACCGGACGCTCCGCGGAAAGCAGCGTCGCGGCCGCGGCACGGGCGGCGGCGTCCGCGCTCGGGAGCGTGCGCTCGCCGAGCAGGTAGTCGAACGCCTCGCCGCGGCCCTGCGCGATGAGTCCCTGTTTCGAGGTGATGCCCTTCTCGACGCCCGCCTCGATGCGGTGTCTGGTGAGGAGCGACGCGTATCTGGGGTGATCCTCTGGGATCTCCGTCTCGGTCATGGTCACCGTTGACGCCGCCGCGAGTAAAGTGGCCCGTTACCGCGAGAACCGGTCGAATAACTAAGTCGCTCGAAGGCGTACCGCCGACCGTGATGGATCGGACTGGCAAGTACACGGTCGTCGAGGCGTGTAACGACCACGGGACCATCACGCTCCGTGAGCATCCGCGAAACGGGACGCTGTACGTCGTCGAGTACGACGACCCGGAGATCGAAGCTGAGCTGTCGAAGCTGGACGCCGGCTCGATCGTCCGCCTCGACCTCCGGCGCGCCGGCCGTCGTGGTAACGCCTGGTGTGCGGAGGCGGCGCGACCGGTCGAGGCTCCGTAACCGGCTCCGACGGCTCACGTTTTTTCACGGCACCGCTCCTGCCGTGCGTATGAACGGATGGCAGCGACGGGTCGTCGGCTACTTCCTCATGCTCGTCGTGGCGCTGGTCGGGACCGCGATCGCCTATCGGTGGGGGATGGCGACCTACGAGGGACGTCCCCAGACGTTCCTCGACTCGCTCCAGTTCACCGTCGAGATGTTCACGACCACCGGGTTCGGCGGGGATGCTCCGTGGGACAGCCCGCAGATGCAGGCGTTCATCGTCGTGACCGACCTGTTGGGAATGGCGCTTCTCGTCGGTGCGCTCCCGGTCGTCGCGACGCCGCTCTTGGAGGCGGCGTTCACCGAGACCGCGCCGACGACCCTCGAGAACGGCATCTCCGGCCACGTCATAATCTGCTCGTACACCACGCGGGCGGAGGTGCTCATCGAGGAGTTGGAGGCGCATGGGGTCCCCTACGTGATCGTCGAATCCGACCGCGAGCGCGCGGACGAGCTGTACGGCGACGGCCATCGAGTGATCCGAGCGGATCCGGAGTCCACGGAGGGACTGACCGCGGCGCGGCTGCCGGAGGCGCGCGCGCTCGTCGCGGACGTCTCAGACCGGGTGGACGCGAGCATCGTGCTCGCCTCGAAGGAGCTCGCCGAGGACGTCTCCGTCGTCAGCGTGGTCGACGATCCCGACTTGGAGCGGTACCACCGGCTCGCCGGGGCCGACCACGTCCTCTCGCCGCGACCGCTGCTCGGGCGGGGGCTCGCCTCGAAGGTGACGACGGCGCTCCGGACGGAGATCGACGAGGCCGTCGCGATCGGCGAGGACCTCCGGCTCGCGGAGGTGTCGGTCCGTCACGGCGGCGAGCTGGCCGGATCGACGCTCGCGGACAGCGGGATCCGCGAGCGCGCCGGCGTCAACGTGGTCGGCGCGTGGTTCCAGGGCGAGTTCGACGCCTCCCCCTCGCCGAACGCGACGCTCACGCGCGGGACCGTGCTCCTCGTCTCCGGACGGACCGAGCAACTGGAGCGGCTCGTCGAGATGACGCAGTCGTCGGTGCGCCGGTTCGCCGCCGGACGGACGGTGATCGCCGGCTACGGTCAGGTGGGCCGGGCCGTCGCGGCGGAGCTCGACGACGCCGGGATCCCGTACACGGTGATCGACGCCGAGGAGGCGGCGGGCGTCGACGTGGTGGGCGACGCCACCGAGCCGGAGACGCTCGCCGAAGCGGGGATCGAGGAGACCGACACCGTCGTGATCGCGCTGCCGGACGACACCACGACCGAGTTCGCCACGCTCGTGATCCGCGACACCGCGCCCGACACTGAGATCGTCGCCCGCGTCGACGAGGACGACAACGTCTCGAAGACCTATCGGGCCGGAGCCGACTACGTGCTCTCGCTGGCGACGGTGACCGGACGGATGTCGGCGGCGCGACTGCTCGAGGATCGCGACGTGCTCTCCGTCGAAAGCCAGGTGGAGGTCGTCAGACTCGAGGCACCGCGGCTCGTCGGTCGGACGCTCGCCGAGGCGGACGTCCGGAGCGAGACCGGGTGTACGGTGCTGGCCATAGAGCGGAGCGAGACGGTGGTGACCGATCTGGGTCCGGAGACGACGATCGAGGGAGGGGACGAACTCGTCGTCGTCGGAACGGACGACGGGGTCCGGGCGTTCGAGCGGGCGTTCGCGTGAGCCGTCTCGCGCGGTCGGTCAGGAGTTCCCTTCCGGGTCGCGGTCGCTCACTCGTCCGGATCCTCGTGGGGGAGCGTGATGACCGGGAGATCCGACTCCGTAACCAGCTTCAACGAGACGTCCCCCGAGATGAACTTCATGAGCCGGTTCCCGCCGCGGGATCGGTAGGCGATCGCGCTCGCGTCGACCTCCTCGGCGGCGTCGAAGATGGCGGCGGCGACGTCGCGGGCGTACGCGGTGTGGTCGTCGGCGTCGGGAAACACCGTTCGAACCGCGGCGTACGACTCCGCCGCCAACTCCTCCGACTGTTCGACCGGCGTCTTGTCCGGTACCCCTCCCCCCTTCTCGACGACGTGGAGGGCCGTCACCCGTTCGGGTTCGTACGGTTCGAGCGCCCTCGCCGTCGCCAACGCGTCCGCTTCGTTCGCGATCGGGAGGAGGACGTGTCCGAGCAGGTTCCGTCCGATAGCGTCGTCGGTTCCGGTCATGTACGACAATAGCCCAGTCGGCACTTAAGAAGATGCCCCCGAGGTTCCATCGACTCGGACTGCGCGCCTCATCAGTCGTCGATGCCGGCGACGAACAGCGCGAGCACGGGAACGATCTCGAGTCGCCCGATCCACATGAGGAAGACCATGAGCAGCTTCGTCGTGTCGGGAAGCAGCTCGTAGGTCCCGAACGGGCCGAGCGGCCCGAGTCCCGGTCCGATGTTGCCGATGGTCGCGAGCGAGGCGGCGATCGCCTCGAGACCGGTGAGCGGTTCGCCGACGCGAGTCGTGTCGAGTTCGATGAACACGGCGGCGAACGCGAAAAGCAGGAAGTACAGGAGCGTGAACACCAAGATACCGCGGATGACTTCCTCGTTTACCACCTCGCCGCCGAGCCGGACCGGCCGGACCACGTCGGGGTTCGCGGTCGTGTACAGTTCGCGGCGGAGCGTCTTGAACAGGATGAGCCATCGGATCACCTTGATCCCGCCGCCGGTCGAACCCGCGGAGCCGCCGATGAACATCGCGAACAACAGGAGGAACTTCGTGTGTGTCTCCCACTGTGCGAAGTCCGCGGTCGCGAACCCGGTGGAGTTCAGAAGCGACGCGATCTGGAAGACCCCCTGTCGGAGGGCGTTCTCCGTGACGCCCGCGGTGACCCCGCCGAGTTCGGTCGGCGGGGCGCCGCCGCGGAACAGCGCGATCGAGAGGACGGCGCTCATCAGGGCTACCGCGCCGATATAGACGCGGAACTCCGTGTTCTCGAACAGCCGGGCCGCCTCGTCGCGGAGGACGTACCAGAACAGCGCGAAGTTCACGCCCGCGAGGACCATGAACGGGACGAACGTCCACTGGACGACCGGGGAGAACGCCGCGATGCTGTCCGCCTCCGGCGAGAACCCGCCGGTCGGCAGCGTCGAGAAGCCGTGGGCGATCGCGTTGTACAGGTCCATGTTCGGCGCGAGCCCGACGAGGTGAAGCGCGTACAGGACGGCGACCAGCGCGGCCGTGAACGCGACGTAGATGACCCAGAGCGCGCGGGCGGTCTCGGCGATCCGGGGCGTGAGTTTCTGGAGGTCCGGCCCCGGTGCCTCGGAACGCATCAGTTGTGCGCCGTTGACCGCCAGTTCGGGGAGGATCGCGATCATCAACACGATGATCCCCATGCCGCCGAGCCACTGGGTGAGCTGTCGCCACATCAACACGGCGTGTGAGTGTCGCTCGAAGCTGATCTCGGCGGTCACTGTCGCGCCCGTCGTCGTGAACCCGCTGGTCGACTCGAACAGCGCGTTCACGGGATGGCCGAGCGCCGACGCCGTGCCGTAGCCCGCGAGAACGTACGGGATCGCGCCGAGAAACGCCGCGGCGAGCCACGCGAGCGCGACCACCGCGAGCCCCTCGCGGGGACCCAAATCGGGGTCGGGATCGAGCCGTTCGAGCGCGGCACCGGCGGAGACGCCGATCGCCATCGACGCGGCGAACACCCAGACGTCCTCGGCGTAGATCACGGCGATCAGGAGGGGAACGAGCATCGCCACCGAGAGGTACTTGAGAATACTCCCGATGTAGCTGAGCGTCGCCCGCGTGTCGATGGTTCGTGTCATGGTCGCGCCCCGCCGACGGAACGGATCGAGAGTGTTCGTGGGGCCATTAAGTAGCCGTCGATACCGCCACGAACGACCGGAGTACGACGACGGTGAACGCCCTCACGGTCGCCGCCTCACGACGTCCAGAACGCCTTCGTGAACAACACGAGAACCGGGATGATCTCGATCCGGCCGATCCACATCAGGACGATCATCACGCCGCGGGTCGTCATCGAGAAGGACGCGAACGTACCGTAGGGGCCGGCCTCGCCGAAGGCGGGGCCGATGTTGAGGAAGGTGGTCGCGGCCGCGCCCATCGCCTCGAACTCCGTGACCCGGAGGTCCGCGCGCTCGGCGTCGACGACGATCACGACGGTGAGAAGGAAGAAGATCACGATGCTCAAGAGCAGGTACCCGTAGATGTCGCGGATGACCTCCTCGTCGACCGGCTTTCCGGTGACCCGAACCGGCCGCACCGCGTCCGGGTGGATCGCGGTATAGAGGTCTCGCCGAAACGCCTTCAGCGCGACGAGCCACCGCAGCGACTTGATCGAACACGTGGTCGACCCCACCATCCCGCCGACGAACATACACGCGAAGAGCATGTGCTTGGCCGCCGGTGCCCACAGCACGTAGTCGGTGCTGGCGTACCCCGTCGTGGTCACGATGGAGGCGACGTTGAACACGGCGTGTCGGAGCGTCCCCTCGAGTCCGAACGCCGTCGCGGGGTCGAGAAAGAGCGCGAGCGCGACGACGGACGAGAAGAACCCGAGCGCGCCCAGATAGAAGTGGAACTCCTCGTTGCGCAACAGTCGCATCGGCTCGCCGTTGATGAAGAAGTAGATGAGCACGAAGCTCGTCGATCCGACGACCATGAAGGGGACGACCGCCCACTGGATGACCGGGTGGAACGCGCCGACGGAGAGCGGTTCGGGCGAGAACCCGGCGGTCGCGACGGAGGTGAACGCGTGGGCGACCGCGTTGTACAGGTCCATTCGGGGATCGAACGCCAGCCCGAGCAGGAAGTACGTCGCGACCGCGAGCGCGGTGAGCCCGAGATAGAGGCTCCAGATGAGCTGTGCCGTCCGGGATATCTTCGGCGTGAGCTTGTTCACGTCCTGGGTCTGTGACTCCGACTCCATCAACTGGGCCCCACCGACCCCGATCTCCGAGAGCACCGCGGTCGCTAAGATCAGAATTCCCAGCCCGCCGAGCCACTGGATCACCTGCCGCCACATCAGCACGGATCGGGAGTGAAGCGAGAAGTCACGGAGGACGGTCGCGCCCGTCGTCGTCAGCCCGCTCATCGCCTCGAACATCGCGTTGACGGGGTGGGCGATCGTCCCGACGCCGGCGACGACGAACGGGATCGCGCCGACGGCGGCGACGAGCAGCCAGATCAGCGCCACCGCGAGGAACGCCTCGCGCGGACCGAGGTTCACCTCCGGGTCCCCGAAGCGCCGGAACAGCGCCCCGAGCGCGAGGGTGACGGTGATGGCGGCGAGGAAGGGAAGCGACGGCTCGGCGTAGTAGACGGAGAGCAGGAGCGGGAACGACAGGGGAACGACGAGCGCCGCGAGGACGTCGCCGGTGAGTCCGACGCTCGCCTGCCACCCGACCCGGATCCTGGATCCCGCCACGGACTCAGGCCATGGAGGCGATCTCGCTCACGGAGTTCGAGTCCACGAGCAGGATGACGTGGTCACCGGGCTCGAGGACGGTGTCCCCCCGCGGGGTGACGAGCGCGTGGTTCCGGGTGATCGCGCCGATGACGAACCGGGCGTCGATCTCCTCGACGAGTTCCGCGATCGACCGGCCGGCGAACCGGCACCCCTCGGTGAGTTCGAGTTCGAGGACCTCCGCCTGGTCGTTCTCCAACACCGCGATGTTCTCGGCGATGCTCTCGTAGGTGAACCGGGTGATCTCCTCGGCGGTGACGGTGCGGGGGTTGATCGCGATGTCGATGCCGATCTCCTCGAAGACGGTGACGTAGTCGGGGCTGTCGACGACCGCGATCACGCGGTCGACGCCCATCCGTTTGGCGAGCACCGAGACGAGCAGGTTCTTCTCGTCCGAGCGGAGCGCGGTGACGACGATGTCGGCCTCGTCGACGTGCTCCCTCGAGAGGAACTCCGTGTCGGTCGCGTCGTGTTCCATCACGATCGTGTTCGGGAGGTCCTCCGCGAGCGTGCGCGCGCGGTCGGCGTCCTGCTCTATCAGCCGCGGAGTGAACTCCCGCTCCTCCAGCAGCCGGGCGGTCTGATAGCCGATCTCGCTGCCGCCGACGATCACGATCTCGTCGGCACGGTCCGGCGTGGTGTCGGGCGCGACGTCGTTCGCGAACGACTGGACGCTCTCGGGGCTCCCGATCACCACGGCGCGGTCGCCCGCCTCGATGTCGGTGTCGCCGCGCGGGATGATCATCTCGCCGTCGCGGAACAGGCCGACGAACGTCAGCGACTCGAACCGGTCGGCCTCCGAGACGGTCTGTCCGGCGACCGGGCTCTCCGCGGCGATCTCGAACTCCGCCATCTGGACGAGCCCGCTCGCGAACGGGTCGACGTCGATCGCCGCGGGGAGGCCGATGACGCGGACGATGTTCTGGGCGGTCAGGAGGTCGGTACACACCATGAAGTCGACGCCGAACGCGCCCTCGTTTCCCTCCCACGTCCGGAGGTACTCGGTGCTCTTCACCCGCGCGATCGTGAAGCCGTCCCCGAGCGTCTTCGCGGTCCCGCAGGTCACGAGGTTGGTCCGGTCGTCGTCGGTACAGGCGATGATCATGTCCGCCTCGTCGACGTTCGCGGCCGTCTGGATCCCGGATGCCGTCCCGTCGCCGGCGATCGTGAGCACGTCGAGTTCGTACTTGAGCTGTTCGGCGCGGTCGGGGTCGACGTCGACGACGACGACCTCGTGGTCGGAAGCGAGGCTCGCGGCGATACTCGTACCGACCTCGCCGGCACCGACGATGACCACGTGCATGGGGGCACCCACTGGACGGACTTACAAGTGGATTTCTATCCCCGACGGTCGAAGGGAACCGCAACCGGCGGGCGAGCGACGGCTCGCCGGCGAACGACGCGGGCTACGGCTCGCCGGCGAACGACTCCGGTTCGGACCACGCGTCGCGGCCGGAGACGGTCCGCTGCGGGAACGGGATCGTGATGTCCTCCTCGTCGAACCGCTCTTTGACCGCCTGGACGTACTCGGCGCGGACCCGGACGAAATCCGCCCGGGAGGGGTCGTCGATCCAGATGCGCGACTGGAGCCCGACGTACGAGTCGGCGAGCTCGTTCAGTCGCACCGACGGCGCGGGATCCTCGAGGATCCCCTCGTGTGCCTCGGCCTCCTCGACGATGATCTCCGTCGCCGCGTCGACGTCGTCGTCGTAGTCGATCCCGAAGACGAACTTCAGGCGGAGCCGCCCCTTCGCGACGGGGTTCTTGATCACGCCGCCGGTGAGCACGTGATTCGGCACCGTGAGCAGCTCGTTGTCGAACGTCCGGACGCGAGTGACCCGGAAAGAGATGTCCTCGACGATGCCCGAGTTCCCGTCCCACTCGATCCAGTCGCCGATTCGGAACGGCTTGTCGGTGTAGATGAAGACGCCGGCGACGAAGTTCTTGAGCACGTCCTGCATCGCGAGGCCGATCGCGAGCGTGGCCGCGGCGGCGATCGTCGCCACCGAGCGCAGGAAGTCGCCGTAGCCGGCCACGCTGAACCCGACCGTGACGCCGGCGAAGAGCACGACGAAGGCGACGATCTTCCGGAGCGGGCGGCGGGCGTGGTCGTCGAGTCCTCGCCGGTCGAACACGCGAGAGAGGAGCGGTCCGACGACGGCCTTGTTCACGACGTAGGCCACGACGACGACCGCGAGGAAGGTCGCCGCGGCGAGCACGGCATCGGTCGCCGGTCCGAGGTACGGCTCAAGCGCCCCGGAGGCGCCGGGTATCGACCCCGCCATCAGTGGAAGACGGCGGTGTTCCCGCGCGTCTCGACGAGGTCCGCGTTCACCGCCTCGGCGAGTTCGTCGGCGAGTTCATCGGTCGACGTTCCGCCGCGGGCGGCCCGCAGGAACTTCGCTTTCACCAACTTGCGGTCGTCGAGCTGGTCCGACAGTTCGTCGACGACCGCGTCGATGCCGCCCTTCCCGACCCAGACGGTGACGTCGAGGTCGTGTGCCTCCTTTCGGAGCTCCTGATCGGTCATATCCGTTCCACTCGCTCGCCCGCATTGAACCTTGAGGTTCGCGGTCCGGCCGATCGTCGCGGCGAGCCCACCTCGTCGCCCGCTACTCCGTTATCTCGACCTCGACGGCGTCCCGGTCGACCGCGAGCCGGAACGTCGGCACCGTCCGGTAGACGACCTCGACGACGTTCTTGCGCTCCAGGCTCCGGAGCGCGCGGCGGACCTCCCCCACGTCGGGGTCGATCTCGTACGTCTCCCGGAGGGCCTCGAGGACGCTCACGACCGACTGCGAGCGCTCGTCCGGGCCGGCGACGACCGCGAACACCCGCGCTTCGAGCTCCGGGACGCGGATCGTGTCCGGGGCGGCTCCCCTCGCAACCGCGTCCGCCTCGATGCCGGGCTCGACGTCGACGAGGTCGTTCGCCTCCGCGGTCGCTCGGATCAGGCTGTCGTCGTCGCGGTAGTAGTACTCCTTGAGGTGGTTCTCGAGGTATCGATGGACTTCGCTCCCGCCGTCGACGCCCCACGCCTCCTCGAGTTCGGAGTTCTTCGTCGGCTGGAGACGGACGACGTCGGCGAGGCGGTCCAGCTCCTCGTCGGTCAGGCTCATCGGTCCTCGACCGCGCTCGCCGCGCGGATCACGGTCGCCTCGTCGAACTTCGGCCCGACGAGTTGGAGCCCGACCGGAAGCCCGTCGGCCTCGCCCGCGGGCACCGATATCGCCGGCAGGTTCGCGAGGTTGGCGGGAGTCGTGTTCGCGTCCGCGAGGTACATTCGGAGCGGGTCGTCGAGGCTCTCGCCCAGTTCGAAGGGGAGGACGGGCATCGTCGGCGACGCGATCACGTCCACGTCCTCGAAGGCGTCATCGAAGTCCCGACGGACCCACTCGCGTGCGTCCTGGGCCTTCGCGTAGTACTTGTCGTGATACCCCGCCGAGAGCGCGTACGTCCCGAGGAGGATCCGGCGTTTGACCTCCGCGCCGAACGCCTCGCGGGTCTCCGCGAACGACTCGTTCCAGTTGCCGTCGCCCTCGGCGCGGTGGCCGTAGCGCACCCCGTCGAAGCGCGCGAGGTTCGAGGAGGCCTCGCTCGTCGCGATCACGTAGTACGCCTGGACCGCGTGCTCGACCGAGGGGAGCGAGACCTCGATCGTCTCCGCTCCCTGTGCCTCCAGGTCGGCGATCGCGGCCTCGACCGTCTCGACGACTCGCTCGTCGGCCCCCTCGAAGAGTTCGGTGGGAACGCCGACGGTCAACCCGTCGACGTCGCCGTCGGCGGCCGCGGCGTATCCGCCCTCGGGGACGGTCGCGTCGGCGTCCTCGGCGTCGGTCGGATCCCGCGTCGTCCCGTCGTTCGGGTCCGGTCCCGCGATGACCGACAGCGCCTCCGCCGCCTCCTCGACCGTGCCCGCGATCGGTCCGATCTGCTCGAGCGAGTTGGCGTACGCGACGAGCCCGTACCGCGAGACGAGCCCGTAGGTGGGCTTGATCCCGACGACTCCACAGAAGGCGGCCGGACAGCGCACGGAGCCGCCCGTGTCCGAACCGAGCGCCACGTCGGCCTCGCCCGCGGCGACCGCCGCTGCCGACCCGCCGGAGGAGCCGCCGGGCACGCGCTCGGGATCGATCGGATTCCTCGTCGGGCCGAACGCGGAGGTCTCCGTGGTGGTGCCCATCCCGAACTCGTCCATGTTCGTCTTGCCGACGATCGTCGCGCCCGCGTCGGTCAATCGTTCCACAACGGTCGCGGAGTAGGGCGGGACGTAGTCGGCGAGCATCTCGGAGCCGCAGGTGGTCCGGACCCCCGCCGTCGAGATGTTGTCCTTGACGGCGACGGTCGTTCCCGCGAGCCGTCCCTCGGCGTCGCCCTCGATCGTCTCCTCGGTGATGAACGCGTCGTACTCGTCCGCCATCTAGGACACCTTCGGCCCCTTGAAGAAGCCATCCTCCGTCTCCGCGGCGTTCGAGAGCGCCTCCTCCTGGGTGAGTCCCTCCTCGATATCGTCCTCGCGCATCACGTTGACGAGGTCCTCCTCGCGGTCGAGGTCGGGCACTTCATCGAGCGCCTCGAAGTACTCGAGGATCTCCGCGAACTGGTCCGTGAACTCCTCGCGCTCGCCCTCCTCGAGACGGACGCGGGCCAGTTCGGCGACGTGTTCTACTTCGTCGGCGTCGACGACGGGACCGGCGGAACCGCCGTCGACGGCGGCCGCTCCGGCGGCACCCTCCTCCCCGCCGGAGCCGGCCGGATCGCCGTCGGGATCCGAGCTGTCTGTCATACGCGATGGTACGACGGACCGGGAGTAAGGGTTTCGGAACGGCGGACCGTTCCGTTACTCTCCCTCGTCGTCGGCGTCGGCGCGAACCGTCACCACGGGCGGATCGGCGAGCCGCACGACCTTCTCGGAGACGCTGCCCAACAGGTAGCGCTTGACTCCGGAACGGCCCTCGGTCCCCATCACGACCATATCGATGTCGTTCTCGTCGATGTACTCGAGGATGACCTCGTGGGGGTTCCCGCCCCGAACCGCGGCGACCGTCTCGATCCCCTCGAAGTCGGCCGCGAGCTCCTCGACGAACGGCGTGGCGCGCTCCTCGAGCTCGCGCTTCCGCTCGTCCTCGGAGGGTCGATCGCTCGAGTAGCTCTTCGGTCCGGAGATGTAGTTACCGCTCATCCCGAGCGTGAACTGGCGCGTGTCGACGACGTGTAACACGTGAACCGTCGCGTCGAACGCCTCGGCGATCTCCCGTACGTGTGCTATCGCGGCCTCGGAGCCGGCACTCCCGTCCGTGGGATACAGTATGTGCTTGTACATGTCGTCACCAAACCAATCATCCGCACGGGTATATAAAATCCCACCGGCGAGATCGGCGGTGAAACGGCCCCGGCGGGTCGAATCCGGCCGCTCAGAGCAGGTCGTTCGCGACCAGCCGGTCGACGGCCTCGCGCAGCCGTTCCTCGCTCGCTGCGTACGATATTCTGGCGAATCCGGGCGCGTTGAACGCGCTTCCGGGGACGCAGGCCACGGCAGCCTGCTCGATCGCGCGCTCACACCAGTCGGCGTCGTCCGCTCGCGGCTCGCCGACCGGGATCATCATGTAGAACGCCCCGTCGCCGACGTCGACGTCGACGCCGTGCTCCTCGAAGAGGTCGACGAGCAGGTCGCGTCGATCGGCGAACGCCTCGCGCATCTCCTCGACCGCCTCGTCGGTGTTCTCGAGCGCCTCGATCCCGGCGCGCTGGACGAAGTTGGTCGCACACGACACCGAGTGCGAGTGGAGCTTGCCCGCCTCTCCGACGAACTCCTCGGTCGCGTGGAGGTATCCGAGCCGCCAGCCGGTCATGGAGTACGCCTTCGAGAAGCCGTTGACCGTGACCGTGCGGTCGGCCATCCCGTCGAGGCTCGCGAGCGAGACGTGGTCGGCGTCGTAGACGATCCGCTCGTAGATCTCGTCCGAGATGACGGCGAGATCGTGTTCGACCGCGAGGTCGCGGACGCCCTCGAGCGCGCCCTCCGAGAACACCGCGCCCGTCGGGTTCGACGGGGAGTTGACGACGAGGAGCTCGGTGTCGTCTGAGACCGCCTCGGCGAGGTCCTCGAGGGCGGGCTCGAGCTGGAAGCCGTGCGAGGCCAGATCGACGCGGGTGAGGTCGCCGCCGGCGAGTTTCACCATCGCCTCGTAGGAGACCCACGCGGGGTCCAGAAGGACGACCTCGTCCCCGTCGCCGATCAGCGTCTGGAACGTCTCGTAGAGCGCCTGCTTGCCGCCGGGGGTGACGATCACCTCGTCGGCGCTCGCGTCGATCCCGTCGTCGCGGAGCTTCCCGGCGATCGCCTCCCGGAGCGGCGCGATCCCGTTCGAGGAGGTGTAGCCGGTGTGGCCGGCGTCGAGGGCCTCCTTGCCGGCCTCGACGACGTTCTCGGGGGTGTCGAAGTCGGGCTCGCCGACCGAGAGGTCGACGATGTCCGCTCCCTCCGCCTCCTTCTCGGCGGCCAGGTTCGATATCGCCAGCGTCGCGCTGGGCTCTACACGTCCGATCCGGTCGGAGTAGTCGTATGCGTCGGTCATTGTCGTGTTCGGTGGGGTCGCCGGTGTCTTTCAGTCGAACGCTTCCGCGAGGTCGATCGCGGCCTCGGCCGCGTCCGCGCCCTTGCCGATCCGCTCGCGCGCCTCCGCGCCGGACATCCCCGGACCGCTCACGCCGAAGGTGACCGGCGTGTCGCGGTCGAGGCTCACGTCGGTGAGCTTCTCGGCGGTCGCGTTCGCGATGACGCGGTCGTGGTCGGTGTCGCCGGTGACGATGGCGCCGACGACGGCGACCGCATCGACGTCCTCGCGCCGCGCCAGGCGGTCGGCGGCGAGCGGGCTGTCGTACGCGCCCGGAACGCTCACTTCGTCGACGACGACCGCGTCGCGCTCGGCCGCCGCCTCTCTGGCGGCCTCGGCCATCGGCTCCGTCACGGAGCCGTTGAACCGCGCCACCACCAGTCCCAGCGAGACCATACCACGGCTCGGAGGGGGGGCGGCAAAGGTTTACCGTTCGGCGACGGCGACCGGCTCGTTCGACCGAGGTCGCTCGGACGGTGTTTAAGGGGTTCGCGCCCCTATCGGGACCCATGACGAATAACCTCGAAACGGCGACGTTCGGCGGCGGCTGCTTCTGGTGTATCGAGGCGGCGTTCGAGGAGCTCTCCGGCGTCGAGTCGGTGACCTCCGGCTACGCCGGCGGACACGCGGAGGACCCGACGTATCGGGCGGTGTGTACCGGCGAGACCGGCCACGCGGAGGTCGTCCAGGTGGAGTACGACCCCGAAGTCGTCGGCTACGACGACCTCCTTGAGGCCTTCTTCACGATCCACGATCCGACGCAGCTCAACCGGCAGGGTCCCGACGTGGGGAGCCAGTACCGCTCCATCGTCCTCGCGCACGACGAGGACCAGCGCGAGCGCGCCGCGGCGTACATCGAGGCGCTCGACGAGGAGTACGACGACGAGGTCGTGACGGAACTCGAGCCGCTGGAGACGTTCTACCGCGCCGAGGAGAAACACCAGGATTACTTCGCGAAGAACCCCGACGACGCCTACTGTACCTTCCACGCGCAGCCGAAGGTCGAGAAAGTGCGCGAGAAGTTCGAGGCGAAGATCGCGAAGTAGACGAGTTCGGAGTCGCGAAGGAGGTCGCCTCCGGGGTCGGAAAGGGAAGTCCCCGACCCGATAGAGAGCCAAACCGCTTTAGGACCGCCCCCGTAAGGGGCGGTAATGGCGACGTGCGAGAAGTGCGGGGAGTACGAGAACCTCCCGTACCAGTGTCGACGGTGTGGGCGGACGTTCTGTGCGGACCACCGCCTGCCGGAGAACCACGACTGTCCGGGGCTTGCCGAGTGGAACGACCCCGGCGGCGTCTTCGACAGCGGCTTCGACGACGGTGTCGAGGGCGGCAACCGCGCCGATGCCGACGACGGCGTCGCGGGTCGGGTGAAACGGCGGATCGAACGCGAGACGGGAACGGGCGGCCTGCTCGGCTACTTCCGCGGGAACGCCACGTACGTGCTGCTCGCGCTCATGTGGCTCACCTTCGTGGCGCAGTGGGCGGTGACGCTCACGCTCGGCGAGGCGGCCCACAGCCAGATATTCGTGCTGCGGTCGGACGCGCTGGGCAACGTCTGGACGTGGGTCACCTCCGTCTTCTCGCACTCGCGGGGCGGGCTGTACCACATCCTCGGCAACAGCATCGTGCTGTTCTTCTTCGGCCCGCTCGTCGAGCGCGCGGTCGGCTCGCGGAAGTTCCTCGGCTTCTTCCTCGTCTCGGGCGTCCTCGCCGGGCTGGGCCACGTGCTGTTCGTGCTGGGAACGGGCGGGCTCGTGGGCGTGCTCGGGGCCAGTGGCGCGACGTTCGCGATCCTCGGCGTGTTGACGGTGTGGCGGCCGAACCTCGAGATCCTGTTGTTCTTCGTGGTCCCGATGAAGCTCAAGTACCTCACGTGGGGGGTGGCGCTGATCTCCGCGTTCCTCGTGATATCGACGGGCGCGGGCGGCGTCGGCGGCATCGCCCACGTCGCCCACCTGATCGGGTTCGCGATCGGCCTCGCGTTCGGCGCGCGCAACGAGGACCTCGCGAGCCGCGCGGGCGGTCCCGGCGGGGTCTCGATGGGCGGCGGCCGCGTCCGCGGACCGGGTGGCCCCGGCGGTCCGGGCGGCCCCGGCGGGCGGTTCTGAATGTCGCCGCCGGCGGGGATCGACACTGACGCCCTCGCGCGACCGGAGTTCCTCCCCGATCCGGATCGGTCGCGCAAGGAGATGGAGTCGCTCCAGCGCGAGTTGGCGGCGTCGGCGACGTTCGTGGACGACCTCGGCTTCGGACCCGACGCCGTCGCGTTCGACGAGCCCGCAGACCTCTCCGCGGGCCTGCCGCCCGCGAGAACCGAAGCTCTCGGGGAACTCGACGCCAACCCCGATGCGCCGGTCGTCGTCGGAGTCGACCAGGCGTTCCGTCCCGAGCGCGACGAGGCGGTGTCGGCCGCGGTCGCGTTCCGCGGCGGGCGCGTGGTCGAGTACGCGGAGGCGGTCACGCCGCTCTCGATCCCGTACGTGCCGGGACTCCTGGCGTTCCGCGAGGGCGAACCGATGCTCGCGGCGCTCGAGGACCTCTCCGTCGCGCCCGACTTCCTCGTCTGTGACGGCTCCGGGCGGATCCACTTCCGGCAGGCCGGGATCGCGACGCATATCGGCGTGATCTGCGACCTGCCGAGCGTCGGCGTCGCGAAGAGCCTCCTCTGTGGCGAGCCCGACGAGCCGGTCGGAGAGCGGCCCGAGGGGTGGTCGACCCCGATCCGCGCCGACGACTCGGTCGAGCGGGTCGGCGGGCTCGACGAGGACCGGACCGGCGACGATGCCGACGTGGGGACCGATCCGCCGGGGACCGACCTGCCCGTCGTCGGGCACGCGTACCAGTCTCGACAGTACCCGAACAGTCGCCGGGTGAATCCCCTGTACGTGAGTCCGGGTCACCGGGTTTCACCGGAGACCGCCGTCGACCTCGTCGCGGCGCTGTGTGCCGGCTACAAGCTGCCGGAGCCGACCCGCCTCGCGGATGCGCACGCGGACCGAGTGAAACGGCGGCTCGGCGGCGACGAGTGACCGGCCCGGTTCTTCAAGCGATGACCGACTCGGTCCTTCAAGTGGTGACCGGCGCGGATCTTCAAGGCTTTATGCGCGCGGAGTGACCGCCTCGGTATGAGCCACCGGATCCTGCTTCTGGGCGCGCCGGGCGCCGGCAAGGGGACACAGAGCGCGAAACTCGCCGAGGAGTACGGAGTCGATCACGTCACCACCGGCGACGCGCTCCGGGCGAACAAGGACATGGAGACGGAGTACGGGACGCCCCGATCGTTCATGGAGGCGGGCGAACTCGTCCCGGACCCGGTCGTCAACGAGATCGTGAAGGCCGCCCTGGCGGACGCCGACGGGTTCGTGCTCGACGGCTACCCGCGGAACCTCGAGCAGGCCGAGTACCTCTCGCAGATCACGGAGCTCGACGCCGTCGTCCTCCTCGACGTCGACGACGAGGTCCTCGTCGACCGACTCACCGGCCGCAGAGTGTGTACCGAGTGCGGCGCGAACTACCACGTCGACTTCCAGCCCCCCGAGGAGGCCGGAGTCTGCGACGAGTGTGGCGGCGAGCTTATCCAGCGCGAGGACGACACCGAGGAGACCGCGCGCGAGCGACTCGAGGTGTTCGCCGAGAACACCGAGCCCGTGATCGAGCACTTCCGCGCGGAGGGCGTCCTCGAGGAGGTCGACGGTGAGGCGACCCCCGACGAGGTCTTCGATCGGATCAGCGACGTCGTCGAGGAGTGACCGGCCGGGTCGTCACGGAGCGGTCGCCGCCTTCGTCGCGGTCGTCGTAGGGCGATAGCCCTCGCCGATCCGCGACGACGATCCTACAAGGTTCTTAACCGTCGACCGCTAACCGCCCGATAATGAGTAAGGTCGAACGGCGGGTCCGCTCGCTCGTCACCGAGGACGGCGAGATGCGGGACGCGCTCGAAACGGTCCTCGACCGAGCCACCGACGGGGAGGTCCAGTGGGTCGACGTCCGCGACGAGATCACGAGCGGGCAGTGGGGACGGCTCATCGAGAAGGAGGTTCTCGTCGACGGCGAGACCGGGTTCGCGCTCGCCGATCGCGAAGGGATCGAGGCGGGACTGTCCGACGACGGCAGTTCCGGAGGCGGCGGCGACGTCGAGACACCCGAGACCACCTCGTGGACGAAGTGGGACAAGCTGGCGGCGCTGGCGACCGTCGGCGCGTTCGTCGGCTACGCCGTCCCGCCCGTCCGGAACGTCATCGCCGGCGCGATCGACCTGGTGTTGGGGCCGCTGATCGAGCTCGTCCCCTTCTACGTCATCATCATGGTGATCGCGTTGGGGACGGGCCTCTACTCCACGCTGTTGCGGGCGGGGCTGATGGACATGGAGAAGATGAGCCAGTACCAGGACCGGATGAAGGACATCCAGGAGCGTCGCAAGGAGGCCAAAGAGCGCGACGACCAGGAGGCGCTCGACGCGATCCAGGAGGAGCAGATGGACGCGATGGGCGACCAGCTCGGGATGTTCAAAGAGCAGTTCCGCCCGATGGTGTGGATCATGTTCCTGACCATCCCGGCGTTCCTCTGGATGTTCTGGGTCATCGGCTACCGCGGCTCCGACCCCGCATACCCCGCGATCGCCGCCCAGGAGCTCGTCGTCCCGCTCGCCGGCACGGTCACGTGGGACGCCGGCCTCGTCGGCCCCATCCAGATGTGGATCGTCTGGTACTTCCTCTGCTCGATGGCGTTCACCCAGCTGGTCCAGAAGAGCCTCAACATCTCGATGTCGCCGTCCTCGTCGTAGGCGACGTTCCGCGAGTCCACGCAGCGCGAGTTTCTCGTCGCCCTACTGGTCGTCGTCAGCGACCGACTCGTCTGCCTCGCCGGCCTCGTCGGCCTCCTCGGCTTCGCCCGCCTCAACCTCCTCCGCGACGGCCTCGAAGGCCGCGAGGATCACGCGTTTACACGCCTGTCCCTCCGTCGTCCAGTGGTGGGCGTAATCCAGCATGTCGTCGTAGATGTCGGGTTTACACCCCGCGGCCTGGGGGTGGCCGCCGCCGTTGACCCTCCCGGCGACCTCGTGGGCGTGCCGGAAGTCCTCGGAGCCGCGGATCGACGCCGACCCCGCCGGCTTGACGATCACGGCGGCGTCGGCTCCCCGCTCGCGTAGCGCCTCGGCGACCTCGTTCTGTGAACACCGACCGTACGTCACCGCGACGCGCCAGTCGCCGACCTCGTGGACGGCGGCGCGGTCGACGGCGGCGTCGATCCGCGCGGCCTTCTCGACCCGGCGCGACTCGACGTACTCGCGGACGACCTCGGGGAGGTCCGCGCCGTACGCGCCGATCACGGTCGCGTACTCCTCACCCCCCGACCAGTAGGAGTAGTCGGCTAAGTCGTCCGACCGCGGGTCGTCCTTGATCCAGAGGTCGTGATCGCGGGTCACGGCGGCGAGTTCGGTCCACCGGTCCTCGAAGTCGTGCTCCAGCGACCGGAGGGTCACGTCGGCCGTACACTCCTCGTCGGACTCGCCGACGACGAGGTCGACGCCCCGCTCGCGGACCGCCGCCGCGACCGCGTCGTCCCACTGGTGGTGGTCGAACCACCGGATCGACGCACACGACTCCGAGAGCGCGTCCAGCACGTCCGCGATCGGCTCGAACTCGTCGGGACACAGGTCACAGACGTAGAGGTCGATCCCGTCGTCCGCGTACGCGACGACGCGCTCGAGGGCGGTGTCGAGCGAGTACGGCCCGGCGGAAACCAGCCCCACCGGCGACTGCGCGTGGGCGTCCGCCGTGGGGTCGTCGGCGTCGTCGCTGTCGACGTCGTCGCTGCCGTCATCGCCGTCGTCGCCGTCGTGTTCGACATTCTCCTCCGTCTCGGTCTCGTCGTCCTCGGCGCTGCGCTCCGCGATGTCGGCCTCGAAGTCGGCCACGTCGAGGGCGGCGTCGTGGGCCTCGCGGACCATCGCCGCGCAGGCGAGACCGTCGGCGTCGCCGTCGGCGATCACGACGGCCTCGCTGTCCTCGATGGTCTCGCGAGCGCGGCGCTCCGCACGTTCGTCGTCGAGCGAGTCGGGATAGAAGAACCCCGTGCCGGGGAGCTTAGTGTACCGAGACAGCGAGGTCCCGGCCTGGTCGATGAGGTCGTCGTCCATACCCGCAGGCCGGGCGGCAGCGGGAAAACTCCGCCGCTCCGTGTCGATCCGTCACCTCGTCGCATGCGTCGGCGTCGTCCCGCGCCGGCGACCGAACCATCTAACCCCTCGCCGGCCCGTTCGGGGAGCGTGAACGAGCGCGACGCCCTCCGGAGACTCGCGGCCGACCTCCCCCGCGCCGGCGACGACGCCGCCGTCGTGGACGGCACCGTTATCACCACGGACATGCTCCACGAGCGGACCGACTTCCCGCCGGGGACGACCCGCTACACCGCCGGCTGGCGCGCGGTCGGCGCGTCGCTCTCGGACGTGGCGGCGATGGGTGCGGAGGCGACCGCCGCAGTGGCGGTGTACGCGGACGAGGCGTTCGACCCCGACGATCTCGACGAGTTCATCGCCGGCGCGGTCGACGTCTGTGCGGCGGTCGACGCCGAGTACGTCGGCGGTGACCTCGACACGCACCCGGAGTTCACGACCGCGACGACCGCCATCGGGAGCGTCGTCGATGACGCCGCCCGCGACGACTCCGACGCTTCCGCTTCCGGCTCTCCCGAGGCCTCCGGCGCGGTCACCCGGTCAGGTGCGTCGCCGGGCGAGGCGCTCTGTGTCACCGGCGAGTGGGGACGGTCGGCGGCGGCGCTCCGGCTCTTCGAGCGAGGAACCGACGACGCCCTCGAGCGTGCGAACGACCTCTTCCGGTTCACGCCGCGGGTCGCGGACGGCCGCGCGCTCGCGGGGAGCGCGACGGCGATGATGGACTCCTCGGACGGGCTCGCGCGCTCGCTCCACCAGCTCGCGGAGGCGAGCGGAGTCGGATTCGCACTCGAGAGCGACGCGGTCCCCGTCCACCTCGCCGTCGACGACGTGGCCGACGAGGGGGAACGGTTCGAGCTCGCCGCACACTTCGGCGAGGACTTCGAGCTCGTGTGTACCGTGCCGGAGCCGACCCTCGACCGGGCTCGCGAGGCGTGTCCGGCCGGGCTCGTCAGGGTTGGAACGGTTCGTGAGGCGGACGAGGGCGTGACCGTCGACGGCGACTCGCTCCCGGATCGCGGGTACACCCACGGGTGAGTCGGCGGGGAGAGACGATTCGGAAAAGCGTCCTCAGCTCCGCTGTTCGTCGGCGTCGACCTCGGACTCCTCGAGTTCCACGTCGGTCTCGACGTCCTCCTCGAGGTCGACCTCCACGTCGTCGTCCGAGAGGTCCGCCTCGAGGTCTGCGCCGTCGACGTCCGCCTGGAGGTCGTCGAGCTCGGCGTCGATCTCCTCGTCCGTGCTCTCGGTCGCGCCGTTCACGTCCCCGCTCGAGGCGTCCGACTTCCCGAGCTCGCCCTTGAGCGTCTCGAGTTCGGCGTCGACCTCGCTGTTCGTCGAGAGCTCGTCGAGCTCACGGTCGATGTTGTCCTTATCGGAGAGCGCGTCCTCGAACGCGCCGGTCTCCTCGAGCTCGTCCATCGCCTCCGAGCGCGCCTCCATCTCCTCGGTGCGCTCCTCGGCGCGCTCGATCGAACGGCTCACGTCCTCCATCTCGTCGCCGACGCCGGTCATCGCCTCGGAGACGCGCGAGGAGGCCTCCGCCGCCTCGTAGCGGGCCTTCATCGTCTCCTTCTTCGTGCGGAACTCTTCGATGCGGTTCTGGAGCTTGTTCTTCTTCTCGACGAGCTGATCCTGGGTGTCGTTCAGCTTCGCGATCTGTCCCTCCAGCTCCTCGATCTGAGTCATCTTCGACTTCTTCTTCTCTAAGGCCTTCCGCGCGAGGTCGTCGCGGTCCTGCTGGACCGCCTCCCGAGCCTGTCGGTTGTGCTTCTCGACGTTCTCCTCGAGCTTGCGCTTCTGGATCTCCAGGCGCTTCTTCTGGGTCGTGAGGTCCGCGATCCCCTGTTTGACGTCCTGAAGTTCGTCGCGCATCTGTTCGTAGGAGTAGTCGAGCGATTCCGTCGGGTCCTCGGCCCGATTGAGGAGGGCGTTCACCTTGGAGCGGATGACGTAGGAGGCGCGCGAGAGGATTCCCATGGGCGTCATACACGCTCCATCCGTTAAAACCTCATGTGGTTCGATCCCAGAGCGTCGGCGTCGACGGGCTGACCGTATCCTAAAGGTTTATTCGGGATGTAGTTAGATTCACACGCATGGACATCGGCGTACTGACCGTTCCGCTCGGTGAGGAATCGATCGAGGACGCGTTCGCGTACCTCTCGGGACTCGGCGTCGACGCGGTCGAACTCGGCGTCGGCGGCTTCCCCGGCGAGGACCACGTCGACCGCGAGGCGTACCTCGCTGACGAGTCGAAGCGGGCGGGACTCTCCGACCTGCTCGACGAGCACGACCTGCGCGTCTCCGCGTTGGCGACCCACAACAACCCGCTTCACCCCGACGAGGACCGCGCCGCGGAGGCGGACCGGGAGCTGCGCGAGGCGATCGAGCTGGCCGACCTGCTCGGCGTCGACACCGTCACCTGCTTCTCCGGATTGCCCGCGGGCGCGCCCGGCGACTCGACGCCCAACTGGGTCACCGCCCCGTGGCCGACCGAACACGCCGAGGCCCACGAGTACCAGTGGGACGAGGTCGCGATCCCCTACTGGAGCGACCTCGCCGAACACGCCGACCACCACGGCGTCGACATCGCCATCGAGATGCACCCGAACATGCTCGTCTACGAGCCGACCGGGATGCTCGCGCTCCGGGAGGCGACGAACGAGCGCGTGGGCGCGAACTTCGACCCCTCACACCTCTACTGGCAGGGGATCGACGTGACGGAGGCGATTCGCTTCCTCGGCGAGCACGACGCCATCCACCACGTCCACGCCAAGGACACGAAGGTGTACGAGTCGAACGCCCGCGTGAAGGGCGTTCTCGACACCACCGATTACACCGAGGAGCCCGACCGCTCGTGGCTGTTCCGCTCGATCGGCTACGGCCACGGCGAGTCCCATTGGAAGGACGTCGTCTCGACGCTCCGGATGGTCGGCTACGAGGGCGCGCTCTCGATCGAACACGAGGACTCGCTCACGTCCCCGAGCGAGGGACTCGAAAAGGCCGTCGACGTTCTCTCGCGGGCCGTCTTCGAGACGCGGCCGGGCGACGCGTACTGGGCGGAGTGAAGAAGCGAGCCGGCGTCAACGCCGGCTCGACGCGGAACACACGGAACACGACAACGATGACCGACGAACCACTGAAGATCGGCGTTCTGGGGTATCGATTCATGGGTAACGCGCACGCGAACGCGATGGCGCGGCTCCCGATGTTCTTCCCGGACGCGCCCGCCATCGAGCGGCACACGCTCGTCGGGCGCGACGAGGAGGCGCTCGCAGAGGCGGCCGATCGGTTCGGCTTCTCTCACACCGAGACCGACTGGGCCGACGCCATCGAGGCGGTCGACGTCTTCTACAACCTCGGGCCGAACCACGTCCACGTCGATCCCTCGGTCGCCGCTCTGGAGGCGGGCGTCCCCGTTCTCTGTGAGAAGCCGCTCGCGCCCACTCTCGAGGGTGCCGAGCGGATGCGCGAGGCGGCAGCCGACGCCGACGTCCCCTCCGGCTGCGCGTTCAACTACCGGTTCGTCCCGGCGATCCAGCACGCGCGGAACCTGATCGCGGACGGCGAGATCGGCGAGATACGGCACGTCCGCGGGCGGTACCTCCAGGACTGGCTCGTCGACCCCGACGCGCCCTGGGCGTGGCGGATGGACGCCGACCTCGCCGGCTCCGGGGCGCTCGGCGACCTGGGCGCACACTCGATCGACCTCGCGGGGTTCCTGGTCGGCAACGCCGTCGGCGGGATCGACCGCGTCTCCGGACACCTCGAGACGTTCGTCGAGGAGCGCCCCGTCCTCGACGACGATGGCGAGGTCGAGGAGTACCGCGACGTGACCGTCGACGACGCGTTCTCGGCGCAGGTCGCCTACGAATCCGGCGCGATGGGCACCTTCGAGACGTCGCGGTTCGCGACCGGCCACAAGAACGACCACACGATCGAGGTCCACGGATCGAAGGGGAGCCTGCGGTTCTCGCTCGAGCGACTGAACGAGCTCGAGGTGCTCCGCGAGGGCGACCGCGGCTACGAGACGGTGCTCGTCACCGACGAGTCGGACCCGTACGTCGATCACTGGTGGCCGCCGGGTCACGTCCTCGGCTGGGAGCACACGTTCGTTCACGAGAACTACGAGTTCCTCTCGGCGGTCGCCGAGGGCGGCGAGTTCTCGCCGTCGTTCGAGGACGGCTACCGCGTCCAGCGAACCCTCGATGCGATCGAACGCTCCGACGAGCGCGGCGAGTGGGTCTCGGTCGAGTAGTCGGAGAGTCGGAGATATCACTTCGAAAGCACCCGCCTCACTCTCGATCCGCTCCGAACACCGCCTACACCCCTGCCAACAGATCGTGTCTGTTAGAGGTCATTCTGCCGAATGGCAGACAGCAGAGCCCCCCAACCCGTAACGGGTTGGAATCCAGACCATGTTTGCGGGGGTGTTTTATATTGAACCCCTGCTGTCGTGTGAATCTGAAGTGTGGTGAAGAAGGATGGGCGCTGCAGGATTTGAACCCGCGACAACTTGGTCCGAAGCCAAGCACTCTATCCAGACTGAGCTAAGCGCCCGTACCGATCGGTATCCCGCTGACGGTTTTAAGTCCCGCGATCCGAATTGATCGGCGACGACGCTCTCGTCGTGCCGGCGACCGATCAAAAAGAATATTACCGGGACTGGAGATGTTTTCCGTAGTCGATGTATCCCGGTCGGAGACGGTCGTCGAACGAGCGGTCCGCGTCGATCCCCCCGCGATCGAGGTACACTCATGTATGATTTGACCCCCCACCTCGACGCGGAGGTGGAACCGGGAACGAACCTGCTTCTCACCGGACCGCCACTCACCGGGAAGCGGTCGCTCGCGATGGACGTCCTCGCGGACGGGACCGAGCGCGGCGACGGTGCCATCGTCGTCACGACGAAAGACGGTGCGGATCGGGTGTTGAAAGACTACGAGAAGCGGGTCTCCTACGATGGGAAACCCGTCGCAGTCGTCGACTGCGTCACCCGACAGCAGGGGTCTGACGTTCGCGACTCCGACCGGATCAAGTACGCCTCCTCGCCGGTCGACATGACGGGTATCGGGATCAATCTCTCGGAGTTCCTCCAGGCGTTCGGCGACCGCGGGTTCGACCGCAACCGGATCATGGTCCACTCGCTGTCGACGCTGCTGATGTACTCGGACCTCCAGACGGTCTTCCGGTTCCTCCACGTGTTCACCGGCCGGGTCCAGAGCGTCGACGGCCTCGGGCTGTTCAGTATCGACTCGACGGCCCACGACGACCAGAGCCTGAACACCCTCAAACAGCTGTTCGACGGGATCGTGACGATCTCCGAGGACGAGGAGATCGAGATCCGGCTGGCCTGAGCCAGCCAACGTTTAGGACCCTCGCCGACCAAGCGCGAGCATGCCCATCACCGACGACGCGGGACTCGAGCGCGCGCTCTCGGCCGACACGGTCGCCGTGATCGGCTGTTCGACGACCGCCGGGAAGGCGGCTCACGACGTGCCGGCGTACCTCCAGCGACACGGCTACCGGGTGATCCCGGTGAACCCGTTCGCCGACGAGGTGCTCGGCGAGCCCGCCTACGACGAACTCGCGGAGGTGGACGAGGATCTCGACGTCGTGAACGTGTTCCGGCCGAGCGAGGAGGTGCCGGAGATCCTCGAAGCGGTCCGCGAGCGACACGCAGAACGGGGCGACGCGGGGACCGCGTGGCTCCAGTTGGGGATCAACCACGACGAGGCGGCCGCCGAAGCGGAGGCCGACGGGATCGACGTGATACAGGACCGGTGTATGAAGGTCGAACACGGGCGGCTGATCGGGTGACACCGGACGCGACGCGATCCGTCGCTCCCCGGATCTCCCCCGAAGGTCAGGACGGTCAGCCCTCCCACTCCTCGAAGTCGCGATAGACGCCCTTCGAGAGGTAGCGCTCGGAGGAGTCCGCGAAGACGGTCACAACGCTCTCGTGGGGGGCGTCGACATCGCCGTCGTGGATCCCGCGGGCGACCCGCTTCGCGGCGAGCGCGTTCGCGGCCGACGAGGAGGCGACGAGGTGGCCCTCCTCGCTCGCGAGTCGGCCCATCTCCTCGTGTACCTCGCGGTCGGGGATCGCGTGGATCTCGTCGACGAGGTCGGGTTCGAACAGCTCGTTGGTCTCGATTTCGTGGGTGCCGATGCCCTCGGTCTTGTACTCCTCGTGGTCGACGTCCTCGCCGAAGAACTCGCGGTATGCGGAGCCGGTGGGCTCGACGGCGACGACGTGGACGTCGGGGTGCCGCTCGCGGAAGTACCGGGCCGTTCCCATCAGCGTCCCGGCGGTGCCGCAGCCGGCGACGACGGCTCCCACCTCGCCGTCGAGGGCGTCGTCGATCTCCGGGGCCGTCGTCTCGTAGTGCGCCTCGGCGTTGAGCGGGTTCGAGAACTGCTGGGGAACCACCGCGCCGTCCAGCTCCTCGGCGATCTCGTGGGCGCGCTCGATGGCGAACCCCATCCCGTCCTCGGTCGGCGTGTTGATCACGTCCGCGCCGAGCGCCCGCATCAGCTGTTGTTTCTCGACGGAGAACCGCTCGGGGACGACGAAAACGGCGTTCACGTCGAGCTGTTCGGCGGCGACTGCGATCCCGATGCCGGTGTTGCCGGCGGTCGGTTCGATCACCGTTCCCCCGGGCTCGAGGTCGCCTCGCTCGAGCATGCGTTCGAGCATGTACTTCCCGATGCGGTCCTTGATGCTCGCACCGGGGTTGAACGACTCGAGTTTCGCGTACACCGGCGCCGCGTCCGGGGAGTCGTGGACCCGGACGAGCGGCGTCTCGCCGATCGTCTCCAGCACCGACGGGAGGGGCTCGCGATGGGTGGTCATGTAGGGGCAAGGGTTGCCGGTCGGTTTGTGTGTTTCCATCGGCGGGATGGCGGTGTCG
Organism: Halorubrum cibi; assembly: GCF_900182635.1. Taxonomy (GTDB): domain Archaea; phylum Halobacteriota; class Halobacteria; order Halobacteriales; family Haloferacaceae; genus Halorubrum; species Halorubrum cibi. The sequence continues at coordinate 109,735 of NZ_FXTD01000010.1, read as the reverse complement.
GGATACGGCTCCGGGAGTCCGTGAGGATGCCGGTCACGTTCCGCGCGGATCGAACAACACTTATGCCGCTCGTCCGGTTTTCCGAGGGTATGAGCGAGACGGACGCGCGCGGCGACGTGACGGTCGTCCTCCCGGACGGGTCGGAGCTCTCCGTACCGGCCGGATCGACCGTCGAGGACGTCGCGTACGAGATCGGCCCCGGGCTCGGGAGCGACACGGTCGCCGGCAAGATCGACGGCGAACTCGTCGAGAAGTACGCCGAGGTAACGGACGGCGATCGGATCGAGATCGTCACCGACCAGTCCGACGAGTACCTGACGGTGTTGCGCCACACGGCCGCGCACGTCTTCGCACAGGCGCTCCAGCGGCTCCATCCCGAGGCGACCCTCACGATCGGTCCACCGACCGACGAGGGGTTCTACTACGACGTGACCGACGTCGACCTCGACGAGGACGACCTCGACGCCGTCGAGGCCGAGATGGAGGAGATCATCGCGGCCGACTACGACGTCGAGCGGGTCGTCCGCTCGCGCGAGGACGCGATGGAGATCTACGCCGACAACGAGTACAAACGCCAGATCTTGGAGGAGGAGGCGGACGACGACGAGGTGACCTTCTACGTCCAGGACGGCTGGCAGGACCTCTGTCGGGGGCCGCACGTCGAGTCGACCGGCGAGGTCGGCGCGGCGGCGTTACTCGAGGTGTCGGCGGCCTACTGGCGCGGTGACGAGGAAAACGACACCCTCACGCGCGTGTACGGGACGGCGTTCGCCTCCGAGTCCGACCTCGAGGAACACCTCGAGATGCGCGAGCAGGCCAAGGAGCGCGACCACCGGAAGATCGGCCAGGAGATGAACCTCTTCTCGATCCCGACGGTGACGGGGCCGGGCCTCCCGCTGTATCACCCGCCGGGCAAGACCGTCCTGAACGAACTCTCCGGGTTCGCGAACGCGCTCAACCGCGAGAACGGCTACGAGGAGGTCGAGACGCCCCACGTGTTCCGGACGGAGCTGTGGAAGCAATCCGGTCACTACGAGAACTACAAGGACGACATGTTCCTCCTCGACGTCAACGACGAGGAGTACGGGCTCAAGCCCATGAACTGTCCGGGCCACGCGACGATCTTCGACCAGCAGAACTGGTCGTACCGCGACCTCCCGCAGCGCTACTTCGAGAACGGGAAGGTGTACCGCAAGGAGCAGCGCGGCGAGCTGTCGGGGCTCTCTCGGGTCTGGTCGTTCACCATCGACGACGGCCACCTCTTCGTCCGACCCGACCAGATCCGGGCGGAGATCGAGTCGGTCATCGAGATGATCTTCGAGGTCGTCGAGACCCTCGACCTGGAGGTCGAGGTCGCGTTAGCGACCCGCCCCGAGAAGTCCGTCGGCGGCGACGAGATCTGGGAGTCCGCCGAGGACCAGCTTCGCGACGTGCTCGAGTCGGGCGGCTACGACTACGACGTCGAGCCGGGTGACGGGGCCTTCTACGGGCCGAAGATCGACTTCGGCTTCGAGGACGCCCTGGGTCGCGTCTGGGACGGTCCGACGGTCCAGCTCGATTTCAACATGCCAGAGCGCTTCGGGCTGACCTACACGGGCGAGGACAACGAGGAGCATCAGCCGGTGATGATCCACCGCGCGCTGTACGGAAGCTACGAACGCTTCTTCATGGTGCTCATCGAGCACTTCGACGGCGACTTCCCGCTGTGGCTCGCGCCCGAGCAGGTGCGGATCCTCCCCGTCTCCGACGAGACGCTCGGGTACGCCCATCGCGTGAAGAACGCGCTCGCGGACGTGGGCATTCGCGTCGAGGTCGAGGACCGCGACTGGACGGTCGGCCGGAAGATCCGCCAGGGCCACGACGACCGGCTCCCGTACATGGTCGTCGTCGGCGATGACGAGGCCGAGGCCGGCACCGTCTCCGTGCGCGACCGCTTCGAGAACCAGCGCGGCGACGTCGACCTCGACGTGTTCGTCGACCATCTCGTCGCGGAGTACGAGGAGAAGCGCGTCGAGCCGGACTTCGTGACGAACGCGGAGTAGCGACCGAACCCCCCTCTCGTCGCTCTCCCGGAGATCGGGCGAACGGAGCCGAAAGACCGACGGCGACCGTGTGGTCGTGGACGTCGACTCCGCCATTCGGGTTCGGTCACATTTCGGCTCCCGCCACGTTTCGGGTTCCGTCGTGTTTTTTACGTCCGCCGCGAGAACGCCCTGTATGTCCGATCGATCGTTGGAGACTGTCGCGGACGACGAAGCGCCCCAATTCGGGGAACTCTCGCCGCCGAACCGAACGCTGATGGGGCCGGGCCCGAGCGAGGTCCACCCGCGGGTGCTCCGCGGGATGAGCACGCCGCTCGTCGGCCACCTCGATCCCTCGTTCGTCGAGATAATGAACGAGGTCCAGGAACTGTTGCGGTACACGTTCCGGACCGACAACCAGTGGACGATCCCCGTCTCGGGGACCGGGTCGGCGTCGATGGAGGCCGCCATCGGCAACCTCGTCGAACCCGGCGACACGATGCTCGTCCCGACGAACGGCTACTTCGGCGGGCGGATGGCCTCGATGGCCGAGCGCGCCGGCGGCGAGGTCGTCGAGGTCGACGCGCCGTGGGGTGAGCCGCTCGACCCCGCCGACGTCGAGGCGGCCTTCGACGAACACCAGCCGGACGTGTTCGGGTTCGTTCACGCGGAGACCTCGACCGGCGTCCTCCAGCCGCACGTCCCGGAGCTTACCGACATCGCGCACGCCCACGACGCGTACGTCATCGCCGACTGCGTCACGTCGCTCGGCGGCGTCGAGATGCGCGTCGACGAGTGGGACGTCGACGTGGCGTACTCCGGACCACAGAAGTGTCTCTCGTGTCCGCCGGGCGCGAGCCCGCTCACGCTCAACGACCGGGCGATGGACAAGGTGCTCGACCGCGAGGAGCAGCCCCGGTCGTGGTACCTCGACCTCTCGCTTCTGGAGGGGTACTGGGGCGACGAGCGCGCGTACCACCACACCGCGCCGATCACCAACGTGTACGCGATCCGGGAGGCGCTCCGGCTCGTCGCCGAGGAGGGAATCGAGAGCCGATGGGAGCGGCATCTCGACGTCGCCGGCGACCTGAAGGCCGGCCTCCAGGACATGGGCCTCGAAATGAACGCGCCCGACGAGTACTGGCTGCCCAGCCTCAACGCGGTCCGCGTGCCCGACGCCGTCGACGACGCCGCAGTCATCGACTACCTCCTCGAGGAGTACGACCTCGAGATCGCCTCCGGGCTCGGCGACCTCGCGGGCGACATCTGGCGCATCGGCTGTATGGGTTACTCCGCACGCCCGCAGAACGTCGAATTCCTGCTGGCGACGATGGAGGACGCGCTCGCCGAACAGGGCTTCGACGGCGCCTGAGGTCCCTCCTACTCCTCCCGGAGACTCGGGTGCGTCTCCTGGTCGTCCGGATGCGATTCCGCGAATCGGTCGCGCATCGCCTCGAGGGAGGCCGCCTCGCGCTCCCGGCGCTCCGCTTCGCCGATCTCTTCACACCCCGGAGGGATCGGCCGATCCCGGTCGGAGAAGTACCCCTCGGGCGCGACCCAGTCGTGGTAGAACGGCCGGTCGTCGTCCTCGAGGATCGTCACGCCGACCTCCGCGCCGTGGCCCGCGGCCACCGCCGCCTGGTGGGGTTTCCTCGCGAGTCGACCCGCGGCGTACAGGCCGTCGACGCCGGTCCGTCCGCGCTCGTCCGCGTCGACGAACGTCTTCCCGCGATCGAGGAGGTCGACGCCGTCGACCTCCTCGAGGTAGCCGGTCGCGTTCTTCGTGGCGGCGACGACGTAGTCGGCACCGAGTCGGTCCCCGTCGATCGTCTCGATTCGGAACCGTCTCCGGTCGGGGCCGTCGGAACCATCGTCGCCATCGGAACCACCGTCGCCTTCAGGACCGTCCTCGGTCGTGGGCTGGACGGTCGTCACGCGAGTCTCGCGACGCTCGGCGCCGGCGTTCTCGGCCTGTTCTCCGAGCAGCGCGAGGAACTGGCGCGAGTTGACCCCCGCGGGGAATCCGGGGACGTTCTCGAGGTGGGCGTTGCGCCGGAGCAGCGACCCGCCGGCGTCACAGACGAGCGTCTCCAGCCCGTGTCTGGCCGTGAACGTTCCCGCGGACAGTCCCGCGACGCCGCCACCGACGACGAGCACGTCGTACTCCATGCCGCTCATCTACGCGTCACCGTTGATAATCTCCGCGACCCGTTCGCGGTCGAACAGCCGTTCGTCCTCGGGGATCTCCGGGTACGGCCCGGACTCGTATCGGGGCCACTCGCCGAACGCGTCGGGGTAGAGCTGTTTCGCCGTCATCTCCAACTGGAAGAGGTTCAGGATCGGCCCTTGGTATCGGGCGCCCTGCGGGTGGATGCGGTCGTTTCGAACCGCGGTGACCTCCGAGCCGACCGGGTCCTCCTCGAAGGCGGCCCGTCGTCCGGCCATGTCCGTCCCCGGCTCCATGCCGCCGAGGTAGAGGATCACGTCGGGGTCGGCGTCAAGTATGGTTTCGAAGTCGACGACCGTGCCGGACTCGACGCTACCCTCGAAGGCGTCTCGCGGGCCGAGCGGACGCGTGTGCGACGTGAGGAAGCCGGGATTGCTCAGGGTGTACGCGTAGATCTCCTCGATGTCGGCGGCGGCGATCATGACCGCGGTCGGGCGCTCTTCCTCCGGCGGCAGCCGCGTCTCGATCGTCCCGAGGATCTCCTCGTGGACGGCCGCGAGCGCCTCGTAGCGCTCGCGTTCGCCGAACGCCTCGGCGACACGCTCGAACTGCTCCCAGAGCCCGTAGTACTCGTAGCCGTCGGCCCACTCCGGCGTCGGCTCCTGGTGGCGGTCGCTGAGCGAGTTGCCGAACCACGGCGAGACGCGCTCCGCGATCTCGTCGACGCCCTCGCGGTCCCAGCTCTCGAGTTGCGTTATCCACGCCGGATCCGCGAGGTGGACGTCGCTGTCGAGTTCGTACAGCTTCTCCTTGTCCGGCTCCCACGAGGAGTACAGACCGGACCAGTCGAGCGAGACGCCCGGAAGCCGCTCGATGTACTGGTTCCAGAGCCCGTCGTAGTAGTCGGGCGCGTGCATCGCGGTGATCCCGTCGCCGCGACCGAGCGCGAACGCCATGTCGGCGTGATGCGTGAGCCGCGTGAACACCGTCTCCGGCGGCGACTCGAACGTTACCTCGCCGACCGGCGAGATCGAAGCGGTGTAGCTCTCGTCGCCGGCGTCGTCCGCCGTGGAGTCGTCCGAGTCACCCGATCCGCCGTCCGTCGGATCGGTCCCGTTTCCGTCGGATCCGGCCGGATCGGACTCCGCGCCGCCGCCGGTACAGCCGGCAAGCAGGCCGCCGACGGCGACCGCGCCGCCGTACGTCAGGTAGTCGCGCCGCGTCCGTTTCGTCGCCGATTCGTCCGGTTCGACGGCGTCGGTGTTGCTCGTCATGGTTCAGAACTCTCCGTTGATGACGTCCGCGATCCGCTGGCGGTCGAACAGTTCCTCGTCGCCGGTGACGGGGCCGAACTCGTCCGGATACAGCTGCTTTGCGGCCCGTTCGGTCAGGAAGAGGTTGTGGATCGGTCCCTGATACAGGTAGCCGCCGCGGTACACGCGTCCGTCCTTGACCGCCGTAAGCTCGCTCCCGACTGGATGATCCTCCATGTACGCGAGCACAGTGTCGCGGAACTCCGTCGACGATTTCCGTTCGTGTCCGCGAACGAGGATGACGTCGGGATCCACCTCGATCAGGTTCTCGTAGTCGAGTTCGCCGCGGTTCGTGGTGCTGAGGTTCTCGATGTCCGTCCCCGTGAGCGCGTCGGTCACACCCAGGTCGAGCCACTGCTTCTTGCTCGTTCCCTTGTCGATCAGTCGGTACGGCGAGAAGGTCTCCGGTTCGTCCGTTCCCTCGAACGTCAGGAATACGCTCGGCCGGTCGTCAGTCGCCGGAAGGCGCGATTGTACGTCCGCGATGAACGACTCGTGAAGCTCGGCGAACGCCTCGTAGCGCTCGCGCTCGTTGAACGCCGCTGCGACTCGCTCGAACGCCTCGTACAGCGTGTAGTACCGGTAATCGTGCCACTCATCCGATCGTCTGAAGATCAGGTTCCCGAAGAACGGGGCGACGTTGTCGCGGATCTCCGTGACGTCGTCTTCCCCCCAGTCGAACCAGTTGACGAGCATCTGTGGATCGTACAGGTGGACGTCAGCATCGAGCTCGTAGAACTGCTCTTTCGTCCTGACATCCGGGTGTGCCTCGATCGGACTTCGATCGACGTCGACTCCGGAAAGCTCGTCGTAGACGTACGTGTAGTACCGGTCGGCGTTGCCGATCCCGACCACTCCGTCACCCTTCCCCAGCGCGACGGCCATGTCGGCGAAGCCGCCGTCGTACGCGACCCACCGTTCCGGGACCGCCTCGAAGGTCACCTCACCGACGGGTTCCATGGCGGCGGTGTACGGGAGCCCGGCGGACGCTTCACCCTCGGTGTTCGATCCGTTCGATGTCGTCGAGTTGGCCTCTGTGTCGCCGTCGCCGTCACCGGTCTCTGTGCCGTCGCCACTCGCCGTGACGCCGCCGCTATCGCCACCGCCGGTACACCCGGCGAGCAGGCCGCCGAGAGCCACCGTACCGCCGTACTTCGCGAACGCTCTACGAGTCGGTCCGTCAGGTGCTTCGTCGCCGTTGAGCATATGTTTAGGCTGGCCTAAAATAATAAAACCGTTCCGATCTTTAGGTCAGCCTAAAAAGATCCGCCCGATCGCCGCGTCCGGGTGCCGATCGGAGTCATCCCGTGTCGGGCCGGATGCGGGATCACTCCTCGTGTCGCGCGCGGATCGGCGTCACCCGCGGGCCGCGTTCCGTGGCGACGACCTCGGCGTCGACGCGGAACACGTCAGCGAGCAGGTCCTCGGTGACGACCTCCTCGGGCGGGCCGCGAGCGCGGATCTCGCCGTCCTTGAGCGCGACCACGCGATCGGCGAGCCGCGCGGCCTGTTCGATGTCGTGGAGCACGACGACCACGGTGACCTCGCTCTCGTCGCGGAGGGTCTCGATGATCTCCATCACTTCCATCTGGTGGTGGAGGTCGAGGAACGTCGTGGGCTCGTCAAGTAAGAGGACGTCGGTGTCCTGTGCGAGGACCATCGCGATCCACGCCAGCTGCTTCTGGCCGCCGCTGAGGCTGCCCACCTCCCGGTCGCGCAGGTGGTCACAGCCGGCCAGCTCGATCGCGCGGTCGACCGCCCTCGCGTCCGCCTCGGTCGTCCGCTCGAAGAAGCCACGGTGCGGATACCGCCCGTGATACACCAGGTCCTCGACCGCGATGCCGTTCGGCGAGGTACTCTCCTGTGAGAGCAGGCCCAGCTTCCGCGCGAGCGCCTTCGTGTCCATCGAGTGAACGTCGCGACCGTCGAGCAACACCGACCCGTCCTCGGGCGTGAGTTGGTTCGCGAGTCCCTTCAGGAGGGTGCTCTTGCCCGACCCGTTCGGGCCGACGAGCGCGGTGACCGCGCCGGCCTCGACGGCGATCGACTCGCCGTCGACCACCGGCTCCTCGGCCGTCGGGTAGCCCAACACGAGCCCCTCGCCGTCGAGGTCGCTCGCAGGGTCGTCGGTCGGGTTCGCGGCCGCCGAACCGCTCGTTCCGTTCGAATCGGACGCCCCGTCCGTCCCGTCGGACCAGGCCCTCTCGAGTCCGTCGGTCGACACTCAGATCTCCCCCATGTGTTGCTGTTTCCGCATCAGATACAGGAAGTACGGCCCGCCGACCAGCCCCGTCACGATACCGACCGGGATCTGCGCGTCCGTGCCGGCGATCACGCTCATGCCGAGCCGCGCGCCGACGTCGGCGGCGACCATCAGCGCCGGGCCGACGAACAGACAGCCGACGATCAGTCGCTTGTAGTCGGTTCCGACGAGGTTCCGGACCATGTGGGGGACGATGAGGCCGACGAAGCCGACGATCCCCGCCACCGCGATGCTGGCGGCCGCCGCGAGGACCGCGACGCCCGACAGCGCGAACCGCACCCGCTCGATCGACATCCCGAGCGCCTTCGCGGTCCCCTCGCCGAGCAGCAGGAGGTTCAGTTGTCGAGCCCCCGCGATCGAGAGCGTCACCGCGACGAACGACCACGGGAGCGCAAGCCGGACCTGTTCCCAGTCGGTCCCGGTGAGCGACCCCGTGGTCCAGGCGATCGCCGACTGAACGACGCCGATGTCGTCGGCGAAGAAGAACAGCGCCGTCTGGAGCGAGCTGAAGACGGTACCGACGATCACGCCCGCGAGCACGAGCCGCACGGGGCTCGTCCCGTTCTTCCAGGCGATCGCGTACACGATCAGGAAGGCGATCGACCCGCCGAGTGCCGCGATCAGCGGGAGGAACGCGGAGAGGCTCCCGAAGACGACGAGCGTCAACAGGATGGTCAACCCCGCGCCCGAGGAGACGCCGAGAATGAACGGGCTCGCGAGCTCGTTCCGCGTCACCGCCTGGAAGATCGCCCCGGAGACCGCGAGGTTCGCCCCGACGAGGACGCCGACGAGCACCCGCGGCAGCCGGATGTTCCAGACGATGAGCGTCTCGTGAGTCAGTTGAGGAAGCTCTCCCTGGAATCCGGTGACCGCCCGCATCAGCCCCTCGCCGACGACGAAGTTGAGCAGCCACCGCGGATCGAGCAGGACGGCGGGGTCGAGGACCGCGCGCCAGGCCTGTCCGACCGTCATCGAGTACGCTCCGAAGCTCACTTGGACGAGCCCGGCGGCGACGATCACCGCGAGACTGGAGAGCGCGACGACGACGAGTTTCGCATCGAGAAGCCACCCGATCGGGCTCCGGTCCGTCGACCGTCTCCGCGCGGTCTCGCCGTCGATCGACGATCCGCCGCCACCGACCGTCGATCCTTCGCCGCTCATCGGCACCCTCCATCGACGGTTTCGGGGGCGTTCTCCCGCGTGATGCCGCCGACCTCCTCGGTCGCGTACGCGGCGATCGCCTCGTCGTCCATCGCGTCGAGCAGCGCGTCGGGGTCGTGGGCGTCGACGACGGAGTCCGGGTCCAGACGCTCGGCCACGGCCCGCCGGCCGGCCGCCGCCCGCGACTCGATTTCCTCCGCGTCGACGTACGCCGACAGCGCGTCGTCGATCGCCGCCTCCCGGACCCGCGCGTACCGCTCCGAGTCGGAGTCGACCGGGGCATCGGCGTGGTGCGCGTCGAACCACTCGACCCAGCGGTCGCGGTCTGCCCACTCCTCGCCGAGTTCGGCCTCGCGGCGGAGCCAGTCGACCCCCTCGGCGGCCGCGCGCCACCATCCCTCGTCGATCCGGGCGTCGGCGACGACGCGCTTGCCGACGCGGGCCCCGCGAGCGGCGGCCGTGATCGCCTGTCGGTCGGCCTCGGACGGAGTGGCGACGTAGAGCCCGTCGATCGGGGTCGTGCCGTCGCGGTCGGCGTACTCGCGGTCGAAGTGTTCGGTCGTCTCTCCGTGGTGTTCGCGAGTCTCGAACATCGCCGCACCGTCGTCGAGTCCGCGGAGGTACTCGCCGCCGTATCGCGTGGCCGCGACGACGCGTCGGGCCGTGACGGGAGCGCCCTCCTGTGGGACGATTCGGAAGCCCATGCACCCGTCGGCGTCATCCGATGCGATCTCGTCGTCAGCGGTGGAGCCGCCGGTCGCATCCCGACGCTCGACCGACTCGATCAGGTCGTCGACGACCGTACAGCCCGCTCGCCGCAGGTGGTCGTGTGCGAGATCGGCGAACGTCCCGACGTCGATCCCGGCGGGGAATCCGAGGTAGTTCTCCAGGTGGGCACACCGGGCGAGCGAGGACCGGCCGCGGTCGAAGACCGCCACGTCGAGTCCGCCGCGGGCGAGGAAGACGCCGGCCGAGGAACCCGCCGGACCCCCGCCGATCACGACGACGTCGCGGTCGAACGAGACGGTCACTCCTCGCCCCCGTTCACGACGCCTGCGAGTTCCTCGCGGTCGAACGACTCCTCGCCGACCGTCCCGTCGGACTCGTCGCCGATACAGCCCGCGAGGAGGGCCGAACCGATGACCGCACCGCCGTACTCGACCGCGTCGTGGCGAGGCGTTCCGACCCCATCGGTGTGTCTCGTCATGTGGTTTAGGCCTCCCTAAAGGATTAAACCTCTTTCGAATCTTAGGCGGGCCTAAAAAGATCGTCGGCGAACCACCCGCTTCGTTCGCGGACGGTTTCGGAATCGGGGACAGGGTTATCCGGCACGTTGCGGGAGGTGAACCATGCCGTTGTACGACTGTACGCATCGGATCGAGACGGGAACGCTGACGTATCCCGGTGATCCGGACGTGTCGCTTTCCTCTCACGCGACCCACGAAGCGGACGGCTACGAGGTGACCGCTCTCGAACTGGGGAGTCACGCCGGGACGCACGTCGATGCCCCGCGCCACACCGAACCCGACGGGCGGACGCTCGGCTCTTACGGCATCGATCGGTTCCGGTTCGACGCCCGGATCGTCGACTGCGGTGACGTCGGGGCACGCGAGGCGATCCCTCCGGACGTGGTCCCCGAGACCGACGCGGAGCTGCTGGCGTTTCGAACCGGTTGGGACGACCATTGGGGGACCGAGAGGTACCTCGATCACCCGTACCTGGACTCCGAGACGGCTCGACGCTGTGTGGAGGGTGGTCATCACGTAGCCACCGACACGCTCAATCCCGATCCGACGCCGACCGAGCGCGCGGATTCGGACGAGCCCCCGGGCGTGCCGGCCCACCACGCCCTGCTCGGCGCGGAGCGGTTGATCATCGAGAACCTGACCGGTCTCGAACGACTCCCCCGACGAGTCACCCTCCACGCGTATCCGCTGGCCATCGACGCCGACGGCGCACCGATCCGGGCCGTCGCCGAAACCGACGCGGAGCCGGACGATCCCACTGACGCGTGACCGGGAGCCGAGCGGATCGATCTCGGCTGACGGGACATCTCTGATATTTCCGGCTGATGGGTGCGTTCGCTCACCGGTGAACCGATGACGGATCGCGATCGCTCAGTATAGCCTAAGCAACGAGCGATCGCGGTGGCGTCGCCGGCGCTTTGCGCCGGCTGCTAGAGGCGCGTAGCGCCTCGCTGTCGCCGGCGGCTCTGCCGCCGGCTTCAAGCGAGAGCTTCGCTCTCGCCCTGCGCCTCCGAGTGCCCGACAGGGCACGAGTAGCGAGGGACCGGAGGTCCCTCTGACAGCCGGCGGCAACGCCGCCGGCGAGAGCCCGCGAGGGACGCTGCGAGCGGTGAAACCGCGAGTAGCGAGGCTGGGGAGGCGTGAGGTGCGGGGCGGTTGCGGGGCGGTTGCGGGGTGGGGTGGGACTCAAAGGGGCAGTCGGCTCCGGGAAGACGGCCGACGTAAGGACCGCAGGAGCGAACATAGTGAGCGACGAGGACCGCAGCGAGGCCCTCGACCGGAGCCGGCTGGGGCTTTGAAAGAACTCACCGCCCCAGCAACGATCCCGTTCTCATCGATCCGATCACTCACGAAACACCCGTACCACTAGCACTCGAAATATAACAACCGTTTCAGCCGAACGCGCGCCCAATTGAGCCACCACTCGGAGCACGACGGAGTCGGAAGGGATCAGATCCGAACGTCACCGCGGGAGCGGCATCGAGAGCCGGTAGGCCGCCCAGAGCTGGGCGACGGTCACGACCGCGAACGCCGCGAGCGCGCCGCTCGTCCAGAGCAGCGGGTCGATCGCGCCGATCACCGGAGTGCCGAGTTGGGCCGCGAGGACGACACAGAGCGTCACGACGCCGAGCATCTGGTACAGCTCCGTCCAGGTGAACCCGTAGCCGGCCACGACGGTCATGTACCGCTCCACGTCGCGTGCGCCCCGGCACGCGCGGACCTCCTTGCGCGTGCGGTCGTACTCGACGACGCCGAGGTCGTGGAGCCGCGGCAGGTGCGTCTGGTGGAGGGAGGCGTACACGCTCTCGCGCACGCAGCGCGGGGCGGGCCACTCGCCCGTCTCGTCGGCGGCGATCGCCTCGGAGAGCTCCCTGACCGAGACCGCCCCGCCACGCGTCCGCAGCTCGCGGAGGGCGTTCTTCCGGCGGCTGTTCGAGAGCACGTCGTGGATGACGGTCTCCGGGAGCGAGTCGGATCGGATCTGTAGGGAAATGGGAAACACCTCGTTCGAGAACGTAAACGACAACTGGGAGGATATGTATGCGCGCCATACTGTCTGTCACGTGTTACCTATCGAAAACGGCCGATCCGCCCCGATCCACGGTAGGCGATCCCACGGGATCCGGTAGGGAGTGTCAGAGAGAGCGGTAGGGTGTACCGACGAGTCCGGTAGGCAGTCCGAGGCAGCCGGTATGGCCCGCCATCCGTTCTCTTCGGTCGATCTTCTAAAGTCCCGAAAATCTGCGCATCTCGGCCGAACGGGCGATTATATCGGTCGATGGTCGGGTTCGGTCGGCCGATGGCGGCGTTAGGATCCGACGTGTCGAGTCGTAACTATCCCCCCTTCCGCTAAGGGAGGGGTACTGGCCGAAGACGCCAGGGATAACCAATGGACGATAACAACAACTTCGGACTCTCGCGGCGGCAGATGCTCGGCGGCCTCGGCATGATCGGCGTGGCCTCCGCGGGTGCGGGACTCGGAACGACGGCGTACTTCAGCGACGAGGAGAGCTTCACCGACAACACGCTCACCGCGGGCGAACTCGACCTGATCGTCGACTACGAGACTTCGTATGATCAGGGTAACCGTCTGGGAAGCGGCGGCGATTCGGGCACGATCAACGGGATGCCCTCCGACTACTCATATGAACTCTCCGACGTCAAACCCGGCGACAGCGGCCAATTGGTGTTCTGTCCGAAGGTCGTCGACAACCCCGCGTGGCTCTGGATCGGTAGCGAAAGCGGAGCGATCGATTACGAGAACGGCCAAACCGAGCCGGAGGCGGAAGATGACGCTACCGGAGCCGGGACGATCGGTTCGCCGAACGACGGCGAGGGGGAGGGTGAACTGAGCGAGTCGATTCTGGTCACGGTCTCGTACTGCGAATACGACACGGAAACGGAGGATTACACCGTGATCCGTGAGATGAACAACCCGGAGGGGTACACGCTCGCGGACCTCGCGGACGATCTCGAGTTCGGATTCTTCGTCGACGGCGGGACTGACTCCGGCGCGTACCCGCCCAGCGAGGACGGAAGCACCCAGCAGGGCCCGTGCCTCTGTATCGACTGGGTGCTCCCCACCGAGGTCGGAAACGAGATCCAGACCGACGCCGTGGAGTTCGACTTCGAGTTCTACGCGGAACAGGAACGCCACAACGCGAACCCGGCGAGCCCGTACGCGACGGGTGACGGGTTCTCGTCGATCTCCTTCGAGAAGGCGCTGAACATGCAGGCACTCGCTCGCGGTGGATCCGGACGCGGCGAGATCCAGGTCCACGGTGACAGCCCAGGCGTCGAAGACCAGGACGTGTTCGGTAGCAACCTCGGAGACGTATTCCCCGCGAACCAGGACGTCGGGTTCGTCGCTCAGATCGACACCGGCAGTTCACCCGCCACGGCCTCGCTCGAGATCAACGGTCGGACCGTAGTTGACACTGATGTCACCGACGGCACGGCGAACGGTTCAGCCACCGGCGATCCGGAGTGGCAGGGTGGCGTCCCGTCGACCGTCGACGTCGCACTCACTGCGTACAGTGCGAGCGGGAACGGCGTCGAAACCGTCGTTAAAGACGTTCAAGTGAACGGGTCTCCCGCCTCGCCGTCGATGGTCAGTTCCTCGGGTGGCGCGATGTACCTCGCCATTCCGGGCGTGGACACGACCACTGGCGTGACTGTGACCGGGAACGTCCGATTCGAGGGCTCTGAGGGCGACTACACCACGCAAGACTGGATGGGGATCGACTTCCGCTGATCGGGACGATCCTGTATTTCGGTTACCTCCCACGCGGGCGCGTTACGACGGTTCGACTCCGTCGGTGGGACTTCCCCAATGGGGATGACACATCATGGAAAACGATACAATCGGACTCTCGCGGCGTAAGATGCTGGTCGGGCTCGGGGCGATGGGCGTGGCCTCCGCCGGTGCGGGCCTTGGGACGACCGCGTACTTCAGCGACGAGGAGAGCTTCGAGAACAACACGATCACCGCGGGGCAGTTCGAGCTCGAAGTCACGCAGTCGACCCACGTCGTCGACCAAGACGGGATCGGGCCGGACGAACAGACGTTCGACGCGATGCTGGCTGCGGCCCAAGAGGACGACGCCACGATCGAAGTCGTCGACGGCTTCCTCGACATCACGGACGCGAAGCCCGGCGACTCCTACAAGTACTGCTGGGACGTCTGCGTGAAACACAACCCCGGCTACGTCCAGATCACGCTCGACGGCGACGAGTCGACGGGCAACCAGAACGGTGTGGACCACGTCGACGCCTCCGGTCTGCTCAGCGAGTACATGCTCGCGGTCGTCACGATCGACGACCAGCAGGCGGGCGACAGCGAAGAGATCGTCTTCGAGGGCACCCTCGGCGAACTCATCGACGAGTGGGACGAGGGCGGACTGATCCACGCGTACGCCGGCGTCGAAAACGACGAGCCGGTCGTCGAGTACTGTCACCTCCCCTGTGAGTCCGACGTCGAGGGCGCGGAGCTGGCGGCCGACTCCGTCGAGGTCTGCGTCTACCTCTACTTACCCTCGCACGGGGACATCGGCGAGGAGGTCGCAGTCGACGGAACTTCCTTCGATATCACGGAATCGATGTCTCCCGGCAACCTCGTCCAGGGCGCTTCCTTCAGCGGCGACGTCCACTTCGCGGCCGAGCAGTGCCGCCACAACGACGACCCGTTCGCGGAGGAGGCGGAGAGCGACGATACGGCCAACGAGAGCGACGTCTCCGGTGACGACGGCGGGAACTGAACGAAGACCTGACCGACGGGGGAATCTCCCCATTCATATCACACAAACATGACAGACAAGAAAATCACGGGACTCTCCCGCCGCACGCTGCTCGGCGGCCTCGGGGCCATCGGCGTCGCGAGCGCCGGCGCGGGCCTCGGCACCACCGCGTTCTTCAGCGACGAGGAGGGTTTCACCGACAACACGATAGAGGCCGGAGCGGTCGAGCTCCGGATGGACTGGCAACAGAGCTACTACATGGGTCTGGAGGGGCAAGACCCCGAAGACCACACGACGTGGGAGCCGGTCAACGCCTACCCCGACCTGGACGGCGACGACCGGCAGGACCCGATCTACACGCGATTCCAGCTCGAGGAGGACCCGACGCTGGTCGGACTTCCGGCCAATGCCGACGAGGACGCGATCGAGGAGGCCTACCGCGGCCAGTTCGCGAGCTTCGAGGACACCGACGGAAGCGGAAATCACGAGTTCGTGGGCCCCGTCATCGACCTCGACGACGTCAAGCCCGGAGACCGCGGCGAGATCACGATCAGCAAACACGTCTTCGACAACCCGGCGTACCTCTGGCTCAACGCGAGCGGCTTCGAACACACCGTCGGCGAATTGAACGACCCCAAACGCGAGGCGCTCGTCGAGCGGTACGCCGAGGAACTCGGCGAGGAGTTCACCGACGACGACGTGATCGCGTTAGCGGAGGCGGAAGCACAGCTCGCGAAGGAGATCGAGGCCACGCTCTGGTATGACGACGACTGTGACAACTTCTTCGACGAGGGGAGCGACGTCTGTATCCAGTTCGTCGTCGACAACACCGATTCGATGGGAAGTTCGGCACCCACGGGATCCGTCACCGAGTATAAGGATAAACTCCTGATCGAGGCGCTCGAAACGTACGTCGATCGACTCGACACCGGAAACGGAGCCGAAAGCAGCGATGGCGACACCGCCCCGTTCAGCGTCGGACTCACCAACTGGACGACGACCGCGGATACCGTCCTCCTGCCGACGAGCGACGTGAACGACGTCGTCGGCACCGACGGTGGAAGCTACAACGACTCCACGGGCCTTCAGACGATCGACTATCAGGACGAGATACAGGGCGGTACCGACCTACCGAACGCGATCCAGGCGGGGGCCGATGCGCTCGCCGAATGTTCCGAGGACGATGAACGGGTAATGGTCCTGATCACGAACGGGATCAACGTCGATACGAGCCAGTTCCTCGCTGCGGCCAGCGACAATCTCCGATCGGAGGGCGGAGAGGTCGACAGATACCTGATCGTCGGGTTCGGGACGCCGCCGAACTCCGTCGACGTCCTCGAGGAGATCAGCACGCTCCCCGGAAACCACCGGTTCATGCTCGTGCTCGACACCGACATCGATGCGGCTATCAACGGACCGACCGACCCGAACACGGATCCGATCACGAGCGTCGCCGAGGAGATCGGCTTCACCGCGGGCGGCGAACAGCCGATATTCGAGGGGTCGCTGTACGACCTCCTCACGGAGAGTCCGAACGTTACCTCGGACGGGTTCCTCGACGACTACGTGGTCGACGGCATCGCTGGCGGCTATCCGCTCGACTCCGACCGCAACCGCGAGGGGCGGCAGTGTTACCCCAACTCCGACACACGCTGTATCGCGTTGGAGTGGCACCTCCCCTACGAAGTCGGCAACGAGATCCAGGGCGATTCCGTCGTCTTCGACCTGGACTTCTACGCGGAGCAGTGCCGCCACAACGACGGCACGTACAATCCGTTCGCCGACGAGACGATCAGTCCCGCATAGAGCGACGAACATCCAGACGCGAGCGACTTCCGTCGCTTACCCCACTCGAAGCTCCGAACGAGCGGTCGATCAGGCGGTTCGAACCCGCCAGTGGGACGTTCCCCTCCGGGGGACCAATCATGACTGACAAAGGAATCGGACTCTCGCGGCGCAAGATGCTCGCCGGCCTCGGGGCCGTGGGCGTCGCCTCCGCGGGAGCAGGACTCGGAACGACCGCCTACTTCAGCGACGACGAGTCGTTCGAAGGCAACACGCTCACCGCCGGTGAGCTGGATCTGAAAATGGACTACCGGATGACGTACCGGGGCGGTCCCGGACGTCTCGGGGAGCTCCAGGAGAACTACCCGAACGCCACGTTCGTCGACGAGGACATGGAACCGACCGACGACGACACCGGCGTGTACCTCCTCGATCAGGTTCCCAACCGGACCGAGTACCCCGGAGCCGAAGACTGGGTCATCGGCGCGAACGGCGTCTACGACCCCGAGACCGGCGAAGGTGAGGGATTCCAGCGCGACGAGCTGATCGACGCGGGAGACCTCGAGGACGCGCTCATCCGCATCGGCGACGTGAAACCCGGCGACTACGGCGAGGTCACCTTCAGCACCCACCTGTACGACAATCCCGGTTACATGTGGATGGGCGGGATGCTCACGGACGAGAACCAGAACGGCTACACCGAACCCGAAATCGAGGCGCTCGAGGAGATGGGGGATCCCACGGACGACCCCGACGGTGACGGGCAGCTCGCCGACTCGATCCGGGCGAAGATCTGGTACGACGACAACTGCGACAACGTCCACCAGGGAGAGCGCGACGAGGAGAGCGAGGGCGTCGACGTGATGCTCTCGATCGACAACTCCGGCTCCATGGGAGGCGGTCCCGGGAGCAAGATGGAACAGGCGAAGGCGGCGGCGCTGGACTTCGTCGAGAACCTCGGCCCCAACGACCGAGTCGGCCTCGTGACGTTCGAATCGACCGGGCAGCTCCGACAGGGCCTCACGAGTACCCACTCGAACGTCGAAACGTATCTCCAGCCCGAGCCCGCCGGGATCTCCGATGCCGGACGCACCATGATGGACGCCGGTGTCGATCTGGCGGCCGACGAGCTCAACGACAACGGTCGAAGTGGCGTCGACGAGGTCATCATTCTGCTCGGCGACGGCGAGCCGAACGAGTCGGATCGTGCCGGTTCCGACCACGTCCAGAACGCGAAGGACGCGGCAACGGACGCGAAAAACGATGGAATCACCGTGTTCACGATCGGGTTGGGTGTCAGTAACGGAAGCACCGCCCAGAACACGCTCATAGACATGGCGAGTTCGAGCAACGGAACCACACTCTACTACGACTCGCCGACCGGCACGGATCTCGACGACATCTACTCGCAGATCTCCTCGGTCATCCTCACCGGCGAGGAGGTCATCGCCGAGGGTACGCTACGCGAGGTGATGACCGCGCTCGAAGCGGGTATCGAACTGGACGCCAACGTACAGTCGGAAGAACGGATCTGTTTCACCAACTCCGTGACCCGTTGTTTCGGCTTCGAGTGGGAACTTCCCACGACGGTCGGCAACGAGATTCAGACCGACTCCGTGGAGTTCGCGATCGGCTTCGCCGCGGAACAGTGCCGCCACAACGACGGCGAAACGAATCCGTACGCCCCCGACGACTCGAACGGAACGAACGACGGCAACGTGACGAACGGAGGGAACGCGACCGGGACCGCCTGATCACGCACAACGGGTTCTTCGGAACCTGATTCCCCCTCCCACCCGAATTCCTCGGTTGGAACGGTCGAGACGGCGGTTCGACTCCGCCGGTGGGATTCCCGTATCGGATCGCGACGGACGCGACCGACGACGGGATTCGGAGACGATCGACGACGAGAGCGGGGGACGACCTACCTGATAGGCATCCCTTGACGGTCGTTCAATGGCCCAATCAATGTGGTTCGGTATCCGAACCGCTTGGGTAGGAGGCGCATACATACGTACCGAGGACGCGTGGAGACGATCGACGAACCGGCCGTCCGGAGCCGACCACGGAACACGAATGACGAAACGAGACACACATCTGACTCGGCGGCAGGCACTCGCGGGCATCGGAGCCGTCGGCTTCGCCACCCTCGGGATGGCCGGCGGCCGGCCGACGAGCACGCCGGACCAGTACACGAGCTATACCTACGCGCAGTCGGACGTCCCCACGCAGCTCTTGGTCGGCTGGCGCAGCAGATACAACGGTCAGCTCGTCCGGGAGAGCCCGAGCGACGAGGTCACCGACGCGTCGGTCCGCCTCATCGACCAGGAGAACGTCCTCCCGATGGACGCGGGCTCGACGAGCGTCGGCCTCCGGATCGACGATCCGGGCGAGAACGTCCCGGACGGCGTCCGGGTGTGGATGAAGATCGATCCGGAGATCGGAAACGACGCGGCGAGTCAGGCGCTCGCGGAACGGATCGAGATGTCCGTTCGCTACGACACCGGGTTCCTCGGCGTCGGCGGCTGTGCCGGCGCGGAGAACGTCGAGAGCTTTCCGAACTTTCCGACCTTCGGCGACGGGATCTTTTCGGGAACTCTCGCGGAACTCGACGACGACGACCTCGTCGGAGGGATCGAAGTCGATCCCGGTGTCCTCGACAACGGCTGCCTACGACCCGACGAGAGCCGCTGTCTCGCGTTCAACTGGAGATTCCCGATCGGCGAGGGCGGCAACGCCGGGAAGGGCGGCTCCGTCGATTTCGACGTGAAGTTCTACGCGGTCGACTGCGCGTGGGACGGCAACCCGTTCGCGGAACCGGTGCCGGACCACGAGGAATCGGCGGACTCGGCTGACTCGGCTGACTCGGGGGTGTCACAATGACCACCGACGGGAGCGGACGAGGAGATTCCGGACCGGCCGACTTCAGCCGCCGCCGGCTCCTCGCCGGGCTCGGCGGACTGGGCGCGATCGGTGCCGCGAGCGGCGCGGGCACGTTCGCGTACCTCTCCGACGGGGAGACGTTGCCGCGCAACGAGATCGGTGCCGGCGAGGTCGAACTCGACGTGTCGTGTTCGGATTCGAACGGGGACGCGGGCTGTGCCGTCTCGAACGGGACCGTGAGCTACGCGCCCGAGAACCCGATCGACCGCGGCGACTGGGGCGACGTCACGTTCGACGTCTCCGTTCGAACCAACCCGGCGCGCCTCTGGTTCGCGACGACCTGCCCCCGGACGCAGGACCCGCTCGGCAACGCGCTGGAGGTTTCACTCAAGATCGGCGACGACTGGGTGTTCCCGTCCGGGTCGCTCTCGGAGCTCCGCCGCGAGTTCGCCGGCGGACTCCGGGCTGACGACCTCGACGGCGACGCGTGTCTCGACCCCGATGGCGACGGTATCGAGATCGAACTCGCCTGGGAGCTTCCCGAGGACGCGCCGGCCGCCGCGGCCGGGCGGACGACCGAGTTCGAGTTCTTGCTCTATACCGAACAGTGCCGGCACGTCTCCGAGGACGACGCCGCGGGATCGAACCCCTACGCGGAGTTCGGACCGTGTGACGAGCCGCAGGAGGAGTGTCCGAACTGTGACCCGGTTGGGAAGGCCAACATCGACGGAGACGTCGTCATCAGCGACATCGACGACGTCTCGACGTGGCTCCCGATCGACGAGGGTCAACTCGCCGGCAACGCGTACCTCTTCGTCACCGACGTCGAGGACAAGGACGGCGGCGAGGCCGTCGGCGTCAGCTTCGAGCTCGTGGACGCGAACGGCGACCCGGCCGGACGGCTCTGTGAGGTCCGTATCAAGGGCGGAAACGACACGAAGACGTACCCGATCGAGCCGCCGAGCAACGACACGAGTGAGATACTGTACTCGCCGGAGGGTCCGGGGAATGGTGGTCTCGCCGGAATCAGCAACATCCAGATCGACGTCTGCGTCGACGATGACGGCGAGAACGGCGATGACGACCACGACGATCCGGGCGACTGCGAGTGCGGCGGAAACGTCCGGTACCGTGACCTGACGTTCCGATACGACGGCGGATCCGACGCCACCATCCGGGTCACCACCCAGCGGACGGGCGGCGGAAACGAGGTCGTGTTCGAGGACGCGACGATCGCGCCCGGTGGAACGTTCACCGCCGACGGCAGCGACGTCTCTCAAGCGTGGGGGAACGTCGGAACGAGCCTCGGACAGAACACGACGATCGAGATCGTCGACGGCGACGATGAAGGTGCCTCGGAGAGCGTGGAGATCCACACCAGCTGCTCGGAGGTCCTTACGATCGGAGACGCGTTCGGCTCCGACGGATCGGGAGGAACGCTCTACGAACTCGTCGGCGGGACGTTTACCGACGAAAACGCGCTCTGCGACTCGGAGGACCTACGATGAACTCACCTATCACGTTCAAACGCTTTGCCAACCTGCTCGGGATCGCCCTGCTGATCGCGGTCGTCGCGCCCTTCGTGGTGTACGCGGTGCCGGCGGTCGTCGGGGCGGAGTACAGCTTCGTCGTCCTGACGGCGAGCATGACGCCCGCGATCGCCCCCGGCGACGTGGTCGTCGTCGACGAACGCGACGCGGCGGCGATCGGCGAGGGCGACGTGATCACGTTCGTCCGCGGCGAGAGCGAGGTGCCGGTGACACACCGCGTGATCGGGGTGACGGGAACCGGCGGAGAGGTCGCCTTCGAGACGAAGGGCGACGCCAACGAAGGGCCGGACTCCGCGTTGGTGCCCGCCTCGAACGTCCTCGGCGCGGTGGCGTTCTCGATCCCGTACATCGGGTACGTGATCCAGTTCACCGACTCGCCGGCGGGGTTCACCCTGCTCGTCGTCCTGCCGTTCGCCTTGCTCGCGCTCTCGGAGGTCTGGAGCCTCTACGGCTCTCGAACCGGGCGCGGCGGGGACTCGACGGCGGCCGGATCGGCCGTCGTCGACGCCGACGCGGACGCGGAAGCGATGGACACGCAGACGACGGCTACGACTGCCGCGGCCGCGACAGAATCCGCCCAAAGCGAGTCCGACGCGGCCGACGAGCCGGGATTCGTCGTGACGAACCGGACGGTGGAGGGGGCCGTCGGCGTCCTCCTGGCGTTCGTCCCGTACGCGGCGTACACGGCGTACACGCTTCAGACCGCTCTCTCCATCGCGGTCGCGGTCGGAACCGGCATGACGCTCCTGATGGCCGGCGTACTCCTCGTCACGTCCGGCGACGGCGAGGGACCGTCCAACGACCTGTCCCGCTCGGCGGACGACGGCGGAGATGACACGGGCGACGGAAGCAGCGGAGACGGCGGAGACGGCGGAGACGGCAGAGCCGACGGGGACGACGGGGACCGCGACGCCGACCGCGACGCCCCCGCCGAGGGCGACGACGCCGGATCGGACGCCGACGGTGACGACCTCGAGGACTTCGACGATCACGAGAACGATCGCCCCGGCGGATCGAGGGGAACCGACGATGGAAATCCGATGGGGATCTTCGAGCGGCCCCTGATCGCGCCCGCCGCGGACGGCGGGTCGGAGGCGGTCGTCGAGGCCGGCGAGCCCGACGAGATCGCCGAGGCCGCCGAGGCCGACGACGAGGAGGGACGATGACCCGCCCCGCGTCGGTCGTGACGGTCGCCGTTCTCGTGTTACTCGCGGGGTTCGGCGGCGGAGCCGGGACGCTCGCAGTGTTCTCGGACGAGGTCACCGTCCAGGGGAACTTCGCGAGCGTCGACGAGTTCGAGCAACTCGAATCCGAGGAGAGCTCCGTGGAGAACGGATCGCAGACGACGCAGACGAACGACTCCACGGTCGGGAACGAGACGGCCGAGGGTGACGACGAGAATGACACCAGTCGGGGCAACGGAAACGGTGCCGACCGGGGTGAAAAGAAGGGCGTCGGCCAGGGCAACAGCGTCGGAACCACCCGAACCTCCGTCGATGGAGGCGCTGAGACCCCCGAGATAGACGGCAACGACGTCGGCGACGGCGATAGTGACGCCAACGATGCCGACGCCGACGGCGATAGTGACGCCAGCGATGCCGACGCCGACACCGGTGGCGATCCCGACGACGGAGCCGCCGGCGACGACGAATCGACGAACGAGACGGCCTCCGAGACGGAATCGGAGCAACCGACGAAGCCGGAGAACGATACGGAGAGCGACGAGAACGGCGACGTCGAGAACGACGAGAGGACGGCCGGAAGCGACGAGGACGCCGCCGGTGACGGCGGGGAAGACGGAGGCAACGGGGCTGACGCCGGTGATGACTCCGACGCCGGTGACGACTCTGATTCCGGTGATGGCCCCGACGAAAGAAGCGAAAGCGACGACATCGGCGACGAGGGCGACGGAGACGACGCCGATGACGAGACGGACGGAACGGACGACGCGCAGAACCCAGAACCGGAGGACGACTCCGATGGGATCGACGGCGAGGACGACGAGAGCGGTGATGACGGGACGACGAACACCGAAAACGGTGAGACCGAAGGGATCGATACCACCGACGGCGACGGTGTCGAGAGCGGTGACGACGAGAGCGGTGACGACGAAACGGGGACGTCCGAGGACGGGAACGACGACGGTGACGGCAGCGACGGCGGAACCGCCGACGCGGACGATGACGAAAGCGACGACGACACCGGCGACACCAGCGATGATACCGGCGACGAAACCGGAGGTGACGATGGGCGATCGGCGTGAGGAGCGCTGCGTTCCGAAGGGTCGCCGGACCTCCTTTCGACGGCGGAACGGTCACCGACCCGGACGAC
Organism: Halorubrum cibi; assembly: GCF_900182635.1. Lineage (GTDB taxonomy): Archaea > Halobacteriota > Halobacteria > Halobacteriales > Haloferacaceae > Halorubrum > Halorubrum cibi. The sequence goes on along the minus strand of NZ_FXTD01000010.1, from coordinate 86,278 downwards.
CGTCCTCGCTCGGGACGCGATCGTGGATAACGAAGCGTCGCGTGCTCCTGGCGCTTTTCACCGGGCTCCTGGCGCTCTTCGGCTACGGACTCGTTTTCGAGCTCTGAGACGGCCCCTCCCGCGCTCGACTCACTCCGCGAGCAGCGCGTCGACCTCGTGACGGACCCGCTCGCGCCGGTCGTCGAGGACGGCGAACCGCTCGCCGCGAAGCCGCTCCAACCAGCCCAGCAGCCGGGCGGCCCACTCCAGTTTCCGCGTCTTCATCGGGTCTACGTCCGGATCGTCGAAGTTCCAGCCCGGGAAAGTCAGCCGTCCCGCTCCGACGTGGTCCGCGAGGAACGCGGCGCGGTCGCCGTCGGTGAACCCGCCGACGTTGCGGACCGGACCGACGGGAGCCGCCTGAGTCGTCGTCAGGGTGTGGTCGGCGTCGAACCGGGGGAGCCACTCGCGGACCGCCGGGACGTTGTCGCCGTGCGCGTGTGCCGCGACCGGCACGCCCCGTTCCGTCAGTTCGACCGCAGTCTCGGGGTTCTTGTCGAGATCGGTGACCAGGCAGTCGACGGCGACGCCCGCCTCGAGGAGCACGTCCGCCGCCGTCGACGCGGCGACGACGACGTCGGCCTCGCGGGCGATTCGGATCTCCGCGTCCTCGCGGAGGCGCGGCGCGCCGCCCGCGACGGCGACGGTTCGACCCTCCCAGTCGTCGAACCGCGAGAGGTCGAACGGCGTCGACGACTCGGCCGCGACGTCGCGGGCTCGCTCGTCAGCGTCGCGATCGAACCCGAAATCGATCAGTATCGCCTCGTAGACCGGTTCGAAAGTGTCGAAGTTCACGGGATCACCTCCGGCGTCGCGTCGATCGGTCGGCGGGTCGCGTCGTCGGGACGGCGCAGCCGCTCACGGTGGTGAATATGGTATGGGCCGAAGTGGCACAGAGTACCCCTACCCGCGTGCCCCTTCGGCGTCCGGTTGAAGCGTTGTCCACACGACGGCATAAACTTTCTCTTACTTCTAGGTGTCGCCGATCGTCGTGAGAGTGGCGTCGAGCGCCTCCGAAACCCCGGAAACGGCCGACACGACCGACGAGATCCCCGCGGTCGTGCCGACGAGGACGCCCCGAGTCGCGGCCCCGGGGGCGGCGTGTCGACTCCCGTGGTCTCCGTCGTCTGCTCGCCCGACCGCGAACGCGGCGGCGTCCCCGTCGGCGGCCGTTCGGAGCGCGCCGACGGCCTCGGCCGGGAGCCCCGACAGCTCGTAGGTGTGGACGACGGACTCTTCGGCGACCTCGCGGGAGGCACCGAGCCGGTCGAGGTGGCGCTCGGCCTCGCGGACCGTGGTCACGTCCAGCTCCTCGACCGCCACCGGGCCGTCGCGGCGGTGTCGTCTCCTGGAGAACGCCTCGCCGATCAGGGCCGCGTCCCGCGTCTCGGCCACGTCGTGGGTTCGGATCACGTGCGCGCCGCGCTCGACGGCCATCGAGGTGGCCGCGAGCGAGACCGGGAGCGCCTCCTCGGTGGTTCGGCCGGCGATCGTCTTGAGGAAGCTCTTGCGGTTGATCGAGACGAGAAGCGGGCGGCCGTAACCGCGGAACTCCCGCAGGCGGCGAAACGTCTCGCGGTCGTCGGCGTGGGTCTTGGCCTCCGACCAGCCGCCGAAGGCGGGGTCGAGGATCGTCTTGTCGGTGAACCCGTTCATCGAGAGCGCGTCGTAGATCTCCTCCACGTCCTCTATCGCGCCCGGCCGTTCGAGATCCGGCGGCGAGGCCATCTTCGAGACGGCGGCGTCGTGCTCCCGGCAGACGCGGGGCATCTCCGGGTCGGCGAACCCGCAGACGTCGTTGACCATGTCGAACCCGCGCGAGAGCGCCTCGTCGGCGACCTCGTGGTACCGGGTCTCGATCGACCAGACCGCGTCGCCGGAGGTCGACTCGAGCGTCTCGACCGCGACGTCGAGCCGCTCCAGTTCCGCCTCCGCGGAGAGTACGTCGAGATCCTTGTTCGCGGACTCGAGGCCCACGTCGACGATGTCGGCGCCCTCGTCGATCAGCTCCTCGTCGACGTACTCCGCCGCCTCGCCCGGGTCGTCGTACACGCTCGGGTCGTACGGCGACTCCGCCGAGACGTTCAACACGCCCATGATCCGGGGCGGGTGGTCGTCGCCGATCCCGAGCCCCGCGGCGTCCACGTTTCGCATACCGGATCGAGGGTCGCGACTCTTAAAGCCCGCCCGAAACCGGCGGGCGAGGGGACGGGCGAGACGAAGAGCGATCCACCGTAACGATCCGTCGTGCGGTCGGCGCGTGCCGTGAGCGGCCCACCGGGCCGCGAACGACGCGCGCGAGGGAGTCGACCGGCCGGAGCAACGCGGAGGACGGTCGACGAGGCTGGGGAGGCGTGAGGTGCGGGGCTGTGTGGTCGGGTGGGACTCAAAGGGGCAGTCCCGGCGGCTCCGCCGCCGGCTGCCAGAGGCGCGTAGCGCCTCGCTGCCGCGAGGACGAAGCACGGTGACGTAAGGACCACAAGGAGTGAGCGAAGCGAACGACCGAGGACCGCAACGAACCGCGCGAGTCGTCGCGGCTGGGGCTTTGGACGTGTTCACCGCGTTAGCAACTGTGTATGGCCGAGGGACTGGGGCTTTGTGGACGTTCTCCGCGGTCACGGTTCCCGTGTTCAGCCGAGCGGTAGCGGTCGTGAACGAGAATACAGCGGCAGAAACGGGATCGTCCTTCTAGTACCGACGGTACCGTTTTGTCCGTCTCCGCCGAACCCGGGCGTATGACCGACTCGTCCCCGCTCGATCGCGCGAAGGAGAACGCGACCGAGATCGCCTCGACCGTGGTCACGGGCGTCTGGCTGGCCGCGCTCCTCCTCGATTTCGGGTGGTGGCTCCCGCTCATGCTGTTCGGCTACGTCGTGGTCGTCCCGATGGTCTCGATGCTCTTCGACGACGAAGAGGAAGAGGAAGCCGACGAGAGGGCGGAGAGCGAATCGGAAGCGAACCGGACCGAACCCGCGACTGACCGGGATCAAAGCGAGGACGCCGGCGAGGGCAACGCCGACGCGATCGACCGCCTCAGAACCCGATACGCCGAGGGTGACCTGACCGACGAGCAGTTCGAGCGCAAGCTGGACAAACTTCTGGAGACCGAAACGCCGGAGGACGCGGCGGAGTGGCGGGAGCGGGAGCACGACCGGGAGCACGCGCTCGATCGCGACCGATCCTGAGATTCCGGAACCACAGGCCCGGAAGGACGCGCTTTTATCGCCGCCGCGACAAGCCCCGGACATGGCGAAAGTGAGCATCGGCCTCCGCGGCTGGCGGTTCGACGAGGAGGAGATCATCTCCGAGGACGGCGAGTTGCGCCCCCTCGAGGAGATCCCCGAGGAGCCCAGAGAGCGGCTCGTGCGACTCGTCGGACTTCTCGAGGAGCCGTGTGACGTCTGTTATCTCGAGTACGGCGAGGAGGAGGTTCACCGCAGCAAGGAGGCGGAGATCGTGTACGGCGAACCGGGCGGGGAGGTCCTGCTCTGTGCCGACCACGAGCCCGACTTCATCTACTGGTTCCGCGAGGCCGGCGGCAGCGAGCACAAGGGCAGCCAGGAGTTCGGCGACCGGTTCCACGAGTGGGTCGCCGCCGGCAACGAGGCCCCCGACGGCTACGCGTCGGTCGAGCACGTCGAGGAGGATCCCGAGGGGCTTCCCGACCTCCCGGACCAGCACGAGGTTCAAAAGCGCCTCGAGGAGAACTTCGAGGGCGACCGCATCGACATCCGCGCGCTCGCCGGCGAGACGTCCGACGAGGACGACGAGGACGACCGCCTCAGCGAGGAAGAGCTGGCCGACTCCGACGTCGACCTCTCGACGGAGTACCCATCGAACCGATGAGCGAGGGGAACGCGGGAGACACGGAGCGCGCCGACGAGGCCGTCGAGGACTCGTCGACGCGCCGAAAGCCGGTCGTGGTCGTCGTGGAGCCGGAGACGCCGGGCAACGTCGGCACCATCGCGCGGGCGATGAAGAACTTCGGCCTCCACGATCTCAAGCTGGTCGATCCACCCGAACTGGACGAGGACGGCGAGGCGTACGGCTTCGCCGGCCACGCCCGCGAGGACGTCCTACCGAACGCCGACGAGGTGACCTTCGAGGAGGTCGTCGAGAACTACCACACCGTGGGTACCACCGCGATCACCGGAGAGGACGACCGGAGCCACGAGCGCTGGCCGTTCAAGACGCCCGTCGAGCTTCGCGAGTCGCTCGCGACCGTCGACGCGCCGACCGCGATCGTCTTCGGCCGCGAGGGCCGCGGACTCAACAACGAGGAGCTCTCCCGGCTCGACGAGGTGTGTTCGATCCCCGCCGCCGACGACTACCCGGTCCTCAACCTCGGGCAGGCGGCGACGGTGCTGTTGTACGAGCTCCGCGACCTCACCGTCGAGGAGACGCAGCTTCCGGACACCGCGGTCACTCGCGCGCCCGAGGCCGACGTGGAGCGACTCCACGACCTCTTCGGCGATTTCCTCGAGTCGACGGGCCAGCGTGAGCACCGCCGCGAGAAGAACGCGCTGTTGTTGCGTCGGCTGCTCGGCCGCGCGCACCCGACCGAGCGGGAGGTCCACTCGCTTCTCGGCACCGTGCGGAAGGCGACGACGAAGCTGGAACACGCCGACTACCTCGCCGCCAAACACGACGAGCCGGCCTACCCCCGCGAATGACCGGCATGAACGGGGGCGTCCTCGACGAGGACCTGATCGCCGGCATGCGCGACGTGACGCCCCTCATGCTCGGGATCGTCCCGTTCGCGCTCGTCGCCGGGATCGCCGCCGTCGACGCGGGGCTCACGTTGGCGGAGGCGGTCGGGCTATCGGTGATCGTGTTCGCGGGCGCGTCCCAGCTCGCCGCGATCGACCTCCTCGGGTCGAACGCGCCGCTCGCGGTCGTGATCGGCACCGCGGTCGTGATCAACCTCCGGATGATGATGTACTCGGCGTCGATCGCGCCGTACTTCGCCGACTACGCCCGCCGGACGCGGGCCGGGCTCGCGTACCTGCTCACGGACCAGGCGTACGCGCTCTCGATCGCCGAGTACGAGCGGAACGACGACCGCAGCCGGTGGCGCTACTACCTCGGCGCGGCGGCGTCGCTGTGGGTCGTCTGGCAGATCGGAACGGTGGTCGGCGTCGTCGTGGGCGCGGGCGTTCCCGACGCGTGGGGACTCACTTTCGCCGTGCCACTCGTGTTCCTCGCGCTGTTGGTCCCCGCGATGAAGGACCGTCCGACGACGGCCGCGGGGATCATCGGCGGCGCGATCGCGGTCGTCGCCGGCGGACTCCCGCTCAACCTCGGCCTGCTGGTCGGCGCGCTGTGCGGGATCGCCGCCGGGATGGCGACGGAGGTGACGGCGTCGTGACGGGCGGGGTCGGCGCGGTCGTCAGCGACCCGCGCGTCTGGGTGGCCATCGTCGTGATCGGAGCGTTCACCTACGGGATCCGGCTCTCCTTCATCCACCTGTTCGGTCGGATCGACGAGGTGCCGTCGGGAGTCAAGCGGCCGCTGCGGTACGTCCCGCCCGCGGTGTTGGCGGCGCTCGTTCTCCCCGACCTGGTGACGGTGGGCCCCTCGGTCGCCGCGACGCTCTTCGACGAGCGGCTGATCGCCGGGCTCGTCGCCGGCGCGGTCGCGTGGCGGACGGAGAACGTGTTCGCGACCATCGCGGCCGGCATGGGCGCGCTGTGGCTGCTCCGGTTCGTCGTCCTCGCGTGACCTCCCCAATTTTCACCCGGAGAGCCGTTCGGGATCCCGCCGGGCGAGGAGGAAGATGACGACGCCGCAGACGACCCCGAACCCGACCGCGCCCGAGGCGCTCACGAACGGACGCGCCGGCGGGACGGAATACGACACCGCGGCCGCGGCGAGCACCGCGTAGCCGACCGCCGAGACGCCGAGGAGGACTGGACGCAGGCCGGGACGATCCCAGAGGCGGACCCACGTCGCGACTCCCGCGACCGCGCCCGCGACGACGCCGATCGGCAGCCCGACGAGCGCCGAGAAGGCGATCCGGGCCGAAAGCACCTCCGTGAGGACCGCAGTGACGACGAGGAACGTCGTCAACGCGGTCCCCAACGTCGCGACGAATCGACCGGTCATACCGTCGGGTTCGCCGTGATCGCATATAAACTGTCCCGCGAGGGCCGGCTACCGCTCGCGCTCCGTGAGACGGTTCGGATCCGTCCCGCTCGACGCGTCGCGGGCGACGGCTTCACCCGACTCGCGTTCCGCCGCGTCGGCGAACCGCTGTGCCGCGTCGGCGATCGAATCGAGGACGGCGAACGTCCGGTACGAGAGGTACGCGCCGACCGACAGGGATCCGGCGACGAGGACGCCGAGGAGCAATTCGGCGACGATCAGGACCCCGTACACGAGCGCGAGGAGGCTCACGGCGGCGAGAACGGCCCCGGTTCGCGTTCGGAGGGCCTCGCGAGGGGAGAGCGGGTCGTGGGCCATGCCCGGGGCTACCGCGGCCGGCTACTTAAAAAGTGAAGGCGGACGCCCCGGCCGCGCGGGCGGAGCGTTCAGTCGTCGGCGGGCGCTGCCGAGTCGCCGGCGGAGACGCCGGTTCCGGGGCCGATGTCGATCCCGAGCTCGTCGAGCTTCTCGTCGGGGACGACGCCGTCGACCCAGCCGCGATGCTCGTAGTACTCCTCCTTCATGAGGTCGAGCTCCGCGAGTTCGCCCTCGCTCGCGCCCTGACCGGGGATCGCGTCGGGGTGACCCTCCACAAACCGGCCGGGGAGGCTGTCGTCCTCGCCGTCGAAGCCCGCGAGGTTGTTGAAGTAGCGCTCGAGGTTGTAGATCCGCTCGCCCGCCTCGAACAGCTCGTCCTCCGTGACCTCGCGACCGGTCATGCCGCTGTACTGGAGGACGTACTCCTCTATCCCCTCCGCGAACGCGTTGAACTTGCAGATGTCGAAGGAGTCGGAGATCGCGTGGAGGTCCTGGAAGGTGGCGGTGAGTTCGCCCTTCCCCTCCCACTCGTAGGGATCGACCTTCTCGGGGATCCCGAGGATCTCCGCCGCGGGCGTGTACCCGCGAAGGTGACACGCGCCGCGGTTCGAGGTGGCGAAGGCGATCGCCATCCCCTTCATACAGCGCGGGTCGTACGCCGCGATGCTCTGGCCCTTGACCGAGAGCTTGTTGTCGTGTGCGTCCTTGCGCTCGCCGACCCGGTCGGGACCCTCCGCGAGGAGGTCGCCCAGTTCGGTCGAGCGGTTGCCGATCTCGTCGATGAGGTCGATCATCCGCTCGGAGTCGCCCCAGTCGATGCCGACGTCGAGTTTCCCCTCCTCGGTCATCTCCATCGCCATCGCCATCGTGTTGCCGACCTCGATGGTGTCGACGCCCACGTCGTTACACCGCTCGAGCATCAGGGCGATCTCGTCGCGATCGGTGTGCCCGGAGTTCGGGCCGAGCGCCCACGCGGACTCGTACTCGTACGACTCCGTGCGGACGTTCATGTCCTGGCCCTTGTGGTGGAGCTGTACCTCGACCTCCTTCTTACAGGCGACCGGACAGGAGTGACACGTCGGCTCGTCGACGAGGATGTTCTCGCGGACGTTCTCGCCGGAGACGCGCTCGGCGTCGACGTCGATCCCCTCGGTCCCGTTGTACGCCTCCGTGGAGGTGTACTTCGCGTTCTTCGTCGGCAGCCCGTCCATCTCCTCGGTCGCGTTCATCAGGACGTTCGTGCCGTACATCGAGAGCCCGCCCTCGTTGGGCGCGGTGACGTCCGACTCCCGGATGACCTCCATCGCCTGCTGGTACCCCTCCTTGAACGTCTCGGGGTCCGCCGGCTTCGGCATGTCCGTGCCGCTCTTGACGACGACCGCCTTCACGTTCTTCGAGCCCATCACCGCGCCGGTGCCGCCGCGGCCCGAGGCGCGGTCGTCCTCGTTCATCACGCAGGCGTACCGGACGCCGTTCTCCCCGCCCTGGCCGATCGCCATCACGGAGAGGTTCTTCCCGACCGACCCCTCGACCTCCTCGCCGAGCGTGTCGATCGTGTCGTGGACGCCCTTCCCCCAGACGTGGGAGGCGTCGCGGACCTCCACGTCGCCGTCCTCGACCATGAGGTAGACGGGGTCGTCGCTCGCGCCGTCGAGCAGGATCCCGTCGAGTCCGGCCCACTTGAGCCGCGCGCCCGACCAGCCGCCGTGGTGCGAGTCGGTGACCGTCCCCGTCAGCGGGGACTTCGTCACCAGCGCGATCCGCCCGCTCATCACGGTCTGCGTGCCCGTGAGCGGCCCGGTCATGAACGCCAGCCGGTTGTCCGGACCCATCGGGTCGACGTCGGGGCCGGCGTCGAAGACGTACTTGACGCCCAGCCCGCGCGCGCCGATGTACTTCTCGGCGTCCTCGTCGTCGATCCCGCGGTACTCGACCGCTCCCTCGCCGAGATCGACCTGTGCAACTCGGTCTCTGTAGCCGCCCATTTCAGTCATGTAATGCTCGTTCATTATAAACGGCCCACAGCGTGTTAGGTCTTCACGTCTCGACGAAACCTATATCAGTTACATGGGTCCCGGAGATTCGGACCGCTCCGCCGGGAGGAACGGACGCGCCGACACGAACCCATCTCCCGTTTCGGACCGGAGACGCTCCGGGAACGTTCCCGGCGCACGGACGTTCACATGGGTGGTTTCGCGAGCGATCCACGGCGATCGCGACGGACGTAGCCGCGCTCCGGTCGGGACGGGCCGGTCGCGGACCTCGCGAAGAGCTATCCGACCCCCGGTCGAAGGGGGGCCGTGAGCGACTCGAATCGCGACGGAGCCTCGGGCACGCACCGGGACCCGTCACGCGGGAGTCCCCGGGATCGCTGGCGCCCGGCGATCGCCTTCGCCGCCGTCGTGCTCACCGCGTCGGTCGTCCCCGTTCCGGGCGGGGGTAGCGGGGGCTCCGGGCTCGGCCTCGGCCTCCTCGGGCCCGTCGCCGCCGCGATCGCTCCGACGGATCCGTTCCACTTCGTCGGCTACGCGGTCCTCGCCGCGCTGTCGGCGCGCGCGACGGGCTACGGAGTCCGGGGACTGGTCGTCGCCGCGGCGGTCGCGGTCGCCTTCGGCTTCGGCGTGGAGGTAGTCCAGACGGCGATCCCCTGGCGGACGTTCGCGTGGCGGGACTCGCTCGTCAACGCGGTCGGGGCGATCGTGGGCGTCGTCGAGAGGTGGATATTTGGGCCGTCCCGACGAGACGCCGACGCATGGTCCCCACCGAGCTGACCGTCCTCTCCGCGTTCGCCGCCGTCGTGTTGTTCGCCTGGTCACCGCTCCTGGCCGTGGAACGGCTCCGCGCGCTGTTCGCGTGGCCGACGCGAACCCTCCTCGCGAACTACCTCGTCATCGGGGCGGTCGTGGCCGTGGTTCAGGTCGCATCGTACTTCGGCGTGGTCCTGCTCGTCGCCGGAACCGGCTCCGTCACGGGCGGTGAGGCGGCCGGGATCGTCGCCGGCGTCGTCGCCGCGAACCTCCTCGTACCGGGCGCGGCCGCGGTCGCCTGTCTGCGGCTCCTCCCCGCTCGCGACGTCTGGTCGCCCGACTCGCGATCCGGACTTGACGGGCGGATCGCGCTCGCGGTCGGCGTCGGCTGGTACGCCGTCGTCGCGTCGGCGACCTTCCTCGCGTTCGCGCTCGGGATCATGTTCGCCAACCTGCCGACGTGACACCGCGCGGTCTCGGCCGCGATCGACGAGCGCCCTCGACGGTCCTCGCCGTGACGACACGGCTTTACGCGCTCGGCCGCTCTCCCCGACAATGAGTCAACCGAGCCCCGAGGCGTACGAGCAGGGGCGCGGCATGGACGCGCACAACGCGGTCATGCGCGACATCCGCGCGGAGCGGTCCGAGACGTACGACCCGACGGAGCCGACCAGGGTCTGGATCGACGAGGACAACACCCCCGACGGGGTGGTGAACTCGCTCACGATCATCCTGAACACCGGCGGCTGCCGCTGGGCCCGCGCCGGCGGCTGTACCATGTGCGGGTACGTCGCCGAGTCCGTCGAGGGCGGGAGCGTGAGCCACGAGGACCTGCTGACCCAGATCGAGGCGTGTCTCGACCACGAGCGCGAGAACGCCGAGGAGCCCGCCGAACTGATCAAGATCTACACCTCCGGGTCCTTCCTCGACGAGCGCGAGGTCCCCGCCGAGACGCGGCGGGCGATAGCCGAGACGTTCGCCGACCGCGACCGGATCGTCGTCGAGTCGTTGCCGGACTTCGTCGACCGCGAGAAGGTCGGCGACTTCGCCGAACACGGGATCGCGACGGACGTGGCCGTCGGGCTGGAGACCGCGACCGACCGGGTCCGCCGCGACTGCGTGAACAAGTACTTCGACTTCGCCGACTTCGAGGACGCCTGCGCGGAGGCGGCCGCCGCGGACGACGCCTTCGAGGCCGACGTGGGCGTGAAGGCGTACCTCCTCCTGAAGCCGCCCTTCCTCGCGGAGCCCGAGGCCGCCGCGGACATGGTCGACTCGATCCGCCGCTGTGCCGCCGTCGACGGCTGTCACACCGTCTCGATGAACCCGACGAACGTCCAGCGGTACACGATGGTCGACGAGCTGTTCTTCGAGGGCGGCTACCGCCCGCCGTGGCTCTGGACGGTCGCGCACGTGCTCGAGGAGACCGCCGACGTCGACGCCATCGTCGTCTCCGACCCGGTGGGGCACGGCTCGGACCGGGGCGCACACAACTGCGGCGAGTGTGACGACCGGGTCCAGACCGCGATCAAGGACTTCGACAAACGCCAGGATCCGAGCGTCTTCGAGCAGGTCTCCTGTGCGTGTGAGGACACGTGGGATCTCGTCATGGCGGAGGAGACGAGCTACAACATGCCGCTGGCCCGCTAGCTCCGGTTCTCCTCTCGCCGACCCTTCTCCTCGTGAGGGCGCACCTCGTCCCGGCGGACGCACCGCCGAAGCCAGAGCACGCCCGCCGCGCCGACGAGCACCAGCCCGCCGGCGACGGCGAACCCCAGTTCGTAGCTCGTCGCGGCGAGCCGGCCGCCGATCACGCTCCCGACGGCCCCGGCGAGCGCGCTGAGCGCGGCGTACACGCCGAGCGCCTCCCCGCGGATCGACGTCGGCGCGAGCCGGGTCACGAGCGTTCCCGCCGTGACGGCGATCACCGCCCAGGTGAATCCGATGACGCCGAACACGACGCCCGCGGCGACGAGCCCGAACAGGGACGCGCCGAGGACAGCCCCGACGACGGCGACGAGCGGGAACGCGACGCCCCGAACCGCGAGTCCCGCGGCCTGGAGCGACATCGGGTCGTGTCGCCCCGAGAGCGTCCCCGCCCGCTCGAAGAGGACCGCCGAGGCGACGCTGCTGACGAGATACAGGGCGAACACGCCGTCCGATCCGATCCCGACGTCCGTGAGGAACGCCGGAAGCGGCGCGAAAAAGGCGGAGAAGCCGGTGAAAAACAGCGAGAGCGCGCCGAAGTAGAGCGCGAGCGTCGGGGTGAACCGCTCGGTCAGCCGCTCCGGGTGGAGTCGCCGGAAGTCGGCACGACCGACCGCGAACGGGAACGTCGCCGCCCGGACGCTGAAGCGATTCGCCCGCCGGAGCGCGCGTCGAAGCCGTCGCGGCGACACGTCCGCCGAATCGGCGTCGGGCGGGAGCCACCGAACCGAGGCGAAGAGCCCGCCGCCCGCGAGGGCGGCGAGGGCGAGGACGAGCCCGCCGATCCCGCTCGCGTCGCCGAGGCGGGCCGCCGCTCCGGTCCAGACCGTTCCGAGGAGAAGCCCGAGCGCCCACCCGACTCCCTGGTACTCGTTCAGTTCGCCGATCCGCGCGCTCCACTCGTTCTCTGGTGCGCCGGCGACCGCGAGCAGGGTGACGACGGGCGTCGCGGAGGCGAACGCGAACCAGACGACGCCGTTGGCCGCGATCACGGCCGGGATCGACTCGAGGGCGGGAAGGAGTGCGAGCGTCGCCGCGAGGAGCGCGAGCGCGCCGAGCACGAGCCCCCGTCGCCGTCCCGTCCGATCGGCGAGCCGGCCGAAGACGAGCGCGCCCGGAACGCCGACCGCTGCCGCGACCGCCGCGAGGGTCCCGAGCGTGGCCGCCGACCCGCCGAGTTCGACGACGTACAGCGGGACGACGAGCGACGCGCCCCCGAAGGCGACCGCGGCGAGCCCCCACGCGTACAGCCACGGTTTCGACATACGGTCCACGACGCTGTCGGGGACACATAATACGGCGGGAAATTCAAGCCGAGGGGCGACGTACGAGCGGGCATGGTTCGAACGCACGCGGTCGACGCGCCAACCAGGGTGGACGGCTCCCGCCCCTGAGGTCGTCGGCGTCGACATCAGTGGCCGCCACGAGGAGGACGGCGAGTACCTGATGGTCGCGGCCGCGGTCCACGCCAGCGTCGACTCCAGCCGGATCCGCTCGGTCGAAGGGATCGGGTTCGCCAGCGCGCGGGAGGGACCGACCCTCGAGGCGACGGTCGACCTCGTCGCCGAGGCGGTGGGGAACCTCCCCGAGCCGCCGGCCTGCCCGATAGTCTCCGAACACGGCGAGTTCTACGAGGAGCCCGCGGCGCGGATCGGGTTGAGCTTCCAGCCCGATTTTAAATACGTCGAGAGCATAGGTGAACGCGAAACAGTGCAGGCCGCACACCACGCCGCGTACGCCGCTCGGAGGCTGCTCCTGTGACGGGGAGCGCCGACCGGGAGGCTTCGACGGGCCGACCGGAGCGAGGAGCCGAAGACGGGGGAAGAGCCGCCGCCGGGGACCGACGAGCCGGCGACGGGCGAACCGACGGCGATCGGACCGGCGACGGCCGGGCGATCGTCGCCAAGCGCGTCGACGCCGGCGACGCCGACCTGACCGAGATCTCTCGGCTCGCGGAGGCCGCGGGCTACGAGGTCGTCGGCGGGCTCACCCAGACGCGCACCGAGGACGCCGCGTTCATGTTCGGGGAGGGGAAGGTCGCGGAGCTTCGCGACCTCGTCCGCGAGCGCGACGCCGACTGCGTCGTGATCGACAACGACGTGGGACCCTACCAGACGTTCAACATCGGGGGAAAAATGCCCGAGGGCGTCGAGGTGATCGACCGCTTCACGCTCATCCTCGAGATCTTCGGACAGCGCGCGAACACGCGGAAGGCCCAGCTCCAGGTCGAGCTCGCGGAGCTGCGATACGAGCTGCCGCGCGCGGAGGCGAAAGCCAGCCTGGCGAAACGCGACGAGCGTCCCGGGTTCATGGGGCTCGGGGAGTACGACGAGAGCGTCGAGCGGGACATCAAACGCCAGATCTCCGAGATCCGCGACGAGCTCGAGTCGATCGCGGAGAAGGAGCAGGCCCGCCGCGAGCAGCGCCGCGACTCCGGGTTCGATCTCGTCGCGCTCGCGGGCTACACCAACGCGGGGAAGTCGACGCTGATGCGGCAGCTGGCCGCCGAGCTCGACGTCGACGAGAACGAGGATCGCCACCCGGACCTCGCGCGGACCGCCGAGTCCGAGGACATGCTCTTCACCACGCTCGGCACGACGACCCGCCGGGCGGAGATGGAGAAACGGGACGTGCTGTTAACGGACACGGTCGGATTCATCGCGGACCTGCCCCACTGGCTCGTCGAGTCGTTCGAGTCGACGCTGGACTCGGTGTACCGCGCGGACCTGGTGTTGCTCGTGGTGGACGCGAGCGAACCGGTCCCGGAGATGCGCGAGAAACTCGTCACGAGCCACGACACCCTGTACGAGCGCAACGAGGCCCCCATCGTCACCGTCTTCAACAAGATCGACCGGCTCGACCCCGGCGAGCTGGCGGACAAACGCGCCGCGCTCTCGGGGCTCGCGCCGGACCCGGTCGCCGTCTCGGCGCGGACCGGCGCGGGCGTCGCGGAGCTTCGCGACCGCGTGGAGGCCGAGCTTCCGGAGTGGGAGCACGAGCGACTGATGCTTCCCGTCTCCGACGACGCGATGAGCCTCGTCTCGTGGGTCCACGACCACGCGCACGTCGACGAGGAGACGTACGCCGACGAGCACGTGACCCTCGCCTTCGAGGCCAAGCCCTCCATCGTCTCTCGCGCGCGCTCGAAGGCGGCGGAGCTGGCCCCCGCGAGTTCGACGTAGTCGGCCCGGTCGCCGACCCGATCGATCGCCGGTGGGTTCGTCGGGTGTGTCATCGCAACACATAATTGTCCGTTATCCCATGCTACACCATGCCGAACCCGATCCGGGTCCTGTGCGTCGACGACGACCCGGACTTCGCGGATCTGACGGCGACCTATCTCGAACGTCGGAACGGCCGATTCGCCGTCGAGACGGCGACGAGTCCCGAACGGGGACTGGACCTGATCGAGGAGCGGCCGCCCGACTGCGTCGTCTCGGACTACGAGATGCCCGGCATGAACGGGATCGAGTTCCTGCGAGCCGTCCGTGAGGACCGGTCGGATCTGCCGTTCATCCTCTACACCGGAAAGGGCAGCGAGGAAGTCGCGAGCGACGCCATCTCGGCCGGCGTGACCGACTACCTCCGAAAACAGTCCGGAACCCATCAGTACGCCGTCCTGGCCAACCGCGTGAGTAACGCCGTCGATCAGGCTCGCGCCGAGCGCCGACTCCAGGAGGAGCGCCGGCGGTTTCAGCTCCTGTTCGAACGGCTCACCCAGCCGACCGTCGAGGTCGAGTACGAGGACGACGAGCCGATCGTCAGACGCGTCAATCCCGCCTTCGAGGAGGTGTTCGGCTACGAGGCGTCCGAGATCGTCGACGATTCCCTCGACGCCTACATCGTTCCGCCGGGAAGAGAGGAGGGGGCGTCGCGGATCAACCAGCGCGTTCAGGCCGGCGAGGGCCTCGAATCGGTGGAAGTCGTGCGCCGGACGACGGAGGGGGACCGGGAGTTCCTCCTACAGAACGCGGTCTACGACGACGACTCGGGCGGGTTCGCCATCTACACCGACGTGACCGATCGGGAGGCGTGAACGGGGGGCCGAGTCCTCGACGCCGGTCTCGACCGTTTAATACCCCGGAACTCCGATCAGACGGGTAATGGGAAACGCGGACCTACGCGACCTCGCGTCGATACGGGAGGTCGCCTTCGAGGAACTCGAGGGGAGCGTCGTCGCCGTCGACGCGCACAACTGGCTGTACCGCTACCTCACGACGACGGTGAAGTGGACGAACGACGACGCCTACACGACCTCCGACGGCACCGAGGTCGCCAACCTGCTCGGGGTCGTTCAGGGCCTCCCGAAGTTCTTCGAACACGGCCTGACGCCGGTGATGGTGTTCGACGGCGAGGTGACCGAGATGAAAGCCGACGAGGTGGCCGAGCGGCGGGAGAAGCGCGAGCGCGCGGAAGAACGACAGGCGGCCGCGGCGGAGCGGGGCGACGCAGTCGAGGCCGCCCGCCTCTCCGCGCGGACCCAGCGACTCACCGACACGATCCAGGAGACGACCCGGGAGCTGTTCGACCTGCTGGACGTGCCGGTCGTCGAGGCCCCGGCGGAGGGGGAGGCCCAGTGTGCCCACATGGCCGCGACGGGGAGCGTCGACCACGCCGGCAGCGAGGACTACGACACCCTGCTCTTCGGCGCGCCGACGACGCTCCGCCAGCTGACGAGCAAGGGGAACCCCGAGCTGATGGACCTGGAGGCCACGCTCGAGGCGCTCGAACTCGACCGCGAGGGACTCGTCGACGTCGCCATGCTGTGTGGCACCGACTTCAACGAGGGGGTCCGGGGGATCGGTCCAAAGACGGCGGTGTCGGCGGTGCGCGAACACGGGGACCTGTGGGGCGTCCTCGAGTCGCGCGACGCCTCGATCCCGAACGCCGAGGCGGTCCGCGAGTTCTTCCTCGATCCGCCCGTCGCCGACGTCGACTTCGATTCGACGATCGAACCCGACGTCGAGGCGGCCCGGACCTACGTGGTCGACGAGTGGGGCGTCGACGCCGACGAGGTCTCCCGCGGCTTCGAGCGCATCCGGGAGTCACAGGTCCAGACGGGACTCGACCGCTGGACGTGAGTCCGGCGGGGACCGGATCGATCTCTGTGGTGTGCGTTCACTCGTGTCGTCTGAACGTCTGACGCCGCGGTAGGTTTACGTTCGTTCCTCGCCAATCGTGGGGATATGAAGGTCCTGGTAGCCGGCGGAACCGGTTTCATCGGGTCGTACCTCTGTCGCGCGCTCGTCAACGACGACCACGAGGTGACCGCGATGTCCCGGTCGCCGGCGGAGACCCCCGAGGGGGTCGACTCCGCCGTCGGCGACGTCACGGCGTACGACTCCGTCGAACCCGCGGTCGAGGGCCACGACGCAGTGGTGAATCTGGTCGCGCTCTCGCCGCTCTTCGAGCCGAAGGGCGGAAACGTCATGCACGATCGGGTCCACCGCGCCGGGACCGAGAACCTCGTCCGAGCGGCCGAGGAGGCCGGCGCCGATCGGTTCCTTCAGATGAGCGCGCTCGGAGCCGACCCCGACGGCGACACCGCCTACATCCGCTCGAAGGGAGAGGCGGAGGAGATCGTTCGGAGCAGCGACCTCGACTGGACGGTGTTCCGGCCCTCGGTCGTCTTCGGCGAGGGCGGCGAGTTCGTCTCGTTCACGAAGCGGCTCAAGGGGATGTTCGCGCCGGGCGTCCCGCTGTACCCGCTTCCCGGCGGCGGCAAGACGCGGTTCCAACCGATCCACGTCGAGGACCTCGTCCCGATGCTCGCGGCCGCGTTGGAGTCCGACGAACACGTCGGGGAGGTCTACGAGGTGGGCGGCCCCGAGACGCTGACGCTTCGAGAGGTGACGAACCTCGTCTACGAGGCCGAACGGAAGGGGATCACGATCGTCCCGCTGCCGATGCCGCTGGCGCGAATCGGGCTCACGGTGCTCGGGGCCGTACCGGGGTTCCCGATGGGCGGCGACCAGTACCGGTCGTTGAAGTTCGACAACACGACCGCCGACAACGACGCGGGCGCGTTCGGCTTCGACCCCTCGGAGATGACCACGCTCGCGGCGTATCTGGGGGTCGAATGACCGTCGCCTCTGCCGCGACCGTTGCCGGGCGTACCGACGGACGCGGAACGACGGGAGTCGGCAGCCGATCGGCGAGCCCGACGGACCCGCCGACGACGTCCGGCGGATCGACCGACGGCGAGGTGATGGGGGGTGATCCGCGGCGAGTGCGGATCTCATGTCTGGTAACGTCACCAGAAGCCTTATATCCCAGATCCCACTCTGCTCGTTTCAAAGACGGAGGGAGTTCAATATGAAACTGGCAATGATCGGATTCGGACAGGCGGGTGGGAAAGTCGTCGACAAGTTCCTGGAGTACGACAAACGAACGGGGTCCGAGATCGTGCGCGCCGCCGCGGCGGTGAACACGGCCAAGGCCGACCTCATGGGACTCGAACACGTCCCCGAGGGCCAGCGCGTGCTCATCGGACAGTCCCGCGTGAAGGGACACGGCGTCGGCGCGGACAACGAGCTCGGCGCGGAGATCGCCGAGGAGGACATCGACGAGGTACAGGGGGCTATCGACTCGATCCCGGTCCACGAGGTAGACGCGTTCCTCGTCGTGGCGGGGCTCGGCGGAGGCACCGGCTCCGGGGGCGCGCCGGTGCTGGCCAAACACCTGAAGCGGATCTACACCGAACCCGTCTACGGGCTCGGCGTGCTTCCCGGCAGCGACGAGGGCGGCATCTACACCCTGAACGCGGCTCGATCGTTCCAGACGTTCGTCCGCGAGGTGGACAACCTGATGGTGTTCGACAACGACGCCTGGCGGAAGACGGGCGAGTCCGTCCAGGGCGGCTACGAGGAGATCAACGAGGAGATCGTCCGGCGCTTCGGGATCCTCTTCGGTGCGGGCGAGATCCAGCAGGGCCAGGAGATCGCGGAGAGCGTCGTCGACTCCTCGGAGATCATCAACACGCTGTCGGGCGGCGGCGTCTCCACGGTCGGCTACGCCGAAGAGGAGGTCGAGGAGCGCAGCTCCGGCGGGCTCCTCTCGCGGCTCCGCAACGACGACGGCGGCGACGAGCTCGACAGCGCGCACACCACCAACCGGATCACGAGCCTCGTCCGCAAGGCGGCGCTCGGCCGGCTCACGCTCCCCTGTGAGATCGAGGGCGCGGAGCGCGCGTTGCTCGTGCTCGCGGGACCGCCGGAGTACCTCAACCGGAAGGGAATCGAGCGCGGTCGCAAGTGGCTCGAAGAGCAGACCGGGTCGATGGAGGTCCGCGGCGGCGACTACCCGTACCGCGGCGCGGGCTTCGTCGCCACCGTGATCCTGCTCGCGGGCGTCACGAACGTCCCGCGGATCAAGGAGCTCCAGGAAGTCGCCATCGAGGCGCAGGACAACCTCGACGAGATCCGCGAGGAGAGCGACGAGAACCTCGACAACCTCGTCAGTGACGACAGCGACGAGCTCGAGTCGCTGTTCTAGGCGGCCGCCGAATGGAGGTCCTCGTCCCCTTCTCCGCCGATCGTCCGAAATCGCGGCTCGCGGACACCCTCTCTCCCTCCGAGCGCGCCGCGTTCGCCCGGACGATGCTCGCCGACGTGTTGGCGGCGATCGGCGACGCCGGCGGCAGTCCTCGAATTCTCGCGACCGACGGGTTCGATCCGACCGACGAGCCGACGGTCCCCCTCGATCCGCCGGTCACCGTCGACGACCGACCACTCACAGACGCGGTCAACGCCGTCCTCGAGGAACGTCGACCGGGCGGCGAGGGCGACCCGCTCGCGGTCGTGATGGCCGACCTCGCGCTCGCGACTCCGGCGGCGCTCCGGGAGCTGTTCGCGGCCGGCCGCGACGCCGACGTCGCGGTCGTACCCGGTCGCGGCGGCGGCACGAACGCCCTCGTCGTCTCGCATCCGCGGTTCCGCGTCGACTACCACGGCGCGTCGTACCTCGACCACCGACGGATCGCTGCGGACGTCGGGGCGGGGTTCGCCGCGGTCGACTCCCATCGCCTCGGTACCGACATCGACGAGACCGACGACCTCGCCGAGGTGCTGATCCACGGCGAGGGACAAGCGGCGACGTGGCTCCGGGAGGCCGGATTCGCGCTCGACGCGTCGGAGGGGCGGGTCGCGGTCGTTCGGGAGTGAGCGAACCGGCCCCACCGAGGCCGACCTCGAACGCGGAGGGCGGGCTTACCGTGCGTCTCCGCCGTTCACCGCCGATACTGACAAGTGAGCGAGGTCCCTGTCGTACGCTGGAAGCATGCCGACGGAGGTCGAGGAGACGCTGTCGAACGGGCTCGGCGTCGCTTCGGACGACGGCTCCGTGCTCGTCACGCACCTGTTTCTCGCCGTCGGAATCGTGTTCTTTCGCTGGGACCTCCGCGAGGTCGTACTGGTCTACCTGATCGACGTCGCCGTCACCTTCGTCCTGTTCGGAACCGTGGCGCTGTTCGCGGCACGGCCGGTCGACGACGGCGAAGCCGAAAAGTGGCGAGAGGAGCCGACCCCGCTCGAGGTAGCTCCGTTCCTCCCGCCGCTTTACAAGCGAAACGTCGGACTGGTCGCGAGCGAACTGTTCAGGGGCGGGTTCTTCTTCTGCTTCTTCGCCGCGATGGCGCTCTCGCTCTTCGAGTGGACGCTCTCGTCGCTGCTCTCGACGTCGGTCGGCGTCGCGATACTCGCCGTCTGCGGCTCTCAGCTGATGCGCGTCTGGCGTCAGTTCCTCGCCGACGGGTCGTACCGGGACCGGTCGCCGGGGGACGCGATCGAGGTCGCCCTCCGTCCGATCGGCCGACTGGTCGTCATCGCGTTGTACGTGATCGCACCGATCACCGCCGCGCTTGGGTTCACGCTGATCCTCCTGCTCGACGTCGAGTCGACCGCGGCCCTCCCGTACGGGGACACGATCGTGCTGCTGACGTACGTCGTCCCCGTCGGAGCCGCGAGCGTGTGGCTGCGGAACGACCGGTTCGAAATCGGGCTCCAGTACGGGAACTGAACCGCACGATCGCCGCCGGCGAACCCCGACGGTGCCGACGAAGCTTGACATCCCCCCGCTCGCTGAAGCGCGAGGCTCTCGCCTCGTGTTTTCCGTAAGCGTCCGACCGCGCCGACCGCCCGTTACGTAACCGGATCCGGTATCTTCGGGGGATCCGCAACCGCGATCCTTTTTGAACGCCGACCGCGAGTGACGGTCGTGTTCGCCGGGACCGAGGAGTACGACGTCGACGTGGCGGTCGAGGAGGGCGCGGTCGAGCGGCTGCTCTCGGTCACGCCCGCCGACGTTGACCCCGCCGACCGGCTCACGTTCGCCCGGAACGTCTTCGTCCCGCTGACGACCGCCTGCCGGTACACCTGTACGTACTGTACCTACTACGACGTGCCGGGTGAGGCGTCGCTGCTCTCGCCCGAGGAGGTCCGGGAGCGGTGTCGGGTCGGGGCGGACGCGGGGTGTACGGAGGCGCTCTTCACCTTCGGCGACGAGCCGGACGACCGCTACACGCGGATCCACGAGACGCTCGACGAGTGGGGATTCGACTCGATCCACGACTACCTGTATCGGGCCTGCGAGATCGCCCTAGAGGAGGGGCTGCTCCCGCACTCGAACCCCGGCGACCTCACCGAGGAGGGATTCGCCAGGCTGCGCGAGGTGAACACCTCGATGGGCGTGATGCTGGAGACGACGGCCGACGTCGACGCCCACAGCGGGGGCCGACGGAAGACGCCCGGCCAGCGGCTGAACACGATCCGGGCGGCGGGTCGGCAGGGCGTCCCGTTCACGACCGGGATCCTCGTGGGGATCGGCGAGGGGTGGCGGGACCGCGCGGAGAGCCTGCTCGCGATCCGCGAACTCCACGAGCGACACGGCCACGTCCAGGAGGTCATCGTCCAGAACGTCGTCCCGAACGAGCGGTCGGACTTCGCGAGGCCGGACCTCGAGACGATGCGGCGGGTGGTCGCGATGGCGCGGGCCGCGCTGCCGCCCGAAGTCTCCGTCCAGGTGCCGCCGAACCTCTCGCCGGCGGCCGACCTCGTCGACTGCGGGATCGACGACCTCGGCGGCGTCTCGCCCGTCACCGACGACTACGTCAACCCCCAGTACGCGTGGCCCGACCTCGACGGACTCCGGGCGGTCGCCGACGCTGGCGGGGTTCCTCTCAGAGAGCGACTCCCGACGTACGCCCGCTACCTCCCGAGCGACCTCCGCCCGGTCGGCGTCAAGCCGACACCTTCGCCGGAGAACCGTGGCGCGTGGATCCCTCCTGCGGTCGCGGAGCGGATCCGCGACGACGACGTCCACGGTCGGCGGCTCCGGGCGGTCGCCCGCGGCGAGGGACCGTTGGATCCGCGGCCCGCGAGCCCTCGCGTCGGCGCGGGCGGTTCCGACGATCGGTAACCCTCCCGACAGACTCTTTGAATATCGGCCGAAACAGGGTCGTCGATGGTACCACTACAGTTCGGGTTGTCGGGGATCGCGGCGACGGTCGCAGGGTTCCTGGAAGCCGCGTTCCTGTTCGTCGCCGGCTTCGTCGCCGTGTTGTTGCTCGGGAAGCTCGTCTTCGTGCCCGGCGTGGGGCGGGCGATCGCGTCCCGAGGGCTGGACGAGGCGGTGAAGAGCCTGGGATCGAGCGTCGCGAACGCGGTCGTCTGGGTCGCGGCGATCGCGATCGGGTTCACGCTCGCGGGATACGGCGCGTTCCTCTCGGCGTTCGCCGTCTTCGGCGGCGCGATCGCGCTCGCGGTCGGCTTCGCCGCACAGGACCTGCTCGGGAACTTCGTCGCCGGGATCTTCATCCTGAAGGACAAGCCGTTCGAGGTCGGCGACTGGATCGAGTGGAACGGCAACGCGGGCCGCGTCGAGGACATCGACCTGCGCGTCTCGCGGGTCCGGACCTTTGACAACGAGCGGATCACGGTGCCGAACGGCGATCTCGCGAACAACGCGGTGACGAACCCCGTGGCCTACGAGACGCTCCGCCAGAAGTTCGTCTTCGGCATCGGCTACGATGACGACATCGCGCAGGCGACCGACATCATCGTCGAGAAGGCGGAGGCACACGAGGGGATCCTCGAGGACCCCGCACCGTCGGTTCGCGTGGTCGAACTCGGCGACTCCGCCGTGGGACTCCAGTCACGCTGGTGGATCGACGAGCCCGACCGCGGCGACTTCGTCCGAGTGCGCTCGGAGTACGTGACCGCGGTGAAGGAGGCGTTCGACGAGGCCGGCATCGACATGCCGTACGTCCACCGGCAGCTCACCGGCAGCGTCGAGGTCATCGAGTCCGTCGCGGACGAGTAGCGTAGTAACCCCCGGCCCTCCCCACAAGTCTGGCGGCCGTTCGATCCGCCGGAACCCGACCGCTTTTTTGTGACCACTCGAACGTACCACTCGTGAATCACTCGTCGTGGCGGACGTACCTCGTGACGGGAGCCGATCGCTCCGCGGGGCGGGAGACGCCAGAGATCGTCGCCGACGCGCTGGCCGGCGGGATCGACGTCGTCCAGCTCCGCGAGAAGGGGACCGACGCACGGAGCCGGTATCGCCTCGGACTGCGCCTCCGTGAGCTGACCGCGGAGGCGGGCGTCCCGCTCGTCGTCAACGACCGGGTCGACCTCGCGGCGGCGGTCGACGCCGACGGCGTCCACCTCGGGCAGTCGGACCTGCCGGCCGAGGTCGCCCGCGAGCAGCTGGGTTCCGACGCGGTCGTTGGCGTGTCGGCGTCGACGCCGGCGGAGGCGAGGGAGGCCGTCGACGCCGGCGCGGATTACCTCGGCGTCGGGGCGGTGTACGGGACGGACTCGAAGGACGTCCCCGACGAGCGGGACGGGATCGGTCCCGAGGGCGTGCGGGCGGTCGCCGAGGCGGTCGACGTCCCCGCCATCGGGATCGGCGGGATCGACGCGGACAACGCGAGAGCGGTCGTCGACGCGGGCGCGACGGGCGTGGCGGTCGTCTCCGCGATCACGGCCGCCGAGGACCCGCGGGCGACCACCGAGGCGCTCCGGGAAGCGGTCGACTCCGAGTGAGCCGACTCCGAACGGCGCGTCCGGATCGGCGGACGAAGGGCGCGTCCGGATCGGCGGGCGATCGGTGGGCCAGGAGCCGGGAGACCGAAGGGGAAGTGGCGAACGGGCGGTGCGTGTCGATCGGGAGTGCGTCGGTCGCGAAACCGCATCTCTCCCCACTCCGAAACCGCGCGGGACCGCACCGCACACCCGCGTTCCCCCGCGCGGCGGTCGAGCGTGTCACGCGACGGGATGTGCCGGCATCCGATAAGAGGTGACGCCCGAACTACCGCGTCGCCTTCTTCCACTCGCGGAGCCCGACCCGCCCGCCGTCGACGTCCTCGGCCGGCGCGTCGGTGGCTGCCCAGACGAAGAGCGGCGCGACGCTGTCGGGGTTGCGGGCGCGCTCCATCCCCGTGAGGTCGGTGGCGACGAGACCCGGATCGACGACGCCCACCGTCGCGTCGAGGTCGGCGGCGAACCCGCGGGCGACCGCCTCGGCCGCGGCCTTCGAGGCCGCGTACGCACCCATCCCGGCTTTGGACTCGTGGGCGACCGACCCGGAGGGAACGAGGACGCGCGCGTCGTCGGCGAGGTGGGGGACCGCCTCGCGCACCGTGGCGAACACCCCGCGGGCGTTCGTCCGCATGGCGTCGTCGAACTCGCGGTAGCCGACCTCGTCGGTCGGCGACTCGCCGGGCGCGCCGTGGAAGACGGCCGCGTTGGCGAGGACGACGTCGACGGGGCCGGCCTCGCGGGCGACCCGCTCGAAGAAGCGCTCGAGGTCGAACTCGTCGCGGACGTCGACGCGAGCGCCCCAGGCGGTTCCGGCGGGATCGGCGTCGCCCGCGTCGTCCGCCCCGTCGTCGCCGATCTCGGCGATGTCACCGGCGGTCTCGTCGTCCTCGCCCGTCTCCCCGTTCAACTCGGCGACCGTCCGGTCGACGGCCGCGCCGTCGCGGCCGGAGACGGCGACGAACGCGCCCGCGTCGACGAACGCCCCGGCGACCGCCCGACCGATCCCGCTCGTTGCCCCGGTGATCGCGACCGTCGGTTCCATCGGGGATCCGTACGGGTGGCGTCGACTTAGTGGTATTCACCGCGGCCGTCGTGGTGGTATTTATACGGATCCCGTCCGAGGATCGAGTATGGACGCGGCCCCCGACACCGACGCCATGGCCGGCGAGTCCGTCGTCGTGATCGGCGGCGGCTTCGGCGGCCTCTCGACGGCCTGTTACCTCGCCGACGCCGGCGCGGACGTCACTCTCCTCGAGAAGAACGAACAGCTCGGCGGGCGCGCGAGCCGCCTCGAGGCCGAGGGGTTCCGCTTCGACATGGGCCCGTCGTGGTACCTGATGCCCGACGTGTTCGAGCGCTTCTTCGGCCACTTCGACCGCTCGCCCGAGGAGTACTACACGCTCACCCACCTCGACCCGCACTACCGCGTGTTCTGGAAGGACGGAGACCGGGTCGACGTCCTCCTGGACATGGAGCACAACCGGGAGCTGTTCGAGGCGTACGAGCCCGGCGCGGGCGACGCGCTCGACGCCTACCTCGAGGAGGCCGAGCGCACCTACGAGATCGGGATGGAGCACTTCGTCTACGAGGACCGACCCCGGCTCCGCGACTACGTCGACCGCGACGTGCTGCGCTACTCGTGGGGGCTCTCGCTTCTGGGGAAGATGCAGGGGCACGTCGAGGGCTACTTCGATCACCCGAAGCTCCAGCAGCTGATGCAGTACACGCTGGTGTTTCTGGGCGGGTCGCCGACGAACACGCCCGCGCTGTACAACCTGATGAGCCACGTCGATTTCAACATGGGCGTGTACTACCCGGACGGCGGGCTCGGCGCGGTCGTCGACGGCATCGTCGAACTCGCCGAGGAGCTCGGCGTCGAGTTCGTGGTCGACGCGGAGGTCACGGGGATCGAGGGACGCTACGGTGCGTTCGCGGTCGACACCGTCGGCGGCGACCGGCATCTCGCCGACGTCGTCGTCTCGAACGCCGATTACGCCCACACCGAACAGGAGCTGTTGCCGGAGCGGAAACGGCAGTACACGGAGGAGTACTGGGAGTCGCGGACGTACGCGCCGTCGGCGTTCCTCCTGTACCTCGGCGTCGAGGGCGACGTGCCGGAGCTCGCCCACCACACCCTGGTGTTGCCGACGCGGTGGGAGGAGCACTTCGCGCGGATCTTCGACGACCCCGCCTGGCCGGAAGACCCCGCCTACTACCTCTGTGTCCCCTCGAAGACCGACGAGACGGTCGCCCCCGACGGCCACAGCAACCTCTTCGCGCTCGTTCCCATCGCGCCCGGACTGGAGGACACGCCGGAACTCCGCGAGGAGTACCGTGAAGTCGTGCTCGACGACATCGCGGAGAACACGGGGACGGAGCTGCGCGACCGGATCGTCTTCGAGGAGACGTTCTGCGTCGAGGACTTCGCGGACCGCTACAACAGCTACGACGGGAGCGCGCTCGGGCTCGCACACACCCTCCGGCAGACGTCGCTGTTCCGGCCGCCGCACCGGTCGAACGCGGTCGACGGGCTCTACTTCACCGGCGCGACGACGACGCCGGGAATCGGCGTCCCGATGTGTCTGATAAGCGGAGGACTGACCGCCGAACGGATCGCGGACACGATCCCGGATTCGTGACCGCCCCCTCCGCCGCCAGCGACGCGGTCGAGGACGGTTTCGTCGAGCACTTCCGGTACCTGATCGTGCTCTCGCGGCCGCGCTTCTGGCTCTACCTCGCCGGCCCCGTCGCGGTCGGCGTCACGTACGGGATCGACGGAGTGGACGGGCTGTTCACGCCGACGACGCTCGCGCTCGCCGGCTACTTCCTCGTGCCGGCCAACGTCTATCTGTACGGCGTGAACGACGTCTTCGACGCCGACGTCGACGAGCACAACCCGAAGAAGGGCAACCGGGAGGCACGGTGGCGGGGGAACCGACTCGCGCTCCTCGCGGTGGTCGTCGCGGCCGCCCTCGGGGTCGGGACGTTCGCGCTCACGCCGCGGGTCGCGTGGCCGTTTCTGGCCGGCTTCTTCGTCCTCGCCGCGGGGTACAGCGCGCCGCCGCTCCGGTTCAAGACGACACCCTTCGCGGACTCCGTCTCGAACGGACTCTATATTCTCCCTGGAGCGGCCGCGTACGCGACGGTCGCGGGGACGGTTCCCCCGACCGCGGCGCTCGCGGGCGCGTGGCTGTGGACGATGGGGATGCACACGTTCTCCGCGATCCCCGACATCGAGCCCGACCGGGCGGCCGGGATCCGGACGACTGCGACGCTACTCGGCGAGCCGCGGACGTACGCGTACTGTCTCGCCTGCTGGGTCGCCGCCGCGGTCGTGTTCGCCGCGGTCGACCTCCGGCTCGGCGCGCTCCTCGGCGTGTACCCGGTCTTCGTGACGTGGGTCGCGAGCTCGTCGGTCGCGGTCGACCGCGCCTACTGGTGGTTCCCGGCGCTCAACACCGCGGTCGGGACCCTGCTGGCGATGGGCGGACTCTGGCGGGTGTACCCCGTCTGGGAGGCCCTCGGATGAGCGACGACGGGGCGTCGACGACGGACGCGAGTTCCGGAGCGCAGACGGACTCCGAGGCGGAGGCGCTCCGGGATCGGCTGCCGAGCACTCGCGAGGGAACCGAGGCGTTACTCGACCGGGTCGTCCGCGAGAACCGCTTCACGATCGCCGTGTTGTTCCCGGCCGTCGGAGCGGTGACGCTCGTCGGAAGCGCGGAGGGCTGGATCCCAGAACCGTTCGCCTTCCACCCCTGGTTCGTGCTGTTCGGCGTCTGCGTGATGCGATCGCCGCTCGTGGTCGGGGTCCTCCCGCTCTTCGACCGGCGGGCGGCCGGCTGGCTCGGCGTCCTCGTCGCGTACACGTACGCCATCGAGAGCGTCGGGGTCCGGACCGGGTGGCCGTACGGCGGCTTCGAGTACGCGATCGACCTCGGCCCGATGCTCGGCGGGGTCCCGATCGCGCTGCCGGTCTTCTTCATCCCGCTCGTCGTCAACGCCTACCTGCTCTGCCTGCTGCTCCTCGGCGGGCGGGCGTCGAGCGCCGCGGTCCGGCTGGTCGCCGTGAGCGCGACGGTCGTCGCGATGGACGTGGTGTTGGACCCCGGTGCGGTCGCCGTCGGCTTCTGGACGTTCGGCGGCGGCGCGTTCTACGGCGTCCCCCTCTCGAACTACGCGGGCTGGGTGTTGTCGGCGGTCGTCGCCGTGTTCACGCTGGACCGCGCGTTCGCGACGGACGCCGTCCGAGAGCGGCTGGCGGGCTGTGAGTTCATGCTCGACGACATGGTGAGTTTCGTGATCCTCTGGGGCGGGATCAACGTCTGGTTCGGCAACATCCTCCCCGCGCTCGTCGCGCTCGCGTTCGGCCTCGGCCTCCTCGCGACGGACCGGTTCGACGCCGGCCTGTTGAGGCCGTGAGGGCCGGCCGGTCGAAGGGGTTGGGGCGACCGCGGCGCCGACTCGAAACCCCTTATATGCGGGCCGTCCGTCCTTGGAGTATGGAGACGGTCGTCGCCGACGAGACGGGTTTCGAACGGGGGACCGATGAGTAGCCTCGCGATCGAGTACGGCACCCACGAGCGCGTGCGGGAGGTGATCGACCGGCTGACGTTCTGTGCGGAACACGTGAGTCTCGATTTCGACGGCTGGGAGGACCCGCACGTGAAGGGGCCGGGGCTGTACTTCGCGGTCGTCGCCGACCGCGAGTACGGGTCGTACGCGGATCCGATGGGCGACAACCGATGGCCGCGGGACCGTTGTCGGTCCGTCTTCGCGGAGGACGCGTTCGTCGAGGCCACGGAGACGGTGAGCCTCGAGTGTGACGGCGGGATCGTCGTCGCGGTCGACGGAGAAGTCGAATCGCAGATGGTCCGGTTCCGCGACCTCGGGACGAGAAGCGGCGAGGCGGACCTCGCCGACGACGTCGCCTACGAACCGTGGATGGGATCGAGACACATGAGCGCCATCGAGACGTCGGTCCGGCCCGATGTGGTCGCGACGGTCACCCTGAGCGAGGAGACCGGCCGCGTGAGCGTCTTCCGAGAGGGAGAAGCGGAGTCGGCGACGCGCAAGGAGATCGGCGGTCCCTGGCGGGCGGAGTAGCGTCCCGAGAGACCGGGCGCAACCCCACCGGACGGGGATCCGACCCCATTCTTATGCCCGTGCCGCGCGAACGGAAGCGCATGTACGACGACGTCCTGATACCGACCGACGGCAGCGAGGGAGTCGAGCGGTCGCTCGAACACGCGATCCCGCTGGCGATTCATCACGACGCGACCGTTCACGCGCTGTACGTCGTGGACCGGCGGGTGGCGAACGCGAGCTCGGGCGACCTCCACGACGAGATCGTCGACGACCTCGAGACGCAGGGCGAGGAGGCGGTCGCCGCGGTCGCGGAGCGGGCCGAGGAGGCTGGGCTCGACGTCGAGACCAGCGTTATCCACGGGACGCCGGACACCGAGATCGTCGGATACGCGGAGGAGGCCGGGATCGACGTGATCGTGATGAGTCCCGAGGGGAAATCGCCCCGTGAGCGGATCCGGTCGCTCGGGAGCGTCTCCGATCGCGTCACCGACGACGCGACCGTCCCTGTGTTCCTGATCAAGTAAGGACGTCGGCGACGAGGCCGGGACGGTGTGCGCTGCGGATCGAGCGTCCGTGAGGTAACCACTCACGAATCGTATCACTCGCAAGCCGAGTGCTACCGCACCGTTCGCGATCGCGCCGGTTCGGCGCCCAGCCGTCGGAACGATCGGCTCGCGAGCCAGACGCAGAAGCCGGCGATCCCGAGGGTGGCGAGCGCCAGCCCAACGCCCGGCTCGTACAGGAGCGGCGGATGGTAGCCGAACCAGTAGTCGACGGCGACGTTCGCGACGCCGAGCGTGCCCGCGACGCCGAGCGCGCCGCGGGTCGTCCGCCCGAACGCCGGAAACAGCAGCGCGAGCCCGACGAAACACAGGTGCGACCCCAACACGCCCCAGTAGTAGATCCACGCGTCGGGGGCGGTCACGTACGACTCGAACGCCAGGTTCAGGGAGACGAGCGGCCACAGTCCGAACTGGACGAGCCAGACGAACGAGACCGTGTGGAGGTACGCGAGCGACCGGTTCGCGGGGGTCTCGGTCACCGAGTCGCCGGATCCGACCGTCGGCAGAAGCGTCGCGAGCGAGAGCGCGCCGAGCGCGACCGCCACCGCTGAGTCGGCGTAAAGCGGCCACAGCACCGTCGGAACCTCCGGGAGCGTTGCGGCGTAGTAGTCCACGCCGATGAGGAACATGAACGCCGTCAGCCCGAACGCGACGGCGAGGCTCCGGGGATCCCCGAGCAGTTCCTCGGCGATCGCGTCCCGAACCCGCCGGCGAACCGGCCGATCACGGAGGCGACGGAGGCGACGCAGACGAATCACGTCCCCGACTGCGCGGAGCGGTGGCTAAAAGTTCACGCTCCCGACACCGGGGTTATCAATCCCGGATATTTGCGAGACACCTTTTTCAACGGGCGAAGGGTGTCTCCCCCTATGGATGGAGGGGACGCGGGCCACGATCCCGTCACCGCGGGGGACGGTGACGGCGACCGGGAGGTGGAAGCGACGCCCGCGTCCGACGACGGGACGAGTTCGACCACGACGGATTCGATTTCGACGGCCGCGACGGACCCAAGAGCGACGAGTACGGCACCCGAGAGGCCCACCTCGGGCGATCCCGTCAGAGTGGGCCAATACACCTGGCGGGAGTTCCTCGCGGAACGGGGCGACGAGGAGGTCGCCGAAACCCTGTACGAATGGGTGCCGAACGTTCCGTCGGCACCGGCGAGTGCGGTCACGGGGCGGTTCGACGAGTTCGACGGCGTCGTCCGAGCGGCCGGCGTCGACGAGCCCTTCCTGTCGGACGGAAGCGAGGCCGTCGGCGGCCACGGGACCCCGCCGGAGGGGACGCTCGTCGTCGGCGACCGCGACGTCGTCGTCGACGGTCGTGCCGTCTTCGACGACCGACACGACGAGGACGCCGTCGTCGACGGTCCCGCAGACGGCGACGCGAGCCGCGATCGGTTCCCCGTAGACGGCGACGTGGAGGTGGATTCGGCGGGCGTTCCCGGATCGATCGTCGTCGCCGGCGCGGCCGTCGAACCGGTTCCGGCCGGCCCGCCGACGGACCTCGACTGGGAGCGGATCCCGATCGATCCCGTCGAATTCCTCGGCTTTCACCCGACGGAAACGCCGGAGCGGGTCGGGTCGGCCGCCGCGATCGGGGAAGTCCTGTGGGACCGGTGTCACGCCCGGTACGACCAGTACGAGGTCCCGGTTCTCAAGGGGTACTACACGTGGGACGACTACGCCGACGAGTACTTCTACGACGAAGAGGGGAACCCCCCGACCGATGAGGAGGACGAGCCGCTGGCGTTCACCCACGAGGACAAGGTCGACGCGTTGGGTTTCGACCCGGACCGGATCGGCGAGGCGCTCTCTGCCGGCGGGGACGCGGCCGCGGAGCTCTCGGAGCTCGTCGACGAGCGGACCGTCGACGTGGATCCCGATATCGACGAGGACGCGTTCTTCTCGACGGTCGACGGATCGACCACGCTCGTGAACCGCTACGACCTCGAGAAGGCGGTTCCGATGCCCAAGAAGACTCATTTCCGTGAGGTGGAGCGCTACTGGGTGAACGAGCCGTACGCGTTCGTGATCGTGTTTCGCTCGACGAAGGAGAACGAGCGGAAGTACTACGCGGTCCAGCCGTACCAGACGCGGATCGAGACGGACTTGATCGAGTTCCTCACGGGCAAGCTCCGGACGTCGATCAAGTACGCCGACGAGTCGATCGCGGGAGGCGACGAGACGTTTCGCGAGGACGTCATCGCCGAGGAGACCCGAACCCTGCTCGACCGATACGGCCTCTACGAGGAGTCCTCGGGCACGAACGAGTTCGTGACCGACCTCCTCGGACGGGTCGATCTCGATCGGTTCGGGATCGACCCGACGGAGGGGCTTCCGGGACGGCTCGCCGAGGCGGTCGGATACCGGCCGTCGGAGGCCGGGAGTGACGAGGAGGGAAAGACGGAGGGCGCCGCCGTGACCGTCAGCGCACGCCCGGAGCCGGCGGTGCTCGAGGAGGACGCGCGGACCCTCTCGGCGTACCAGGTCGAGAAGCTGTTGTACTACCTCAAACGCGACTTTATCGGGTACGAGCGGATCGACCCGATCAAACACGACATCAACGTCGAGGACATCTCCTGTGACGGGTACGACTCGCCGGTCTTCGTCTACCACGCCGACTACGAGCAGGTCATCACCAACGTCTACCACGGGACCGACGAGCTCGACGACTTCGTGGTGAAGCTCGCCCAGCGTTCGGGTAAGGGGATCTCGAAGCGCCGCCCGCAGGTGGACGCGACCCTCCCCGACGGCTCGCGGGCGCAACTCACGCTCGGCAGGGAAGTCTCCGATCACGGGACCAACTACACGATCCGGCAGTTCAACGACATCCCCTTCACGCCGATCGACCTCATCAACTGGAAGACGTTCTCGCTCGACCAGATGGCGTTCCTGTGGCTGTGTATCGAGAACAACAAGAACCTGATCTTCGCGGGCGGGACCGCCTCCGGGAAGACGACGAGCCTGAACGCGGTCTCGCTTTTCATCCCCTCGAACGCGAAGATCGTCTCGATCGAGGACACCCGCGAGGTCGAACTGCCCCAGCGCAATTGGATCGCCTCCGTCACGCGACCCTCCTTCTCGGACGACGACAAGGGCGACGTCGACGAGTTCGACCTGCTCGAGGCCGCGCTCCGGCAGCGCCCCGACTACATCGTGATGGGCGAGATCCGCGGCGAGGAGGGACGGACCGCCTTCCAGGTGATGTCGACGGGTCACACCACCTACACGACGTTCCACGCCGACTCCGTCGGCGAGGTGTTAAAACGGTTCACCACCGACCCGATCAACGTCTCGAAGACGATGTTCACCGCCCTCGATCTGGTGTCGATCCAGACGTCGACCCGGGTCCAGGGGCGGAAGGTCCGTCGGAACAAATCGCTCACGGAGATCAACCACTACGACGCCGAGAACGACGAGATCAACGTTCAAGACGTCTTCCAGTGGCAGGCCGAGACCGACGAGTTCCTCCGGATGGGCGACTCGAACGTCCTCGAGGAGATCATGTTCGACCGGGGGTGGAGCCGGGCGACGCTCGACGAGGAGATCCGCAAGCGCCGGATCGTCTTAGCCTACCTCATCGACCGCGGGCTCAACAGCTACGCGCAGGTGGCCGCGACGTTCCAGGCGTTCATCAACGACCCCGAGACGGTCCTCGCGTTGATGGCCAACGACGAGTTGGAGCGGTCACTGGAGGACCTCCGAGAGATGGAGTCGGTCCTGATCGACGTCGACCGCGACAAGGAGGAGATGGTTCCGCGGCCGGACCCCGACGAGGCGGGTCGCGAGGAGGCGTCCGCGATCCTCGCGGACGCCGAGGACGTGTTCGAGACCTACCGCGGCACGGTTCCGGAGTCGGTCGCCGACGCGCTGCTCGCGGTCGAGCCGGCTCGCGGCGTCGAGGCCCGCCCCGACGCCGAGCGCGAGACCCTCGCGGAGATCGCGGCGGACGCCACCGAGTTCGAGGCGGAGGCGACGGGACCGCCCGACGGGAGCGACGATCTCACGGCGGGTCGTGGAGACGCGGACGCGGACGACGACGGCGAGATCGATTTCGGTCGACCGTTCGACGACGGGATCGACGTGATTGGTCCGGTGGCGGAGGACGACGCCGAGACGAAGGATCTGATCGGGGGCGTCGAGCCGAACGAGACGCCCGCGGAGACGATCGACCGCGAGTGGGCGGACGGAGATGAGGAAATGGACCAGGAAGGCGAGGGCGAGGACTTGGAAGGGGACGACCGGGAAGGCGGAGACGAGGATCGGGAAGGCGGAGACGAGGATCGGGAAGGCGGAGACGAGGATCGGGAAGGCGAGGACGAGGACCGGGAAGGAGAAGACGAGGACGCGAGCGACGGCGAGAATGTCGACGACGGGTGGGGATTCGAGGCCGTCGAGCCGGCCGAGGAGGGAGGGTGACGCTATGATTCCCGACCGGAGGGGGCGATGAGTCTCGACGCGGGGGTCGGCGGCGACTCGGTCGACGGGGACCTCCTCGGACAGCTGTTCTACCCCGTGTTCGGCCTACTGTTCGACCCCGACGGCGACCTGATCGGAGACGTCGAGCGGAAGCTCGCGGAGGCGCGGATGCCCGACACCGTCGAGATGTACGTCTCTCGGGCGCTCGGCGTCGGAGTGCTGGCCGGCCTCGCACTCGCTGTCGTCGGGACGCTCCTGGGGTACGGCGTCTTCGCGCTCGGGCTGATCTCGCCGGAGTCGCTCTCGCTCGGGATCCCGGTGCCGAACCCGGGAACGCGGCAGTTGCTTCGGTCGCTCGTGGTCCCGGTGGCGGTCCTCACGAGCGGGGTCGTCTTCGGCTCGATCGGGTTCGCCACGGGATTCGGCGGGCTCCTCGCAGTCCCGTACTCGCGGTCGGCGAGCCGGGAACGCGAGATCAACATGCTTCTCGCCGACTCCGTCTCCTTCATGTACGCGCTCTCCGTCGGCGGGCTCAACCAACTGGAGATCCTCCGGGCGATGGCGACCGCCGAGGACACCTACGGGGAGGTCTCGCGGGAGTTTCAAAACATCATCAACGAGACGGAGTACTTCGGGACCGACTACCGGAACGCGATCCGGACCCAGTCGATGGAGACGCCCTCCGAGGAGCTGTCGCAGTTCCTCGCGGACATGCTCTCCATCGTCAACTCCGGCGGGGAGATGGAGCCGTTCTTGAAGGACAAAAAGGAGAAGCACCTCCGGACGTCCAAACAGGAGCGCGAGATGACCCTCGAGACGCTGGAGCTGTTCGGGGAGATGTACATGACGCTCTCGCTTTTCCCGCTGCTCCTCATCATCATCCTCGTGATCATGGGGATGATGGGGGAGGCCGACGACCGCCTGCTGTACGCCACGGTGTACGTCCTCATCCCGCTTACCGGAGCCGGCTTCCTCGTGCTGGTCTCGACCGTCAAACAGGACGAGCCGGGGGACGGCTTCCTCCGGCCCGACGGCGGCAGCGACCGGCTCCGGCAGACGAGCCGCGAAGGGCTGCTCCACTTCGGGCTGATAGAGGCGTTCGTGGGACGCGCGGGCGTCTTCGACCGGATCCGCGACCGCGAGGGGACCTACAAGACGAAACGGATCCTCACCGCTCCACACCACTTCCTGCGGGACAACCCGCTTTACACTCTCGCGATGACGATCCCCGCCGCGCTGGTGCTCGTCGGCGTCGCGGTCGCGTCGGGGTCCGCGCCGACGACCGTCGACGGCTGGATCGGCCGCCCCGTCTGGTCGGCGTTCATCTGGGTGTACGTCCCGGCGTACCTGACGCTGATCCCGCTCACGGCCTTCTACGAGTGGGACCAGTACGCCAAGCGGTCGGTCACGGGAAAGCTCTCGGAGAACCTCCGGAAGCTCTCGTCGGCCAACGACACGGGACAGACGCTGCTCGAGTCGATCCGGACGGTCGCGGACACTTCCTCCGGGAAGCTCGCCGAGGAGTTCGAGGTGATCCACGCGAAGGTGAACTACGGGATGAGCCTGCGCGACGCCCTCGTCGAGTTCAACAACTCGTACGCGGTCCCGCGGCTCGCGCGGACGGTGAAACTGATCTCGGAGGCACAGGAGGCCTCCTCACAGATAACGGACGTGTTGACGACCGCGGCGCAGGCCTCCGAGAACCAGGACGACATCGAGCGCGAACGCCGATCGCGGACGCGGATGCAGGTGGCGATCATCGTCATGACGTACGTGACGCTGCTCGGCGTGATGGCGATCCTCCAGACGCAGTTCATCGACGTGATGGGCGGGCTAGCCGCGCAGGCGGACGGAGGGTCGAGCGGGGCGGCCGCCGCCGGGGGCTTCGGCGGTGGCGGGGTCGATCCCGACGTGCTCTCGATGTTGTTCTTCCACGCGGTGACGATCCAGGCCGTGCTCTCGGGGTTCATCGCCGGGTACATCCGGAACGCCGAGCTCCTCTCCGGCGTGAAGTTCGCCCTCCCCCTGATGACGCTCGCGCTGGGGGTGTGGATCTATGTCGGATGACCGTCCTCCCCGTCATCCTCGATCCCCCGTCGCGA
Organism: Halorubrum cibi; assembly: GCF_900182635.1. Lineage (GTDB taxonomy): Archaea > Halobacteriota > Halobacteria > Halobacteriales > Haloferacaceae > Halorubrum > Halorubrum cibi. Next base: position 51,108 of record NZ_FXTD01000010.1, on the reverse strand, counting down.
GCGGGTCCCGACGGGACGACCGCGGACAGACCCAGATCGACTTCGCCGTCGGCGCGGGCGTGTTCCTGGTCACGCTCGCGTTCGTGGTCGCGTTCGTCCCGACGCTCTTCGAGCCGTTCACGGTCGGCGAGACCGCCTCGCCGCTCGTGGCCGACCGGATCGCCGCCGGAACCGTCGACCTGCTCGGCATCTCCGCGAATCCCTCCGGAGACCCTGCCGCAGTTCACGCACCGATCGAACCGGGCGTCCTCTCGCCGGCGTGTACGGTCGCGTTCTTCGAGCCGGGCGGGAACGCGGCGCTCGCGGACGACGCCGGCTGCCCGTTCGACGCCGAGACCGACCCCGCGGCGCTGTTCGGCGTCGACGACGACGTCCAGATCGTCGTCCACGACCTCAACGAGACCGCCGAGAACGCGACCGATGTCGAGTTCGAGACCCGACACGGGACGCTCGGGACGACGTTGAACCGATCGACGACGGACTCGACCGCGACGGCCGACGACGTCACCGTCTCCGGCCGCGTCGTCTCGCTTCGAGGGGTCCAGTACCGCCTGACGGTGCGGGTGTGGTGACGATGTCCAGCCCTCGCCTCTCCCGCGGTCCGACCGACGCCGACGACCGAGGACAGGCGCACACGCTGGAGGCGTTCGTGGCGGCGATCCTGCTCGTCGCGGGGCTCACGTTCGCGCTTCAGGCGACGGCGGTGACGCCGCTGTCGGCGAGCACGTCGAATCAACACATCGAGAACCAGCAGCGCGCGGCCGCGACTGGTCTCCTCGAGACGAGCGCGGCGAACGGCGACCTCCGCGAGGCCGTCCTCTACTGGCACCCCGGCAACGCGACGGTCGAACGAGGATTCCACGGTACCCCGAACGGCTTCCAATACTACACGGAGTCAGGGCCGCCGACCGAATTCGGCGACGCGCTCGATCGGGCGTTTCTCGACCGGCGGGTGGCGTTCAACGTGTACGTTCGGTTCCACGACGGGAACTCGACGGGAAAACAGGAGATGGTGTTCATGGGGAAACCGAGCGACAACGCCGTGACCGCGAGTCGGACCCTGTCGGTTTCGAACGACACGACCCTGACCGTCCCCGGAGCGGAGGATCGAACGCTCGCGGAGGTCGAGCCCCCAGAAAATGACGAGGACGGTTTCTATGCACCCGCCGTCGACGACGGCCCGATATACAACCACTTGGAGGTGCGAATCGTCGTATGGCGGATGTGAGCCTCGGCCCTCCCGACGGGAAACGACTTCGCGAGGCCGACCGCGGCCAGCTGCTGGTGGTCGCCGGACTCGTGATGGCGGTCTCGCTCGTTGCCCTCGTCGTCCTGTTGAACGCGACGATATTCACGGAGAACCTCGCGACTCGAGGGATCCAGGCGGCCGACGGGGAGGCGGCAGACGTCAGGACGACCGCGGTCGGGGGCGTCGGCGAACTCATCGACGCCACGAACCGGGAGGAACGGGAGTCACACGAGGTGACGAACGTGACCGACGGGGTCGCCGATCTGGACGAACGGATGGCGCGGAACTACGCGGGACGCGGCGGCGTGGTCCATCTCGAGACCAACGAGTCCCGAGTGACCGAGGGGTGGTACCTCTCCACCGCGGGCAATGCCACGTCGCTCGCGAACGACACGAACGCGACGGCGTACGCGTTCGTCGACGGGATCGACCGGACGCGGGGGTTCTCGCTGTCGCTTTCCGTCGACGATGACGATCTTGCGAATACGACCCCGAGCAACGCGACCGGCGAGGCGTTTCACGTCGTCTTCGACGGGCCGGCGCTCTCGGAGAGTCGGGAGGTGTACGTCTACCGAAACGGCTCCGGCGACGTGGCCGTCGCGAACGGGAGCGCGGGCGGCGACCCGGAAGTCCGGTGCTCGATCGCGGCTGAGTCGGGCGAAAACGTGACCTTCGATCTCACCGGCGAGCGGCTCGGAGAGACCGCCTGTCCGGGCGTCTGGCCCGTCGAACTGTTCGCTCCGTCCGACCCGTACGCGATCCGGTTCGAGAACGCCGACGCGGCCGACGGCACCGCGACCGCGACCGTTCGACCGCGGCCGGCGGGTTCGGAGCCCGGAGCCGACCACGACGGGATCTCGCCCGCCGTCTACGACGCCACGGTCGACCTCCGTTACCGGACGGCCGACCTCCGCTTCGAGACCACCGTTCGGGTCGCACCGGGTGAGCCGCGTGCGTGACCGAGTCCCGCCGTGCGGAGCGTTCGGCTCGGACGATTCGCTCTCCCGCGACGATCGGGGCGTGAGCACGACCGTCGGCTACGTGTTGACGCTCGCTATCGGGGCGGTGCTGCTCTCGGGCGTCGTGGTCGGCGTCGGTGGCGTGATCGACGGACAGACCGAACGGGCGGTCCACGGCGACCTCGAGGTCACGGGACAGTCGCTCGCGGCGAACCTCGAGGCCGCGGACCGGCTTGCTCGACTCGCGGAGGCGGGCCGGACCGACCCGGACCTCGACGCCGCCGACGGGACTGCGAACGTGACCGTCGACGTCGACCTCCCGAGACGGGTGGCGGGAATTCCGTACACTGTCGAGATCGTGGACGGTCCCGATCCCGACGCCGATTCCGCGGTGATTCTCCGGACGACTCGACCGGACGCCAGCGTCAGGGTTCCGTACCGGTCGAACACGACGGTCGAGGAGACGACGTTTCGGGGCGGGCCGATCCGGATCGCGTACGTCGCCGACGCGGCCGACCCGAGTGCCGGCACGCTGGAGGTGACGGAGCGGTGAGTCGCGGTCGCCGATCCGGGTCGGGGCTCCGCGAACGCTCGTCTCCTCTCGACGATCGAGGCGTGAGCGACGTGATCGGCTACGTCTTGGTGTTCGCGCTCGTCACGGCGACGATCGCGTCGGTGTTCGCCGTGGGCATGACCGGACTGGAGGACAGGCGGAACGCCGAGCGCGTCGAGAACGTCGAGCGCGCGTTCGACGTGTTCGACGACAACCTGCGCGACATCCAACGGTACGAGGATCCGAGTCGTGCGACGGAGATGCGCCTCAGCGGCGGGAGCCTGACGCTGGAGGAGACGACGACGGTCACGCTGGAGTACACCAACGCGACCGGTGTTCAAGTGGACCAGAGAGTGAATTCCTCTCGACTCGTGTACGCCAACGGCGACACGACCGTCGCCTACGAGGCCGGTGCGTGGTTCCGGTCCGACGGCGGGGAAAGCGTCATGCGGTCCTCGCCGCGGTTCGTGGCGGACGACGGTCGAACAGTGCTTCCCGTCGTCCAACTGCGTCACGAAAACGGACCGAGAAGCGTCGACGGCGACGGAACGGTTCAGGTGTCGACCACCAAGGGCGGCGACCAGAACTACCAGTATCCGCTGAACGGTTCCTCGAAGATCGACGAGATCCGGATCGAGTCCCCGTACGCCGACGCGTGGGAGCGATACTTCAAGGGATCCGACGCGTTCATCGACGTCGATCGTCCGAACGACGGCGAGGTCGTCGCGGCAATCGAACACGACGAGACGGTGTACCTGCGTGCGACCAGGGTGTACGTCTCGCTCAGACGCTGATCCCGTCTCCGAGAGTTCCACAGAACCGGAGGACGATCCGATAGTCGAGGCGAGACCGCTTCACTCGTCGAATCGGAGTCCGACGACGTTCTCGCTGACGTGGAGGTACGTGATCGGGCTCGATCCGCCGCCGCCGGTGATCCTGATATCGAGGTCCCCGAGGTTCGTGTCGTACTCGACCCGCGCGTTTCCGCCCGTCGACAGCGAATTGGTCACGAACGCTCCTCGAAGCGTGGGCTTCCCCTTCGCGACGACGTCGGCGTTCGGGGCGTAGACGATCGCCTCCATCGTCGGGCTTCCCTCTCCCGCGCTCTCGTCGAGGAATCCTCCGGCGACGTAGAAGACGTTCCGGTCGGCCTGCGTCGGGTCGGGGTCCGTCCCAACAGTGCCGCTCCCTTGGATGTCGAGCGAGCCGTTGACGTAGTACGTCACCCCGTTACTGCTGTTGTCGGCGATCGCCATCTCGCTGTTACCGATGTCGAAGTCCCCGTCGACGGCGACGACCACGTCGCCTCCGGTCGTGTCGAACTCGAAGTCGTCGTCGACGGTCGCGTCTCCGGGGAAGTGGTAGACGCCGCTCCCGACGGTCCCGCAGCCGTCGAAGCCGGTCGGAGTCACGCAGCTCTCCGCGGCGTTGTCGTTGTCCGCTTCGGCGGCCTCGATCTCGTTCTCGATCAGCCCGTTCGGTGAGGGGGTGGAGACGCCCTCGCGGTACTCGTCGACGTTCAGTTCGTTCTGTGGTTTCCCCTTATGACTGTAGCCGTCGAACTGCTGGACCGTGATCGCTCGGTCGAAGGTCACCACTTCCGGAACGACGAGCCGGGCGGTCACCGTCCGGTTCGCGTCGTCCTTGGTCACGTCGCCCTCCGCGCGCTGGCTGAAGAAGTCGTACCAGCCCTCGTAGTAGTCGCTCCGGACCTCCACGACGACCGTCCCGTTCTCGAGCGGGTTCGACACGTTGGGGAACACCTCCTTGCTGGCGTTCGTCCGACGAACGACTCCGGTTCCGCGAGTGGAGGTGTGTCGCTCGCTATCGGCGGTCAACCGAACGATCGGGAACGTGAGCGTCTCTCCGCGGTAGTGGTACTCCGGCGGCGACACCATCCGCCCGCGAGTGCCGTCGCTCGACCAGACGCCGCCGCCCTGGACCGCGATCTCCCGACTCTCGCCGCTGTACACGAGCGCCCCGAGCGAGTACGACTCGTTCGTCACGTTCCCGTCGGGTCGCTCGATCCGGACCTCGACGCGTCCGGCGTCCTTCTCGAGCCGGAGATCGCCGCCGTCGACGGAACCCAGATCGAACCGCTTGGCGTCCGTTTCGCCGAGCGCGACGAGGCTCGCCTGCGACGTGAACTGCGACATGCCGTTCTCGACTCCCGCCGCCTGCGCCTCGTCGGTGACGGCTCCGAGCGCGACGCTTCCCGTCGCCACCGTGGCCGTCACGGCGGCGATCGTGATCCCCAGGAGCAGCACGGTCCCGATCACCTCGCTCTGGGCGCGCTCGCCGGGATACATGGTCCAACCTCGTCGTCCGAGACGGTTAAACACCGCCCGCCCGGTATCGGATCTGATAGCGACTGACTCACGACCTCGGTCGGAGGCCGCACCGGGACGCACCACTTAACACCGACGGCGCACGACGGTCGGGCATGACGGCCCGCCAGCGACGAGAGGAGAAGCGACGGTTCAGGCGGGCCGCCGGGGTGAACGTCCTCGGCAACGCCGCGAAGATCCTCGCCGAGGGGGCCGCGGGGCTCGCGTTCGGCAGCGTGGCGCTTTTAGCCGACGCGGCCCACTCCGTCGCCGACCTCGTCGCCAGCGGCGTCGTGTTCGTCTGGGGCGGGGCCCGCTACGACGGCGCCGACGCGGAGCACCCCCACGGCCACCAGCGGATCGAGCCCCTGACCGCGCTGTTCGTCGGCGCGGTGGTCGCCCTCCTCGGACTCAACCTCCTGTGGAGCTCGATCGAAGGGATCCGGTTCGGCACCGACGTGCGGTTCAGCCGACTGCTGCTCGTCGCGCTGGGGTTCGCGCTCGTCGACATGTACGTCCTCTACTGGTACACGATGCGGGTGAACGCGGATCTCGGGTCGACCGCGCTCTCGGCGCTCGCGGTCGACTGTCTCAACGACATCTACACCACCGTGGCGGCGCTGATCGGCGTGTTCGGCGTGTTCTTCGACCTCCCGATCCTCGACCCGATCGCTGGCGGGGTCGTGAGCCTGCTCGTCGTGTACCAGGGCGTCGAGATCGGTCGAGAGAACGTGACGTACCTCGTGGGAGCCGCGCCGCCGGCGGACGACCGCGATCGGATCACCGAATCGCTCCGGGAGCACCCCGAAGTCGTCGGCGTTCACGATCTGCGGGTGTTCTACGACGGAACTGACTTGGAGGTCGAAGTCCACGTCGAGGTCGACGGCGAGATGACGCTCCGGCGCGCTCACGACATCGAGACGGAACTCGTCACGCGGCTTCGCGGACTGGAGGACGTCGGCGACGTCCACGTCCACCTCGATCCCTCCGGCGTCGGCGAGTGGAAGGACGCGACCGACGAGGGATCCGGCGGGACGGACGACGACGAGAGCGGGTGACGGGAGGTACCCCTGCCGCCTACGGGAACAGCCCGCGGTACTCGTGGGCGCTCGCGGTGCGCTCGAGCGCGAGGGTGTAGGCGGCGGTCCGGAGGTCCGGGACCTCGCCCTCGTCGTATCGCTCGATGGTCTCGTCGAACGCGGAGCCGATGCGCCGCTCCAGTTCGACGTTGACCGTCTCGAGCGGCCAGGAGAACTCCTGGGAGTTCTGGACCCACTCGAGGTACGAGACGATGATCCCCCCGGCGTTCGCGAGGATGTCGGGGACCACGGGAACGTCGCGTCCGGTGAGGATCTCGTCGGCGGCGACCGTCGTCGGACCGTTGGCCGCCTCGACGATCGCGCTCGCGCGGACGTCGTCGACGTTGTCGGCGGTGATCACGCCCTCGACGGCAGCCGGAATGAGCACGTCGACGTCGAGCGACAACAACTCCGCGTTCGAGACGAGTTCGGCGGCGTCCTCGGGCGCGCCGTCGGGGCCCGCCGCGCGGACGTCGCCCTCGACGTACTCCTCGATCATGCCGCCCGCCTCGACGTGTGCGCCCAGCGCGGCCACGTCGAGGCCGTCGGAGTCGTACGCGGCCCCGGTCACGTCGGAGGTGGCGACGATCCGCGCGCCGGCCTCGTCGAGCAGGCGGGCCGCGTTCGAGCCGACGTTCCCGAAGCCCTGGATCGCGATGCTCGCGTCGGTGAGGTCCCGCTCGAGGTACTCGAAGAGCTTCTGCGTGATGAGCGAGACGCCGCGACCCGTCGCCTCGACGCGACCCGGCGTCCCGCCGATCTCGAGCGGCTTACCGGTGACGACTTTGGGGACCGTGTACCCCTCGTACATGGAGTAGGTGTCCATCATCCACGCCATCGTCTGCGGGTTGGTGTTCATGTCCGGCGCGGGCACGTCGATGTCCGGGCCGATCATCCGACGGATCCCCTCCGTGTACCGCCGAGTGAGCCGCTCGAGGTCGCGATCGGTCAGGTCCTTCGGTTCACAGATGACGCCGCCCTTCGCGCCGCCGTACGGGAGGTCGACGAGCGCCGCCTTCCATGTCATCCACCCCGCGAGCGCCTCGACCTCGCGCTGGGAGACCGTGGGGTGGTACCGGACGCCGCCCTTGAACGGCCCGCGCGCGCCGTCGAACTGACACCGAAATCCCTCGAAGACCTCCACCTCACCCGACTCCAACTCGACCGGAAGCGTGACCTTCAACGTCCGCTCGGGGTGTTTGAGCCGCTCGAAGACGTCGTGATCGACGTCCGCGTATTCCTCGGCGCGGTCCATCTGTGCGAGCATGTTCTCGAACGGATCGTCGGCCATCATCGAAGAGTCCTCCATGATCGATTATATTCCTTTCGCAAATATTGCGGACGAGTGTAACTAACACGCACGGAAGGGGATCCGGAGACGGGAAACGGGCCGCCGGACGCCTGTCGTCCCGGCGTTCCGCCGGATCTTATAAGTGCCCGTCGACAACGAGTGAGCATGAGCCCTCGACACGCGACGGAGGACGGTCGATGACGACGAAGCGACTCCATCCCCGCGTCCGGGTCGTCTGGGTCCTCCGTGCGGTCCTCGCCGCTGCGGTACTCACCGCTCCCGTCGCCGGCGGGTTCTACTTCGGGTATCTCCCCGGGTGGGCACCGCTCGTCGTCGGCGCGATCCTCCTCGCCCTCGGCGTCGTTCACGCGCTCCTCCGATACCGTCGCTGGAGCTACGAGATCCGCGAGGACGCCCTCTACCTCGACCGCGGCGTCATCACGCAGGTCAGGACGACGGTCCCGCTCGTGCGCATCCAGCACGTCGACTCGCGCCGCGGTCCCGTCGAACGGGGCGTCGGGCTGGCCTCCTGCGTGGTGTACACCGCCGGCTCCCGCGGAGCCGACGTCCGCATTCCTGGACTAACGCCCGACGGAGCGAGCGACCTCCGCGAGGAGCTGAAACGGCTGGCGATCCGCGCGGACGGGGAGGACGCAGTGTGAAGCTCGCGCCCCAGTCGATCCCGTACCGCGCGCTCCAGAAGGTCGCGGGGGTCGTCGTCGTCCTCTTCTTCGTCGTGAACGACAGCGAGTGGGGCTTCCCGGCGGCCGCCGGCGCGACGGGCGCGGTCCTCCTCGTCGCCGGCGCGTACGAGGTCGCCTACTACCGTCGGTTCGAGTACGAACTCACCGAGGACACGCTCGACATCCGGTCGGGCGTGATCTCCCGTCGCGAACGGGAGATACCCTACCGACGAATCCAGAACGTCGACGTGAGTCGGAGCGTGATCCAGCGCGCGATCGGCGTCGCCGCCGTCGACTTAGAGACCGCGGGGGGATCGAGCACCGAGGGGTCGATCCGCTTCGTGACCCCCGAGGAAGCCACCCGACTCCAGCGGGAAGTCCAGCGACGGAAGTCCGCCGGATCGGCGGCGGACGATGGCGACGCGGCCGGAGAGGATCGCGGCCCCGTCGAGGAGGAGCTGTTCGCGATCTCGCCGCGCGAGCTCGCACTGGTCGGCGCGCTGTCGTTCGACGGCCGGCTCATCGGACTGCTCGCGTTCGCCGGCTCGGGGTCGGTCCCGGTGGTGTCCGGGTACCTTCCCGACGTGTCGACGCTGGCGCTCAGCGCGGTCGCGGTCGCCGCCGTCGGCGCCCTGTTTCTCGTCTCGTGGGGGATCGGTGCGGCGGTGTCGTTTTCGAACTACTACGGCTTCCGGCTCGCGCGTGCCGGTGACGAACTTCGATACGAGCGCGGGCTGTTCCGGCGGTACAGCGGATCGATCCCGACCGAGAAGGTCCAGACGCTGACCGTCTCCGATAACCCCGCGAAGCGCGCGCTCGGGTACGCGACGCTCTCGATCGAGACCGCCGGGTACGCGCCCGGACAGGGCGGCGAGTACGGCAGCGAGGCGGCGATCCCCATCGCGAGGTCCGGCCGCGTGTACGAGTTGGCCCGCGAGATCGAGTCGTTCGGCGACCCGTCGTTCCGCCGGCCCCCGCGCCGAATTCGCTGGCGGTACGCGTTTCGGTACGCCCTGCTTCTCGCCGTCCTCGTCGGCGTCGCCTTCGCGGTCGATTGGTACGTCGCGGCCGATATTCCGTGGTACGCGCCCGCCGCGCTGCTCCTCGCGGTTCCCCCCGCGGCGCACCTGAAGTGGAAACACCGGGGGTACTGGCTCGGCGAGGACCACCTCGTGACCCGAAACGGGTTCTGGAGCCGCAGCGTGAGGATCGTTCCGTACTACCGGATCCAGAACGTGATCGACAGCCGGTCCGTCTTCCAGCGGCGGTGGAGCGTGGCGACGGTCGTCGCCGACACCGCCGGAACGAGCTCGCTCACCGGGAGCGACGCCGCGGCCGTCGACTTCGACGTCGAGGAGGCGGTGGACCTCCAGTCGGAACTCGCCGGCCGGCTCCAGGAGGCGCTCCGCGATCGTCGAAGCGAGGTCGGGTCATTCGAGTGGTTCGAAGGCGACGGCGAGACGGACGGCGAGGGCGACGCGGACGCCGAAGCGCCCGACGAGAGCCCGGATATCCCCGACGAGGGCGTCGTCCGGTCCGACTTCTCGGCGTCGACCCGCGACTACTCGGAGCCCGCCGAGCGCGTCGATACCGGCGGGTACGCGGTCGACCGGTTCCCCTCGGACGCCGACGTGGCTCACCGACCCGACGGTGAGGAGAGTTCGACGGACGCGGTCGACGACGACGGCGACGGAATCGATGGCGGTGACGACGCCGACGGCGGCTCGGCCGAGGTCGGCGGTGACGCCGCGGAAGACGCCGCCGACGACTCGGACGGCTCCGGCGAGGCAGAGACCGACGAGAGCCAGGAGCGCTGAGAGATGGGTTCCGGATCGGCGAACGGAAGCGTCCGCTCCGTCCGCGAGGCTTTTTTATGGGTCGTGCCGTAAGAACGGGTAACTGAATGAGCGGACGAGAACACGACACGGCCGATCCCGACCTCGAGTGGTGTCACGAGGCGGTTCAAGGCGTGTCCCGTACCTTCGCGTTGACCGTGGACGTGTTGGAGGAGCCGATGGCCTCACAGATCTGTCTCGGCTACCTCCTCTGTCGCGTCGCCGACACCGTCGAGGACGCCGGCCACATCCCGCCGGCGGAACAGACCGCCGTCCTCGAGACCTATCGGAAGGCGATCGATCCCGACGGGGACGCCGAGATCGGGGACTTCCGCGCGGCCGTCGACGAGTGGCTCCCCGCCCCCGAGGTGCGCGACGAGGACTGGGCGGTCGTCGCCGAATCGCCGACCATCGTCGCCACGTTCGAGGACCTCGATCCCGAGGCCCGCGAGGCGATCGTCCCGCCCGTCCTCGAGATGGTCGACGGGATGGCGATGTTCGTCGACCGCCACGCCGAGGAGGGCGGGCTCCGGATCGACGACCGCGACGAACTCGAACAGTACTGTTACTACGCCGCCGGCACCGTCGGTAACCTCATCACGAACCTGCTCACGCGCGGCGAAGTCGGCGAGGCGCGCGCACAGCGGCTCCGCGAGACGGCCGAGGAGTTCGGACTCCTCTTACAGTTGGTCAACGTCTCGAAGGACGTCTACGACGACTTCACCGAGGAGAACAACGTCTACCTCCCCGCCAAGTGGCTCGAGGACGAGGGCGTCGACCAGGAGGCGGTGATCGCCCCCGAGAACCGCGAGTCGTCCGCCCGCGTCGTCGACCGCACCGCCGACTACGCGCGGTCGTTCCTCGACGACGCGCAGGCGTATCTCGAGACCATGCCCCTCTCTCACGGGAACACCATGGAGGCGTGGACGGTCCCGTACCTGCTCGCGGTCGGCACGCTCCGCGAACTTCGCTCGCGACCCGAGGACGCGTTGACCGAGAGCGGCGTGAAGGTCTCCAGACAGGAGGTGTTCGCGGTGATGTCCGTCGCCGGCGAGGCCGGCCGCGACTCGCTCGCGGAGCTGAGAGAGACGATCGCCGACACGCCGTACCACCGAGTGCTCGAGCCCGCGGACTGAGCCGATCGCGCCGTTTTCCTCCACCGTTCGTTCCGGTATCCCGATCAGATCCGGCTTCGGGCCCGCGCCACCGCCGGCACTGAGACGCCGACCGTGTCCGCGAGCGCCTCCGCCGCGCTCAACAGCCACTCGGCGCGCTCGACGCGCGAGTCGAGGTCTCCGGGGCCGAGCCGGTACGCCTCCACCAGCTCCTCGACGGTCGCGCCGTCGATCCACTCCTCCAAGATCCGCGCGGTCTTCACCGACTCCAGCCACCCTTCGAAATCGTCGGGTTCGCTCATTCCGGTCGTCAACCGCGCGGCGTTCTTCCGGGCGAACCGGTACATCTCCGCGCGCTCGCGATTCCCGAGGTACGTGTCCTGCATGTCCGGGGTGTCACAGACCACCTCGAAGACGGTGAGCGTCGTGGCGTTCTCCATCCCGGCCGCGGTTCGGAGCCCGTCGACGATCCGCGCGCCGGTCTCCGGCCGGACGTACTGTTTCGAGGTGGTCTCGCCGACCGGCGTGGCGACCAGTCGATAGGTCTCCGCGTCCCCCCGACGTCGAGCCATCCCCGCGTTGACGAGGTCGTCGACCGCGACGGCCACGTCGTCGGCGAGGCCGCCCGCGCCCGCCTCGCGGGCGTAGAACGTGCCGTCGAGGACCTCGAGGATCTCCGATTCCGTCTCCGCGAAGCCGGTCGCGACCGACGAGAGCACGTGCGTCCGGAGCGAGGCCGGGTCCGCGAGCTTGGACTCGACGGCCTCCGGCTCCCCGTCGACGTACCGCTCCATCAGTTCCTCGCGGGTGGATCCCTCGCCGACGAGTACCGCCTCGCCGTGCGGATCGAGCCCCGGTCGACCCGCCCGCCCGCACATCTGGTGGACCTCGAGCGTCGGCAGCCACTCCATCGAGGAGCCGGTGTATCGCTTCTGATCGCGGACGATCACGCGGCGCGCGGGGACGTTCACGCCGGCCGCGAGCGTCGGGGTGGCACAGATACACGCGACGTTCCGGTCTCGAAACGCCGCCTCGACGGCGGCGCGGTGGCCGGCGCGGAGCCCCGCGTGGTGGAACGCGACGCCCGCCCGAAGGCAGTCCGCGAGGTCACGACCCGTCACCGTCCCGTCGATGTCGGCCACCTCGTCGGCGACCGCCGTCGCGGCCGACCCGATCCCCATCCGATCGGCGAGTCCCTCCCCGGCGAGCCGCTCGGCGAGCGCCGCGGCCTCCGCCCGCGAACGGACGAACGCGAGACACTGGCCGCCCTCCGCGACCGCGTCGACGACGAGCGCGGCCGTCAGGTCCGTCGCGTCGGGGCCGTCCTCGGAGGGGTCTCTCCCATCAGCGCCGGATCCGGCGTCCGAACCTCCCGCCTCGACGTGACGCGTCGTGCCGTCGTCGAATTCCACGTCACCGCCGACGCAGACGCCCGTGCGGAGGTCGACGGGGCGCCACTCCGACTCCACGAGCGTCGCGTCGAGCCAGTCGGCGATCTCCTCGGGGTTGTCGACGGTCGCGGAGAGCGCGACGACCTGGATCGACGGGTTCCGTCGGCGAAGCGTCGCCAGCGTCACTTCGAGGGTCGGTCCGCGCCGCTCCACGCCCAGCAGGTGGACCTCGTCGACCACGACGCACGCGAGGTCGTCGACCCAGCCCGCTCCGTTGCGGATCGCGGAGTCGACCTTCTCGCTCGTGGCGACCACCACGTCGTGACCCGCTAACTCCTCGCCGCTCGCCTCGAAGTCGCCGGTCGAGACGGCCACGTCGACGCCGGGAAGCGCCGCGAACGCCTCGTACTTCTCGCGGGCGAGCGCGCGGAGCGGACAGACGTACAGGCCCGGGCCGTCGGCGGTCAAGAGCGCCGACTGGGCGATGAAGGTCTTTCCAGACGCGGTCGGGACCGCCGCGACGACGTTCGCGCCGTCACAGACGCCGGCCTCGACGGCGGCGACCTGCGGCGGGTACAGCTCGCGGATCCCCCGATCCGAGAAGTGGTCGACGAACCGCTCGGGAAGCGGCAGGGAACGGACGCGCATCCGGTCGTGAATTCGCCGCGATCGTATTTAAAGAATGGCCGGAGGTCGTCGAGCGGAATCGCGTCCGACGCGGTTCACTCCTCGGCGTCGAACTCCCGGAAGAGCCCCTCGAAGTCGTCCTTCTCCGTGACCGCCTCGAGCGAGCGGTCGACTTCCTTGCGGAGCGTGTCGATCCGGACAGTTAGCTCCTGGTACTCCTCGTTGTCGGCGAGCTCGCTGGCGCTCTTTTCGGCCTCGAGCATCGCCTTCTTCGAGGTCAACACGAACAGGTCCTGGACGCCGGCGTCGTACTCCCCGCGCCGGAGAAGCCCCTCGACGGTCTCTCTGAGGGTGTCGCTCGCGACCGGCTTGACGAGGTAGTCGTCGAACCCCATCTCGAGGATGTCGAAGTCGGGTTCGACGGCGGTCACCATCGCGACCCGACAGTCGATCCCCCGCTCTCTGACGGCGGCGAGGACCTCGTCGCCGGAGAGGCCGGGCATCCGTCGGTCGAGGAGGATCGCGTCGACGTCGTCGTCGAGATCGTCGAGCGTTTCGAGTGCCTCGTGGCCGCCGTACGCCGTCCGGACCCGGTACTCGTCGCCGAGCCAGGCGGCGTAGAGGTCTGCCAGGTCGGGCTCGTCCTCCACCACGAGGACGAGCGGCAGTTGTTCGCTCATGTGGTCACCCGAGCGACGACGAGTTCGCTCACACGCTTCGTCTCGCCGCGGGCTATATTAAAATACCCCTTCGGTACCGATCGAAGGATGCGGGCGACGCGAGGAACGGACGATGAGAGGCGATCGAAGCGACCCGGACCTCTCGCGGTCACGCGTCGATGCCTCCCGGGATCGCTCCCTTCGGCCCGTCGTATCCGGTTACGGTGATGCGTCTCGCCTCGATGTCCTCGATGACCGCGCCCCAGCCGCCGACGGTCCACCGCCGGTCGCCGTCCGACACCTCGACGGTCACCTGTCCGGCGAGCTGTCCGATCGGGATCTCGCCGTCGTTTCGCGGCTCGCCGGCGTACACCACGTCCGTGACCGTCCCGGAGACCGAGATGGCGTCGCCGGAGCCGATCTCCGACCCCTCGACGGTGACGTGGACGTCCGCGCCCTCGGCGAAGAGCGGCTCGATGTCGCGAACGAAGCGGCGCAGGTTGGCGTACACGAGCGGTGGGTCCTCCGGACGACCGTCGTAAACGACGTCCCAGACCTCCCAGAGGCTGGTGTCGAAGTACCAGCGGAAGACGTACGTCAGAGAGAAGTCGCGGACCAGCACGCCGTATTCGTTCACCGAGCGTCGGTGCGGGGCGAAACACGTGACGGTCCGATCCACGATGGCGACGAACGGTGTCGGGAGCGTCCGGTGACGAACCTCGGTCGCGATCCCCTCGTACTCCGTCGGCATCTCCTCGTCGTTCCCGTCGGCGGTGTGGATCGACGCCTTCACGACCGCTCCGTTGTCGTGAGCCGCCGCCAGCGACTCGCGAAGTTCGTCGAAGTTCTCGGGAGTCACCGCCACCTGTACCTCCGTCTCGGCCTCGGCGATGGCCTCCCGAGCGTGTTCGAACACCGTGTCGAACCGGGTGACGATGTCGACGCGGTGATGCTCCAACGCGGGGGCCTCCCAGCGCGTCTCGATCTCGTCCGCGGCCTCCGAGAACTCCTCGGAGCGTCGTCGCAGATCCGAGAGGACGGTGTCCGGTTCCGACGCGCGGGCCCGGAGCGTGTCGCCGTCGTACGTCTCGACGTATCCCTTCTCCTCGAGGTCCCGGAGGACGTCGTAGATCCGCGCGGCGGGGACGCCGCTCTCGTCCGCGAGTTCGGTCGCGCTCGCCGTCCCGAGCCGGAGGAGCGCGGTGTACGCCTTCGATTGGTATTTCGAGAGGCCGGCGTCGCGCAACACCCGGCACAGCTCGGATGTGTCCATGTCACGGTACACAGTCACGCGGGCATTAAGTCCAACGCGTGGGGATCCATCTCACGGAGGGCGACGGAGCGCCCGGCCGGATCGCGGTCACTCCTGCGGGCTGTAGTTCGGCGCCTCGTCCGTGATCATCACGTCGTGGGGGTGGCCCTCGGTCTGGCCCGCGCTGGAGACACGGACGAACCGGGCGGTCTCGTGGACCTCCGGGATCGTGTCGGCCCCGACGTATCCCATCCCCGAGCGCATGCCGCCCGTGAGTTGGTGGAGCTCCGAGGCGAGGGTTCCCTTGTACGGGGTCGCGGCCTCGACGCCCTCGGGGACGAACTCTTCGTCGCCGTCGTCGTCCTTGAGGTAGCGGTCGCCGCCGCCGGACTTCATCGCGCCGACGGAGCCCATCCCGCGGTACTGTTTGTACTTCTTCCCCTGCATCGTGATGACGCGTCCCGGGGCCTCTTCGGTGCCCGCGAAGTACGAGCCGAGCATGACCGCGTCCGCCCCGGCGGCGATCGCCTTGATCGCGTCGCCGGAGTAGCGGATCCCGCCGTCGGCGATCACCGGCACGTCGCGTTCGGCGGCGACGTCCGCGACCTCCGAGACCGCGGTGATCTGTGGCATCCCCGCGCCGCTGACGACGCGCGTGGTACAGATCGAGCCCGGCCCGATCCCGACTTTGAGCCCGTCGGCGAAGTCGACGGCCGCCTCGGCGGCCTCCCGCGTGCCGACGTTGCCGACGACGACGTCGGCCTCGACGGTCTCCTTTATCGCCTCCGCGGACTCGAGCACGTTGAGGTTGTGCGCGTGCGCGCAGTCGATGAAGAGCACGTCGGCGTCGGCCTCGTCGGCGGCGACCGCGCGCTCCTCCTCGAAGGGGCCCACTGCCACGCCGGCAAGCAGGCGGCCGTCCTCGTCGCGGGCGGCCTGCTCGTGCTCGCGCCGCTGGAGGACGCCCTGCATCGTGACGAGCCCGACGAGGTGGTCGCCGCCGTCGACGACCGGGACGCGCTCGATCTTGTGGTCGTACATCAACTCGAGCGCCTCGCGGGCGTCGACGGATTCCGGAGCGGTGATGACCTCGTCCGTCATCGCCTCCCGCACCGCGTCCTCCTCGCCGACCTCGAGGTACGGACGGATGTCGGTCCCGGAGATGATGCCGAGGACGACGTCGTCGTCGTCGACGACCGGCGCGCCGGAGACGCCCTCGTGTTCCATCAGTCGGTCGGCCTCCCGAACCGTGTCGTCCGGCGAGACCGTGACGACGTTCTCGCGGCGGATGACTAGTTCGTGGGCGCGCTTGACGCGCTCAACCTCCGCGGCGGTCTCCTCGACGGTCATGTTGCGGTGGAGGACGCCGAGTCCGCCCTCGCGGGCCATCGCGATCGCGAGGTCGCTCTCGGTGACGGTGTCCATCGCCGCCGAGAGGACGGGAACGTTGAGCTCGACGTTCCGAGAGACGCGCGAGGAGAGGTCGGCGTCGTCGGGTTCGACGCGGCTCTCCATCGGACGGAGCAGCACGTCGTCGAACGTCAGCGCTTCCGGCACGTCGAGTTTCGCCGAGAATCGGTCGGAATCTGTCGCCATGTAAACCGTCGTGAGAGCGGAATCAAAAACGTTGCGAGTCAGCACGGATGTGGTGGTAACTCACATCCGATCGTGCTCGCATGATCAGGATCGTGGATTAATTCGGCGTTCGTGAGGCCTCGGCAGCGGAACCGGCCAGACCATCGACAGGATCTGGATCGAACCTCACGGTATCCGTTTATCCGAGAATGTTCAAAAAATACGTCGAATTACTCAAAGATCGACACCATAATATATAAATAAAGATGTCGAACCGCTCGAGTCATGCGATCGATCCTCACACAACGTTTAACCCGAACGCAACCCGTATCATGGGTATGGACTCCGACAGTCCCGTGAACGTGCGTATCGCCGGTCAGCCGACGCTCGAACTCGGCGCGCCCTTTACAGCCGGCGACACGCACTCCCCCTTTACACGGACTCGTCGGGCCCAGGTCGGCTCCGACTCCGATGACCGGCTCGGTCATCGGAGGTCGTCCGCTTCCTGCCGTGTGCCCCATGGTCACGGGCATCACCCCTGAATGAGCGTCTCACGTCACCCCGTCGCGCTCCGTCTGGAGCGACAGGTAGGCGGCGCGACGAAGCTGCTCGCGACCGTGATGGCGCTGCCGCTCGTCGACGGGATCTTCCCGGCGCTCGTCGTCGCCGGCGTGTTGGGATCGGCGGCGGGCGTCGTCGAAACTGGCATTCTCATCTTCGGCGGTTCCGCGACGATCGCCGTGATCCTCGCGGAGATGGACGGCAGCCGCAGGGAGATGGTGACCTCCGTGCTCCTCATCGGCGCGGTGATCGTGCCGGTCGCCGCGATCGAGGCCGCCTTCGCACCCACGCTCCGCGGGTTCCTGGAACTCGCCATCTTCGAGCGGTTCGCCGGCCTCGTCATCCTCTCCATCGCCGCGAAGACCGCCAGCGCCGAGTTCGGCGAGTATCTCCCGAGCCCGGCCGTCATCATCGGACTCGGGCTCGTCGCGAGCTTCGATCCGAGCGGGTTCGCCGTCGAGACGTCGATGGAGTACGTCGTGAACGGCACGGCCGCCGCCGCCATCGGCGTCGGCTTCGCGCTCTCGGTCGCGCTGTTGTCCCCACACCTGCGCGGCCGCGTCGATATCGACCGGTTCCGGTTCGGGTCGGCGGTCGCGCTCGGCGTGCTCGCGCTCCCCATCCTGTTGCGGCCGTTCGGGCTGATGCAGACGGAGGCTCCCATCGCGCTGGCGGTACTCGGCGTCACCGCGCTGTTCGCGTACGATCCGGACGCGGACGGCATCGGAGCGACGGACGCCGAGGACGAGAACGGCGACGACTCGGCCGACGCGTCGCACGCCGACGAATCGGCGGATTCCGACGCCGGTTCCGAGGAGGACGCAGTCGACCCGGCCGCACCGAAACCGACCGATCCGCCGGTGGACGCGCCGGACGATCCCGGCGGCCTCGTCGACGACGACGTGGCGATGACCGCGACCGGCGACGACGGGGACGGCGAGGAGCCCGCGAGCCCGTTCACCGAGGACGACTCGCGTGCGCCCTGGCTGTAGACGGTTCGCACCGTCTCGTGCTCGTCGTCGACCGGCTTGACGGGTTTTAGGTAGCTCCGTCGCGTACGCCGAGTATGTCAAATCGCGTCGTGCAGGGGCGGATGGTGACACCGGAAACGCTCGCGGAACTGGTGGAGGGCGAGTCGGTCCTCGAAGCCGAGGACATCGCCGACGCCGACCGCGAGTGTCCCGACTGCGGCGGCGACGTCATCAGTGTCGGGTACATGCCCAGCGTCACGGAGTTCGTGACCGGATACAAGTGCCAGGAGTGCTCCTGGAAAACTACAGATCGGGACGAATAGGGCCTAATACCGACGTATTTTGGCCTTCTGCTGGTGCGACCACAGCACCGCGTACAGAGCCAGTTACGAACTCCAAGTTTCGGGAAACCCGTCGCAGTCCCGTGATTTTGGATATTTTGCGCGCCAGTAGACAAATGAGTGATAACATCAAGGGGATCCCACTGATTCCCAACGGAACTGAATCGACTCTCAACCAACGACAGGTGGAGGACTACAAGCATCACCGCGGGAAGTTCCTCACCTGGTGTCTCACACAAGGTAAGTCACCTGAAACCAGCACAGGCTACTCGGAGTCAACGATGAATGTCCGTCACTACCGTGTGAACACATTCTACCAATCCATCTGGGAAGATCGAGGCTACACAACTTCGGTGACTCATGACGATGCCGACACCTATCTCCGAGAGATTGCTCTCACAGACTATGCGGACACGACAAAAGCGCACATCCACAAGTCGCTCAAGACCCTGTTCAGGTGGCGAGAACACGCTTTCGACATGGAACCGTGGGAGCCCGAGCTCACATTCTCGTCTGGCAGTGGCACGTCGACGTCGAGAGACTATCTGACAAAAGATGAGCGTACCCGGCTACGTGATGCGTCACTTGAGTACGGTTCGATCCCAAACTACAACAGCTGTACCCCCACAGAACGAGATCGCTATAAGGGATTCCTCGCGCGCCGATTCAACGTGCCGAAAGAAGATATTGGCCTAGAGCACTGGGAACGGGCAAACGGGTGGAAGATCGCTTCGCTGGTCTTCGTTTCACTCGACACCGGCCTCCGACCAATTGAGGTCAACCGTGCTAAAACTCACTGGGCAGACACGAGTGCCTGTACATTGCGTATCCCGCAAGCCGAGTCCTCGAAGAGTAACGAGGCTTGGGATCCGGTCATCAGTGAGCGTACTGCGACGATCCTAGAGCGCTGGCTCGATCAGCGCTCCTCAATACCGATGTACGACGACAGTGAAACGCTCTGGATGACCACGAAAGGGAACCCGTATAACTCTCGTTCACTGTCATACCTTATTGATCAGCTCTGCGAGACAGCAGGTATTGCGACTGAAAATAGGCAGGTGACATGGTACTCGATCCGTCGTGGGCTCGCAACTGGTCTAATCGACGAGGCAGACCTGAGTACTGCTCGGGATCAACTTCGGCATAAGAACATAGAGACGACCGCAGTGTACGATCAGAGCCCTCCGGAGCGACGACGTGATGCGCTAGACAAGATTGGATAGGTATTCTCAGGAACCAGATCGCTATAATAGTTCAGTGGGTCCCTTTGAAGAGGGTCCTCTTGAGTTGTATAGACCAATGATAACGACATGATCGACCTGGAACCGGCGTGTTTGAGGACGGAGTTCGTTTGGTGACCGAGTGGAACCTTCTCAGGTGTGGCATCTAGCTCAAAGTTGGCGCGCACGACAGCACAAATCTGTTGGATATTCAAGATACTGCGTGGGAGGCTACTCGACGGTTCTGAACCAAGTGATGAATCGTCTGATCCAGACTTCCGTTTAGTTGTTATCGGTAGTTAATAGCTGTGAATATGTAATTAACCAACGAAAAAGACACAGAGCAGTTCTGTTGGTTAATTTGATCAGTATGATTCGATATCAACGACGATACAGCTCCGCATGTCGTGGACAGCATACTCCAGCAAGATAATCCGCAACAACTCGGCACGACTGCGACAGCTGACAGAACTGATTGTCGTAAAACAATTTCCACAAAAAGCATCTACCCATCTCGATACCTTCGGCACAGTATCGAGCTATCCTCACTCTTTGACCGCCCCACGAATATTTGTCTCGTCCAACGTCGACTTCAGCTATCTAAGTTCCAGATTTGAACCATCGCATTAGCCAATTCAGACGTTCGCTGTTCTATTTCATCAGTTCCCCAACTATCGTAATCCTCACACAGCTGCTGATTCATTTTTAGTTTTGACTCTGCGTATGCCTCTTTCTTTTTCTCGAATGGATCGGCACCGATTGAGATGTTCTTATCTGTTTCAAGTAGAGTAAGATTGCCAAGCTTGTCGCGGAATTGCTCGAATTGGGCTTCAGTTGTACCTAGGGTAGAGGGCCACGCACTGTACTTCTTAGCCGTGAATGATGCTCGCGGAGCGATGTGTTCGCGATCGAGTTCATCGAAATTCAGCTCTATACCGTTATAATAGTCCATCTCAAGACGACTGAGAATGTAATTCGTCCGATCGTTTAGCCTAACCCGCTTGTTTTCAATAGAAGCGACGAACTCCTCGTCACTGGGGCATCGGTCGGACAAGCCATTGTATATTTCTCGGATAGAGTTGTCCTTCTCAAACGCCTCAGAACAGATTCGAGAGTAGATCCGATCGAGTTCACCTCCAGTGGGGTAACTCGATACCTTCCAACGCATCAGGAAACTCTCCAGTAGTAACAGGCTCTCCATCACCTTGTTCGCAGTGCCATACTCCTCAAAGACGCGTAGCATCAATGTTCGAGCCTGTACCGAATTGATGATCTCTAAGTCTTCGAGTTTGGAATTGATTGCTTCGTTCCCATCGTCATCATACATGTCAATCTCGTGATTGAGTATTTTCGCATAGAGTTCTGCTTTGTCAGCTAGTTCCTCGACGTACTCGTTCAGAGATATTCCCGAATCAGGGAGTTTCGAGTCGACTATTTTCTGGTACTCGTCATAGAGTTTGTAGTCGGATACATCGCCATCGTAGTCTGGTTCGGCCGCGGACATTATGTAGTGACGGAAGAACCGGCTCGGTTGGCTCATATTCGGCATGAGTGTCTTGATGAGTCGCTCCCAGTCCTCCTGGATTTTCTCGTAACTAATCTCGGAATCTGAGGCGCTCGCTGCTTTGCTGAAGGTGTAGTTCTTCATGAGATCGACGGACGACAGTTCCATCCCACGATCGTTTAATGTCTCAAAGAGGCGGAAAGCTGACTGTTCGCCCTCACATCGAATTGACACGAGCGTAACTGAGGCAAGAAGGCGTTTTCTGAGTGTATCAAGTTTGTCGACATCAAGGCTCTCCAACTTTTTAACGTAGAATTGGACAGCTTCCCGTAGTTGCCCATCATCCATCTTATTATAATCACGCTCAATCACTTTCTTGAGGTCCGGATTATCGAAAGTACTGAGCGTGAGGTTTTGATACTCATTCCGATCGAGATCCCTCTTCTTGAGATACTTGTTCTCAATATCCTCCGCCTGCTCAGATTCTCCCATCTCATAGTATTTTTCTCTCATCAAAGAGAGAACGACAGTAATCGTCGCAATTCGTTGTTGGCCGTCAACGATCTCCAGTTTGTTCAACTCATTAAGTCCTCCCGAGCGCTCAATGAGGACGACAGAACCTAGGAAATGTGTGGAATTCTCTTGAATTGAATTCAGATCCGCCCATAGGGCTGCCCACTGTTCTTCCTCCCAAGAATATCGACGTTGGTAGTCAGGGACGGTATATCGATAGTTCCGAGTCAAGACTTGTTCCACAGTGTCTTCCGTCGCAGAAAGTCCGATTCCGCTGGGCATATGTGTCATTCATATCTGACGATAAATAAACCATAATGATGACTATTAGCGTATATGGAGCAAATACTGCTTGTATTTAGCTAAGAGCGAGAATTGGAATGGCCTATTGAATCGACGTGTAGGGGGAGTCATCCGATTGCCGTTTAGACAGGAATTGTTTTGTCCTACACCAGAGACTCCCGCATCTCTGCCTGTCGTGGGTACGCCAGCAGACAATCTTCAGCAATCCTCTGATGGACCGTTCATCTCCATTGTCGCCTGTGACAACGAATACTACTGTTACGAGTTCGGGGTCTTGGGGCGTAGCGTGCTGCTCCTCATCAAAACATGAAAGCTCGTCTCCCTACGTCAGTTAATTTCACCCAGATATCCGTGATCGACGTCGCCTATGTGTACCGAGCGCAATCGTGGAATGGTGGTGAACCGTGTTCTAACACTCGCAAAGTAGTGTGTGGATGCTTATAACCAGAATCAGACACTCGAAACACATGAAACAGTTGAAACGGTGGTCACCACTCGAAAGATGTGGGTTCACTCGAGATTGGATATGATGTCTATTGAGTCAACCGTCAAAATCGGAGATTCCTCACTCACGTACTGCGAATTTATGCGGAAATAGGGGGTTGATCAACATATAAAAGAGCTACTTTGCGGAAGTTGCGGAACCGGTGGTGTGTGTCTGCTCATCAGTTGAGATTAACCAACATGGTATCTGCCTCTACTCCTACGTTGGTTAATCCCACCTAGACGCTCGCAGTTGACGTCGGCTCAGTTGTACTGAAGAATCCATGTGGATGTTGGGAATCTGATTCTAACTCATTCCACGTATGATAGTGTGTTGATTATGCGGAAACAGGGGGTTACATCACCCGAAATTATGTGGAGATCGCGGGTGGAAAATCCCTACTTGATTCATCAACGCGGTGCGTCGCAGTAATTACGGAAATGTGGTGTAAATGCGGGTTGGTTCAAACAACACAGTGTGCCAGAGTAATTACGGAAAAGTGGTGTATCTCTCAATTGGATACTGACTTGTAACACTCGCAAAGTGGGGTGTGGGTGTTATATAAAGGAACAACAACACTCGAAACACTCGAAACACTCGCAAAGGCGGTCAACACTCGCAAATGGAGTTGTCTACTGACGCATATGGTTCCGGGACAATTAATACTTATTCGATCAACTAATAGTCACAAAATGAAATATGTGAGTAAAATAAAAGCATTTATGCCAATATATAGCTAACCAGTAGATGCCGTCAGTTCGACGGCACTCTAAACGAGTTGCTCAACATCTACGCTCGTTTGGACGTAACACTTAGAGGCGGATTGGACTCCGCCTCTTCGCACAAACCTGAGAGACATCCCACCAGTCACCCGTTCGAGCCCGACATTAACGCCCACAGCTCGGCGTGTCGTTGTATACCCGGATAATTACCGCAAGCCTCTCGCCGGACCGCCGATCCACGTTAGTCGCCTGCGACAACGAAAGTTGCTGTTATAGCTCAGGCGCGATGTTATCCACCTGTACGAGTCCGACAGGGCCTGTCGCACTGACAGTATATCTTTTCAGGATACGTGTACTTCATCAACACACACCTGTGTCAACCGCGGGTCCGTGCTTAGCGCTATATTCCTCGTCCCCGAATGTAGTCATCCGTGTCCTCGATCAGCCGTTTCACTTTGTGTTCGTTCGGGGCTGTTTGATTCGCATGGGCGCAGTCGTTGCGGATAGATGACAGCGTTTTCAACGAACTGAGTGTCGTCTGTTCGATGACATCAGATTTGTAGAGGGTGTCTGCGAGTTTTCTGATCCCATCGTCATAGTTGTACTCGAGCTTGACGTCTGTCTCCTGGCACATGGTTAATAAGTGGCGTTCAAGCGAAACGCCGGCTGTGACTCCACTTGCTCGAGGGAGTCCCTCTTGAAGCAAGTCTCGTGCTCGCTTTACCTCGTCTTTTGCGACAGACTTCGAGATCTGCTCTTTGACTTTGAATCGCTCAGCACTGATTTTCCGTGGTATCGCATTCACGATGCCACGTTGAGTCACGATTACATCATGTATTGTGCTATACACACCCATACCAGAAATACTGTCTGGACTAATCTGTAACCTGATGAGTTCGTCGAAGTTATCTCGTAATCGCTCGAAATCTTCCAGCTCTGTTTCCATATACTCCTTGACTAGCACACGAGAACTAGCATACCACTCATGATATGTTTCAAGTATCTCTCGTTGGGACTCTTTCTGATCTGTCGTCGGAGTCTGCCACCCTCCAATGTATAGCCCATTTTTACCAGTGTTGTGTTCTGCCTCCATGCTCTCAAAGAACGACTCTGTGTTCTCGATGACGTCCTCAGCGAGGCTGTCTAGTTCGTCAATATATTCGTCAACTTCGTCAGCAGAGACAGTCATGCGTTATTATTTGTATGTGAACTCATGTTTGTATCGGCTCACATCACTCGCGTATTCAGTCGGTGGGTGACGGAGCGTCTTTACCACCACCCATCGCTCTATCTGAACAAATGCCCAACACCACGTTTCCGATGACAGTGTAGATACGTACACACACTTTCATGTCGTCGGGCGCGAAAGCCGTGATCAATGTCGGCCTCCGACGCACAGACTGAGTTTGATTTTGATGAGTTTGACACCACGGTCTCAGACGACGATGTCGATATTGTAATCAACACTATCGACTCGTGTATCCGCAGTCTTCGCGATCAGTATACGGATGATGACGATCTCGATAAGACGTTCTCTCGGGGACGAGGCGAATACGTCCCCCGATCGGACTATACACGGGATCAGCTTGACCCGGAACCGCTAACGCAGGATCGGGTCATCGAGCCATTGCTCGAGGTACTTGGGTACTCTGACTACGGAGCTGAGGCTGGTGACTTCTCTTCTACTCGTGGCGAACAGGCAGATTACGCCGTATCACTCCGTGACATCGACAGCGTCGACTCAACTCGGCTACTGATTGAGGCAGAACCCCTCAAAAAGCAACTCGAAAACCGGGGACACGGTGTCGATCAAGTGAAGTCGTGGTTAAGCCAGCGTGAGTTCGAGTCTGATTTCGGCTTTGCGACGGACGGACTTCGATGGATCTTCATCCGATATGATGCTGATTCGTACACACACACCACTGTTGCTGATGTCGATCTTCAACCCGTTTTTCTGACGCTATTCGAGAACCAAACGGGGGTGTCGGAGTCCCCCACAGACGCGGTCTCCAAAGAGCAGCGCGAGGTCATCGCTGAGCTCATTCGCACCTTTAATTTCGACAATTTCCGCTCGATTATCGACGACGCACAGGAAGTGCTCAAAGAGAAGCAAGAGGAAATTACGGATGAATTCTACGACGATTACATTCGATATGTCTTCGGCGTCGACGAGAACGACGTTGACGGGGAACGACGAGCTCGGAGTCTTGTCGGCGACGGTGTCGTCCCACCGACCGAGGCAACTGGTGACGACACACGCCTGTTTTCTGTCGAATTAATGAATCGGCTCATCTTTATCAAGTTCTTGGAGGACAAGCGCATCGTTCGTACCGACTTACTGCGCACGATTGTGGACACGTACGAGGATGGGGTTTACCCCCAGTCGATGTACAACACGTTCCTCGATCCGCTCTTCTATGACGTTATGAACGTCAAGCCCGAGCGGGAGGACGGAAAACGAACGGATGTAATCGAGCTATATTCAGACATCCCGTATCTCAATGGTGGCTTATTCCGTCCAGAGCTCAGTACTGATACCGAGGTCGATGAGCGCCAGTTCGACGTTCGAGACAGCGTTCTCAAATCAATTATCAACCTACTGGAGCGCTACCAATTCTCCGCTGATGGGGGACCGATGGATATTGACCCAAGCGTATTGGGTTCTGTCTTTGAAAAGACGATTAACTACCTCACAACCGAATCTGGCGATCAAAACAAGCAATTGGGTGCCTATTACACTCCGAGTGAAATCACACGGTTCTCTGCTGAACAGACTGTTCAGCCAGCACTCCACGAACGTTTCCAAGAATATCTGATTGAAGAACGTGGATGGCCAGAAGCAGAAGTACAGCAGAGTGAGACTGTGTATGAACTAATCAACGATCTCGCACCGAAAAATTCGCTTATTAATGGTCTACTTGTGGACGTTGTTGACGAATTCTACGTTGTGGATCCTGCCTGTGGAAGTGGGCACTACCTCACCTCCGTGTTAGAGGAGATCGTTTCGATTCGTACCGCACTGTATACCCAGATGGACTCACATCCGAGCCGATTCCGGCTCAAAAAGACGACTGTCCAGAACAACATCTACGGGGTGGATATTGTTGGCCCAGCAGTTGAAATTGGAAAACTCCGCTGTTGGCTATCAATAGTTGCTGAGTTATCTAAAGACGAGATTGATACCCTCGATACGGCCGAGCTCGCGCTTCCTAATATCGCTTTTAATCTTCGGACTGGAAACAGTCTGATCGGATTCACAACATTCCCTGAGTCGACTGACGATGGAGGCTACACACTTGAGGCATTTAATGAGGATAGTGTGCGATCGCGCTATCAGGATGTGATTGAACAAATAAACAAGTACGAGAAGGCAGGAGAACAGGGGCTATCGGAACGTGCTGATGAGCATTATCAGAAGGCCCACGATTTATTGGAGGAGTATCGGCCTGAGTTAGATTCACTAATCTATGATGAATTTCTCGACTTAGACGTTAGTATAAATTCAGATACTTTACGCGACGATTACGGCGAAGAAGTGGATTCTGAGATATTTGAGGCAATTGATGATGATCTTGCCACCGGGATCACAAAAAGCGACATAGATGAGTTTGATACGTTCCATTGGATTCTGGAGTTCGCTGAAGTCTATGCTCACGGCGGGTTCGACGTCGTAGTTGGCAACCCGCCGTGGGAAGTCTTAATGTCAAACAGAGAAGATTTCTTCTCAAGCTACGATCCGTTATTCCGGACACGTATTCTAGAGGAAAAGAATGAGGAACAGCGGAAATTGCTCAAGGATCAGGATATTGCGAAGGGATGGATAGAGCACCAGCGTCGCCGTGAAATCTTAGTATCGTATTTCAAAAAAAGCCAGTCGTACAAACTACAAAGCCCAGATGTAGGGGGGCAAGCTCGCCCAGACTTATCGATGCTGTTCCTTGAACGGATCTTCTCTCTTACAGATGAACAAGGATACACCGCAAAATTACTCCCAGGAAAGTTGTTTACTGGGACTGGAGCAAAAGATCTACGGAATCATCTACTTACAGATACAGAAGTTGGACATATAGTCGGGTTTGAGAATAAGGGAATATTCTCTGGAATTGACGATCGATATAAATTTGGCATTGTAACATTCAAAAACTCAGGCAATACGGAGCAACTTCATTGTAAGTTCTTAAACAGGGATACTGACGTCCTACAGAATATTGAGGAGCAAACATTTGCTGTCCCTGTTCAAGTCTTACGAGATTACTCCCCACGGACAGCGATTTATCCACAAATCACGAGAAAAGAGGAAGTTCCGCTATTAGAGAAGATAGTTGAGCAGCCCCCAATCAACGATCAATCGACACCAGGGTGGTATATTGACCTCTACAAAGAAGAACTCAATCGGACTCGAGACTCTGATCGGTTTATTGAAGATCGTGACAAAGGTGACTATCCGGTGTATGGCGGAGGGAATATCTGGCAGTACAGCTGGGACAACACATTCTGGGACAATCTCTCAGCTCCCACATTATGGAGTGTAGACGAAGACGCCAATCCTGACAAGAGCGCAAAAAGACGTATTCGTAACAAGAATTTCCGCAGCCTGAAATCTGCCATCTACCATTCGTTCGATGGTTCTGGGGTACAAACAGACTATCTCGATGATTTATTCAAGAAACACCGCGGGAGCGAGTTCTCCAAAGACGATGTGCTATTAGACTGCTCAGCGTACCGAATTGGTATAAGACAAATTGCGAACAACACCAACGAAAGAAGTGCCATCGCTGCTGTTCTCCCACCGGGGATTGTCACACATAACAAGTGCCCGACGATCCGGCCCTACGAGATTAACCCATCTGAAGAGGATCTAAAGGAGAGTCCGGCCCACGGAGTCTACGATCGAATTTTCACAGACAAGGAACTATTTGCTGTTCTTGGTATACTGAACAGTATCCCATTCGATTATATCGTTCGTACAAAGCTAGACACGAGCCTTAGCATGAATATGTTTGAAGAATGTCAAGCACCCCGATTGACAGAGGGTGACGAATGGTTCGAACCTGTGTGGAGCCGATCGGCCAAACTGAATTGTTACGGTGAGGAATTCCAAGAGATTAGGGAGAGCCTTGGTATTAACCTCGTATCCAGTAGTTCAAAGAGAAAAATATTACAGGCAGAGATTGACGCAGCGATGTTCCATGCGTATGGGTTCGATCACACCCAGACCCAGTTTATACTGGAAGACTTCCACAAGGTCCGAAGTCCGAGGGTTATGACAAACGAGTACTTCGATCTCGTGCTCAAGAAGTTCGACGAGTTAGCAGCACAGTAAGGCAGTCCCTCCAACAGCGTTTTTTTCGCCCAGCAGGTACAAGTTCCAACCAATATGTCCAACAGGCGTCATCTGTCGATACACACTTACAGCTGTGCCTGTTGACTGCGACCTCAACGTAGAGTATCCCCACTCGTCGACGACGTCGGCGCAAGCTAAAGCAGTGTGACGACACGTCAGTATCGATGTGTGGCACTGGGGCTGTCTCGCGATCTACAGGCACGGAACCGTCTCGAAACCAATCTTAGAAAAACCGGGTCTGTACCTCTAACCGGGTCATCAGTCACGTAACAGTCGTACTTGCGTCACAGACAAGCCCACACCGTTAGAACCAGCAAATTATATACTAATAGTGATAAAAACTAAAAAGTGTAAGTAATATAGTAGTATGAGAATTATTGAAGCTGGTATTTTTTTTATTGGTGTCCAGAGTGTGGCTACAGTCCCTTGTAAATAGACCTTCAACTGGAAACATCATCGGCCCATCAGTCAGGATCGATTCTGTGGTATCCACTGTCCGTCCTAAGCGACTCCGCACCCCGTCAGAGTGGTAGGTGACTCGGAGAGCTGTGCGACGTCTCGTGATACCTCTCACGGGATCTCAACTAATCCTAACTGTATATGATTCCAATTCAGAGAATTATAGTTCTATACAGAGGCGTGTGAGTGGCCTCCTATTGGCTTTAGATTTCGAAGAAATCAGCAACTTTCCCACCAACTGGAAGCTGTTAGAAACGACGCCAGCATTGTCTGTGTCGAATCTGTGATGATTTGATTCCTACGGCTGGCTAATAGCTCTCCTGACCAAGTCGATCTCGACAACAGCACTAGCAACAGCTCAGCAGTGTCGAGACAGCATATGTGACGCTAGATATACAGTCAGCACCGCAGTCCAACACAACACAGTAGCGGTAACTGCTGTATATATCTAGGGATGTAACTGTACTTTGTAGTTTCCAAGCGATGGTCAATTGGTAGACTACTTGTAGGGTAGGTAAAGATGGTGATTTCTGGGGTTGTAGCCTACTTAATGTCCTCCAACATGACAGATACTGATTAGTACTCAACTCAGGCGAACAGCTGTCTGTCGATGCCTACTGTGTGCTTATTTGAACCGAATCTGGTGAGAGTCGCCCCAACTCTGCCTCAGCGGAGTTCTGTCCTGAGTCAAAAATCAATCCTGAGGGATTTCGTTAAACGTAATTCATCACGGCTGATTGTCATCTGTTCCACCCGTTATGTATATGATTATGACAAGAATGCCATCTAGAATGACCAGCACCAGCTGATGTAGGTAGTGACTAGGTCGGTCGGCCCCGAATTGGCACACGCCAGTGAGGCCGACGTCGCCAGCACTCGGTTGCTGAAGAAGTTTCTACAATTGGGGATCCCGAAGGAGTACCGTGTCGACCCCAACTAGGCACTACGGCCTCTCTGATCGACGTGCCCCACTACTTGATTTATCCCTGTGAGAACCAGCTGTGACAAAGACTGTAGCATTCGTCCTACTCTGTGAAGGGCTCACCTGTACAGCTGGGGTCATCTAATCGTGCTAGAGTAAGATCCTACTATTGGTAGTTTGAACAATTGCGGAAGAACGGTGTTCTAGCCACCTGAAGTGCTCGTAAATGTGGAAATCAGTACTTTGTCGGCACCGACTCACGGGGAATTGCGTTTGACGCAAACAAGTGTATAGCAGGAGCTGTCCTCCGACTAGCTGTGAGGACATCTGGTGGCACCTGCTGGCATTGAACGACAGGCGGAGGCAATAGCGGTGTCGAGGGTATCCTTAGCAAGTGGATTCTCTCAGCAACTGATCCCCAAGCGAGCAGTTAGTCGGCGAGGAGGTCCATGTACCTAGCAATCTAGAAATAGTTCGTAGAGGATTATGCGGAAACGGGGGGTGTGTGTCCACCTGAGATTAAGTGGGTTATCAGTCGAGCTGATCCGTGGAAACTAACGATACCGCGCTTATGTCCTGCGAATTTATGCGGAAACAGGGGGTTACGTCACGTGTAATTATGCGGAAATGGGGGGTTACATCTCCCGTAGATCGCGATAAGAACACTCGCAAAGTGGTGTGTTCTCATTCGCAGATGGTGAGACAGACAAAGATGCGGATGATGCGATCCCTGATCAGGGAACAAGTAATTGCGGAAGAGTGGTGTGGGGTAGTTAGAATCCCGAGATTACAGTTGGTTCCGCTAACGGTACGTCATAGTAATTACGGAAAAGTGGTGTCTGCCACCCGAAAACAGCCGTGTTCCGCGTTCAAATTGCGGAAAAGTGGTGTGTTCCACCTCACGTAGCTCACCCCTGACTTCGATGATCCCAAACTCTGCTATAGAAGACACTCGCAAAGTGGTGTGTAAGTCGATGTAGCCAACTTCCATCAGGTGCTAAATCGCCTGCTAGATGTGTCGACGAGCATCGATCTCGGTGGTGACTCTTGAGTCTGCCTTGTCGTCGATATCCCAGACTGCGTAGTTGGGGTCCAGCATGGAGCCCTCGGTCGAGATACTGGTGAGCTGTGCCGAGCCGGGTCCAGTAAGACCAATGAAGCCTTCCAGAACGTAATAGAGGCTTCTATGTGTACGTTTTAGTCAATTCCATGAGCTCAAAATGAGAATACTGTAACAAACACATGGAGCCTCGCGTACACGCGCGGAAGGATTCATTTCTATAAGAATTTACTAACTGTTTAAAATAGCAGCTGAGTATTTGCGAAGGGCTTGGTACGACTGTGAATGGTTCTAAGTCGGGTTAACTGATCTCACAATGGTACCTTCAAGGAAGCAGAGAAAACACGGTGGGGGTTGATATCGCACAAACAGTCGTACACTACATATTCAAGTTCGGTTTCAGCAATTAGAAATGTACAAATAGTAGACGACAACAGACCATCAATCAGTCAATAGAATACGAGTAGCTGAAGGACAAAAGGTCAATTCCAGTTTATTAGGAGAGTTCGTATAGTTACCAGCTACGACACAATGAGAACGTACCTTGACCAACTCCCCTCAATACATACTATGCGCACTGTAGGAGTTTAAGACAATACAGAGATGGCCACGTGATAATATTCAGAGGCTAATAGGTACTGGTTACTGAATACAGAGGATTTATTCAGACGTAGTCTCGGTTTCTTTTGAATTGGACTCGGTCTCTTCCGAATCTGGCTTGAATTTCGCTTCTCGCATTTTTTCAAGCGGTTGAGGATCCCAATGAACGGCATCTTCCCCCCTCTCTTCTACCATCTTATTATACCAGCGCTCTTCTAGTTGTGGAGTTAATCCATTCAATTCATCTTTCTCCTCTACCAGTCTATCACACTCCTCTTTTAGTTCGTCAAAATCGGCACTCGGATCTGGCAGCCTTACTTTGATCATGTTATCAAATTCACTATAGAGATCATCATGTTCTTGCCCCGAATTATAGTAGATTATATATTTCCTTTCGAAATCGCCAATTGAACCGATTAAAGATATCACACCTGTAAGTAGTGATAAGCCGACTACAACTGGTGTGAGAATGTTTTGATAAAACCCCTGTACGATCGTCAATACAATAATAATGATTAGGGAGCTTAGAATTCCCGTCCCCCATCGAACCTGTTTGGCTCTCCACCGATAATGTTCAGATGCTTCGTAATATTTCTCATAGTTTATATATTGTTTATTATATTCTTCAAAGAACCATCGATACAGTCGGTGATGTTTATCTGAAAATGAGCTGGTCATATTTGAGAATTAAAACCCATTATTACAATTCTTTCTACTGCTAACTACGTATGCTGTATTCAGAAAGAATTCGCCAAATCACTAGTGTCTGAGGATTTTAACAGGGGTATGAGTAGGGAAGACCCAGCTTAGTCTGACTACTATCCTACCACATAATGACCTGAGAACGTACTACCGTTCGTTTTGATTGCTTTCTGGATAGTGACATCTCCATAGGTCCGCCCATCCGAGTAGTGAGTTTCATCCCACTTGGGTCGGATTCGATTCGATTGGCGGAAGCAGTCGTCTATCAATTGTGGGTCCTCTCTACACCAGAACGCGAGGTCGGAGGCGAAGCCAAGATCTGCTTCTGACGGAGATGATAGGCCGGCGCTCGAACTAGCAGGAGAGTCCCACCGGTCCAACACCCGCTTCGCCTTAGCGTAGCCACTTTTTGCGTACTCCTCGATTGTGCGCCGGATGTCCTCCACACTGATGCCAGTAGAATTGCCAGATGCCGAGTCTAGATCTGTGGAGACAGACTCATCAGATCCACCTGATTCTGTTCGCCTGGGTAGATACTCACGCTCGAGGTTGGCTATGACTTCTTCAATATCATCTCGAATACCATGTTCACCTGCGCTCCTCTCAGTAGGGTTGGATCGATCCCCAGTCAACACGACAAACTGATCACGGTCGTAGATCTCGATCTCACCAACGTCGTCCAGAGTTCCTTTTTCACCTCGTTCAAGGGAACGTTCCCCTTCAGCGATCAAATGTAGGCCCTCACCCGACCTGCTCCACTCAGTGTAGGTGCGTAGGTCCTGAACGATCCTTTCAGCCTCATGAGTGACTCTGGACGAGCCTTCGGGAACGACATCGTCGAGGTCGACAATCACAAATGGATCATCTGGTTGGAGCACGTACGCTGGTTCTCCAACGAACTGTTTGGATAGTTTTAGTACCTCATCTATCGGTAGTTGATTTTCTGGCAGATTCCATCCGTTGCTCGGCTGGATTGGGGCTTTGTCCTTCGTGACTATCCACTGAGCTCGCTCACGAAGGGGTTCCGGGACAGACCCCACACCGTGTTCTCTCGCCGATTCAGATTCCCACATCAATTGTACTCCCTTTCGTCGTCGAACACGTAGTCAATTAGCGCCTCTACATTTTGTCGGTCAAAGCCAGGGAGGATATCCACAGCTTTGTCTGCCACCCAACAGTCTTCGGCTGCTTCTGGGCAGTCACATAGCTCCATGAGAGCGAACCCTACACAGGCTCCGTCAGCGCCACTGTAGTGGCTACTGAATCCCTGTAGATCGCGCTGAAGCACATTGCGAAGAGCTGTATAGCGCTCCCGATCAGGAACCTCACACTGTTGGAGGACAGCATCACAGAGCTTCCAGGTTGTATCATCTCGGACTCGGTTTTTATTTCGTCCATCCTCGTAGGTTTGACCGAAACCCATCTGTAGTGTCCACAGGTCATCATATTTTTGTTCGTCTGAACTCGGAGCCTCAAATGACCTGAATGTTGTTCGAGCAGAACTGCCGTAGACTCCTTCACTGCTTGAGGTCTGGTCCCATCTTTTACCATTATACCTGACGTCTGCGTGGTTGTAGGTGGCCCAGTCGTCTCGTTGCCCCCCGAATGGTTCCTCGTGATAGGGTCTGATACCGTTGGCACCATCCGTCTGGGTGGGAGAGTTATTGTTCGGTACTCTTGATACTGTATCGATTTGCTCTTTCATATTGCCACATGGCCACCTGCTGACACTGTCCTAACTCGACTGTAGACCCAGTCGATTCTACTCGAGTCTGGTATTCAGCTCATATCTGAGCCTAGAGTAGACTACTGGGTTCGGAGCGAGCACAGTTGTCTGAGCAGCGCGACACATGCGACAGTACCTGAACTGAACCACTACCGAGTCAGGTATTGAGTACACTCGAACATACACTCGCTTCAACAAAACCGTTTCGACAAAAGCGCTAACGGAGTTTTGCTCGACCATTTTTTTTTTAAATAGTCGCAAATGGGGTGCTACTCGCGATGGGGGTGGTTGTCTCAGAAAATTTGAGCTACTTTGCTATAGGATCGGCCGATTCGTGAGTAGCGCTGTACAGTCCAAACCTACGATGGGCATAGTATAGAGTGGAGGGAGTTGTGATGGAAGGTTCGAACGAATAGTAGTTCGATGTGGAACCAGATTTGACGCAAGATGATAATTGTTCGTTGCTTAGTTAGCAAGTGTTCCAGAGAACTGTTAATTGGTCTGGGTTTCTGTTGTTGGAGTGTCTCATTCTTCGTTGACGAAGAAGTGGATGAGTTGTGTACGATTGACTGTATCGTAGTAAACCCCCTCCGTGTTCTCTCTGCTGTCCGGTCAGTCGAACTCAGTTGGTTGGTATTTTCATCAGGAACGAGGATATTAATAGGTTCATCCAAGGCTTATTGGCCAGACACCTCGGCAGCCAACCGGGCCTATTGATTAGTACCTGTAGCGCAAAACCTTACATGGTTCATATGACGGATTCTGCCGAGTTTGATCCCGATAACCTAGCAGAGGAGATGACTGAGGAAGTAATAAATATCATCTCTAAAACATTCGGACAAAACTTTTCGGAGGATATCGATGATTCAGACATGGAATCTGCTAAAGAGAAGACGAAAGGGATTCTTACTGAACTGAGATCCTTCCAACAGTCTGACCCAGACGAGGAGGAAGCAATCCAATTCCTCCTTGAGAAATATAACGAAACTGCTGCTCGAGCGTTGGGGTTAAATACGTCAGATTTAGATTCGTTAGAAGGGTTAGAAGTAATCTTTGAGCAGATAGACTCCAAACTCAGCAAATTCAGGGCAGAAGGAGAATCATTTGGCTATCCCCAATACTTTGATACTGTTGAGAATGTCGCTGATGAACTGATAGAGCAGGAAGACTACCGAGACTATCTCAACACCATCCGAGAGGGCTGGGAAAAGATTGGAGAGAAAAAGGAACAACGGATGTTCGCTCGCTACGATAGTGACTTATGGTATATTTTTGGAAATCCAGAAGTCGAAAATAGTTCGACTGTAGAGGAATATCTCGGGATGTACGAAGACTACTGTGAGCAATTCAAAACTCTCTCGCCTTTCATTATTTACAGCGTGAACGTCATCAAGACTGGTGATGGGGAACTAGATAACCGGCTGAACGATAATCTACATAACCTCGTCGACATGTGTCGAACTAGGGACCGAATCAAGGTCTTTGCGGAAGCAATTGATAATGACCGTAGGAACGCAATTACTCACGACGACTACTTCATCGACCCGATTGAGGAAACAGTTCAATTGGCTGTTGGTGGAGAGGACGAGGTATTCTCTTACTCAGAGGTTCGTGACCTTGCGGTTGAAGCTCGTTGTGCTGCCCAGTCTCTCTTTATTTTCTCCGTACTCTCTGAGCATAGAGCGAATTTAAGGGAACTTAGCGAAATACAGGACGAGATCGACGGTGAAACCTAATTGTCGACATCACGTCAACCAAGATCTGTCTGAACATCGTTCTACACCTATGGCAGTTCTAATATCATCACGGAACCAATGAGACATTCGCCAACTAGATTAGTCACTGTTGGCTTAGATTAGTCGAATTATCTACAATTGATTATACCGCGATAATGACCACCCCGTGTTTTCTCTGCTGTTCGTTCAATTAAACGTATTTGACTAGTAGTTCGTAACTGTAGGTTTAGCCATCACCGCGACGTTTTATAGACCTACTCTCACTGTTCGTAGACGTGGTTAGCCAGCAGTGTCGACCCGATCGCGAGAGGGCTTGCGACGAAACTAGCCCTAAATCAGGTGCTAGAGTGCCTCCTATGGGCAAACTGGTACTTGTCGCGTGCGAGCAGTCAACCGGTTGCGCGCTGCTCAGTACTTGCCGTCATCAGCGTCGGGTACATGCCCAGCGTCACGGAGTTCGTGACCGGATACAAGTGCCAGGAGTGCGATTGGTCCGACGACGACCGGGAGTGAGACGAGGGCCGTCGCGTCCGCGGATCGCGTGGGATCGAAACCCCTTTATCCGCGTTTCGGCAACACTCGATCGCAGACAGCGGGGCTGTGGCCAAGCCAGGCATGGCGACTGACTCCAGAGGCCACGCCCGGGACGACGCTCCAGACTGATATACCGAGCGGGCGACTGATCATCGCTCGCGTTGACGACCCTCTGGAGTTCCGAGGCGTACCGGAGATATCAGTCGATCGGGGGTTCAAATCCCTCCGGCCCCATCCTAAAATTAAACCTTTGTGAACCTGAGGTAAAGGTAGAGCCGAAGATCTGCGAGTTCTGCGGACTGTACATCACCGAGGTCAACCAGCGGTGCGCCGCGCTCGACAACGGGGTGTGCCGTCCATGAGGCACTGTCCGGACTGCGGAGCGAAGCTGACGCGGACCTCGAAGCCCGGCAGCGCGATCCCCTACGACACGTGTACCGAGTGTAGCTACGGGGGTGAGCTATGAGTCCCGAGACCGCAGTCGACGAGCATCGCGAGCAGATCGCGAACCGCCTCGGCGAGCCGGATCGACTCCAATTCCCGAGCGGATGGACTACGTCGGCGAGCTGGCGGCGCGCACAGGCCGCGCCGTCGACGGTCAGCGCGGTCAACCCAGCAGAGTTCGATGTGCTGCTCGGCCGTGAGGACGACGAGACGGCGCTCTCACGGCACCGCGTGCTATTCGCGGTCTACGAGGGTGACTTAGTCACCGAGTGCGACTGCGACGGCTACCGGTTCCGAGATTGGTGCGCTCACGTCGCGCTGCTGTGGTGGAGGTGGAGCCGCGACGACCTCGGTGTGACCGACCTCGACACCGGTCGCACCCACCTCTCGCCGCCATGGTGGCTCACCGTCGACGACGTCGAGCACGATCGCGTCGATGCCGACGCGAGTCAGCCGGTCGCGGCCGACGGAGGTGTCGACCGATGAACCCTCGTTTCCACTGTTTCGTGTGGAACAAGTGGAACGGATCTTGTGTTACAGACTGCGGGGCCTGTAACACAGACTATTTCACCGGAATCGAGTCTTTCGACACCTCTACCGTCGGAACTGTGTTTTGTAACACAGGTACGGGGGGGCGTCGAAATCGCTGCCCACGTGGCGCACCCGTGCGACGGCGCGCGGACTTTATGCGGCGCGCGCGCCGCCGCGCATTATGCGGCCGTGGGTCCGCTCGCAGGCGTTGGGGGGTGGGCCGATGAGCGAGACTCCACTTGATCGGCTGTTCGTCGAGGATCGGAGTGAGCGCCCCGACGAGATCGTCGTCGACGAGCTGACGACGATGGACGCGTCGGAGTTCGTCGCCCGGCTCGAAATGTTGTCTGATGCCGCTCAGGTGGTCTCGGGAATGGCCCACGATCTTGAGCGACTCCGGAAGACCGGGCTCTCCGACGACGACGCGAGAGACCTGATCTACGGTCGGAACAATCACCTCACGAAAACGGAGATCGAGGCGATTTTCGACGCGGTCGACCAGATCACCGACGGCCGGGCGGACCGCCCCGTGGAGCGTCTCCTCTCGGAAGTGTCCGGACTCAACCTCTCGGAGACGTCTGAGTTGATCGATGAACTCGACCGGCTAAACCAGAAGTACGGGGGCGATTCGGAATGAGCGACGACGGAGTCCACGTGACGTCGCGGATCCGCGACCCGGAACTGGTGGACGCACTCGAAGCGGCGAGCGAAGAGATGGGGTCGCGTTCCGAGGCGATCCGGGCGGCAGTACGGGAGACGTACGTCGGCGACAGCGACGAGACGAACGAAGGCACCGACGAGATCCCGGTGAAAGCGAGGGACGCACACCGCGAGCTGGTCGAGTGGGCCGGGATCGGCGGTCGTCTCGAGCTCGACACGGCGGAGTCGGTACTCGCGAACCAGCTGAACATCCAGAAGGAAGCGGTTCGGAAGACGGTGATCTACCCGCTGAAGCGAGAAGACGCGCTCCGTGTCCACCAGGGGATCCACACGGTGACGCTGGTGATCGGGCGACTCGACGGCGACGAAGTCGAACCGCGCGAACCGCCGGCGACGGCGTCCGGTGACGCGGTCGCGGACGGCGGGACGCGAGAACGACTCGACGAGCTGGCGGCGGCGGGGGTGGAGGTGGCCGATGGCGACGAGTGAGCCGACGCCGGAGACGGCAGCATCGGAGCAGCCGACGGTCCTCGACGTCGACGTCGTCGGGGATAGAGCGCTAGCGAGCGTCGAGCGGGGCGACGTCTCGATCGTCGTGGAAGCGCCGGCGGGGATCTCCGCCGAGGAGCTAGAGGCGACGCTGAACGGCGTGCCGGAGAGCATCGAGCGGACGACTGAGCGGTTCGCGGAGACACCGACCATGAGTGACGACACCACCGAGATCGACGGGAGTACCGACGCCGAAGCTGCGACCGACGACGACCTCGGAGGTGGTGCCTGATGGCGGCCGCTGACGCGGAAGGGGGAGAAGAGGCGACCGCGGACGACGAAGCGGAAGACGTCTCGAACGCGGAGGCGGACGCGGTCGGCAGTCTAACCGTCGTTATCCGCGCGGAAGTGCTCCAGCAGGTGATCGACCAGCTGCTGACGGTCGTCGACGAGGCGATCTTCCGGATAGGCCACGACGGGCTGTCGGTCGCAGCTGTCGACCCGGCGAACGTCGCGATGGTAGATCTCGAAGTGGAGCCGGGAGCGTTCGAGTCGGTCGGAGACGGGATGTTTCCGATCGGTATCAACATCCAGAGACTCGACGACTACATCGACGGAGCGAGCGGTGGGGATCCGGTGACGCTCCAGTACGTGGCAGAGAATCGGTCGATCCTCGTCGAACACACGAACGTCGAAGTGGAGATGGCTGGGATCGACCCGGACTACATGCGGGGTGAGCCGGACGTCCCCGAAATCGATCACAGTGCTGAGTTCGAGGCTGACGCGAAGGTACTCAGGGACGCAGTCGAGAACGCACAACTGGTTTCAGATCACGTCAGTCTCGAAGCGGACGACGACGATGGTGCTCTCGTCGTCAACGGAGAAGGCGACACAGACAACATCGAAACCGTGATCGAAGGGGATGATCTGCTCGGCGCGAACTTCTCAAAGGGAGTCAAATCGATGTTCTCGCTGGCGTATCTGGTCGGCGGATCGACCGGCGGGAGCAAGTACAAGGGGATCCTGAAGCCGCTGGGAAGCGGGACGGAGCTGTCCGGGAAGATCGACGACGAGATGCCGATCTTCCTCGACTACGACTTCGCCGACGGCTTCGGTCACGTGAGGATGATGCTCGCGCCGCGGATCCAGAATGACTGAGGTGATGATCGTGTGTCAAACTATCACCTCGGTTCGAACCGGGTACAGCGGTACGCCCGGTTCGAACACGCGAAAGCGGGCCACGGCAGCGGAGCCGGCTACGAGCGCTGGCGTTCAACGGAGTACCGACCGCACACGCCGGGAGAGCGGCGCGAAGACGTCTACGTCGCACACCACCGGCTGCTCGCGGTCGTCGAGTGCTACCCGATCGACGAGCCGATCGAGTCGGTCCTCGAGGATCTCGCGGAGAAGGACGTCCATCATCGCAACGGGATCAAGTGGGACAACCGGAGCGAGAACATCGAGCCGGTCGACCACGCTCGTCACGCGTCGATCACCCAGCAGCAGGTCCGGGCGTGGGCCGAAGACGAGAAGCGAGAGCGGGAACGGCGGGCGGCCGGCGTCTCCGACGACGATGTCTGCGACGGCTGCGGTGAGGTCGCGGAGCTCCTCGCTACGTCGCCCGGCTTCGCCGGCGAGCGGTGCCTGGAGTGTGCGAGACGAGAGTGCGACGGCGAGCCGATCGAAGTCTGAACGGGGTGATTTCGATGGCGAGTGAGACGACGAAGGGCGAGTGGAACCCCGGCAGGAAGTACCAGGCGATCCTCTCGCAGATCCAGGACGTGCTGTCCTCGGGCGAGAAGCGGACCGTACGCGACGTCTACTACGCGCTCGAGTCTCGCGGTCACAAGTGGGAGTACCGCTACGTGAAGCGAGCGGTCAAGAAGGGCCGACGTGCCGGCTACATCGATCCCGCACAGATCGTCGACGCCTCGAGAACGGCAGAGAACGTCGCGGCCACCGGCTGGCGCGATCCCGAGCACTTCGTCGACGATCGTGTCGACGAGGTGTGGACCGACTACTGGGAGGACTTCTGGCGCGAGCAGGAGTCCTACGTCGAGGTCTGGCTCGAGAAGCAAAGCCTCGCGTCGGTCTTCGGACCGATCTGCGAGAAGTTCAACGTCCGGCTGGAGGCGACTCGTGGTGATTGGTCGGACTCGAAGGTCTACCAAGCGAGCAACCGGCTCGCCGAGAAGATCCACGAGGGAAAAGATGTCCGGATCCTCTACTTCGGCGACTACAACCCGTCCGGGTTCCATGCCCCCGTCAGCATCCTCGATGCGATGGGGTACTACGGTATCGGCCTCCCTCGGGAGTTCCCGAGTTCAGACGATCATCGATACTACGACGCCGAGCACGGAGCTCCGTTCGAGGATCCGAACGGAGGTAGCTTCGCACTCGAACGGAAGGCGTTGAACACGGAACACATTGAGCGGTTCGGACTCCCGGAGAATCCGGTGCCTTCGTCCTCGGACAAGGATGCGACGATCAAGCGGTCGTTCCGCAGGTACGTCTCCGAGGGACGCGACACCAACGTCGAACTGAACGCGCTGAAAGAGTTCGAACGGGAGTTCCTCGAGGATCTCGTTCGGGATTCGATCGAGGAACACGTCGATCTGGAGAAGAAGAGCGAGGTCGAGAACCGAATTCGCGAACGAAGAGAGCAGCTGTCGGAGTGTATCGACATCGACCGAGACGCGCTGGAGGGAACCGATGACTGACGAGACTACCATGAACGGAACGACCACGGATGACGGGGGATCGATCCCGGCGCTGAACGAGCTGACGGTTCAGGCGCTCGACGAGGAGCCGGAGTACGCGGGAGGAGAGCGGATGTACGCGATCCTCTTCGAGGAGGACTACGACGGCCACGCGGTCGACATGGACGGGAACGTGGCGCTGCTGGTGAACCGCGAGCAGGCGGTGGAGATCCGCGAGTTGATGGGCGAGATCGTGGAGGAACTCGGAGGTGAGTCGGCGTGAAAGACGAATCCGAGGTTGATCGCCACGTCGAGATCATGAACACGCCGATCGCGGAGCGACCGGAGCCCGCCGAGATGTCGGTCGAGGAACTTCGTGCGGAATACGAGACGTTCGACGTGGGTGCGCTGTCGACCGTCGAAGACGACGAGCGATGGGAGCGACACCTCGAGCTCTGGCGCGAGCTGGAGTCACGCGAGATCGTGGAGTTCCCCGAGTGTCCTCGGGGTGCCTGCGACTCCCGACGCTGGCGCTTCGAGCCCGGAGGCCCGGCTCACTGTGCGGAGTGCCACGAGCCGGTGGCGGACGCTGAACAGTCACAGAAGGTCCACGCAGCCGCCGATCGGCTGGTCAACGGTGGTGGGTCGGCGTGAAAGACGCCGATGGTGTTGATCAGGTTAGTTGCCCACACGAGCGTTGCGGCAACGAGAACCTCGACCGCGTCGAGGACGATCCTGAAAACGACTTCTTCTGCCACTGGTGCGGTGGCTTATTCGACACCGCGGAGGTCCTCGATGGCGACTGACGTTCAAATCTGCTCCGACTGCGGGTGGCAACTCTCGGGACAGGACAAGGTCAACCCGCACCGGAAGAAGTGCCCGGAGTGCGGTGCCTACTACTTCGGCCGCGAGGAGGTCCAATGGTTCGGCGGTAACGAGCCGGGGTACAAACCATGACCGCCGATCAATCCGGAGGCGGAGTTGATCGCGGTGACGATCGATCCGCCGATGAAGTTGATCAGACGCTCGCCGTCATCGGCTGCGGGAACGCGAAGCGTGACGAGGCGTCGAAGGCGCGAGACCTCTACACCTCAAACTACTTCGCGCTGAAACGCGAGTACGCCGAACACTTCGCTGACCGGGTCGTCATCCTCAGCGCCGAACACGGGCTCGTCTGGTCGAAGCGGACGATCGAACCCTACGACACCACGCTCGACGACCGCGACAGCGAGGCGATCGTCGACGAGGTCGCGTGGTCACTCCGGTCGCCGTTCACGGATCACTCGCACGTCGACGAGGTCCTGCTGCTCGCCGGTCGCGACTACGCCAGCATCTACGCCGACGCGATCGAGCAGGAGAACGAGATCGCGTTCGAGCCGCTCGACTTCGACGTAGTTGACGTGTTCGGAGAGGCGGACCTCGGCGGCATCGGCGAGCAGATGGGATGGATCCGCCGGGCGGTCGACAAGGACCTTCGCCAGCCGGACGGCGGCGAGAGCGAACAGCAGACCGGTCTCGGGCGGTTCGCCGGTCGCACGGCGCCGGTCGCGACGGACGGAGGTGAGTTCCGTGCCGAGTGAGTGCCCTCGCGGCTGCCACACCGCCGAGTACGGCACGCGCACGGTTCGAGAACGTGAGGAAACGATCCCTCTCGACTCGCCGCGCGTCCAGGAAATGTACGGCGAAACGTTCGTCGTTACTGAGCGCACCGAACGCTACGCCGAGTGTCGTGTCTGTGGATGGAGGGTCGATCTATGAGCGATCAATCCGGAGACGAGATCGATCACCCGGTCATGTCGGCTACGGCCGTCGAGTCGGCGGCACGAACTGCTCGAGTCTGTACCCGATGCGTCCACATCAAACACAAGTTCCCGGGCGGCTACGTCAACGAAGAGTACCCGTACGTCGGCTTCTGGGAGCGGTTCACGTCGTCTCTCGAGACGCGCTGGCGACTGATCAAGGAGGAGCATCGCGAGGAAAACGAGGCGTTCGACGAAGACGACGCTACGGGGCAAACGAAGCTCGTCACGGATGGCGGTCGGGATCGACGCGGAGACGGTTCCGAACGTAGTTCGGTGTCGATAGCTCGTGAGCATCTCCTCGGAGCGACGGTGTGGGCCTACGGGGGCGGAGCGGCGCGAGTCCGACCGTGGACGACTGCTCGAGACGTGCGGATGCCAGCGAGGTTAGATCGATGACTCGCGACGCTGTCACGGACCGCTGGGAAGAGAAGGCAGAGGAGAACGTCGAGGAGTGGGGCGAGCAGTCACTCGAGACGCTGC
The DNA here is from genome assembly GCF_900182635.1 of Halorubrum cibi. Taxonomy (GTDB): domain Archaea; phylum Halobacteriota; class Halobacteria; order Halobacteriales; family Haloferacaceae; genus Halorubrum; species Halorubrum cibi. The sequence continues at coordinate 7,706 of NZ_FXTD01000010.1, read as the reverse complement.
TGCTCGCCGCACAGGAAGAACTCGGCGAACTGACGCAGGCGACGCTGGAGTACCGCGAGGAAGATGGGTACTACGGGCCGATCTTCGACGAGATCGACGACCTCGGCGCGCTGCTGATCCAGCTCGAGGACGCGGCCCGTGGTCATCGGTTCCGGGACGATGGGGGAGATTCGGAATGAGCGACCGCGGTTTCGTCGTCGTGATGGCGACTATCATCGCGGCGGACGGATACCTCGGGTTCCCGGCCGCGGGTACGTTCGTCGACGCCGTCTCCGCGGCCGCTACTCCGTATATCACTCTCATGTCTCGGGGAATCGGAGTCGTCGGATCGACGATCCCATTCGTCACGTTCTCTGTATTCGGGGCGTTCTGGGCCTATATACTCTTTTTCACCGGGGGTTCGGAGATCTACCTCGAGGAGATCGAGAGAGACGAGGAGAGTGATCTCGGGGATCACTTCCACGAGGCAGACGACGGTGACGGTTCCGGGGAGACGATCACACTCCGCGATGTCGACGGCGAGACGGTCGTATTCGACGCCGACAGCTTCGATCCGAAACGGATCCGTGTCGGTGATCGGTACGCATGGGTGGCCGAGCACGAAGGAGAGCCGATCGAGGTCGATCCGGACATGCTCTCGACCGACCCGACCGACCATACGCGGGCCGCCTACGTCGACGGAGAGATCGACGAGGACGAACTGGAGGAGCGACTCGAACATGATCTGTCGGAGGTGTACAAGGACGATGGCGAGTGACGAAGATTCGGGCCGTATTCCGCGCCGCGGCCTGTTAGCTGCCCTCGGCGGCGTGGTCGGCTGCGGCGCGTACATCTTCACAGAACGCCGCTCGGCGTCGGGTGCTGGCGGTTGGTGCCCTTCGGAAGCGGAGATGGAGACGATGTCTTGGATCCGCGGGCACTTCGAGCGGGTACGGCAGCCAGTGACGGCTGGAGAACCGTTCGACAGCACACTGATGCTGAAGAACAGCGGCGGGAAGATGGGGACGTACGAGGCAAACCTTCGACTCGCAAAACTCGAAGAAGGGCAGGTCATGGAGAAACGCTTCGTCACGTCGGTCTCGGTTGATGTCCCGGCGCGAAGCGCAACGGAGGCGACGATCACGACCGAAGCGCCGCGAACCGGCGGCCGGTGGCGGCTCGAAGCACCGCAACTGGCGAGTTCGTGTGATCTGATCCGAGCGACTGTACAAGATCTGGAGGTCGTGGAGATCTGAGATGTCGCGGAAGGATCAACAACCGGACGGAGACGGTCACGACCTCACAGACCTCATGCCGCCGTCGAATCCGAACGTAGTGCTGACGAGTCCGATCGGGGCCAACTGAATTCTACCTTCACTTTCGCCGAGGACGTGGCTCGATAATAAGTCGTCATCGAGCGAGTTGGTTTCTATGGAGTCAGATAAGCTCTCAGAAGAGGAGTTCGAGCAGGCACTAGATGATCTGATTCGGATGGGGTTGGTCGAAACGTACGAAGAAGATGGCGAGACGTACTACAGAGCAACTGACCCGACGCTCGATCTCGGAAGCGTTTGAGAAGTAACCTCTAGACTGCTGTTTTTGAACCATCGTTCTTTAAGTAGCTGGCTGTGCGTTTCTAACCATGTCCGAAATCCTCGCCTACGCCCGGGTTTCGACGAGCGACCAATCCCGTGATGGTCAGCTCGAGTCGATCCGTGAACACTACCCGGACCTTCCTGCGGAGAACATCTACGCCGACGTCGGTTCGGGGGATGATCCGACTCGTGACGAGTACGTCGAGCTGCGTGATCGAGTCGAGGCCGGCGAAGCCGAGAAGGTGGTCGCCGCGAAGCTCGATCGACTCGGTCGCTCGACCGCGGAGGTCGCGGACTTCGTCGACACGTGCTCGGACCAGGACGTCGGCCTCCACCTCGTTCAGCAGGGATTCAACGTCGACCCCGATGACGGGATGGGTCAAATGATGCTAAAGTTCATGTCGATGGTCGCTGAGATGGAGCTGAAGCTGAACCGTGAGCGTCGGCAGGAGGGGATCGAGAGGGCGATCGACCGCGGTGTTCAGTTCGGGAAGGCCCCGCACGGAATGACGAAAAACGAGATGGGGGTTCCGGTGCCGGGAGAGGGCTACGAGCGAGTTCAGGCGTTCATCCGTGAGGTCCGTGAGGGGCGAGCGAAGCGGCCGACCGCCCGCTTCTTCGAGATCCCAGAAGGGAGCATCGCGACGATCCTCGAGCGCGCCGACGAACTGTACGGTGTCGAGTTCGATAACGACGAGTGGACGCTCGAGCGGGCGAAAGTCGAGGCTGGAGAGAAGGATCTCGAGGAACTCGGCGGATAATAGGACAGGATCGAGCCGAACTACTGAACCGGCTCGACCGTTATCGCACCGTCATCAGTTTCGTCGACGGCCACGTGGCCGTCACCAACTCTACCATCGTCATCGACGAGTCCCCAGTCGCGGAGGGTGTCTTTCGGGATCGTCACCCCGCCGCTCCCGTTCCCGAGGTCTCGAACCTTCCGAATCTCGCGGGACATCCACTCTTACGGACGAATTCCGGGCTATTCAACCTTCGGTCTTAATCGGCTTATTGGCTTTATTTCACTTAAATACGGAGGTTTAGAACCTCAACACCCGGTTTTCTGGGCGCACCATGAACGGTGTGAACCCGGTCGGAGGTGTGCGCTTCGCGTGAGCGCCATCGCCGACGACGATGACGGCGCGGAGGATCGGCGGTGGAGGGACTGGAGCGCGGTTTTCGAGGGGGCTGACTCGTGAGCGACGGGCCTCGCGGCCTCGTCGCCGGCGATCGATTCCTCGAGTATCTTCGGACCTTCCGAGAACGGCATCCGATCGATGCCGATCTAGCGGAGAAACACGGTGTGCCCACCGGAAACGGGCAGTTTCGCAGACTCATGACACGAACTCGAACCCAAAGCGGTAGCTACGGAGGAACGGTATGAATATCGACATCAAAAAGACGGGGCTCGCGGCGCTGATCGCGCTCGCCGTGCTCTCGTCGATGGTCGCGACCCCCGTCATGGCGGCGGGCGGGATCGGCTGGAGTGAAGACACGAAGACGCCGAATCCCGAGATCGCGACCGAGGTCACGATCGACGAGTGGTCGAACGCCGACTTCGACACGGCCGTCGAGTACTACGACGACGCCGGCGACCCGGCCACCTTGCCAGCTTCACTCAATTCCAGTAACGACAACCCGGTCACGCTGACCGCGACGGACATCGACTTCGCGGACCGCAACGAGTTCCCGCGAAAGAACGACGAGGGCTCGGACAACTCGGCGTCCGCGCTCGACTCGAGCGAGTGGACCACCTCGGGAGCGACCGTGAGCGAGTCGTCGACCGCGCCGGGCGTCGACGCGCTCAACTACGCCGGCTCGGCGAGCTCCGACTCGGCGACCTACAGCAACTTCTCGGTTGCGGACGGCGAGAAGTCGTACCTCACGATCGCCGCCGACATCAACTCCGCGTCGGGCACTCCGACGCTCCAGCTGACCGACGGTGACGGCGACTACGTCGAGGTCACGCTCTACGACTCGTCGGCGTCCGCGAGCGACGACGACGTTCTCGCGAACTCCACGGGTGAGGGAATGGTCCTCCAGCAGCAGGTCGGTGACATGACTGTCGCCGGCACCGGCGACGGCTCCTTCGGGTCCACCGAGGAGATCACGATCTCCGGCGACGCTGACGTGGACGTTTCCGTCCTCGACGCCGAGCGGACGCGCGCTCTCACCTTCGGTGAGCGCCTCGAGGACACCGACGACGATGACGAGCTCGAGACCGTGACGATCACCGAGCCGCACGGCGCGTACTCCGTGACCGGCATGGGCACGTTCGACGAGGTCATGTCGGACGCGACGATCTACGGCGTCACCGTCGACGCGGTCTTCCAAGCGTCCGACATCACCGACGACGAGGACGTTTCCGCCGAGTTCGGCCCGACGAGTGACTACCCGCAGTGGGACCAGCTCGGCGAGATCGCGTACCGACTCGAACTGCCGACGGCCTTCGACCTGAGTTACTCGGGTCCGGAGTTCGTCGACGAGCCGAACCTGCCGTCGGAGCGCTACAAGGCGGTCGAGATCGCCGAGGGAACTGGGGACACGGAGTTCTCGGAGATCGACTACACGTCGGTCGCGAGCAGCTACGACGGGTCGACCGAGATCACGCTCGACTCCACAGTCTCGCCGGGAACGGCCTACGTCGTGAGCTACGACGTCGTGCTCACGAACGACGAGGTCTCGGCGATCCAGAGCGCGGCCTCGAGCGGCGGGGCGGCGGTCATGTCCTCGGGTGACGGCGGGTTCATCAGCTGGCTCCTGTCGGTTCCCGGTCTGATCGTCAGCTCGATCACCGGCTTCGTCGGGTTCCGCCTGTTCGGCGGCGGAGGGTCGTAATGTCCGACGCGGCCGACAAGCTCCCGTCCGGAGACGATCCGAGCCCGAACACGGTGCTGACGGGCACCATCGGGTATCTCAACGCCGACGGGACGCTCGGAACGCTGCTTCAGGGCGCGATCTTCGGCACGCTCGTCTCGGTCGCGACCGGCGGTGTGAACCTGATCCAGAGCGTGTTCGCCCTCGTCGTTGCGCCGCTTGACGCGATGGCCGCGGCGATCGGCCAGTTCATCGACGCGACCGTGCTCGAGCCGCTCGGCATCATCTCGACGACCGCCGAAACGTCGGCGACGTCGATCGCCGCACAGTTCGGACCGTTCGCGCTGCTCGCCGGCGTCGGCGTGGTACTGGGCGCGTTCTGGATGATAACTGCCTATCTCCAGCAAGAGGAGACGAGTGACACCCTCGCGGTGCCTGGTTTTCCGGACGTTCCCGCGATCGGCCCGATCGACGTCGGGGTCACCGAGGAAGGAGAGGAGGACGAGAACTGATGACCCGGCCATCGCGACCCAACCCGCATGCGGGGGTGGTGAGCGGTGGCGTCTGACGGCGACGACAGCGTGCTGACTGACGACCAGGAGGAGTCGTTCCTCACCGGCACCGAGTCGATCAGCGAGGATCTCAGCTTCGGGCTGGCATCCGGGATCAACGCCGGGCGCGTCGGGAGAGCGATCGCCGGGTCGATCGTGTTCGCGGTCGCGCTGGGTGTGAACACAGTCATCGGAGCGCTGACCGAGGCCTACACCGGTCTCGTCGACGGCGTCAGCGAGTTCCTCGCCGGCGGCACGGAGTTCGTGAACAACCCGAACGCGGTCGGCGGCTTCGAGCAGGAGTTCGACGGACTGATCGAGGTCATCTTCGGGAGCGGCATCGCGGCGATCCGTGGCGCGTGGTCGTTCTCGCTGACGCAGTTCGGCCCGCTCGCGTATCCCGTCGGGATCGGCGTCGTCGTCGCGTCGTTCTGGGTGATGGGTCGCGGTATCGACCGCATCCGGGAGGTGAGCTGACCATGCCGAGTGGCCCACTCGAAGACGGTAGCCAACCGGACCGCGACAAGTTCGACAACGATCCGGACACGGATTCGGGGATCTCGGAGTTAAGCGATCTGTCGATTCCGGCGACGCTTCAGGCGTTCCTCGACTCGCCGCGTCGGTTCGTCCTCGGTGCCGTACTGACGGCATTCCTCGAGTCGACGTTTGGTATCGTCGAGATCGTGATCGACGGCTTCCTGCTGGTTCTCGCCGGCTCGGAGCCGTCGACGTTCGACGCGCCGGGCGAGACGCTCGGGATCGCCGACATTCCGGTGAAGATCGCCGGCGACCTCGGCGGAGTCGGAGAGTCGATCGGAGACACGCTGATATCGACCGTGCGGACGATCAACGGTGGAATCTTCGAGGCGGCGGGAGCGGCTGGACCGCTCTCGCCGATCGTCGTGACCGTGATCGTCGTCGGGGAGATCGTCGTCGCGCTGGTCCTCTTCCGACGGATCGTGTACATCGTCGCCGACCTCCTCCAGCTCGGAGGGCTCACAGAATGACACTGAAAGAACTCGCAGAGGATCCGCTAGCCCAGCTCACCGCGGGACTGAGCGGGATCATCGCGCTGCTGAATCCCGAGGTCGTGTGGGCGCTGACGGACGCGCTCATCGCGTCGGGACCGCAGCTGTTCTCAGTGATCTCGTTGTCCGCGCTGACGCTTCCACAAGTCCTCCCGCCGTCGAACGCGGGCGAATGGGCCGTGGTCGCCGCCGGCGTGGTGTTCCTGGCGTACCTGGGACAGCAGATCTACGGCAACATCGATCGAGAACTATGATACACAACGACAGCGGACGAACCGAGTCGAATCGCACGCAGAGAGACGGAGGTGAGCGCCGATGCTGACGCTCGCGCTCGGCCTCGTAGCGGTCGGAGCGCTGGTGTATGCGGTCGGCCTCGAGGAGAGCCGTGACGCGGCTTCACGGGCCGGTTCGACCGCGGGCTCGGCGGCGTCGACGGCGGGGTCGGCAGCCTCTCGCGGGCTCCGGTCGACGGCCGCCGCGGGCATATTCGGTGCGGGGGTCGGCATCCAGTACGGAAACGAGCTGGTGAACGCGATCCTCGCGGATCCGGGGTGGGCGGTCGCGGCCGTCGCCGGGATCGCCGGCGCGCTCGGCACCGGGGGCTTCCTCGGGTCGCTCACCGGTGTACAGTTCCTGCTGATCGGGGTCGTCGTGTTCGTGATCGGCTACGCCGTCTTCGGAGGTGACGCCTGATGGCGGTCTCGGGACTGTGGGCCGACGAGCCGACGCCGAGCCGTATCGCGGTGAGCGTTGGACTCGCACTCATAGGGTTCTACCTCGCGGTCCAGACGTTCGCGGTCGGCCCGTCGACGCTCCTCGAGGGGTGGGTGATCGCCGGCGGCCTGCTGGCGTTCGCGCTTGGCACCGCCGACGCGTACCTCGAAGCCGCGGCGCTCGACGAGCTCGAGAAGACGGAGGGCGCTCGATGATCCGGTTGATCCTGCGGGGTCTCGTCAATCTCGTTCACCGTGATCGTCCGGAGACCGCGGTCATCGACGAAGTATCTACTCCGGCAGCAGATATCATCATGGCGGCCACTCTCCTCTGCGGGATCGGAGCCGGTTCTGTACTCCCGATATCTGCCGACCTCGGTGGGTTGGCTGCTTTGGCTAGCGTCTGTTTGGTGGTACTCGGACGGTGGATCCCCGGCTCGCAACTGCTCGATGCCGAAGAATGGCAGGCTAACGGCCGGCCACTCGCACCGTGGGAAGACGAGTGGGGGGTAAACGAGGAAACCACAGAGACGCGAACGGAATCCACGGAGGGCGCTCGATGACTCGGGGTGCCGCGGTCGCCGCGGCAAGCCTCGCAGTCCTGTGTGTGCTGTCGGCGCTCGGGGCGGCGATGCCCGCGATGGCGGCCGGGGCACCAGCACCACAGGTCGACTCGGGCGACGTCGACTTCGACTCGCCCGGCCCGTTCGAGATCTCGGAGCTGCGGACTGGCGGGAACCAGCCGGCAGCGGCACCGCCGGCGGTCCGCTACGTGGGCGGTTCACCGCCGACCGGCGCGATGGCGATCCGATACACGCCGGCCGGGCCGCTCGAGAACGAGCCGGTCCACCTCGAGCGCGGCACGACGCTGAACACCGACCAGATCGAGCTGTACTCGACCGTGTTCGGTTCGCGGTCGACCGGCGAGTACGAGGCCGTGATCGTCTACTGGCAGCCGGAGAGTCAGACCGTGAACGGCACGACCGTCGAGTACGCGGCCGACCAGGAGGTTCAGCGCGTGAC
>NZ_FXTD01000009.1 GCF_900182635.1 Halorubrum cibi | reverse complement strand
CAGTTCCGTGAGATTGTCTTGATGTTCGCCATCACCAACATAGAACCGCTGTGTGAGCCGCTGTGACCGTGACTCAGCATCTATTCAACACAGCACATGAGTCGGCATTCGAACTACTACTCTTTTACAATAGACTGATGGGAACGAATGTCGGTGCCGTAGCGACCACGGAATCTCTACACGAAACCATACGTACTTGTTAATCGAAACACCTCTACTGTACGATGGCAACCTGTGACGATTGCCGACTTCCAATTGAACGCTCACTGAGTACGGTGAAAAAACGTGTTCTCTGTGATCCATGTTCATCTCTCTATGATCTCGACTCTTCGATCCGGATGCGCCCGGTCGAACGTGACGATCTAGAGCTATTACTTGCGTGGAGATCGATCCCCGAAATATATCGGCACTTTCGTGTACAGGATGGACCACTCAACTGGGACGAACACGTCACGTGGTATGAATCACGATCCGACAGTCGCTATGATTTCTTGATACGGTACGAGAAACGACAAGTCGGTGTCGTCAGTATCGATTCTGATGACGAAGTTGGAATTTATCTTGGTGATTTCTCCGTACACGGCCACGGAATCGCAACGGCCGCGCTTGAGTGGATCTGTGACCGTTTCGCGGATCGCACTCCGTTTACCGCGGAAGTTCATGAAAATAACGAACCCTCGAAAAATCTCTTCAAAAATTGTGGATTCAAAAAGAATACCACAAATGGTGGTTGGATAAGGTACATCTATGAATCATAGTTTGCGAGATCCTCCCATTCTATGCCATCTCCTTTCCGAACGTCCTGATCGGCCGTCGTGCCAACTATCTCACCGTAGAATTTGGGATCAAGACCGGGTTTTCGTCCTCCCGGACGTAGCACCTTCAGGTTCTCCTCGGTCAACTCCTCGCCCCCCTCGATGTCTTCCACCGCATGGATCGCGCGGCGTGCCTTCTCGTGGAGTTCCCGTTCGACTTCCAGCACGCGCTTTTCGCCGGAGCCGAGAGCGGCCTCCGTGTCACGGATCGCCGTCACCATCCGATCCAGTTCGTCGGGTTCGAGCGCGAACTCGTGGTCCGGTCCCTCCATCGACTTGTCCAGCGTGAAGTGCTTCTCGACGACGCACGCACCGAGTGCAACCGCCGCCGCCGGAGCTGTCACGGGATCGAGCGTGTGATCGGAGAGCCCGGTCGGAACGTCGAACTCCTCGTGAAGCGTTTCGACCGCGCCGACGTTGATCTCGGAGATCGGCGTCGGATACGCGGCGACACACTGTAACAGGACGAGATCGGAAGCTCCCCCTTCACGGAGCGCCGCTACCGACTCCGCCACCTCATCCAATTCGTGAGCACCCGTAGACATGATGATCGGTTTCTCGGTCTCTGCGAGGTGCTCGAGGAAAGGGATGTGGCTGCTCGTGTAGGAGGCGACCTTCCAGGCGGGGACGTACTCGGTGAGTTCCGCGGCGGACCGCTCGTCGAACGGCGTCGACATGAACTGGACCCCACGCTCGAGACAGTAGTCGTGTAGTTCGGGGATCCACTCGTAGGGCATCTCCATCGATTCGATGATCTCGTAGATGGTTCGGTCGTCGTCCAGATACTCGACCTCGTCGCTCTCCTCGACGTATAGGTCCTCCGCCCGGAACGTCTGGAACTTCACCGCGTCGGCTCCGGCATCGGCGGCGACGTCGATGAGTTCTTTCGCAATATCGAGATCCCCGTTGTGATTCGATCCGGCCTCCGCGATCACGAACGCTGGCTCGTCCGGCCCGACGGATCGATCTCCGATGTGAAACTCGGCCATATCGTCTCTCCCGTGAGCTAACGAATAAAGTCATCCGATCGAACCATGACGCCTCGATATCGCGATCTCTAAGCTAGATGAGCCGTCAAAAAAGTGCTTCTGGGACCCGTTACGCGTGATACTCGTGGAGTCGACGCACGGCCGTGATTACGTCCTCGACGTCTTGGTCGTCCATCTCCGCGTGGAGGGGGAGACTCACTAGCCCCTCGTATACTCCCTCCGCCTCGGGGAACTCCCCTCGTTCGTATCCGAACTCCTCTTCGAAGTACGGGTGATAGTGGAGGGGCACGTAGTGGACCTGTACGCCGAGGTTCTCTGTGTGTAGCGCGTTGACGAACTCCTTCCGGTCACATCCGAATTCTTCACCGATCTCGACGGCGTACAGGTGATACATCGGGTCCGAGTTCGGCGCCTCCGGTGGCGTTCGGAATCCAGGCACGTCCGCGAACGCCGTATCGTATGCCGAGATGACCTCGTCGCGACGCGCCTTGAACGTCTCGAGCCGATCCAGTTGCGCGAGCCCGAGCGCCGCCTGAATGTCCGTCACGTTGTAGTTGTAACCCACCCCTTCGGACACCTGATACCAGGGCTCGTCTTCGTGGCCTTCCGGACCGTAGTCCATCTCGAACGACCGCAGTCGCCGAAGCCGAGCCGCGAGCTCGGCGTCGTCCGTGACGATCATCCCACCCTCGCCGGTGGTGACGTTCTTCACCGGATGGAAGCTGAAGACCGCCATGTCGCGCTGTGACCCGATGGGCTCGTCGTTCCACGTCCCGCCGAACGCGTGACACGCGTCCCAGATCACGGTCAAGTCGTGTTCGTCCGCGACCTCGAGGAGTCCCTCGATGTCCGCCGGATGGCCACCGTAGTGCATCGGAACGATCGCCTCCGTCTCGGGGGTGATCCGATCGCGAACCGCATCCGGATCGAGAGTCCGCCGGTGCGGGTCGATGTCCGCGAGGACCGGCGTCGCTCCGCAGTACGTCGCCGCATGCGCCGTCGAGACGAACGTCAGCGGGGTCGTGATGACTTCGTCGCCGGAGTCGAATCCGGCCGCACGCCCCGCGAGATGAAGCGCCGTCGTCCCCGACGTCGTCGCGATCGCGTGGTCCACGTCGACGAGATCGGCCGCCCGCTCCTCGAACGCCTCGACGGTTGGTCCACGCGTGATGTAATCGCCCTCCAGCGCCTCTACGACTGCCTGTTTCTCCGATTCGCTGATGCTCTGTGAGCCGTACCCCAACACGTCTTCGCGGATCGGCTCGCCGCCGTAGTGTGCCGGAAAGTCGCCCGTCATCCTGCGGTCTCCTCGCGTTCACGGAGCCACGATCGAAGGCGAGAGACTCCCTCCTCGAGCGTGACCTCCGGCTCCCAATCGAGCACCTCCTTCGCCTTCGTCGGGTCACAGAGCAGCTTCTGGACCTCGCTTTGCGGGTGGTGGTGTTCGACGTGCGTGACTTCCGTCCCGTCGGTCGCGATCAGCTCCGCGAGATCGTTGATCGACACGTCGGTTCCCGTCCCCGCGTTGATCACCTCGCCGACGGTCTCGTCGTTAAACGTTCCTTCGACGATGAACCGGGCGCAGTCGGTCGCGTACAACAGGTCCCGCGTCTGGGTTCCGTCGCCAAATATCTTCAGGGGCTCTCCTCGGATGTCGCGGCTCGTGAAGATCGACACGACGCCGCCCGCCATGCCGGTCTTCTGGTAGGGACCGTAGGTGTTGAACGGACGCAGTATCGTGACCGGGAGGTCGTACCCGTGGTAGTAGCCCTCGGCCATGTCCTCGGCAGCGAGCTTCGATCCGGCGTACGGTGAGGCTGGCTTCGTCGGGTGATTCTCACCGATTCCGTCCTCCGAGTCGACCATGTCGTACACCATACAGGTACCGACGAGGCCGAGTCGCGTGTCGTCCTCCCGGCACGCCTCGAGGACGTTCTGAGTACCGACCACGTTCGACTCGAAGTGCGCTTCCGGATCCTCCAGACTCTCTTGAACGTCGATCTCGGCGGCGAGGTGGATACACGCGTCCACGTCGTGTTCGAAGAGTCGATCGACGTCCGTCTTGGATCGAACGTCTCCTTCGTGGATATGGAACGCGTCGTCGTCTCGGAACTCCTCGATGTTCCGTTCGGAGCCGTTCGAGAAGTCATCGAGTCCGTAGACGGTGTGTCCCCGGTCGAGGAGCTCCGATACGACCCAGCGACCGATGAATCCCGCAGCGCCGGTGACCGCGACTGTTTCACTCATTGATCGTCTTGAGAGAACCGTTCGTCTCCAGGAGTGAGACGATTTCGTTTTTCGACAGCTTCTCGGCATCTTTCGAGGACAGCACGAGATCGTCCACTTCCTCGAACCCTTCCGGCGGGTTCGGCGTCCGGGTTTCGGTCGCCTCCGGAAGGATCGCGTACATCGACCCGTTTTCGTAGGCTCGCCGGGATTCGCGCTCGGTCATGACTTCCTCGTGGAACGTCTCACCCGGACGGGGACCGATGACCTCGATATCGATGTCCTCCGGTGCGTATCCGTACTGCGGGGCGAGCGTCTCGATCATCGCGTCCGCCAGGTCGGGGATCCGGATCGCCGGCATCTTGTAGACGAACACTTCGCCGCCTGTCGTCTTCTCGGCAGCGCCCGTGACGAGATCGAACACGTCGTCGTACGTGAGGAAGAATCGGGTCATCCGTTCGTCGGTCAGAGTGACCGGTCCACCCTCTCGGATCTGTTCGGTGAAAAGTGGAATCACGGACTGGGAGGACTTGATCACGTTTCCGAACCGGACGGACGCGAGGTCGATACCACTCCACCCAGTGTAGTTGTTCCCGGCCGTGACGAGCTTCTCCCCGAGCAGCTTCGTGGTTCCCATCGTGTTTGCCGGATGGACCGCCTTGTCGCTGCTCGTGAAGACGAACCGGTCGACGTCCGCGTCGATGGCCGCGTCGACGACGTTCTGGAGACCGAGTGCGTTCGTCTTCACTGCCTCGAAGGGATTGTACTCACAGATGTCGACGTGTTTCATCGCCGCCGTGTGGATGACGATGTCGACGCCGGACATGGCTCGTGAGAGGCGGTCGCTGTCCCGCACGTCTCCGGAGAAGAATCGGCACCGGTCGTCGGAGAGGGAAGACTTCAACGACGCCAATCCGGGTTCGCTGTTGTCGAGGATTCGAAGGATCCGCGGGTCGCGATCGAGTAACCGCGGAACGAGGGACCGACCGACCGACCCCGCTCCACCGGTCAAGAGCACGGTGTTGCCGTCAATCATCTATCTCGTATCTCCCGGACGGTACCAATCAAGCTATTGAATCCGATCGATACTCCGCGGAGAATTCAGAACGTCCATCGTAGCAGAGCTCGACCCGCTACTGGCTTCCCTACCCGGCTACTGGCTCGCCTGGATCCCGTACAGCTCCGCGTACTTCCCGCCTTCCTCGACGAGCTCGCTATGCCGTCCCGTTTCCGTGACTCGACCCTCCTCGATCGTGTAGATCCGGTCGGCGTTCTTCACGGTCGAGAGCCGGTGGGCGATCGTCACGATCGCGTAGTCGCGATCCATCTCCTCGATCGACCGCTGGACCTGCTTTTCGAGATTCGAGTCGAGGTCGCTCGTCGCCTCGTCGAGGATCAACACATCGGCGTCCTCGAGCAACGCACGCGCGAGCGCGACGCGCTGTTGCTGTCCGCCCGACAGTCGCACGCCGTCGTCGCCGAGCATCGAATCGTACCCGTCTGGGAGCTCACCGATGAACTCGTCGACCTTGGCGATCGAACACACTCGGTCGAGTTCTTCGTCCGACACCGCTCGGTTCCCGAGCGTCAGGTTGTAGCGGAGCGTGTCGTTGAAGATGAACGGGTCCTGTCTCACCATCGATAGCCGGTCGCGCCACCCCGCGATGTCCATCTCGTCGATCGGGACGTCGTTCGCTCGGATCTCGCCTTCGTCGACCGGGTACAGCCGGGCGAGAAGCGAGACGATCGTCGATTTCCCCGCTCCCGACTGTCCGACGAACCCGACGAACTCGCCCTTCTCGACGGTGAAGTCGATCCCGCGGAGCACCTCCTCTTCGTCGTCGTACGAGAAGTGGACGTCGTCGAACTCGATTTCCCGGATCTCGTCGGGCACCTCCCGACTCGAGCCGGTCGGTTCGTTGTACGTCGCCAGCTCGTCGGTGAACTGGATGGTGCGGACCAGGTGCGGGAGGTTGTTCTCGACCCGGTAGTACAGCGTGTTTACCTGACTTGCCTTCGGTCCGAGTCGGAACATCGCGAAGAGGAAGACACCCAGTTCGCCGACCGAGAGATTCGCGAACGTCAACGCGAGGTAGATGAGCACGAACACCGACACCGCGACGACGAGGTTGTAGAAGTTGTTGATCGCGGCCTCGTTGCGTCGGAGGACGATCCGCGATCGCGTGAACTGCTCGATCGCGTCCGTGAAGTCCTCGAAGAGCTCCTCCGCGAGCCCGAAGATCCGTACGTCGCGGATTCCCTGCGTCCCTGCCTGTGCGGCCTCCTGTCGCAGCTCGTTCGCTTCGGCGACCTCCTCTCCCACGTCGTACCCCGAGTCGATGACTCGCCGGAAGAAGACCGAGAAGCCGCCGAGGACGACGCCGGTGACGACCGTCAGCGTCGGCGCGATCACCAACGCGACGGCGAAGTAGATGCCGGCGAGAAACACCTGTTCGGTGAACTGGATCGCATATTGGATCACTCGCCCCGCGTAGTTCGTCTGCGTGACGATCGCGTTCAGGATGTCGTCAGAGCCCTCCCTATCGAAGTACTCCACGCGCGCGTTCAACGCGTTCCGGAACGCGCGCGTCTGGAGGTCCCGGATGTAGTAGGTCCGCAGCGCCTCGCGGAACCACGCGACCGCGAAGCTGGTCGTGTACCGAGCGACCATCACAGCCGACACGCCGACCACGACGTACCCCAGCGTGAAGGGGATCCCGAGCGTCTGGTAGACCGTGACGAACACCGCGAGCAGCCCCTCCGCCTCCGCAGCGGGGTCTTGGAGCTGGACGAGTTCGACGATCGGGAGGATGAAGCTCAGCCCGACGCCCTCGAGAACAGCGGCGGCGATCCCGAGGAGGACGACCGCCGCCGTGTACTTCGGGTTGTACCGTGCGACGTCGCGGAGGGCGTCGAGTTTCGCGCGTCTGGAGACCGGTTCGGGATCTGACGATGACATAGCAGTGAGTTGTTCCGGATTCCGGCGGCGACCCGAATAATATCGTCGGTCTCGTCGTGCGGATCGCTCACGTCCCTCACTACCACGGTCTCACAGACACGATGTTCGCTTCCTACGGATCAACTGCTATCGAAACGAGGGTGTCGACGATTTCTCACGGGATCCGATCCACAGCGCGGTCGAGCTCGGTGGGGGTCGACCACTCTACGACCCGTTCGCCCACCGCCGCCTCGAGGGCCGCCAGGTGGGACGCGACCATCCCGTTGCCGTAGAGCTCCTGGCGTTCCGTCGAACCGTCGACGAGGAGTTCTGGCTTGACCACAATATACACGGGAGCTTCGAATTCCACGGCCGGAGCGACGATATCGAAGACGAGTTCTTCTGATCGTACAAAGCCAGATTCACACGTGGTCAGCTCGATGCCATCGTCTTCTTTGGCGAACGAGTGGGTAGTGGCCCCGATGAGTACAAGCCGGACGAACCTGTCTGCGTCGAGTTCTAGTGGCCGCGCCATGCGGAGGCGAATTCGGAAGACGAGGTCCGAAAGCCGTCGACGTGATCACAGGTTCCGTGGATTCCGTCGAGATCGAACACATGGCTCGAACCCACACCCCTCGTTTCGTCTGTTCTTCTCCAGTTGAACACCCTCCACTCGTTTCGTGATGTAGTGTCGCGGCCCATAGTCTCAGAGATCAACCGGACACACCCCTCGTTTCGTCTGTTCTGCTTCCCAAAAGAGGGTTTCACGTCGATTCGGCTTCGATCGCATCCCGAGTTTCGAGGACGATGGTCGGATCGAGTGCTAACTCGTACTGGTAGTGGGCGCCACCTGCGCGTCCCTCGTTGTGTTCGGTCCGTTCGAGAAACCCCAGCATGGTGAGATCGGCGAGATGGTTCTGGATACTCTTGAGCGTGGTGAGCGGGTCTTGCTGCCTCCCTTCAGCCACGCGGACGTATGCCTGCTGTACTTGCTTCGACTTGGCGGGCGTCGAGCCGCCAACTTCGAGTTTCGCAAGCGCTTCGAGGATCAATTGGCCGTGCATGGTCTGATCCCGTAGTTTGTTCTCGACGCGACCGCGCTGAACGCGATCGACCGCGACCTCGATGTGTTCGTCCGTGATCTCGCTGGCACCGTTCTCCTCGGCAACGTCGCCGCCCTCTCGGAGCAGGTCGATGGCTTGCCGTGCGCTTCCGGTGTCCTTTGCTGCGTTGGCCGCGGCGAGTTTGATCGCCGAATCATCCCACGCGTCCTCGATCAACGCTTTCTCCGCTCGTGTCGTGAGAATCGATCGAAGCTCGTCGGCATCGTACGGTGAGAACGCGATCTCTTTTTCCATCAGCGTATCCTTCACCTTCGGACTCAGCGAGGAACGGAACGCGTAGTTGTTGCTGATCCCGATGACGCCCACTCTCGAGGCGGTCAGATGATCGTTCGCGCGTGCTCGCGGGAGCTCATACAGTAGTGTGTTCGGATCGGAGAGATGATCTATCTCGTCGAGGACGAACAGATACGTCCCGCCGTTCGAATCCATCTCCTCATAGAGTGTCTCTAGTGCGTGTGCCGTCGAATGGCCGGTCTCTGGAAACGGCTCGCGGTTATCTCCACGGATACTGTTGATCAGTGCTCGAACCGTTCGATAGACCGTATCGTCGTTACAGTTCCGGAAATGGACGTGGAGTTCGTCCGCGTCGTCTCGACGCTTCACTTCAGCTTTGAGCGCCGTCATAATGTACTCCGTGACGGCGGTCTTTCCGACTCCTGTCTTCCCGTAGATGAACACGTTGGAGGGATTCCGACCGAACAAAACGTCCTTGAGTGCGGACCGGAAGGCATCGATTTCATCTTCACGTTCGACGATCTCGTCCGGCTGGTACTCCTCCGAGAGAATAGCCTTGTTCTCGAAGAGAGTATCCGTGATATCCGAGAAGAGATCTTCGCTCATGTGTTCCATCCGACAATCTATCTCTATATAAATCTGTGTATTCGTCTGTTTCATCTGCTTCGTCTTGGAATAGATTTTTCCAAAATCAAAAGAAGAAGTACCGAAAATACATCGATAACAGACGAAATGAGGGGTGTCCCTACTCGCTCTACTGGTGGAGTTTCTTGAAGCTTGATCCGAGACTGGCCACCCCATATACTGTCTCAAAGAACAGACGAAACGAGGGGTGTGTGTCTCACCAACCCATGTTACCGTCAATTCGAAGAACAGACGAAACGAGGGGTGTATGTCTCATCCGTCTTCTGGCGGAACAGGCCAAGTGCCTTGGAGCTTGACCCCGAGGCGGTTCACACTGGAACTGCTCTCGAAGAACAGACGAAACGAGGGGTGTCTGAGTACTCTGGCGTTTCGATGTTGGCATTTGGTTGCGACGATTCGTTCAGCCGAAAACACCGGAGTGGAATGTATCTGAGACAGACGAAACGTACTCTGTCACTCCTCGAGCGACGAGTCATTTCTCGAAGGACCTCATCTCGAACGTACATCGCTCTCTCAACGATCTACAGACGCCGTGGCGTCCGAATCCGAACGCCTTCGAAAGGGGAACCGTTTTACTCCCCGCCTAATACCCATGGGATAATGCGATTCACGGGTGGTCCCTCATGGAACTGATCGACGACGACGGCGACCTCTTTGGCGTCGTCAACGTCGTCGACGCGCTCGTCGTGCTGTTGGTCCTCGCGGTCGGCGTCGCCGGTATCGCGCTCGTGTTCTCCGATGATCCTGCGCCCGAACCCGATATCGACACCACGTATGCGACCCTCGACATGGGTACCCAGCCGACCTACATCGTCGAGGCGATAAACGAGGGCGACACCTACAGCCCGAACGACCTCTCGACGATGACCGTCACCGACGTCCACCTCACGCCACGCGGGGACGACATCGGCGTCACCCTTCGCGTCGAACTCCAAGGTGAACTCGGGAACGACGGTTCGATCGCCTACGGAGGCGCCCCGCTTCGACTCGGTCGGAGCCTCACGCTCGCGACCTCCCGATACGAGTTGAACGGACGAATTCGCGGTGTCGGCGAGGGCGACGCGCTCGAACGCGAGGAGACCACGGTCGTGCTCCGGGACACGCTCGCGACCGCGGACGCTGAGGATATCTCCCCCGGCGACGAGGTTCGCCTCGCTGGCCGGACGGTCGCGACGATCGGGAACGTGACCCAATTCGCGACCAACGACCCCGACCGTCGCCGGGTGTTCGTCGCGGCAACCCTCCAGACCCACCGACAGGGCGGAGACCGTCGCTTCGGCGGGAGTCCCGTGCGACGAGGGCAGGGCGTCCAGCTGTCGACCGCGGACTACACCATCAACGGGCAGATCGAACGCGTCGGCGGGCAACTCCAGCTCGGCTCGGCGTCCACCCGGACGGTCACCCTTCGGATGGATGACGTCCGTGACGACATGGCCGACGCGCTCGAACCCGGGATGGCCGAGGAGGCGGGCGGCGACACCGTCGCACGCGTGACCGAGGTCGACACTCGTCCCTCGCTCATCATCGCCACCGGCGACAACGGAACGGTCAACGTGGTTGACCACCCGATCGACCGCGAAGTGACGCTCACGACCGAGCTCCAGGTGCGCGAGACCGTCTCCGGCCCGCGGTTCAAGGGTGACCCGCTCCGGCAGGGCGAGACTGTCACTCTCGATCTCGGCACCGTCACCGTTCGCGCGACCGTCGTCAACGTCAGCGGCTAGTTCTTTTTCCGCTTGAGTTTCCGTTTCGTGGCGTCGATCTGAGATCATATCAACCACGTTCCCGCGCGATGAGTCCGGTGACTGTCTCGAATTCGGATGAGTCCTCTGAAGCAGAGTGGTAACGAACTCCTCCCCGATCGAAGAGATCCCTAGACAGTCACGACGTGGTGAGCGTCTCAGGGGAGAGTCGAGAAACGACGCCGTCGAAATCGTCGTCGAAACTCAGCACGGAATCGATCTCGTACTCGTTCACCATTGCGACGGTCATCGCATCGGTGAAACTGAGGGCTTGGTCGGAGTACGTCTGATGTATCGCCACGGCCTCCTCGAACCGATCCGATGAGGAGTGGAGCAACTCGATAGCATCTGGATACCCGTCACCGCGTATCCGTCGACCGACGGTGAGTGCGTCGGCGACGCTGTTCGTTCGTCTCTGTGTCAGTGTGACGACTTCGTCGTAGACGTAGTCGCTCGTCATCACCTGTCCGTACTCGGGTGACCGAAGGACTCGATCCAGTGCCTCCATCGCGGCGTCGTGGCGACTCGCATCCGTGTCGTGATGTGCGTAGAACACCCCAGTGTCGACGAAGACGCTCATCCGTAGAGGATCTCGTCGATGTCCTCTTCGGTTGTCTCGAGACCCGATGATGTCTTTCCCTCGTTGAATCGGCGGATCTCCTCTTCGGTGAGTGCTGTTTCTACGTCTCTAAACGAGTCGATGAACTCGGAACGGGACTCGATAGCGGACTCGATCAGTTGTGTGAGGATCTCTTGTTGCGTAACTTTCTTTCCAGTCTTCAGTTTGATCTCCGCCTGTAGCTCCTCCAGTTTGGATTTCGCATCCGCTTCCATTTTCACAGCCGTTGCCATACATCTTGGTTTCGTATAGAACCTAGTTAACCTTTCTACTAGTATTGCCTCCAACGAATTCCACAACCCGTCGAAACGAGACTGAAACGTACGACCCAATATCGATCGCTAGCCAGACACGCGAGCGAGACACCTACCCGAACCACGTCCCAGCGATCACAACCGGTTTGTCGCTCCACTCGATCGGTTTACTCGATGACGACTCGTGACGCGGACCGAGACGTCGCCGCAACCACCGGTGACTCCGGAAACGGACTGCTCTCGCGGGTGGGCTCCGGTTCGATTGTCCTCGATCGAGCCCGATCGGCCGGCAAGCGCGTCACGCACACAGTTCGCGCCTCGTGGCTGTATCGATGGCTCACGGCCGAGCCGGATCCGGAGGTGATCGTGATCGACCTCCGCGAGACGTGGACGGTTGGCCCCTTCCTCAAGATCCTCGACTGGGTCATCGATTTCCTGATCGGTGCCATGGAGGGTTCGATCTTTGCGAAGGCGGCCGGAGCCGCAGTGAGCCAAACTCGAAAAACGCCGCTGCGTGTCGGTGGCGGGTTCACGCTTCTCGCGGGACTGGCACTCTTCCTCGTCGCGGTCGCCGGCGACGCCGTCTCGACGACGCTTCTGGTGGGCGCGCTCGTCGTCTCCACGGTCGGTGCCGTGGGGCTGCGCGATCGACGGAGCTGGGGGGAACTCCGCGACACGCGCGTCGTCGAACTTCTCATCCGCGCACTCGAGCCGCCGGCTCCTTCGGAGGGGGCCGATGAATCGACTGATTCGGATGGTTCCGTTGTTTCCTCTGAGTCTTCCGACCCTGACGGACCCAGTTTGACGGAGCGTGACGCCTCGTCGAGCGACGCGGAATCGGACCTCGTCGCGGATGACGCTGCCGCAACGTCCGACGGTCCGGATCCAACGCTCTTTCCGGACGACGCGAGTGAATCATCGGACGACACGGATCCGACGTTTTCCCCGAATGATTCCGTGGACTCATCGGATGACACGAAATCGGAATCGGCATCCGACGACGGCCAACCCTGATCGCTGTTCGATTCATACGAATACGATCGTGATCCGGCAGCCGTTCGCGTAGTCACCGGATCCGCCACGTTGATTGTATCGGTACCAACCACGTGTGGACCGAATCGGCGTCGTTTAAGTACTCGGATCGCGCGAGTGTGAGACGTGACGGACACCCTCCTCATCGCGGTCCTCGCCGGGATCGTCCAAGGCGTCGTGGAGTGGCTTCCGGTCTCGAGTCAGGGGAACCTCGCGTTGTTCCTGACGTTCGTCGGCACCCAACCGGACGCCGCCCTCCAGCTCGCGCTCTTCTTACAGGTCGGGACGACGCTCTCGGCGGCGACGTACTACCGCACGGAGATCCTGACCGCGCTGCGCGCGACGCCCGACTGGCGGCCCGCCGGAGCGTACGACGGCGACAACGCGCTCGTTTCGTACATCGTCCTCGCCAGCGCGATGACCGGCCTCGTCGGGATCCCGCTGTACGTTTTCGCCGTCGATCTGGCCGGTCGCCTCACCGGCGGCGTGTTCATCGCCGTTATCGGCGTTCTGCTGATCGCGACCGGCGTCTTGACGTACGCCTCCGAGTCGGTATCGATGGGGGGGAGCACGGAGCCGACGCTCGTGGACTCGCTGCTCGTCGGTGCCGTCCAGGGCGTCGCGATCCTTCCGGGAATCTCGCGTTCGGGGGTGACGACGAGCGCGCTGTTGTTCCGGAGTTACGACCCGCCGGCGGCGTTTCGTCTGTCGTTCCTGCTCTCGATTCCCGCGAGTCTCGGCGCAGCGGTCCTGACGCTGCTCGATGCTGGAGGATTGCCCGGGATCGAACCCACCTCGGCCGCCGTCGCACTCATGGTGAGTGCGATCGTCGGCTACGTCACGATCGACGCGCTGATGCGGGTGGTCGAGCGAGTCCCGTTCTGGGCGGTCTGTTTCGGGCTCGGCGGGCTCGCGATCGTGGGCGGTGGCGTCGTCTCCCTGGTCGTGTGAGGAGACGCCGAGGTCACACTACGATCGATTCGATCGGAGGATGAAGCGTACTGCGTGAATTCCGTCATTTGATCTCACGGATCGGCCGTATGAGGCTCATCGAGGCGAAATTTCTCGAATCGGAAACTTCCAGTGTCGTAACCGATATATGATCGACCGGGTTGAGTACGAGTATCCCGCAGCGCGTGGCCGTCTGTCGGTCGCGCGGGTACGAGCGTCGGCGTTAGCGACGCGTGAGCATCCGCGCTAGCGGCAGCACTGGCACTCGCGGGTCCATACATGACACGTCAGAACTCGCTTCGGATCGTCGTGATCGTTGCCGTTCTAACTACCACCGTCTCCGTCGTCGGATTGGGGAGTTCTTTGGTGGCTGGATATCCCTACAATGTTGGGGGCGTAGAAAATATTGGAATTGGTCCTAGTGAAAATCAAGTCATTTCAGATATTACGGTTCGTAGTGATTCAGATCCAGTTTCAATTAATGTTGGTGAATTAGTAGATGCTGGTGCCAAATTGGATCAGAATTCATCATCATATGATATTACAAACGGCCAATCAGCAAGCACTGATGAAGTAAAAATAATAAATTCAAACACTTCTGAAGCTACTATCATAATTGAACCATCCGCACTTGAGGGATTTTCTACATTTGATCTTGTAATATCTGGGATCGACACTACGGAAGTTAGTCTGGATCCGGGTTCAGAATCTACGATTAATTCTGAAATTGAATATCAAATTGTTCAAAATGGAGTTACAGCACGATCTTCATTTACTCTTTCTTCTTCTTCTTTTGTTTCTATCAAATCATATGATGGATATGAGAATTTGGTTAAATTAACAAATGTTTCTCTTGAGAATGAGACTGAAAATCACATTGTGATTTGGAAACTTGGAAAGAATGGTGAATTAAATAAACCACTCGGAGAAGTTCAAGGACAACAAGACAATGTCACGATCGAAATCAATAACATTAAAAACGATACTCAAATTGCTGCAGCGGTACATCCTGGTGCTTCTACTCCAGATTATGAGACTGTTTACGCGATAAATTCGACAACAATTGAAGTCCCAATACAATTAGCAGTTGAGCGAACTCCGATCCATTATATTCCACATGAAAATAATTTGAACTATCTGAATAATAGTATAGTTGAGATTATCTTCAACAGTAATATATCAAATAGTGGAGAAGTTGTTCTTGAGTTTGAGAATTCACAGAGTGAAGTCATTGATTTAGAAAATTCTACAAACAAATATAGTATCCAGAATCATAGATTATTATTGTATCCTTCAAAATTTGATTTAGAATATAACAAGCGTATATTAGGTGATATTCAGGGTATTACTTTAAATAACATTCATTCCAAAAATGATGATTATCCAATCAAAAACAATTCATATAATGTAAATTTTCTCAGTAAAACAATTTCAAATGGATCAAATGTCACGGTTTCGAAAGGTGATTCTCTTGGATTCGAAATTGATGAACTCGGTCCATCCCAAATCCAACTGAGTAATGAATCTAATGAGATCTATCTCAAGACAGATCTACCGACCCAGATAATTCCATATAATTCGACAGAATTGACTGAAGATAGCTATTTTGTCTCCGGTTCTTCATTCATAAATGAAACTATAATATCTGTTGAAAAACAAGAACTAATTCCGAAATTAGAGAGATCTGTATTCTGGAGTAACGAAAACATTCCTGTATCTGCCCAATCATTTCCAACGAACCGGGCCGTATCAATTGAATTGAGGAATGCATCTAATAATCTTATGGCACAAGAATCAATATTCATTGATAGATCTGGTATCGGAAACACATCATTTGATCCACAGCCTTCCGGAAATTATACAATTTCTGTGGTTGATGAATATTCTCAAATAAAATCTCTACATACTATTCGAGTTGTTGATCCTGATCCTCCAGGGATCTCTGTAGATAGTGTTGAGAAATCCGTGGGAGATGTAATCGAATTTGATATTATTCCTAGCTCATACTCTAACACAACCAACATAACGATCACCGAATCGAACAGTGACGAGCCCATAGCCACAGCGAGCGTTACGACGCCTCGTGCGGAACCAACCACGCTCCGGTTCAACACCTATGCGGCGGGTGATCCCGAGCTCGCGGACGACCTCTTCACTATCGACGGACCGGGAACGATCGAATCGGCCACGACTTCGACAGTCGACGGCGCGATCTCATCGGGCGAGTACGAGATCACGGCAACTGCGACCCCGAACGGACCGACTGACACCGCGACCATGACCCTTCGAAACCGATCGATGGACGATCTCTCAGTGTATTCGACCGCGGAGACCGATGCTCCCGCTTTCAGTACTTCAGTGACGATCACGGACGCGATCGCGAACGGGACGCTCAACTCCACGGAAACGGTCACCAGCGACGAGACGGTCGTCTATTCGCTCGACGCCACCGGTCTCTCCGGCTATACTGCGGTCCGCGATCCGACACTCTCGACGGGCGCGGATCTCGACCGACTCGCCGGCCTCGAATTCTCGATCTCGAACGCCACGGACGCCGGAACGAACGCGACGCCCGTCGCGACCGCGAACGGCACGACGGTTCTCACTCACGAGACGGGCCTGTTCCTCGTCGGTAACGCCAGCGAAACGCTCGACGAAACCACCGAGACGACCGCCGAAACCGATCTCGTGGCGACGTTCGACGTGCTCGACGACCGCCTCCGCGCGGCCGCCGGATCGAAGACGTCCCACGTCGCCTCCACGCCGTTCACGTACGCTCGGAACACGACCGAGCTCGACGGAACCGACGGTTCCGACGGGACTGCCACCTCCGATGTCGACTCATCGAGCGACGGAACCGGGACGACGGAGACCACTGACGGTAGCGGCGACGGCGGAACCACTGATCGAACCGAGGAGACGACCGATGAAACCACTGAAACCACCGGAAACGCTGAATCCACCGAAACGACCCAGATCGATACCAGTGATGAGATCGACGGCGTGAGTTCCACGTCCACCACGGAGGACGCTCCGACCGAGGAAGGAACGACGGACGACGATGTGGCCGGCGACGATACGACCGTCGATGACCCGACCGTCGATGACGCGACGGACGGCGCGACTGCGGTCGGAGACGGCGGCGGAAACGATCCGGACTCGGGAGGATCGAACTCGATCGAGACCAACGGTGGGACGGATATGGACGGTACGACCGATGGAACCGGAACCTCCGTCGGAACCGACGCGGGAGAGATCGATAGCGGTGACGGCGGAGGAAGTGGTGGTAGTGGGGGTGGAGGCAGTGGTGGTAGTGGCGGCGGTAGCGGTGGAAGCGACGATGGTGTACACACCGGAGACGGTGGCACTCCGTCCACTCCCGGCGAAGAACCGAAACCGGGATCGAGCCCCAATGCGGACGACGGTACGGGCCCTTCGAGCGATCCCGATGAAAACCCGCCCGGCCTTGACGGGTCCGAGGACGACCTCACTGGATCGGAGTCTCGATCGAACGCCGCGGACGACGCGACGAACGTCCCGCGCATTGCTCCGTCTCGAGCGCCGTCGATCCGCGCGGCCGAGGAACGTGTACTCCGCGATCGGAAGGAGATCGGTCCCCGACCGGTGGCGGATCCGAACGCTCCCGAGGAGGCCGAG
Organism: Halorubrum cibi; assembly: GCF_900182635.1. Classification (GTDB taxonomy): domain Archaea; phylum Halobacteriota; class Halobacteria; order Halobacteriales; family Haloferacaceae; genus Halorubrum; species Halorubrum cibi. The sequence goes on along the minus strand of NZ_FXTD01000009.1, from coordinate 127,955 downwards.
TACGTCTCACGCTACACGGAACACGAGCGAGCGACGACGTTCGCCGCGTCAGGGGAAGCAAGCGAGCACGACGGTACTCCGGCGGGCCCTCAGGCGATCGGCGGGTCCGACGCATCCGATCCCTCCACCCCGGCCGACGGCGACCGATCCGAGCGACCGCCCACCTTCGAGGAGGCTCCGTTGCGTTCGACCGCGTACGACGTTCCGGGCTTCGGCGTCGACACCGCCCTCCTCGCGCTCACGATCGCGAGCCTGTTCGCCGCCCGTCGAGGAGACGGGTGACCAACGTGCCGGTCGTCGACTCGCGGGCCGTCGACTCGACGGCTGTCGGCTCGCCGGCCGCGGCTCCGGCGGTATCCTTTTGCTGTCGCGATGCCTGTCGCCGATCATGAGCGTCACGATCTCACCCCCGACCGAACGAACCTGCGAACTGTGCGGCCGCGCCGAGCGCTGGGACGCCGACGCGGAAGGATGGCGGATCGACGGGGAAGCCGGTGACGTCTACTGTATCCACGACTGGGACGTCAACGGGACGTACGCACCGCTCGAAGAATAGTTGACGAACGTCTCTCATGATCGCTTTTTCGTCGATTTTCACTGTGTTATATCGGGAATCCACCCATATAAACACGCATTTCCGGACGGAATATGATCGATCGAGAATAGTGATAGATCGTACCAATCCCTTATAGATAATTACCTTATATTCCCTAATGTGTGTACGATGGATCCTACCCATATCAGGGTTATTCCTTTAACCCACGATTCGAGAGGAGGTGTATGACCAAGTCACGTAGTACCATCCCCGAGCCGGAGGCGGCCGGGGACGACCGCGACGCGGGACTCGCCTCCCCGACGGACGACCGCTCCAACTGCGGGATCGGCGGCGTCATCGACCTCGACGGCACGCCCGCACACGACACGGTACGCGACGCCGTTCGACTCTTAGAGAACCTCGAACACCGGGGAACCACGGGCGCGGAGGAGAACACGGGAGACGGGGCCGGGATCATGGTCGCACGACCCGACGCGTTCTTCGAGGCGGTCGTCGACGCCGACCTCCCCGAGGAGTACGCCGTCGGCTCCGTCTTCATGCCTCCGGAACCGGGCGTTCAGGCAGAGATCCACGACGTCATCGCCGAGGTGCTCTCCGTATACGGGCTGGAGGTACTCGCCTGGCGGGACGTCCCGACCGACAACGACGACCTCGGGGAGACCGCGATCGACTCGGAGCCGCACGTCGCTCAACTGTTCGTCGCCCCCGTCGAGGGTGCCGGACTCGCCGAGCGGTTCACCGACCCCTCGGCGGATCCCGACGCCGATCCCGACCTGCTCGGATTCGACCGCGCGCTGTACGCCGCCCGCCGCGAGATCGAGAACGTCGTGGGCGACGTCGACGGCGCGGGGCGCTTTTACGTCTGCTCGTTCGACCGCCAGCGCGTCGTGTACAAGGGGCTCCTCAAGGGGTCACAGCTCGCCGACTACTACCCGGATCTTCGGGACGAGCGGTTCGCGAGCCACGTCGCGTTGGTCCACGCGCGCTTCTCGACGAACACGCTCGGCGCGTGGCACCTCGCGCACCCGTACCGCAACGTGGTCCACAACGGCGAGTTCAACACGATCCGCGGGAACGTCAACTGGATGCGCGCCCGCGAGAACGACCTGGACCACCCGGCGTTCGGCGCGGAGCTCGAGACGATCCGCCCGGTGATCGACGATCCGAACCAGTCCGACACCGCCAGCCTCGACAACGCAGTCGAACTCCTCCTCCAGACCGGGCGCGACCTCCCGCACGTCCTGCGGATGCTCGTCCCCGAGGCGTTCCGCGACGACGACCTCATGGCCGAGGAACGCGCGGACTTCTATGACTACCACGCCTCGCTCGTCGAGCCGTGGGACGGCCCCGCGCTCGTCATCGGCTTCGACGGCGACCGCGTCGCGGGCGTGCTCGACCGCAACGGGCTCCGGCCCTGCCGCTACGAGGTCACGACCGACAACCGGCTCGTCGTCGGTAGCGAGGTCGGCGCGCTCCCGACCGACGCCGCGGACGTGACGCGCCGCGGCCGGCTCCAACCCGGCGAGATCTTCGTCGCCGACCCCGAGGAGGGGCGGATCGTCCCCGACGACGAGGTGTTCGACGACCTCACCGACGAGAAGTACGGCGAGTGGGTCGACGACGGGCAGGTCGAGCTCGACGCCCTCGTCGACGGGGACGGAGGGGACTCGGGGTTCGACGAACTCGACGGACGTTCTGACGACGGGGGCGAGCACACCGTCCGGGCTCACCAAGCCGCCTTCGGCTACACCACGGACTCGCTGAACCACCTCGTGGAGCCGATGGCGGAGGCGGGGAAGGACCCCGTCGGGTCGATGGGCGACGACACGCCGCTGTCGGTGCTCGCCGACGTCGACCGGCCGCTTTTCACCTATTTCAAACAGCTGTTCGCGCAGGTGTCGAACCCGCCGATCGACTACATCCGCGAGGAGCTCGTCACCTCGCTCGAGTCGCGGATCGGCAACCAGCGCAACCTGCTCGCGGAGACGCCCGAACACGCCCGCCAGATCGTCGCCGACTCCCCCGTCCTGTCGAACGCCGAGACGGCGGCGCTGAAGCGGCTCGACGGCGATTCGGGCTTCTCCGCGGAGACCGTCGACACCACCTACGACCGCGGCACGTCCCTCACCGACGCCGTCACCCGGATCCGCCGGGAGGCGTCCGACGCGATCGAGGCGGGCGCGGACGTGGTCGTGCTCTCGGACCGGGCGGTCGGTCCGGACCGGCTCGCCGTGCCCAGCCTGCTCGTCACCGGCGCGGTCCACCATCTGCTCGTGCGCAACGGTCTGCGGAACCGCGCGGGGCTCGTCGTCGAATCCGGCGAGCCCCACGAGGTCCACCACCTCGCCACGCTCGTCGGCTACGGGGCGGACGCGGTCGACCCGTACCTCGCGTACGCCTCCATCGCCGACGTGGTCGCCGGCCCGGACGGCGCGGACGAGGCGGACGCGCTCGCCGCCTACCGGGGCGCGTTGGAGGACGGCCTCCTGAAGACGATGGCGAAGATGGGGATCTCGACGGTCGAGTCCTATCAGGGCGCACAGATCTTCGAGGCGGTCGGGCTCGACTCCGGGCTCGTCGCCGAGTTCTTCGAGGGCACCGAGATCCGCACCGAGGGGATCGGTATCGAGGAGATCGAGGATGACCTCCGGACCCGCCACGCGATGGCCTTCGGCGTCGATCCGGAACTCGAAACGATCGGCGAGTACGAGAACCGCTCGTCGGGCGTCCACCACGGGTGGAACCCCCAGACGGTCGGGACGCTCCAGCAGGCGGTTCGCAGCGGCGATTACGAGCAGTACGGCGAGTTCGCCGACCTAGTCAACGACCAGTCCGAGACGCTCCAGACGCTGCGCGGACTCTTAGAGTTCGACTCCGACCGCGACTCGGTCCCGGTCGAGGAGGTGGAGCCCGTCGAGTCGATCGTCGAGCGCTTCTCGACGGCCGCGATGAGCCTCGGGAGCCTCTCGCCGGAGGCCCACGAGAACAACGCGATCGCGATGAACCGGCTGGGCGCGAAGTCCAACACCGGCGAGGGCGGCGAGCCGCCGGAGCGGTTCGACACCGAGAAGGAGTGCAACGTGAAACAGGTCGCCTCCGGTCGCTTCGGCGTCACGGCGGAGTACCTCGCGAGCGCCGACGAGCTCCAGATCAAGATGGCACAGGGGTCGAAGCCCGGCGAGGGCGGTCACCTCCCCGGCGAGAAGGTCAACGAGATGATCGCCCACGTCCGGTGTTCCACGCCCGGCGTGGGGCTCATCTCCCCGCCCCCGCAACACGACATCTACTCGATCGAGGACCTGAAACAGCTCATCTTCGACCTGAAGGCCGTGAACCCCTCGGCCGACGTCAACGTGAAGCTCGTCTCGGAGGCCGGGATCGGTACCATCGCGGCGGGCGTCGCGAAGGCGAACGCCGACGTGGTCCACGTCTCCGGACACTCCGGCGGCACGGGCGCGTCGCCGAAGACGTCGATCAAGAACGCGGGGCTTCCCTGGGAACTCGGACTCGCGGAGGCGAATCAGATGCTGCGCGCGACCGGGCTGCGCGACCGGATCCGCATCGCCGCCGACGGCGGGCTCAAGACCGGCCGCGACGTGGCCGTCGCCGCGGCGCTCGGCGCGGAGGAGTACGTCTTCGGCACCGCCTCGCTCGTCACCTCCGGCTGCGTGATGGCCCGGCAGTGTCACGAGAACACGTGTCCGGTCGGCGTCGCCACCCAGCGCGAGGACCTCAGACAGCGCTTCCCCGGCCAGCCCGACCACGTCATCAACTACATGACGTTCATCGCCCAGGAGCTGCGCGAGCTCATGGCCGAGCTCGGGTTCACCGAACTCGAGGAGTTCGTCGGCCGGCCCGACCTCTTGACCCAACGCGAGACCGATCACGAGAAGGCGAGCCACCTCGACCTCTCGGCGGTGATCGCCGACCCGGCCGGCGACTCCCGCACCAAGACGCGCGCACAGACCCACGCCGGCATCGAGTCGCTGCTCGACTGGGACCTGATCGAGGAGGCGTCGCCCGCCATCGAGGACGGCACGCCGGTCGCGCTCACCCGCGACGTCGACAACGTCGACCGCGCGGTCGGCGCGACGCTCTCGAACCGGGTCGTCTCCGAACACGGCGGCGAGGGGCTCCCCGACGACACCGTCACCTGTCGGTTCGACGGGCACGCCGGCCAGAGCTTCGGCGCGTTCCTCGCTCAGGGGATCACGATGGAACTGGCCGGCGCGGCGAACGACTACGTCGGCAAGGGCCTCTCCGGCGGGCGGATCGTGATCTCGACGCCCGAGGACGCGGGCTACGACCCCGCCGACAACGTCGTCGCCGGCAACGTCTGTCTGTACGGCGCGACCGCGGGCGAGACCTACGTCAACGGCGTCGTCGGCGAGCGGTTCGGCGTGCGCAACTCGGGCGTGAAAGCCGTCGTCGAGGGCGTCGGCGACCACGGCTGTGAGTACATGACCGGCGGCGTCGTCGCCGTGCTCGGCGACACGGGCCGCAACTTCGCGGCCGGGATGTCCGGCGGCGTCGCCTACGTCTACGACCCCGACGACCGGCTCGGCGAGCGGCTCAACCGCGGGATGGTGTCGCTCTCGCGCGACCTCGACGCCAGCGACGAGGCCATGCTTCGCCGACTCGTCGAGAACCACCAGGCGTACACCGACAGCGACCGCGCCGCCGAGCTGCTCGACAACTGGGAGGACGCGCTCTCGGACTTCGTGCGCGTCTTCCCCGACGCGTACGCCGACGTGATCGCCGAGGGCACGGGAACTGACGTGCGCGAGGAGCCGCCCACCCCCGCCGACGCCGCGCCCGACGCCGCCCGCGACGCGACCGGACAGGTCTCGAGCGACGACTGAGTCGGCGGGCGTCCTCTCCTCTGTCTTCTCCTCGTCCGGCTCCGTTGGACTCCTCAGTCGAAGCAACGAGCGATCGCGGTGGCGCGCCCGGGAGCGGGCCGGCGGCCCGCGACCGGAACGCGAGGGACGCGGTGAGCGGAGCGAACCGCGAGGCTGGGGAGGCGTGAGGCTGCGGTGCTGTGCGGGGTGGGACTCAAAGGGGCAGCCGGCTCCGGGAAGACGGCCGACACAAGCACCGCAGCGAACGAAGTGAGTGAGGAGCCCAGCGAGGCCCTCGACTGGAGCCGGCTGGGGCTTTGGACGTGTTCACCGCGCCAGCAACGGTCCCGTTCTCATCGATCCGATCACTCACGAAACACCCGTTCTACTAGCACTCGAAACATGACGGCCGTTTCAGTTCAAGTCACATTTATGAAAGGACATCAACGAAGCCCTCGTCCGCTCACCCTCCTTCGTCGTGCTCTCCCCGGCCGTTCTCCCGTCCGCCCAACGACTTCGAGGGCGGACCGCTTAATACGCGCCGGGAGAACCCTCCCGCGTGGACGAACTCGTCGTGCGCACCGAGGTGTACGCCGATCCGGAGGCCGTCTACGAGTTCCTGCTGGACTTTCAGGGATACGCGCACTACTCCGAATACCTCCGTGAGGTCCGGACGCTCGCGGGCGACGGCGGCCCCGGAACCCGCTACGCGCTCACCTTCGCGTGGTGGAAACTCACCTACACCGCCCACTCGAGGGTGACCGACGTCGAACCGCCCGAGCGGATCGACTGGGAGATCACGAAGGACATCGACGCCGGCGGCTGCTGGCGGGTGACGCCGAGGGAGGGAGCCGACGGTGAGGAGTCCGGCGAGAGCGACGAGCCGACATGCGAGGTCGCTCTCGAGGTCGAGTTCGATCCGGGGTCGGCGAGCCCGGACGCACTCGATCTCCCACGGCTCGTCTCGTTCGACTGGGTGTTGAAGAAGGCGATCCCGCTCATTCGCGGGGAGGCCGAGCGAGTGATCGAGCGGGCGGTCCGGGATCTGGAAGGATCGACTCGGGACGTCGACCTCGAGGTGTACGTCGACTCGGATCGGATCTGAGTCGTCGCCGGCACGGCTCGACCCCCTGATCCCCGAGTCGAAGGCCTTAATATACGCACCGGGGAACTGGTGGATGCGTACGAGGGCTCGTAGATCAGTGGTAGATCATCCCCCTGGCACGGGGAAGGCCCGGGGTTCAAATCCCCGCGAGTCCATCCCGATTCCTCCGTCGTACCGATTGTTCTCAAACAGACAGTAGAAACTCTCTACGGCGAATCAACGGCAAAATCGGGTGTCGCCGATGTCCCATCTGAAAACATAGTTCTTGCGGACCCCGAAGGCGGGTCGACGCCGTCGGGCGATCGTGAATGGGGGAACGCAGCATGACGGAAACCGAGGAGACGCTTCTCGATCCCGTTTGCTGTGAGTTCTGCGGCCTCCCCATCGACGAGGGAGAACGCGAACAGCGTCCCGAATTGACAGCCTCGCCGCACTGGTCGCGATGTTCGAGTATCCGAGCCGTCAGAACCGGACAGGTAGACGTGTGACTGTATCAACGATGCTCGTCGATCCAGTAGCACCACGCGTCGAAGTCCTCTGCGCCGCACTGCTCGGCAATCGACTGAAGCGTTCCGATCTTCACCCGGTCATGAAGCGGGACGGTGACGGTTCGAACCTCGCCGGTGTCGGAGTTCGTGTACTTCAGAATCGCGTGGCTTCCGCGCTGGCGGTCCTTGCGGTAGTTGACCGAGGTGAGGACGTTGACGATCTCTCGACCGGAGAAATTTCGCGGCGGGCCGCTCATCCCTCGAACCAGGGAGCGTCCGGTTCCGGCGCGGGCGTATCCGCCTCACGGGCTTCTTCCGTCAGTTCGATCGCCTCGTCGAGGTTCGCAAGCGCCTCCTCGCGCGTCTCGCCTTGGCTGGCGACGTTCAACTCCTGGTCGATCGCCGACCAACCGCCCTCGTCCTCCTCGATCAGGCGGATCTCCCGGCCAGTACTCATAGGTGATAGTAGTAGTTACCACGGAATAAGCGTTCTGTCGCTACGCAAAGATCAGATAGAAGCCGGGGATCAGTGTCACCAGCAGGCCACCCCAGATCAGCACCTTGGACAGATCGAACTCGCCGGCCGTCGTCCAGAATCGATTGATGTTCATTCTTATTCTCCCTTATTGAGTTCTCACTCCGCTGATATATCTCGTTCCCAGTCCGTGTCGCCGTTCATGACCGCCGTTCCGAGGGGTCCGTGGTACTTGGCTTGATTCGTGTGAGTAGGTTGCGAGCACCAGACGCTCACCGAACCTCGAGCCGCAACTCCACGTCCGCGCCGTCGGCGAGCGCGGCCACGAGGTCGCGGTCGAGGTCGGCGGCGGCCGCGTCGGCGTCGACCAAGATCGTCCGCTCGTCGTCGGAGTACTCGCTCGTCCGGCCGACCATCGACCGATCGTCGACGAGCGCGAGACCGGGGTCGCCCCGGCCGACGATCGTCTCCGTGTGCGTCTCGCCATCCTCGGCCTCGACCGTGATCGTCGCCGCGATCGTCGCGTCCGGATCCTGACACGCCTCCCGGAACGCCGCGGAGAAGTCCCGCGGGGTTCGGTCGGCCGCGACGCCGAGGATACAGTCGCCCGCGGGCGTGAGCCAGTCGTCGGTCGTGAACTCGAAGGTGCTCGCGTGCTCGGCGGTGACGTTCTCGTGGCCGCGCGCGCGGACGACCTCGACGTGTTCGACGCGCGGGTCGCCGGCGGGGTGGTCGTCGACGGGGTCCTCGTTCATGCCCGCCCGTCGGCGACGACGCGACAAGTGATCGTCGCTTCGGGCCTCGACGCTTGCGGCCCCTCCCTTCAGACGTCCGCGCCCTCGGCGAGCGCGGGGACGAGCCTGACCGGGTTCTTCGCGAAGACGCGCCGCATCAGGTCCTCGGAGACGTCGAGAGTCAACACCTCCATCACCCCGACGTTCGGGTGGACGTGGGGCGCACCGGAGCCGAACACGACGCGGTCGGGGTGTTCCAACACGCCGCGTTCGAGGATCTCGCGGTAGCGGACGGCGCTCGTGTCGACGTAGAGCCGGTCGTGTTCCTCCAAGAGGTCGAGCGTCCGGTTCATCAGATCGGTGTCGAGTGGGTAGCCGCCGAAGCTGGCGAGCACGACCGGGAAGTCGTAGCCGAGCAGCTCGCGTTCGACCGCGTCCGGCGGGAAGCGCTCCCCGCCGTGGACGATGACGGGGAGGTCGGCCGCCTCCAACCGCTCGAGGACGTCCGCGTTCGGCAGTCCGTCGTACGGCGGCACGAGCGTGAACCCGTGAAACCGGTCGTCGTAGGAGTACTGCTCGACGTCGTCCGGGCGGGCGTGGTGGTCGTCGCGCTCGGCTCTGAGGTTGCGGACGGCGGAGACGGGGCCGCTCCCGGCGTCGCGGGGACCGTTGAGTCGGGCGAACGCGACGAAGGGACGGTCGACGGAGAGCCGGGCGACCGCGTTGTTGGCGCGGAGGTAGCTCCGTCCGGAGGCGCGGCGACCGGGACTCGCGACCGCGCGGACGATCCCCGCCTGGTGCATCTCGCGCTCGAGACGCTCCGGCGTGATGTCCCGACCGTGCGCGGCGACGGAGGCCTCGTCCGGGTCGAGAGAGGCGTGGGTGTCGACGATCCGGAAGTCGTGTTCCAACCCCAGCATTCGCGTGAGTATCCCACGCGCATCGCATGTGCCTGTCGGTCGACGTCGGCGCGGTCGCCTTTCCACCCGACCCGTTCCCTTCGGGCGATCTCCGTCGATCAGGAACGACGAGTATATATAGAACCGCTGACCGAGTATCCGCGACGTATGGCATCCCGTACTCAACCCCTGTACGTGCTCTCGGAGGACAGCGAACGAACGCGCGGCCGCGCCGCCCAGGAGTCCAACGTGGCCGCGGGGAAGGCGATCGCCGAGGCCGTCCGCACGACGCTCGGACCCCGCGGGATGGACAAGATGCTCGTCGACTCGACGGGCACCGTCGTCGTCACGAACGACGGCGCGACGATCCTCGACCAGATGGACATCGACCACCCCGCGGCCCAGATGATCGTCGAGGTCGCGGAGTCCCAGGAGGAGTCGGTGGGCGACGGGACCACCACCGCGGCCGTGCTCCTCGGCGAACTGCTCTCGCGGGCCGAGGACTTGCTCGAGGACGACCTCCATCCGACCGTGATCGTCGAGGGGTACGCCGAGGCGGCCCGGCTGGCGGCCGAGGCGATCGACGAGCAACTGGTCGACGTCGACGACGCGGACGACCTGCTCGCGTCCGTGGCGGAGTCGTCGATGACCGGCAAGGGAACCGGCGACACCGCCGCCCACGATCTCGCCGAACTCGTCGTCGAGGCGGTCGATCGGGTCGCCGACGACGGGATCGACCGCGACTCGGTCCACGTCCACCCCCGGACCGGCGCGGCGTCGTCGGCGACGGAGCTCGTCGACGGGATCGTCATCGAGGAGGAGCCCGTCCACGACGGGATGCCCCGGACGGTCGAGGACGCCTCGGTGGCGCTCCTCGAGACGAAACTCGAGGTTCGACAGGGCGACGTCGACGCGGAGTACACGATCTCCTCCGTCGACGGACTCAACGCGGCGCTGAAAGCGGAGGACGACGAGCTACGCGGCTACGCGGACGCCCTCTCCGAGGCCGGCGTCGACGTCCTCGTCTGCCGGAAGAAGATCGACGACCGCGTGGCCGGATACCTCGCCGACGCCGGGATCCTGGCGTTCGAGAGCGTGAAGTCCTCCGACGCCACCGACGTCGCCCGCGTGACGGGCGCGAAGCGGCTCGGGACCCTCGACGACGTCGAGACCGACGACCTCGGCCACGCGGAGTCTATCGCGGTCGAGAGCGAGGGCGACGACGACCTCGTCTTCGTCCGCGGCGGCGACGCGAGCCGGGCGGTGACCCTGCTCGTCCGCGGCTCGACCGAGCACGTCGTGGACGAGCTCGAGCGCGCCGTGAACGACGCGGTCGACGCCGTCGTCGCCGCCCGCGAGAGCGGGATCGTCCCCGGCGCGGGCGCGACCGAGGTCGCCATCGCGGCGCACCTCCGCAGAGCGTCGGCCTCGGTGGAGGGGCGCAAACAGCTCGCGATCGAGGCGTTCGCGGACGCCGTCGACGCCCTCCCCCGCACGCTGGCGGAGAACGCCGGGGCGGACCCGATCGACACCCTCGTCGACCTGCGGGCGACCCACGACCGCGAGGGTCGGGCGGGCGTCGTCGCCGACGGCCGGACCGCCCGCGTCGGCGACCCCCTCGAGGCGGGGATCGTCGACCCCGCCGCGGTGAAACGCGAGGCCGTCGACTCGGCGACCGAGGCGGCGACGATGCTCCTCCGGATCGACGACGTGATCTCCGCGGAGTAGGCCGGTAGACCGAGCGGTCGCGTTCCTTTCAGCCCTACGGCCCCGCGGTCGAGACGATCTTCACCACGTCCCCCTCCGAGAGGACGTGGTCCTCGCCGATCCGGCGGTTCGACCGCGCGTCGACCGCGTGGAGGTACCCCTCGCCGATGTCGGTGTGGACCGCGTACGCGAGATCGGGGGGCGTGGCCCCGTCGGGCAGGAGGAAGGCGTCGGGGAGGACGTTTCCCGTCCCGTCGGTCCACTTGCTCGCGTCCTGGACCGGGTAGACCGTGATCCGGTCAAGCAGGTCGTAGACGGCCGCGTTCAGCGCGGACTGGACGCCGGTTCCGCCGAGTGTCTCCATCACCTCGCGGATCGACTCGAGGGCGGCGCGCTGCTCGTCGGAGACGTCGCCGGTCACCGCGAAGTCGGGGTCGCCGGGGTCGTAGGCGACGACGCCCGCCTCGGCGGCCCGGCGGAGCGCGAGTTCACCGTCGGCGGTCGCGGGGACGACGGGCTTGTCGGTCGCCTCGCGGAGGCGGTCGAGGGTCTCCGGCGGCGCGACGTCAGCCTTGTTCGCGACGACGACCATGGGCTTCGTCCGGCGGCGGATCTCGCGGGCCAGCGCCTCGCGGTCCGCGTCGTCCCAGCGTTTCGGATCGGCGGGGTACTCGAGCGTCCGGAGGACCGCCGCCACGTCGGCCTCGGTCGCGCCCACCCCGGTCAGCATCTCGGTGAGCGATGCCTCGAGGTCGAAGTCGGGCGCGCGCGAGCCCCGCTCTATCCCCTCCCAGTTGTCGTCGATCACGCCGGCGAGCCAGAGGTCCATCTCCGTCTCGATGAAGTCCACCTCGGCGACCGGGTCGTGGCTGCCGGGCTCGACGGGTTCTCCCTCGGCGTTCGTCGCGCCCGAGGCGTCGACGACGTTCAACACCACGTCCGCGTTCGTCAGCTCGTCGAGGAACCTGTTGCCGAGTCCCTTCCCCTCGTGTGCGCCGGGGACGAGCCCGGCCACGTCGAGGAGTTCGACCGGGACGTACCGCGTGCCGTCGTGACAGCGCTCGTTTCCGCAGCGCTCCTCGCGGTCGAGACAGGGGCACTCCGTGCGGACCGCGGTGACCCCGCGATTGGCGTCGATCGTCGTGAACGGGTAGTTGGCGACGTCGACGTCGGCCATCGTCGCGGCCGTGAAGAAGGTTGACTTGCCCGCGTTCGGCTTCCCCGCCAGAGCGACCGTGATCATGCTCGTGGGTCGCGGCCGCGTGAAAAGCGCCTTTCGGTCGGTCGCTTCGAGATCCCATCTGTCCTCATCGACACCTGATTCGGTTCTCTGTCGCGGTGGCGCGCCCGGGAGCGGGCCTTCGGCCCGCGACCGGCCCGCGAGGGACGCGACGACCGAAGGGAGTCGCAGCGAGGCGCTACGCGCCTCTGGCAGCCGGACGTAGTCCGGCGACGAGGCTGGGGAGGCATGAGGTGCGGGGCCGCGGGGCGGGGTGGGATTCAAAGGGGCAGTCGTGAGGGCGATGGCGGCCGAAGTAAGCACTGGAAGGAGCGAACGAAGTGAGCGACTGAAGCGCGCAGCGAGGCCCCCGAGTCCTCACGACTGGGGCTTTGCTGGTGTTCACCGAGACTCTGTGTCTCGATTTGGACGGTCCAGCGGCTGGGGCTCCGAAAGCTAAAACCGCGTCAGCAACGACACACGAATCCGGTCTATTCGCTACTTACGGGCGACGATCCGGAGCACGTCCTCGTCGGCGAGCTCGTGGCCCTTCCCGACCTGCTGGTCGTCGTGTTTGGCGCTCTCGCCGCTCACGCGCGCGAACTTGAAGCGCTCGTCGAACTCGCCGCCGATCTTCTCGCAGGCGTCGCCGACGGTAGCTCCCGAAAAAAGGATCAGCGGCTCCTCGTAGTCGACGCCGCGCCCCGGCTTGTCCATGTAGATCCGAATGAGTCCCAACTCCTTCCAGAGCCGCTCTTTGAGCCCATCCAGTCCGCGCTCCTCCTCCGCGGAGATGAAGACCACGTCGTCGGGGTCGAGCCCGCGGTCGCGAAGCTCCTCTTTGACGGTCGGAAGGTAGCTCTTGTCGATGAGGTCCGCCTTGTTGACCGCGACCATCGAGGGGAGGTAGACGCGGTTGTCCATCACGGCATCGACGAGCTCGTCGATCGTGAGGTCGTGGGGGATCGTCACCTTGGCGTTGACGTAGCCGTACTCGCGGAGCACCTGCTTGACGGTGTCCTCGGCGAGGCTCACGTCGTCACTCATCGTCACCCCGATGCCGTCCTTGTGCGTCTTCCGAATGTTGATGTTCGGCGGCTCCGCGTCGATCCGGATGTTGGTGGCGTACAGCTCCTCGCTCAGCCGGTCGTACTGTTCGATCTCGAACACGGAGAGCATGAACACGACCAGATCCGCGGTCCGGACGACCGACAGCACCTCCTTGCCGCCCCCGCGACCGCCGGCGGCCCCCTCGATCAGCCCCGGTACGTCGAGTATCTGGACGTTCGCGCCGCGGTACTTCAGCATGCCGGGGTTGACGTCGAGGGTCGTGAACTCGTAGGAGCCGACCTCGCTGTCGGCGTTGGTGAGGGCGTTTATCAGCGTGGATTTGCCCACGCTCGGGAACCCGACGAGCGCGACGGTGGCGTCGCCGTGCTTCTCGACGGCGTAGCCGTGGCCGCCGCCGGCGGAGGACTGGTTCTCCAGTTTCTCCTTTTTCTCCGCGAGCTTCGCCTTCAGCCGCCCGATGTGTGCCTCCGTGGACTTGTTGTAGGGCGTCTCGGCGATCTCCTCGCGGAGTTCCTCTATCTCTGCTTCCAGTCCCATCGATACTACCTCGGCCGCTCGACTCGTTAAAAGTGTTCCTTCGACAGCCGGGGAGACCGTGGGCCGCCGTCGGCTGCCCCGGCGGCCGCGACCGGACACGTTACCGGAGAGACATTTCGACACGGTTATCCGGAGGTCGCCCCTCGCGGCACACGTCGAATGCCAGACGCCTCGACGTTCCGTGACAGCACGCAGATCCTGGTCCCCGCCTGCGCGCTCGACGGGCTCCGCGACGGGCTCGAAGAGCGGTTCACTCTGACGATCATCGAGGCTGATAGTCGATGCCGGATCATCGGAAGCCCGGTCGAGATCAAGGACGCGAGCGCGTATCTCTGCCGTAACGGCGTCTCGCTCGCGTAGGGCCCGTACTCCCGGAGAACACGTCGGGTAGGGGGACACGCCGAGTAGAGGGACGTGTCGAGTGGAGACACGCCGGAGAACGCGGTCAACCCTGGCGAACGTGACCGTCCCCGGCCTCCAACCCCTCCTCCGCCGCTAGCCGATGACGCCGACGAGCAGCTGGACCGCGATCAACACGAGAAAGACCAGTCCGGCCGCGAACGATCCGGCGGCGACGCCGTGTGCGTTTCCGAGCCCCCGTCCGCGCACGCCGAAGTACGCGCCGAGGAAGACGAACCCGGTGACGAGCAGTCCGACGACGGCGTACAACGCGCTGAGGAGCGAGCCGGTGAAGCCCTCGACGAACGCGAAGTTCCCGACCGAGAGAACGACGAGTGCGCCGACGCCCAACGCGATGACGACGAACGCGACGGACCACACGGCCGGAGTCCGCGCGATCCCGGATAGCTGCCGTGTGAGTGCGGTATAGGTGTCTTCCGTCTCGTCCGCTCCGGGCGCGCGCTGCCCGCCGATCCGAGCGGCGGCGACGACCGTGGCCAGGACGAGCAGCCCCATCAACGCCGTACTCAAGAGGGTAAGCGAAGCCATGAATTCCTCGTTACTACCCGGTCCGGACGCGTGTACAAATAGCCTTCGTATGCGCCCCCACGCACCCTGCGGACGCCGGCGTACACAAGAGCTAAGTGCGCCATCGCCAAGGGAACGATAAGAGCTGAGAGACGAACATGATAGACCCAATAACCCTACAACAAGGGACCGACTGGCGGGCACAAGCGGAGGTGTTCGACGAGATCTTCTTCGTCTTCCTCACGCTGGGGACGGTCATCGGTATCATCGTGGTCTCGTACACGTTGTGGAACGTCTACAAGTATCGTGACGACGGCAGCGAGGCGCCGGAGGACTTCGACGCGCCGGTCGTCGGCGAGCTGCCCACCGGACAGGGCGGCCCGAAGGCGAAGAAACTCTTCCTGTCGTTCGGACTGAGCGCGATCGTCGTCATCAGTCTCGTCGTGTACGCGTATGGGTTGCTGCTGTACGTCGAGGACGGCCCCGACACGGGCGACGAGGGAGACATCGAGATCACCGTCGAGGGGTACCAGTTCGGCTGGGAGTACTTCTACCCCAACGGCCACACGGAGATGAACGAACTGATCGTCCCCGCGGACCAGCGGATCGACTTGAAAATAACCTCGAGGGACGTGTGGCACAACTTCGGATCCTCGGACTTACGGATAAAATCCGACGCCATCCCCGGTGAGACCAGCGAGACCTGGTTCACCGTGAGTTCCGAGGAAGTCCGAGAACAGGGCGGAGAGGCGACCTACCTCGTCGAGTGCTTCGAGCTGTGCGGTTCCGGCCACTCGGCGATGAAAGGGCAGATCACGGTCATTCCCCAGGACGAATGGGAGGAGTGGTACGCGGGCACCGAGGGTGACTCCGAGGGAGCCAACAGCTCGAGCGTCGAGGGTGACCTCGGCACCGCGAGCGTTACGGCGCCGGCCGTCGGAGGTGTCTCCGCATGAGCGAGCTCCCGCCGACGACCTCCGTCCGTCGCTGGCTCGTCACGACCAACCACAAGGACATCGGGATCCTCTACATGATCACGGCGCTGTTCTTCCTGCTTTTCGGCGGGGTTCTGGCGCTGCTGATCCGCGTCCAACTGTGGGACCCGGCGAACCAGGTCCTCTCCGGGCTGGCGTACAACGAGGCGGTCACCGCTCACGGCCTCATAATGGTGTTCTGGTTCCTCTCGCCGTTCGGATTCGGGTTCGCGAACTACTTCGTCCCGCTCCAGATCGGGGCTGACGACCTCGCGTTCCCGCGGTTGAACGCGCTCTCCTACTGGATGTACCTGCTCTCCGGGGTCCTCCTCGGGATCAGCTTCTTCCAGGGCGGTACCCTCAGCGCCGGCTGGACGATGTACGCGCCGCTCAACGTCCCGATGTACACGCCGAGTATCGGATCGACCGGCGCGGTCCTGGCGCTCGCGATGTTCGTCATCGGCATCACCGCCTCGACGGTGAACTTCCTCACCTCCATACACCACTCGCGTGCGGAGGGGATGGGGATCATGGACATGCCGATGTTCACGTGGTCGATGCTCGCGACGGTCTGGATGATGCTCTTCGCCTTCGCCGCGCTACTCGCCCTCGGGCTCATCCTCGCGTCCGACCGCGTTCTCGGGAGCGTCTACTTCTCGGCGACCGAGGGCGGCTCCCTGCTGTGGGGCCACCTCTTCTGGTTCTTCGGGCACCCCGAGGTGTACATCGTCTTCTTCCCGGCGCTCGGCGTCATGCTCGAGCTGTTCCAGACGTTCTCCGGCCGCCGGCTCGTCGGCCGGAAGTGGGTCATCATCGCCATCTGTCTGATCTCCGTTCAGTCGTTCCTCGTGTGGATGCATCACATGTTCCTGACGACGATCAACCTCGAGATCAAGACGCTGATGATGGCGACCACGATCGGTATCTCGCTTCCGTTCGACCTGGTCGTCTTCTCGCTCATCTACACGCTGATGAAGGGCCGCATCCAGTTCACGACGCCCTTCCTGTTCGCGTTCGGCGCGCTGCTGTTGTTCATCCTTGGGGGCATCACCGGCGTCTTCCTCGGCGCCATCGTCCTCGACTACGAGTTCCGCGGCACCTACTGGGTGGTCGCGCACTTCCACTACGTGATGTTCGGCGGCGCGACCGCGCTGTTCGGCGGGGCCTACTACTGGTTCCCGAAGATGACGGGGAAGATGTACGACGAGTTCCTCGGCAAGGTCCACTTCGTCGCCTTCTTCATCGGCTTCAACATGGTCTACGCCTCGATGTTCATCGGCTGGGAGACGCCCCGCCGGGTGTTCGAGTACAACCCCGAGTTCCAGATCTTCCACCAGATCGGGACGATCGGCGCGTTCCTGCTCGGATTCTCCTTCTTCATCATGTTCTACAACTTCCTGAAGTCGTTCGTCTCGGGTCCCGACGCGGGCGAGAATCCGTGGGACTACTCGCGGACGGCCGAGTGGGCGGTCCCCTCGCCGCCGCCGATAGAGAACTGGCCGAACCGGCCGTCGTACGCCTCCGGTAAGTTGGAGTTCGTGAAGGACTACGTCCCGGACGGCGGTCCGGCGGTCAAGGCCGACGAGAACGGCAACGCCGCCACCGACGGCGGGGACAGCCACGCGGACCACATCCGCGAGTACGCACACTGGGATAAACACCCGAGCCACGCGAGCATTTGGCCGTTTGCGCTCTCGATGGCGACGCTCGTCATGTTCCTCGGACTCTCCGGGTTCAACGACTCCATCTCTATCGGCGCCGCCGACTCGCTGGCGACCACGCCGGTGACGATCAGCAACCCGGTGTATCCGATACTGACGGTCGTCGGGCTGCTCGGACTCGTGTACACCGGTGTGAAGTGGGGCTTCGAGGACTTCTATGCGCCCCCCGCCGAGTTCGCGGAGCGCTGGCCGTTCAACGGCGTCGAGAAGGTGAAACTGGGGATGTGGTTCTTCCTCGCGTCGGACGTGATCGTCTTCGGGGCGTTCATCTCGGCGGCGGTGTTCATCCGGTATAACGCCGGCTGGCGCGAGTGGTCGCCGCTGACCGAGTCGCTGCCCGGGCTCATCAACACGTTCGTGTTGTTGACCTCCTCGTTCACCGTGATCCTCGCGTTAGTGGCCGCTCACCGCAACAGCCGGAAGGGGCTGCTCGCGTCGCTGGGAACGACGATCGTCCTCGGTCTGACGTTCCTCGCGATCAAGATGTGGGAGTGGCACCACGAGATCTACGACGTCGGCGTCACGATCGCGTCGAACTCTCACGGCGACCCGGTCCAGGCGTCGATCTACTACGTCACGACGGGACTTCACGGCGTTCACGTGGTCGGTGGGCTGTTGATCGCCGGGTTCCTGTTCTACCGGGCGTACCACGGGGCGTACTTGGAGGACGAGCGGCCGGTCGAGTACTTCGGGCTCTACTGGCACTTCGTCGACATCGTCTGGGTGTTCCTCTTCCCGCTGTTCTACCTCTTCTGAGGGAGGCGGGTCTTCTTTCGGCGTCGGAACTGCGGCGGATCTTCTTTCGGAGGGCTGGCGGCGGAGATCCGTCGTTATCGCGTTTTTTGAGGACGAATTCGTCTGAACCGGCCGTTAGATCTTGATGGCTTATATGGCGGGTGTTTCGTGAGTGGTCGAGGAGAATAGAAGAGGATCGTTGCTGGCGCGGTGAACGTCTCCAAAGCCCCAGTCGCGAGGCGGGCGCACGCTCGCTGCGCTCCTCACTCGATCGTTCGCTTCGCTCACTCTCTCGTTGCGGTGCTTACGTCGCCTGCGCCCGCCTCGCGACTGCCCCTTTGAGTCCCACCCGACCGCCCCGCAACCGCGCCTCACGCCTCCCCAGCCTCGCTGCTCACTCCGTTCGCAGCGTCCCTCGCGGGCTCCTCGTGCCCCTCCGGGGCACTCGGAGGCGCGCCACCCCTCCGGCGATCGCTCGTTCCTTCGTCTGTACTGACCGCGAGCCGATCAAAGCCTCTCATCCGCCGAGGGTTCAACGGTACGACCGAGAGCCACGGACTCACTCCGTCGAACCGACCGGCGGGTCGCCCTGGAGTTTTCGGGCGATCACGGTGAAGAGACCGAGTCCGAGGAGGTAGAGCCGCCACCCGCGTCCCGCGACCGGGAATCGTCGGTCTATCGTCTCCGCCTCGGCGAGGGCTTCCGGATCGTCCGGTTCGACCGGGTTGTTCACGTGGACCGACTGCGTGGTCCCCGTGCTGCCGGCGTCGACCCGCCGGTCGCCGGTCTCCGGATCGAGTTCGACGTCGACGAACGTCTGAACGAGGCCGTCGGCCGACGACCAGACCAACTCGCCCTCCAGTCGGAAGAAGGAGTCGTGGAGCGGCCACAGGACGTTGACGCCATCGAGGTGCGCCCAGTCGAGCGAGACGTGCGCGAAGACGTGGACGAACAGCGCGACCCAGGCGATCCGGACGCCGCGGTCGGCGAAACGCTCGCGGATGGCGGACTCCTCGCGGATCCGCGTGTCGTAGTAGATCAGGAGCGCGGCCGCCGCCGGGAACACGAAGTTGTGCCCGACGGTCCGATGCGCGCCGGACATGACCGGCCCCAGAAGGGAGTCGGCCTCGGGGAGGAGAACGATCGCGAGGACGACGGCGAGCGCCCGGCGGTCGTACGACCCTCTCAGCAACCCCGCCGCGAGCACCAACGCGAACCCGGCGTGAACGATCGAGGAGACCATCTACCGGCTCGCCTCCCCCGCGTCGCCCGCGTGGTCTCCCGTCTCGGCGCTCGCTCGCGTCCGCGGCCGGAACCGGACCGCGAGCGACGCGACCGCGCTCGCGAGGACGACAGCCTGCCAGCCGGCCTCGACGACGACGAACTCGCGTTCGGCCCCGAGCGCGAGGCCGGGCCGGCCGTCGGGGTTCACCCACGTCGGGATCGCGCGCGTCTCTGTCGTCCCCGTGCTCTCGAACGGGAGGAGGCCGGGGCCGTCGGCGGTCGCCGAGACGAACGTCTGGACGATCCCGTCCTGCGTCGAGAACAGCAGGAGGCCGTCCACGACGTAGTACGCGTCCTCGATCGGGTACAGGAGGTTCGCTCCCGGCGTACCGAACAGATCCGGAGCGACCCCGGCGGCCGCGAATCCCGCGAGCACGACCCACGCGGTCCGTACGCCCCGCCAGCCGTGGCGCTCGCGGAGGGTGGATCGCTCGCGGAGCGCCGTGTCCCAGTAGAGCAGCCCCGCGAGCGCGAGCGGGATCCAGACGTTATGGAGGAGCGTATTCGTCGCGCCCGCGACCGCGAGGCTCGCGACCGCGTCGAGGTTCGGCAGGACGGCGGCCGCGACGACGACGGAGACCGTTCGGCCGTCGAACGCCGGCCCGAGAAGCGCCGCCGCGAGGAGCGCACCGAGCGCGGCGTTGAGAAGGGTCGGTGCCATTACCGGTCCCTTCGGTCCTGCGATGATAAGCCCTCGGGCGGGAGAGGGCACGCGTCGGGTTCGGGTCCCGACACACGCCGACAAAAGGTATTCCGCCCTCGCTCTCGAACCCGCACGTGATGAAGGTCGGACTCCTCTCGGACGTCCACGCGAACCTGCCGGCACTGGAGGCGGTCCTCGAGGACATGCCCGCGGTGGACGTGATCGTCTGTGCCGGCGACGTGGTCGGCTACAACCCGTGGCCCGCCGAGTGTCTCGCCCGCGTTCGCGAGGTCGCGGCGGCGACGGTCCGCGGGAACCACGATCGCATCGTCGAGACGCCCGAACGATATCGCGCCAACCGGATGGCCGAGGCGGGCTTGGAACACGCGAAACGCGAACTCTCGTCGGAGCAACTGGCGTGGCTCCGCGAGCTGCCGCGAGCGACGCGGTTCGCGGACGGCCGCCACCATCTCGTCCACTCGCACCCCGCCCCCGACCGCGAGGACGCGTACGTCTACCCCGAGGAGTTCCCGGCGCTCGACCGGCACCTCGAGGAGCTCGCTGGCGAGGAGGACGCGACGGACCTCGAGGGCCTCGTCCTCGGCCACACCCACGTCCAGGGGGCTCGGTCGGTCAGCGGTCGGCTCGTCGTCAACCCCGGCAGCGTGGGTCAGCCCCGCGACGGCGACCCCGACGCCGCCTACGCGGTGCTCGATACCGACGCCGGCGAGGTCGACCTCAGGCGGGTCGGATACGACGTCGACCGCGTCGCCGAGGCGGTCGAACGGGCGGGCCTGCCAGAGCGGACCGCGGAACGGCTGTATCGCGGGGAATGAGACGGACCACGGAGTCGAACGGTCGGGTCACCCGAGATAGCCCGCGACGAGGAGCAGGTTTCGGACGGCCGCGAGAAGCGAGATCGCGCCCACGCCGGCGCACATCACCGCCGCGACGAGCCGGCGGCTCCCGCCCGCGACCGCGACGGGGATCCCGATGACGACCATTCCGATCGCCTTCGTGAGGAGCATCCCGCGGAGCGGGCCGAGCCACGTGATGAACGTCCGGCCGACGGGCGAGCCCTCTACGAACTCGCCGGTCGAGATCGCGAGGTACGTCGACCACACGTCGGCGACGGTGCCGACGAGCAGGAGGGCGACCGCGGCGGCGAGACGTCCCGGCACGACCGGGAGCACGCGCCCGGCGCGCATAAACTCCCTGACTGCCCGTGATCCCTGTCGGTTCCCGTTGCCCGCGGCTGGCCGATCGCCGCGCACACCTCATGGACATTTAACCCGATCCGACCCGTACAACCGCCAATGAGTGCTTCCGACGAGCAGAGGTACGACGTCGCGGTCGTGGGCGGCGGTCCGGCCGGACTGACGACGGCGCTGTACGGCGCGCGACTCGGCCACGAGACGGTGCTGATAGACCGAGGAGGCGGCCGCGCGGCGATGATGGCCGACACACACAACGTGATCGGTGTCACCGAGGAGACCTCAGGCAACGAGTTCCTCGCGACCGCCCGCGAGCAGGTGGCCTCCTACGGCGGCGACTTCGAGCGCGGCTTCGTCGAGTCGATCGAGCGGACCGACGACGGGGAGGACGGAGACGATCGGTTCCGGCTCGTCGCCGGCGACGACGAGTTCTCGGCGAAGCGGGTGGTCCTCGCGACCGGGTTCTCCGATAAGCGACCGGACCCGCCGCTGCCCCGAACGGGCAAGGGCCTCCACTACTGTCTCCACTGTGACGCGTACATGTTCGTCGACGAGCCGGTGTACGTCATGGGCCACGGCGAGGCCGCGGCCCACGTCGCGATGATCATGCTCAACGTCACCGACGACGTGGACCTGTTGACCCGCGGGGCGGAGCCGACGTGGAGCGACGAGACCGCGGCCCAGCTCGAGGCGCACCCGATCGAGGTGGTCCGCGAGGAGGTCACGGGCGTCGAGAACGACCCGGACTCGGGGTGGCTCGAGGCGCTGGAGTTCGCGGACGGCACCCGCCGGGAGTACCGCGGCGGCTTCCCGATGTACGGCTCCGACTACAACACCGCCCTCGCGGAGTCGCTCGGCTGCGATCTGACCGACGACGGCACGATCGACGTCGACGACCACGGGCGAACGAGCGTCGACGGCGTCTTCGCGGTCGGCGACGTCACCCCCGGCCACAACCAGATCCCGGTGGCGATGGGGCAGGGCGCGAAGGCCGGCCTCGCGATCCACAAGGAGATCCGCGAGTTCCCGCGCGCGAAGGAGGCCATCGCGCGCGACGGCTCCGTGAGCGACGACGAGGTGCCCGCGATCTCCCCCGAACTCCTGGCGACCGCGGTCGCCCACGAGGGACACGCCGGCGGGCCGCGAGAGTCTCCGTCGACGGAGCCGGAGGCGGCCGCGGACGACGACTGAGACGGCTCGCTCGCCCGGTCCTCACGGCTTCCCAACCGAGTCGACGAGCCGATCGACGGACGACGATGCCGACCTTTTTGATCCGCCGCGCTCGACCGTTCGTATGGGAACCATCGACGCGGACTTCTCCGGCGAGACGGTCGTGGTCACGGGGGGATCGAGCGGGATCGGCCGCGCGGTCGCGACCGGATTCGGCGACGCGGGAGCGACCGTGATCAACGCCGACGTTCGGGAAGCACCGAAGGACACCGACGCCGACGTCCCCACGCACGAGACCATCGAGGAGCGCGGCGGGACCGCCGCCTTCGTCGGGACGGACGTCTCCAAGCCGAGTCAGATCGCGTCGGTGATCGAGGCGGCCGGCGAGTTCGGCGGAGTCGACGTGATGGTGAACAACGCGGGCGTTCACCGCAGCCTCGAGTTCCTCGACGTCACCCCCGAGGACTTCGACGCCGTCCACGGCGTCAACCTCAGGGGTACGTTCTTCGGCACGCAGCTGGCCGCGCGGGACATGATCGACCGCGGCGTCGAGGGGACGATCGTGAACACGTCATCGACGACGGCCGAGCGCGCCGAGTGGAACCACTCCCACTACGCGGCGACGAAGGGCGGCATCCGGATGCTCACCCGGAGCGCGGCCCTCGAACTCGATCGACACGGGATCCGGGTGAATGCGGTCGCTCCGGGACCGATCGCGACCGAGATCCGCGAGGGCTGGTCGGAGGAGGCGAGCGAGATCGAAGACTCGGACGGACTCCCGTCCCGAGCCGGCACTCCCGCGGACCTGCGTGACGCGTACCTCTTCCTCGCTTCTGAGGGCGCGAGCTACGTGACCGGCGAGACCGTGTGGGTCGACGGGGGAGCGAGTCTGTAGGTGGTGGTTTTTCGGGAATCAAATCGTTGAGATTCTGAGACGGGAATCTCCTACGAGTTGGTAGACGCGATCCCGCTCGAGATGAAGTATCCGCAGTCCCTTCGGTCTACGACGTTAGGAGCGTTGCGGACTGCCGAGACGACGGACGATCTGTTCTGACGTGTGTCCGTCAATTGAATTCCGTGGATCGGCAAATCCAGTTCGCAACTGACGTGTCGATAGGACTGATTTATACATATTCCGTCGTGTTTATCCGTATTGTTCCGAATCCGAATGATATGGGACTTCGACGCGAGTTTTTGAGTTACGTCGGAACGGGATCCATCGGACTCATGGTCGGTTTCTATCTCGGGGCAGAGGAGCTGCTCGGGATCCAGTCGGATGACACGCCGGAGGGGGAAGCGTCCGGCGTCCGGAACTCCTCCGACGGTCAAGAGACGACGGAGGAGGAACAACAGTCGTCGGGAGACGGCCAGTCCGACGGGGACCAACAGTCCTCCGAGGAGCAGGACACGTCTGATGATCAAGACTCTACTGAGGGGGGAGACTCGGATACGTCTTCGGGCGGTGCCTTCGATATCGACGACTTCGAGGACGGGAGCGCTTCGGATTGGGATCCGGCCCCGGAATTGACGTCGAGTTTCGAACCGTCACAAGGACGGAGTTCGTCGGGTTCGTGGTCCGTCGAATTCGCCGAGGGCAATGCGGACGATAATCCGAAGTGGGAGAACGTCGGTGCCGCTGAACGACCGACGACGCTGGAAACTGCCCACGCGCTGGAGACCGGAGAGATATACGCCGACTCCTACACTGAGTGGCAGATCGACGGAACGGTCGTGTTCAGAGTCAACTACAACTGGTCGAACGGCTTCCTGGCGGTCAACGGCTCGGGAGCTCAGCCGAGCGACATCGAGGAGGGTGCGGTCGTGGCGGAGCTACCTTGGCCCTCGAGCGAGGAGTTCTTCCACGTGACGCTTGAGGAGATCGATTGGGACGAGAACGTCGTCGGCGTGGTGCGCGTGAACGGAGCCGAGCGGGCGCAGGACGTCCCGTTCTTCAACGACGCCGACGGTATCGACCGAACCACCGTGAGCATCGGCGGTAACGGAGGGAACGTGATGTTCGTGGACGACACGTCGATTCCATCAGAATAACCGGCCTCGATCGTCGTGGTCGTTCGCTGCGCGCGACTGATAGGGATCAAATCCCATTCGGCGATTCCTCTCACTTCGTTCGAGAAATGCGCCGGCCGGGACTCTCGCGAGCGAACTGGGTGAGCGAGCGGGAGTACGGGCGGCGCACGACCGAAGGGAGTGCGCCGGCCGGGATTTGAACCGGAGGAAAACGGTCCTGCTCGCTCGCTTCGCTCGCTGCGCGGGCTGCGACTTCCAGGGTTCAAACCCTCGGCGCATCCTCCCGGCACGGACTCACTCGTCGCTGTCGCTCCTCGTTCGTCATGTGCCGGGAGGATGCGCCGGCCGGGATTTGAACCCGGGCCATGAGCTTGGAAGGCTCAGGTCCTACCACTAGACCACCGGCGCGCGTCTGTTTGAATTCGGTGCCGGAATAAGGAGTTTACCCTTTGGCGTCGTCGATGTCGATCCCTGCGTACCTACGAGTTCAGTAATCGACAGGCTCTACTTCGCTTTTAACCAATTCGTATTTGAGCGAAACGCTTTTCGACGTACCATTTCAACAACGGGGTATGAGCACCTCCGATCGTCCGCCAAGCGATCCAGAATCGGTTCGAGAGCAGCTCAGCGTCGTCACACAGGAGACTCGATTCGCGCTGATCCAGGACATCCTCGGCCATCCGTCGGGACTCCCGACCCTGAAGGAACTCGATTACGTCAACCCGAGTAAGAGCCGGACGACGATCCGCCAGCACCTCCAGCAGCTCGTCGATGCCGGCATCGCCGAGGAAGTGTTTCTACCGGAGGACGAACGGCGGAACGACATGCCCTACAAGTTCTACGGCATCAGTGACGCTGGTCGGGAGTTCCTCGAAGACCACAAGCTCCTTCGAGCACGGGAGACGCTTCGAGAGATCTACGAGCGAATAGAGAAGACCAACGAGATCGAACGATACGAAACCGCCCCACGACCGGAGCGTTAGTGCCTGTTTTCGCCATGGGGAGTTCAAACCTACTACGAACGATCGACGGGTCGCGTTGGGGTTCGACCGAAGTGATCACCCGTCGACTTCGACGATCTCGCGTTCTCACCCCCTCGGAACGCTTCCCGTCGGGCGGGAGTCGTCGCCGGAGTATAACTCGGTTCCGAGCCAACTTTCACACGTGAGGTGACGCTCATGGCATACCAAACGGGGAATCCCCTGACGACCGACGTCGAGTTCGCGCTGGACGGCCCGTGGACCGCCTACTGGGTCGCGTTCCTGCGCGTCGTCACCGGCTGGTGGTTCTTCCACGCCGGCGTGACGAAACTCATCGAGAACGGGTTGGCGTTCACCTACGGTCCGGCGTACATGTCGGAGATGACCGGCACGGCGCTCGGACCCATCCCGGTCTGGATGGGGAACAACCTCGCGTGGCTCATCGAGCCCGGCGTCCCGCTGTTCGAGACGCTGATCGGGCTGGCGCTCATGGCCGGCGCGGTCACCCGGCTCGCCGCGTTCGGCGGGGCCATATTCATGGTCCTGTTCTGGATCGGCAACGCCGGCTTCGGCAACGGCCTCGTCAACGGTGACTTCATGGGCCTGCTGTTGTTCCTGACCGTGATGGTGCTGGCCGCCGGCCGGTACCACGGCCTCGACGCGGTCATCGAGCGCACCGAGTTCGTCGAACGACACCCGAAGCTGCGGTACCTGCTCGGCTGAGGAGGTGACACCCAATGACCCAACCAGACATCATCGACAGGGCGGCGATGGCGCTGAGCGCCGGACTGATGCTCACGGGGATCGTCGTACTCGGCGTGATCGAGATCCTCGCCGGGCAACCCTACAGTCCGGTCCCGATAACCAACGACGCGGGCGAGGTGGTCGCGACCCCGCTCTTCGACCCGACGCTCCGGACGGCCTTCGTCCTCGCCGGGATCGGAGTCCTCGGCCTCTACGCGGCCTACCGGCTCGTGACGCCGATGCCGGAGGGGACGGCGGATCGGACCGGCGTGACGGCCGACTGACGCCGCGTTTCGGCACGGCTCTTCCGATTCCGGTTCTACGGCCCTTCCGGTTTTACGGCTCTTCTGTTCCGGTTTTACGGCTCTTCTGACTCTCCGTCCGTCCAGGCCGCGACGGTTATCCGTCGAACCGGCGGGTCCGCGTCCCCGGCGCACGAACGGTTCCGTAGCAGTTCCCGCTCGAGACGTCGACGTCGTCGACGACGAGGTCGCTCTCCGCGAGATCCGTTTCGAACTCCTCGGGGTCGTAGACGTGGTAGTACCGGGGCACCGTCTCGCCGCCGGGGAGCGTCCAGTCGACGGTCGTGTCGAACCCTTCCTCGCGGTCGAACCGGTCGTGGGCCGTGCTCCACGCGCTCACGAGCGCGACCCCGCCCGGACGGAGTGCGCGCGCCAGTTCGTCCAGACTCCGGACCCGCGCGGATCGCGGCGAGAGGTGATGGAGCGTGGCGACGTACACCGCGAGATCGATCGCGTCCGTCGCGACCGGGAGCGCCGCCGCGTCGCCGTGGACGAACGCAGCCCGGTCGTCGAATCCGCGGTCGCGCGCCCGTCGCACCGCCTCTCGGAGCAGTCCGTGGCTGAGGTCGACGCCGACCGCCCTCTCCGCGCGGTCGGCCAGAAGTTCGGTGTGCCGTCCGTTCCCGCAGCCGACGTCGAGCGCGCGGTCGACGCGCCGTCCCTCGAGGAACGACTCGACCTCGGGCCAGGCGTACTCCCGCGTCTTCGAGAAGTGGCCGGCGATCCGGTCGTACGTCGACTGCGGGTCCATACCCGCCGGTCGGCGGCGACGGATATAGGTGCGGTGGACCCGCCCGCCGTCTCCGTCTCTCCGAGCCGCCCCGCGCTCACAGCCCGCCCATCGCCGCGAAGGCGACGAGCGTCAACGTGAGCAGGATCGCGGCGTGTTTCGCGCCGTCCTTGGCTGACCCCTCGCCGAGCTGTCCGGCGACGATCCCCGAACATACCGCCTGGATCGCCGCCGCGTGGAAGAACAATCGCTCGTACGCGTTCCCGTCGATGTCGCCGAGTCCGGCGGCGAGTCCTCCGCCGACGCCCGCCCCGCCTGCGCCCGTCCCGACGCCGGTTCCGGATCCGGACGCCGTTCCCGCGACCGACGCCTCCTCGATCGCGGGGATGAACGACACCGAAAGCGCGGCTATCACGCCGAGAAACACCAGAAACGAGATGTAGATGACGATTAGGTACGTCAACATCACCTGTCTGCGTTCCCGGCGGAGCGTCCACGTCGCCCGCGCCTCGTCGGCCGCGATCCGAAGGACGGGAGCGACGTCGCCGCTCGCGTGTATCGCGTTCGTCACGAGCACGACCGCCCGTGAGGTCATCGGCGAGGCGACCCGGTGTTCCAACCGGTGGAGCGCCGACGTCACGTCGGCGCCCCAGTCCATGTCTCGGCGGGTTCGCTCGAGGTCGGTCGTCAGCGCATCGAGGTCGGTTCCGGCCACGCGACGGATGCTTGCGACGACCGACGTCCCCGCCTCGTTGACGCTGGCGAGCCGATCGAGGAAGTCGGGTATCGCCGCCTCGATGCGACGGATCCGACGCTTCCTGATCTCGTAGACGATCGCGTATACGGCGAGGACGAACGCGGACGCGCCCACGATCGGAGCGTCGATCCGCGCAGCGATCTCCGTCGGCTCTCCCGCCGACAGCGGGTGAACGGTGGCGGCCGCACCGAGGATCGCGATCGGGACGGCGACGGCGAGGACGGCCTCCGGAGACCGCAGGACGTGTTCGACCGGCGAGCTCGCCCACGCCCGGACCGAGCGGAACCGGTCGTAGGCTCGGAGCCGCTCGCGGCTCGCCTGCCACCCGTCGGCGACGATCCCCCCGTCAGAGCGGGGCGACGAGGTCGTCGTCGCGGCTGCCGTGTGATCCCTGCGGTCTCCGGTTCCGCCCCTGTCACCGTTGCCGCCGCGGTCGTCGTCGCGACCGGCGAAGTCACCTCCGGCGGTGCGACCGTGGAGCGTCTCGGACGCGTGGATTCGTTCGGTGCCGCCGATCCCTTGGGTGATGCTGTCGACGTACACCGCGAACCCGAACGTCGCCAGCGGGACCGCGACGTAGACGACGACGCGCAGGAGCGGGAGCGTGTCCTCCAAGACGAGCCCGATCACGACGAGGATGGTGATGAAAAACAGCGGACCGGCGACGAGCGTCGTGACGTACGCCTCCGCGAACGTCGAGAGCAGCTCGAGGTACTGTTCCTGTTTCGTCTCGGCCTCCTCCTGATAGCGCTCGTACTGGTCGTTGAGGAACGCCGACAGCGACCGACCAGTCCCGAGGACCGACGCGAGGTTCTCGGCGAACTCCGAGAGGTCGTCGCTCGGTGTCCGCCGCGCGGTGTGTCGCAGCGCGGTCAACACGTCGGTCCCGAACGCGTTCATCTCGCGGACCGCGACCGACAGTTCCGTGGCGGCCTCGCCGTACACCGCCTCGTTCTCGGCGAGCGTGTCCATCACTCGGGGGAACGGCATTCCCGACCGCGAGAGCGCGTACACGAACGCCACCGTCCGCGGGAGCGTGGCGTCGATCTCCGCGGCGCGGGCGGTCGCTCGCTGGCTCAAAATCGCCCAGCGAGCGTAGTACGCGCCGGCGGAGAGCGCCGTGCCCGCGGTCGCCGAGGCGACCGCGAGGAGGACGAACAGTTCGAGGAGACCGACCTCCGTCAACCGCGTCAGTCCGGCCACGAAGGAGAGCGGGTCGGGGAGGACCTCACTCAGGCGGTCGCCGCCGACCTCGAGCGCCGTCAGGACCGCGGCCGCGAGGTAGACGCCGATCACGCCGCCGGCGACGCCGAGAACACCGGCGTAGAGCAGGGTCCGCGAGGCGTACTCCCGGTGAGTCCCCCCGACGTGAGCGGCGCGCATCAGGTCGCGCTCGCGTTGCCTGCGACCGCGGCTCGCGACGTAGTCGCCGAAGAGCGACAGCGCCAGTCTCGTGACGACCAGGTCCGCCCGCGGGACCGCCCGCGACGCCGCGAGCGCGAGACAGCAGACGACCGCGAGGACGAGCGGGATGTACGCGATCATCCGCCACCGGTCCCCGCCCGCTCCTCGAGCCGCTCCATCACCCGATCGGGATCGGCGTAGTACTCGTTAACGAGCGCCGTGAACCGCCTGTACCCGTTCACGCCGAGTTCCGAGAGCAGCTCGAGGAACCGCTCGCGGCGGTCGACCTCCCGGAGCAGCTCCGATCGGGTCCACCCGCGCTCCTCCTGTATCTCCTCGAGGAGCATCGAGTCGTTGCGTCGGAACTCGTCGGTCTCCGCTCGCCACTCGAACGCGGAGGAGTAGTCGAGCTCGCCGGTCCGTTGGTCGATCCCGCCGATCTCGCCGATGGTCTTCGCCCGCCTGACCCGCTGGTCGTCCGAGCGCGTCAGCGTCTGGACCGAGAGCATGTCGAGCGACTGGACCATCGCGCGCGGGACGTTGATCGGGTCGTTCTCGAGCCGGTTGATCACGGTCTCTATCGAGTCGGCGTGCATCGTCGAGAACGTGGTGTGTCCCGTGTTCATCGCCTGGAACAGCGTGATCGCCTCCGCGCCGCGGACCTCGCCGACGATGATGTACTCCGGGCGGTGCCGCAGCGCCGACCGCAGCAGGTCGTACATGTCGATGTCGTTGCCCTCGTGGCGTCGCTCGCGGGTGACCGACGAGAGCCAGTTGTCGTGATACAGGGAGAGCTCGCGGGTGTCCTCGATCGAGAGCACCTTCGCGCGCGGCGGGATGAACATCGAGACCGCGTTCATCGAGGTGGTCTTCCCGGAGGCGGTCCCGCCCGCGAAGATGAGGCTCTTGTTGTGCTCGATACAGAGCCAGAAGTACGCCATCTGCTCGACTGAGAACGTCCCGTACTCGATAAGGTCGATCGGGGTGAACGGCTCGTCGGCGTACTGTCGGATGGTGAACGCCGACCCACGCGGGGTGACCTCCTCGCCGAGCGCGAGCTCGGCGCGCGAGCCGTCGGGGAGCGTCGTCTCCACCATCGGGTCGCCGACCGAGACGTGCCGGCCGGACTGCTGGGCGAGCCGGATGACGTAGTTGTCGAGCTCCGCCTTCGGGAACGAGACGTTCGTCTCGACGTCGGTGTACTCGTCGTGGTAGACGAAGATCGGGAGATCGTACCCGTCACAGGAGACGT
This sequence comes from Halorubrum cibi, assembly GCF_900182635.1. GTDB lineage: Archaea > Halobacteriota > Halobacteria > Halobacteriales > Haloferacaceae > Halorubrum > Halorubrum cibi. The sequence continues at coordinate 97,458 of NZ_FXTD01000009.1, read as the reverse complement.
CCTCGATGTGGTCGTCGTTCAACAGCGGGTCGACCTTTCCGAACCCGCGGAAGTCGCGGTAGAGGTAGTACGCGAGCGAGTGGAACGTGTCCATCCCGGCCTCGACGCCGTACCCCTCGAGCAGCGACTCGAGTTCGGCCCGGAGCGTCTCCTCGTCGGTTCGACCGGTCCCCTCGCGGTAGAGGAGGGGGTCACGGATGTCGTCGGCGACGCGGTCGAGCAGCTCCCGCTCGAACTCGTCGAGGTCGGGCTCGACCGCGTAGTAGCGGTGTTCGCTCTCGACCTCGTCGTAGGTGATCACGACGTACGCGTACGGCGCGTTCACCCAGTAGCGGTCGACCTCGCGCTCGTCCGGCGGCGCGGTGAAGGCGGCGAGCGGCCCGTCCTCGGCCGGCCTGAACGGGCGGACCGCGAGCTCCGACCCTCGGAGCATCTCCCACGTGCGCTCGAGTCGTCGGCGGAGCGCCTCGACGGCGTCTCCGGCCCTCTCCGCGCCCGTGTCTCCCGCCGTCTGTGCGTCCCCCGCCATCGTTGTCGTACCGGTGTACACACGGCACCGAGTTAAAAGGACCTCGTCGATTATCGGATCTGCGAGTCCCCGATCGTGGGGTGCCCGTTACGTTCATACGGACGGGCCGCTAAGCGTCAGGCAGGCAATGCGGCGTGACTACTTCGAGTTGACCGTCGAGGGCGTCGGAAACGACGCCGGCGAGCCGACGACCCCGCTGGTTCGCATCGACTTCCACGGACCGGAGGGGCTGTTACGCGATCGGCTCTCGAACGCGGACGGCGACCTGCTCTCCGCGGGCGCGATCGACGTGGCCTTCCGGCTCCGCGAGCCGCTCGAGAGCGGCGACGCCGAGGGCGTCGTCGGCGTGACGAACCGGTTCACGGGCGATTTCGTCCTCGAACTCAACGAGACCGCAAACGACGTGCTCCCCTTCATCCGCGCGGCGCGTGAATCCGTCAACGCCGCCGACGGCGACGACGCGCGCTACCGCGTCGAGATAGACATCGACGGCGATCGCCTCGTGAGCTACGACAAGGAGACGTTCCTCGTGTACGACCACGAGGGGAACCTCCTCCGGAGCGAGAGCCTGATCCCCTCGGGCGTCGAACTGTGATTTCGGTCCGTCCCGTCTCGACGCCCCGGATCACAGACTGACGTTGTCGGCGACGAACCGCACCGAATCGCCCGGCCGCAAGTCGAACGCCCCGTCCCCGCGGCCGTCGTTGACGTCGCACTCCGCGTAGCCGTGGCTGCCCACGGTGACGAGTCGCTCGCCGGGATCGACCGCGCCGAACGTCTCCGCGACCGGCGTGAGGTCGCCGTCGACGCGGACCCAGTCGCGCCCGCGGACCAGTTCGCCGGGGACGTTGGTTATCACGTTACCGAAGCGGTCGATCGCGAGCACCTCCCCGTCGATCGCGGCGGCGTCGCCGTCGCCGTCGCGCTCGACGCTCGGCTCCGGGAAGACGAGGTCGAAGGGGTCGCTCGCGGGCGAGAGGTCGTCCATGGCATCGAGCGCGTCGGCGACCGCCTCGGGGTCGGTCGCGATCGACTCCTCGCCGGCCGCTCGCTCGTCGACGGCTTCTCGGACGCGTGCGGCGGTCGGCGCGAACACGTCGCGGCCGTGGAACGTCTCGCTCGCCGGGTCGTCGACCGCGATGCTCCACGCCTCGATATCGGACTCCTCGGCCGCCAGCGCCCGCGCCGGAGGCATCGCGAGGCCGTTGTCGGGCGCGACGATGGCGTGCGAGCCGGCGCGGACGACGATGGCGTCGCGGTCCGTCCCCACGCCGGGGTCGATCACGGCGCAGTGGACCGCGGGCGGGAACTCCGGGAGAACGAATCGGAGCCAGAACGCGGCCGCGCGCGGGTCGCCGCGCGGCAGATCGTGGGCGACGTCGATCAGTTCGGCGTCCGTGTGCCGGCGGATGACGCCCTTCATCGCGGCGGGGTACGGCGAGCCGAAGTCGGAGGTGAGCGTGATCATACCGGAGTCGGCGTCCGGCGGACGCTTAAAAGGGACGGACGGCGTCTCCCGAGCGACCAGCGCCGACAACGTGTATAAGTCGATCCGGTGGCGGCGCCTCGAGGACGGTCATCGCGCCCGAACCGCGGTGATCGAGCTACTGGTCCGAGGGATCGCCGCCGTTCGAGTCGGTCTCGGCGATCCGACGGATGCGTTCGGCGCCGCCGACCTCCTCGATCACGTCGACGACGGCGTCGGGAACGAGGACGTCCCAGTCGCCCCCGCGGATCATGCGCTCCCGGAGTTCCGTCCCCTCCAGGACGTCGCGGCGGAACATCGGCGACTGGCGAACCTCGACGCCGGCCTCCTCGAAGAGCCGCACGACGAGAGGGTTATTCGAGTACGCCACGTCGAACCGCGGGGTCATGCTCCGGACGTGGCTGACCCACACCGAGTTGCGGTCGAGGTCCTCGATGGGGACGACGTAGGTGGTGACGTCGAGGTCCTGGACGGCCTTCGTGACCATCATCACCCGCTCTCCGGCGGTGAAGGGGTTACGGGTCGTGTGCGAGTCGCCGGCGGAACCGATCCCCAACACCAGCTCGTCGACCTCCTCGGCTATCTCCTCGACCATGTGTCGGTGGCCGTCGTGAAACGGCTGGTACCGCCCGATGTAAAAACCCCGCATGCGTACACGATGTGGTGTCGAATTTATAAACCCCGTGGGACCCGAACGCCGACGTATACGGGCGTTATATGCCGATATCGGAGGTCTAACGCGTTGGGGCGCGAGTGTCGCGGGGAGAAAGTATATCAGTAGCCGACCCTTCCGTTCGGGTAACGGATATCGATTCTATGAGCAACGAGAAGGACACGAACGACCCGCCGGAGGAGGACGCCGCGCCCCCGGACGACTCCGCGTCGGAGGAGCCGGACGAGGACGTCCGGCGTCCGACCGAGAACGGCGAGGACGCCCCCGACGAGGAGCGTCGGGGCCGCTCCGGAGGTGGGGCGGATCACACGGAATCGGACCCGATCGACGACGGGTTCCGCGAGCCCGAGGTCGCCCCGGTCGAGGAGGACCCGACCGACGGCGACGCCTCTGTCGTCGGGGACGACCTCGACGAGAACGGGATCGACCCCGGAGACGGGGGACTCGAGTCCGTCGAGGACGAGAGCGACGACCCCGACGACGGCGGGATCGACGACCTCGGCAGCACCGTCGAGGTCGAGGGCGCGGAGATCGATGAGGACCCCGACGAGGACGACCTGCTCGGGGGACTCAAGATCGACACCACCTCCGAGATCTCGATCCCCGACCGGCTCGTCGACCAGGTGATCGGGCAGGAACACGCCCGCGACGTGATCATCAAGGCGGCCAAACAGCGCCGCCACGTGATGATGATCGGCTCGCCCGGGACCGGGAAGTCGATGCTCGCGAAGGCGATGTCCGAACTCCTCCCCAAGGAGGAGCTTCAGGACGTCCTGGTGTATCACAACCCCGACGACGGCAACAAGCCGAAGGTCCGGACCGTCCCGGCCGGCAAGGGCGAACAGATCGTCGACGCCCACAAGGAGGAGGCCCGCAAGCGCAACCAGATGCGGTCGCTTCTCATGTGGATCATCATCGCCGTCGTGTTGGGCTACGCGCTCATCATCGTCGGCCAGATCCTCGTCGGCATCATCGCCGCCGGGGTCGTCTACTTGGTCTTCCGCTACCTGAACCGCGGCTCGGACGCGATGATTCCGAACCTGCTCGTGAACAACGCGGACACCAAGTCCGCGCCGTTCCGCGACTCGACGGGCGCACACGCCGGCGCGCTCCTCGGCGACGTGCGACACGACCCGTTCCAGTCCGGCGGGATGGAGACGCCGAGCCACGACCGCGTCGAGGCCGGCGCGATCCACAAGGCGAACAAAGGCGTGTTGTTCATCGACGAGATCAACACGCTCGACATCCGGAGCCAGCAGCACCTCATGACGGCGATCCAGGAGGGCGAGTTCTCGATCACGGGCCAGTCCGAGCGCTCCTCGGGCGCGATGGTCCAGACCGAGCCCGTCCCGACGGACTTCGTCATGATCGCGGCCGGGAACCTCGACGCGATGGAGAACATGCACCCGGCGCTGCGCTCCCGGATCAAGGGGTACGGCTACGAGGTGTACATGGAGGACACCATCGAGGACACCCCCGAGATGCGCCGCCAGTACGTGCGGTTCATCGCCCAGGAGGTCGCCAAGGACGGTCGGCTGCCGGAGTTCACGGCGGAGGCGATCGAGGAGGTCATCCTCGAGGCCAAACGCCGCTCCGGGCGGAAGGGTCACCTGACGCTTCACTTCCGGAACCTCGGCGGGCTCGTCCGCGTCGCCGGCGACATCGCCCGCGGCGAGGACGCCGAGTTCACCACCCGCGAGCACGTGCTGTCCGCGAAGGGGCGCTCGCGCTCCATCGAACAGCAGCTCGCCGACGACTTCATCGAGCGCCGGAAGGACTACGAGCTACAGGTCTCGGACGGCTACGTCGTCGGCCGCGTCAACGGGCTCGCCGTGATGGGCGAGGACTCCGGGATCATGCTCCCGGTGATGGCCGAGGTCGCGCCCTCGCAGGGGCCGGGCGAGGTCATCGCCACGGGTCAGCTGAAGGAGATGGCCCAGGAGTCGGTCTCGAACGTCTCCGCTATCATCAAGAAGTTCTCCGACGAGAACATCTCGGAGATGGACATCCACATCCAGTTCGTCCAGGCGGGCCAGCAGGGCGTGGACGGGGACAGCGCGTCCATCACGGTCGCGACCGCGGTGATCAGCGCACTGGAGAACGTCGGCGTCGACCAGAGCCTCGCGATGACGGGGTCGCTGTCGGTGCGCGGGGACGTGCTCCCCGTCGGCGGCGTCACCCACAAGATCGAGGCGGCCGCGAAGGCCGGCTGTACGCGGGTGATCATCCCGCAGGCCAACGAGCAGGACGTGATGATCGAGGAGGAGTACGAGGACATGATCGAGGTCATTCCGGTGAGCCACATCAGCGAGGTGCTCGATATCGCCCTGGAGGGCGAAGCCGAGAAGGACTCGCTCGTCTCCCGGCTCAAGTCGATCACCGGCTCGGCGCTGAAAGACCAGGGCGTCTCGAGTCCATCCAGTCCGAGCCCGCAGTAGCGCCTCCGTACGGCCTCGGCCGTTCCCCGCCCCTTTTTGTACGGTCGAGAACGTACTGAACTCCATGTCCGGAAAGCCGACGGTCGGCGAGTACATGACTCGCGACGTCGAGACCGTCAGCCCCGACGACACCGTGGCGTCGGTCGCGAAGCGGATGGTCGAGACGGCGGGTCACAAGGGGTTTCCCGTCACGCAGGGACGGACCGTCGAGGGGTTCGTCTCCGCGGGCGATCTGCTCTTGGCCGACGACGACGCCCCCGTGTTCACGGTGATGTCCGAGGACCTGATCGTCGCCCATCCCGAGATGAAGGTCACCGATGCGGCCCGCGTCATCCTCCGGTCGGGGATCCAGAAGCTCCCGGTCGTCGACGACGCCGACAACCTCGTCGGGATCATCTCCAACACGGACGTCGTTCGCTCGCAGATCGAGCGGGCGACCCCCGGAAAGGTCGGCAAGCTGATGCGCACGCTCGAGCAGATCCACGGGGTGGCACTCGACGAGGAGCGCCGCGAGGTTCGCCTCGACGACCTCACGCCGACGCAGGCGCGGGTGTACGCCGACGAGCTGGAGGGGAGACAGTACGAGCTGGACCGGGGGCTCGCCGAGCCGCTCGTGGTCATCGACAACGACGGCGTCCTCCACCTCGCCGACGGCCACCACCGCGTGATGGCCGCCCACGACATGGGGATCGAGACGATGGACGCGTACGTCATCGTCACGAGGAGCCCGGTCGACCTCGGCATGGCGAAGACCGCGGAGAAGGAGGGCTTGGAGTCGATCGCCGACATCGAGGTCGTCGACTACGCGCGTCACCCGCTCGTCGAGACGACGAAGCGGCTCCAGTGACCGCGGCCGGGAGCTTTTTCGAGTCCGGCGGAGACTTGGAGGTATGTCCGAGTATTCGGTCCGTGCGGAGTGGGAACGGCTCTCCGCGGTCAGGGTCCACACGCCGGGGCTGGAGCTGTGGTCGGGAAGTCTCGCGCCCGAAGCGAACCTCTTCGAGGACCACGTCCCGCCCGAGCAGGCGCGCCGGGAACACGAACAGCTCGTCGACACGCTGGAGTCGACGCACGTCGAGGTCCACCGCCTGGCGGACGACCTCGCCGGCGACGCGCTCGACGACCTGACGCGGGACGCCCTCGAGGACGGCGACGTCGACCGCGTCGACGACGTGCTCGCCGCTTTCTCGCCGCGCGAGAAGCTCCAGATCATTCTCTCGCGGCCGAGCCTCACGCCCGAGACGACCGCGGACGGCGGGACCGACGGGGCGTCGATGACGCTCGATTCGCCGATCTCGAACGTCTACTTCCAGCGCGACACGACGATCGTCGGGGACCGGGGACCGATCCTCTGTCACATGTCGAAGCCGATCCGGCGACGGGAGGAGCCGATCGTCAAGCGCGCCTGGGAGTCGATCGGCGCGGACCTCCGCTACGAGATGACGGGCGAGCCGCTGGAGGGCGGTGAGTTCATGCCCGCGGGCGAGTTCGCGCTGCTCGGCGTCTCCGCCGAGGTCGACGGCGAGGAGCACGTCATCCGGACCAGTTACGAGGCGGGCGAGCGGTTGATGGCGGACGGGGCGGTCGGATACGACGAGTTCGGGCTGGTGCGCGCCCCGCTGGAGGCCGATCGAAGACACCGGGTCGACCGCGGGCTCGGCTCTCGGGTGATGCACCTGCTCGGCTGGTTCAACATCGCGGCCGAGGGGCTCGCCGTGCTCGACGCCGACCTGGCCGAGGCGGCCGACGTCGACGTGTACCGGAAGCGGGGCGACGTCTACGAACACAGCCACACCACCTCGACGCTGGAGTACGTGCGCGACGAGAAGGGGTTCGACGTGATCGACGTCGCCGACGGGGAGCGGTGGCCGACCAACTTCCTCGCGATCGACGACGGCACGGTGATCCCGCTTTTCGAACCCGACGACGAGGGGGAGTATCGACCCGAGAACAACCCCACGATCGAGGCGCTCAGCGCCCGCGGCGTGGAGGTCCTGCCCGACGGGGTCGGGATCCCGCGCGCCGCGCTCACGAACGGGGCGGGCGGCCTCCACTGTATGACGACGCCGATCGCCCGCGAGTAGGGCCGCCGGAGTCGAGCGACCGCCCGCCGTCGCGCCCGCCCGACGGACACCTTTTTGTAAACGAGCCGAGTAGTTCGGGGTATGGGACGAATCAGAACCGCGATCTCACGGGCGAAGTACGCCGCCGTCGGCGCGGCCCTCGGGGCGGCGATCGGCGGGTTGGTGAACCGGAACGCCGCGAGCACCGGCGGCGCGCTCGGCGGCCTCGCCGGCGCGACTATCGGGGAGATCCGGGTCGGCGAGTGTGATCTCTTCGGCGGTCTGCGGTCCGAAGACGGGGCGGAATCGGGCGACGACGCGGAAGCGAGCGACTCGACCGTCTGAGACGGGCGACCGTCGCGCCGTCTCGTTGAACGGGAAGGGTCCTCGGCCGACACACCGGGACGCATATACGAGTTCGCCCGCAGTTCTCCGAGTATGACCACCGACGAGAGCGACGCGGGCTGGTTCGCGTCCGTCCCGCCCGACGACCTCGCCGCCGCCCGCGACGCGATCGACGGCGGGAGCGCCGAGTCGCCCGCGGACTGGCCGCGGCTCGCGGTCGAGTCTGGCTTCGCAGACGACTCCGACAACTACTACGACCGTCTCCGCGAGGCCACCCTCCACGCGACCCGCGAGGCCGTCGCGGAGCGCGAGCGCGCGGACGACCGGCAGCTGATCCACGCGGTCCGCGCCGTGGACGACTGCGAGCGCGTCGCGAACGAACTCGCCGAGCGGGCCGTCGAGTGGGCTGGGAGCCGCTTCGACGGCGTCGACTCCGGGATCGCGGGAGCCCGCGAGATCGCCGAGCGGGAGGCCGACGACGACCTCGACCGGCGGGTGATCTCGCTGGCGTCGCGCGCGGCCGCCCTCGCCGACGAGCGGGACGCGCTGGCGGCGACGATCGACCGGGTCGCCCCCGCGGTCGCGCCGAACCTCGCCGACATGGCCGGCCCGGAGCTCGCGGCGCGGCTGATCGCGCTCGCGGGCGGGCTGGAGTCGCTGGCGAAGAAACCTTCGGGGACCGTCCAGGTGCTCGGCGCCGAGGACGCGCTGTTCGCGCACCTCTCCGGGCGGGCCCCCTCGCCGAAACACGGGATCATCTACACTCACGAGTTCGTGCGGGGGACCCGCCCCGAGGACCGCGGGTCGGCTGCGCGGGCGCTCGCGGGGAAGCTGGCGCTCGCGGCGCGCGCCGACCACTACTCGGGCGAGTACCGCGAGGTGCTCCACGAGGACCTCCGCGAGCGGATGGCGACGATCCGGGCGCGGGCGGACGCGAACGGGGACGAAACGGGGGGCGACGATGAGTGACTCGCTTCCCGCGGGCGTCGAACGCCGCGCGATCGACGGCGGGACGCGGCTGGCGACGCGCGGCCCGCCGGTCTACGGCGAGCCGACGGACGGCGAGTGGCGCGCCTGGGACCCCGAGCGCTCGAAGCTCGGCGGGATGTTCGAACTCGGGTTCGACACGGGGCTCTCCGGGGGCGAGACCGTGTTGTACCTCGGGGCGGCCTCGGGGACGACCGCGAGCCACGTCGCCGACTTCGCCGGGCCGACGTACGCGGTGGAGTTCGCGCCGCGTCCGACGCGGGACCTCCTCGACGTGGCCGAGGCCCGCGACCGGCTGTTCCCCCTCCTGAAGGACGCCCGAAAGCCCGAGACGTACGCCCACGTCGTCGAGAGCGGCGTCGACGCGATCGTTCAGGACGTCGCGACCCGCGGGCAGGCCGCGGTCGCGACGCGGAACGCCCGGTTCCTCGAAGACGACGGGCGGCTGCTGCTGGCGGTGAAGGCCCGCAGCGAGGACGTCACCGCCGAGCCGGACGACGTGTTTACCGACGTTCTCGCGGAACTCGAGGAAACCTACGAGGTGCTCGAGACCGAGCGACTCGACCGGTTCCACGAGGACCACCTCGGGGTCGTGGCGACGCCGAAGTGAGCCTCTCCCTTCGATGGGATCACCACGTCGGCGGCGAGAAGCCGGCGTTCTCGAGGAGGGGTTTCCAGCGCTGTTGGACGGAGAGCCGCGAGACGTCCATGGCGTCGGCGACGGCGGACTGGGTACGCTCCTGTCCGCGGATCAACGCGGCGGCATAGAGGCTGGCGGCGGCGGTGGCGGGTTTCGACCGCTCCTCGTCGGGGATCTCCGAGAGGAAGAGATCGGTCGCGGTCGAGCAGGCGTCGTCGTCGAGATCGAGGGTCGCGCAGGCGTCCTCGAGTCGGTCGATCCACTCGGCATTGTCGACGCGGTCACTCGCCCGGTACATGCCTCGTGGTTGGCGGCCGAGGTACAAAAAGGGGTCGCGGTTCTCGTTCGGCGGGGTCGGCTTGGCGTTCGTCAGGTTCTTGAATCGGTTTCGCCTACTGGTTAGCGCGCGCGGGTTGCCGAGCCAGGCCAAAGGCGTAGCGCTTAGGACGCTATCCCGTAGGGGTCCGCCGGTTCGAATCCGGTCCCGCGCACTGAACGGAAGCCGACGAGCGAAGCGAGTCGGCTGGAGCGAGGGAGCAGGAGCGGTTCGAATCCTACCGGTCGCGCGCAACGAGCGGAGCGAGCGCCTCGGATTACGTGGTGTTGCCTGGTTGCTGACGCAGTGAACACCGCCAACGCCCCGGCCGCGAGGACTCCCGCACTTCATGCCTCCCAGCCTCGCGGTTCACTCCCCGATCCCGTTTTCGGTGATGAATCGCCGAACTCCGAGGTACGCCACGGCCGCGAGGGCGGCGTAGATGGCGACGGTCAGCGTCGTCGCCGGGGCGGCGCTGTCGATCGCGAGACGCGCGACCGCGTTCGTCGGGCCGCTCGCCATCGCGCTCGCGCCGCCGAAGAGCACGAGCACGGCGATCGAGTAGAGGAACTGCGCGGCCCGGCGGTCGGGCGCGACCGCCGCGATCCCGGCGGCGACCCCGACGACGAGCGTCGTCAGCGCGGTCATGAGGAGGAGGATCGTCGGGACGTTGGCGACCGGCGTCCCGTTGAGTTCGAGAAGCAGGAGCCAGAGCAGGGCCTGTCCGGGAGCGATCGCGACCGCCGCGAGCGCCTTCCCGTCGACGATCTCTCCGATCGTCACCGGCGCGACCCGCAGTAGCTCGAGCGTTCCCCGATCCAGTTCCTCCGTGATCGAGTCGACGACGAGCGACCCCGAGATGAACACGGGGAGGAACACCAACACGGGGATCAACACCGTGTACGTGAACGTGAAGTACGGGCTGGATCCGGTCGAGTCGGGCACGGGGAGCGGCGGGCGACTCAGCGACTCCGCCCGCTCGACGCGCTCGACGCGCTCGTAGGTGCGCAACAGGTCGCGAAGCTGGACGACGATCACGGTCGTCTCGACGGTGGCGTCGGGCGCGGTCACCGCGACCGATATCCGTCCCGTGTCCTCTCGAGTCGCTATCGCCACCGCGTCGGCGGCGTTGCGGTCGAAGGCCGTTCGCGCCGCGGCCGGGTCCTCGTAGGGCGTCACCGACGCGCCCGGCACCTCCGCGGCGGCGCGTTCGAGGTCCGCGACCGCGTCGCCGGCGGCCGCGACCTCGACCTCCGCACCGTCGAGCGCGCCGGGATCGTACATCGAGACGAGCCCGACGACGAGGAACGAGGAGAACGCCGCGATGAACAGCTGGATGCTGATCGCGAGCAGGATCGTCTTCTCCGCCCGCAACCCGGCGATCTCCCGTTTCGCGACCGTCAGTCGGCTACCCATGGAGGCTCACCACCCCGAAGTTGTACGCGGCGTGAAGCAGCGTCGCGGCCGCGAGCGCGAGGGCGTACTTCGTCCGGTCCCGCCGCGCGCCGACGGCCGACAGCGTCGCCGTGGCCCCGTGGAGCGCGAGCGGCGCGAGGAAGAGCCCGGCGAGGAGGAGCGGGGAGAGCCCCGAGACGCCCGCGACGGAGCCGAAGGCGGCCCGGCCGACGTACAGCTCCGTGAGCCCGACCGCCTGGACGACCGCGGTCGCCTTCTCCGCGAGGAAGAAGCCGAGCCCGGAGGCGAGCCCGACCGCGAGCGCGACCCGGTCGGTCCGCGCGAGGACGCCGCGTTCGAACCCGGCGTAGAGGTGGACGCTCTTGGCGAGCTCCTCGATGAACGCGATGACGACGAGCAGGACGGGGATCGAGACGGTGACGGGCAGCGCGAACAGGATCGCGACCGCGAGCAACTCCGCGACGAAGACGAACGGGATCGTACACGCCGTGAGGAACGCGACCGCGACGAGTCCGCGCGCCCGGCCCGGGATCCGGGCCGCGATCCCCGTCGGCGGCGACTCGTGGACGCCCTCGCCGACCGCCGAGAGCCGGACCGCGAGCGCGTCGAGGAACTTGCGCGTCACCGGCTTCTGGGTGAAGAGGTCCTCCTCGCGGTAGACGCCGAGTCCGAGCCCGAAGAGAAGGGTGGCGGCGATCGCGGTCGGCCCCGTCGCGAACAGGAACTCCCCGATCGAGACCGCCTCCCCCTGAAGGTCGAAGACGACGAGCGTGAGCGGCGAGATCAGCGCGACGGGCGTGACGTTCGTGAAGATCGCGGGCACGAACGCGTAGGAGGTGAGGAGGACGCTCACCGCGACCGTGACGAAGGTGAGCTCCTTGAACGACCGCGCGAACACCGCGCCGACGAAGGTGGCGGCGAGGAACGTCGCCGCGATCGGGAGGACCGCGAGCACGGAGACCGCGCCGCCGCCGACGGCGAGGGCGATGAGGGAGGTGACCGCGACAGCGACCGCGACGTAGGGAAGCGTCTTGCCCGCGACGATCTCGGTCGGCGACAGCGGGGTGACGAGCAGCGGTTCGCCCCGCCGATTGGTCCGTTCCTCGAGCACCGACGAACCGTACGCCTGCGCGAGGAAGTTCATCGGGACGAGGAACGCGAACGCCAACACGAGCGACGCGAACGGGAACGGCGGCGTGATCGATCCGGGCGACCCGGTCGAGTCGGCGCCGAACGCCCCGCCGCCGATCGAGGGGACGGCGAGGCCGCCGGATTCGTCGTCGCCGCCGAAGGGCCACCACCCGCCGCCTCCACCCGACCCGTCACCCTCGCTCGCGTCTTCGCCTGCGTTCGCGTCTCCGTCGCCGTCCGCGTCCCCTTCCCTGTCCGAGTCATCCGATTCCGATCCGCCCCCGGTTCCGGAACCGTCGCCGGCGGCGGCCTCGCTTCCACCGCTTTCGTCGTCGCCTCCGTCTCCGCTCCCGCCGTCCCCACTCCCGTCGTCGCCCGCGGTTCCGGTGTCACCGCTCCCACCGTCACCGCTTCCACCGTCACCGGTCGTCGAGGCGTCGCCGAAGGTCGACCCCTCGTCGAGTGCCGATCCGCGGCTCGCGTATCGGAGCGTGACGACGACCGGAAACGCGGCGGTCTCGTTCGGCTCCGCGGCCATCAACCGCTCGTTGTGGGCGTCGACCGCCTCCCGGAACGACGCGGCGGCCGCCTCGCCTTTCGGCGTGTCGACCGCGCGGACGAAGACGTCTGCCGGATCGTCGGCCAAGTCGCCTCCGCCGCCTCGCACTCCCCGAACGATCAGGTCCGCCGTCGTTCCGAGCCTCGCCTCCTCGATCGGTACGGCGGTCAGGGCGGGCTCCGACTCGACCGCGTCCGCGTACGGCGACGCCGGGTCGACGCCGACTCGGTAGACGTCCCGGTCCACGTCGAGTCCCACGGCGTCGGTCGCCGCACCCGCGCCGAGGACGCCGCCGGCGACGGCGAGGAGCGACAGAGCGACCAGCACGGTCCGGCGGTCGACTTCGCCCGTCGCCCGCGACGCCTCCCACCTGGCGACCCGAACGACGCGCCGGGATCGACGCGTGACCCGCCGAACCGCCCGATCCGCGCGGCGGATCACTCAGGTCCCCTCGCTCGGTGCCGCCTCCGTCCGGTCGTCGGGACCTCGGTCGCCGCCCTCGGGCGACGCGGCGTCGCGGTCGGCTCCGTCGCTCTCCGCGCCGCCACGGCGACCGGGCATCGGTCGACCCACGATGTCGAGGAACACGTCCTCGAGGCTCGGCTCCCGGGTGCGGATGTCCACCACGGTTCCGCCGGCGTCCGAGACGATCTCCCGAACCCGCTCGACCGCGTCCATCGACGGCACGACCGTGCGGTAGCGGTCGCCGACCTCCTCGGCGTCCCCGATCGCGTTCGCGTCGACGGCGGTCGCTCCCGAGCCGACCTCCGGCGGCACGTCGGTGTACACGTGGTAGGTCGTCTCGCCGTGTCGCTCGCGGATCCCGTCGACGGTGCCGCGGGCGACGATCCGCCCCTCGTTCATGATGACGACGCGGTCGCAGACCGACTCGACGTGATACAGGTTGTGCGCCGAGAACACGACGGTCTTCCCCGCCTCCCTGAGTTCGCGGGTGAACTCCAGCACCGAGTTCGTCGTCACCGGATCGAGCCCGGAGGCGGGCTCGTCGTACACCAACACGTCGGGGTCGTTCACCAGCGACCGCGCGATGGCAACCTTCCGTTTCATCCCCTTCGAGACGTCGCCGAGCCGGCGGTCGCGGTGGTCGAGGTCGAGCCGGTCGAGCGCGCGCTCGATCCGCTCGTCGGCGACCGACCGGGGAACCTCGTAGAGGTCGGCGAAGAACTGGAGGTACGACGTCGCCGTCATCTCCTCGTACAGCGGCGACTCCTCCGGAAGGAATCCGAGGTGGTGGCGCATCGCCGACTCGGTGGAGTCGTATCCGGCGACGCGAGCCTCGCCGGAGGTGGGTTCTATCAGCCCCGAAAGCATCTTCAGCGTCGTCGTCTTGCCGGCGCCGTTCGGACCGACGATCCCGAACACCTCGCCGTCCTCGACCGAGAAGGTGCTGTCGACGACCGCCGAGAACCCGCCGTAGGTCTTCTCGAGGCCCGCGACCTCTATCATGGGCTCGGGTCCGGCGGGGGCCGGGTTAAACCCACGCCCGTGGGTATCAACCGCGAGAACGTCCGGCGGATCCCATCGTCGCCTCTCCTAGTCGTCCGCCCAGGCGTCGCCGTGGGCGCGGTAGCCGTCGAACTCCCCGCGGTCGATCTCCCGTTCGATCTCGCGTTTCGTCTCGCGGTCCAACCCGAGGAGGTGACAGAGGGGGTGGCCGGGTGCCGCCACGGGGTTCTCTAACGCCCCGAGGATCAGCCCGTCGAAGGGCGCGCGGACGACGCGCTCCTCGGTCTTGAAGTGGTTCGTCACCGTACATATCGGGTCGTCCTCGTGGACGAGCGGGTACGGCCCCCACTCCATCTCGACGAGCCCGCCGGCGTCGGCGCGGAGCCACCGCTTGGTGGCGTCGGCGGCGGTCGATTCGTACCACCCCGGCCAGTGGACCGGCTCGTCCGGGAGGACGCCGTACTCCGCGAGGACGCTCTCGACGCCCTCCAAGGCCTTCTCGATCAGAGTGCGCTGGAATCGGTGTGCCCGCCCCATCTCGACGGTGACCGTCGGGATCCCGTCGGCGGTCGCCACGGACCGTAGCGAGCCCGCGTCGCCCTCGCCGTAGAGGACCACGTTGGTGGCGAACGCGCGGGCGAGCCGCGAGACGTCGGGGTCCTCGAGGTCGGCGCGCGCGTGATAGATCGTCGTCCGATTCCGGGTCGACGTGTGGAAGTCGAGCCCGAGGTCACACGGCGAGACGAACCGGCGGTAGATCTCGTGAGCCATCCGCTCGGTCGTGTTCGCGCCCTCCCTGCCGGGGAACGACCGGTTCATGTCCTGGTCGTAGATCGGCGTGTACCGCTGTTGGGCCTCGAAGGCCGGGACGTTACACGCGTGGAGACAGACGAGCGTCCCGTGGAGTTCGCCCGGCTCGTACCGGTCGGCTATCTCCTGGACGACCTTGACGCCGTTGAGCTCGTCGCCGTGGATCCCGGCGCTGAAGAACACGGTCGGGCCGCCGCCCTCGCCGTTGATCACGGTGACGGGGATCCGGATCGGATCGCCGAGGTAAGTCTCGCCGACTCCGTAGCGGACGTGACGCTTCTCACCCGGGTCGACCTCGGCGTCGTAGCGGAACGGCTCCGGCTCGGCACGCGAGTCGTTCATGTGATCGAGTCACACGACGATCCTAAAACCCCTCGGGCGGCGGCGTGGAATCGCGCCCGGAACCGTCGTGAATCGGCTCGGGAGCGATACGGAGCGGTACGTACCGCTCTTAGGAGCCGTTATCTATCGTTCGTTCGAATCGCCGACAACGAATGGCGTCGGAGATCGACACGGCCACCGAACTGCCGCCGGAGTACGAAACGCTTCACGTCGGGATCGGACTGTACGACTCGGTCTCCGGGAAGCTGCTCGACGCGAACGATCGGCTGTCGTCTGTTCTCGGATACCCGGTCCCGACCCTGTGTGAGATCACGCCGAACCGCTACACCGCGAACACCTACTCGTACTCCGAGTCGGGATTCATCGAGCGACTTCGTGCGGCTGCGGAGGGCGAGACACGTCAATTCCGGTGGCGGGTCAAGCGTGCGAGCGGCGAGTTGGTCTGGGTTCAGTTCCATCTCTCACCGGCGGGAGTCGGCGGTGCCGACTGCGTTCGCGCGGAGGTACGCGACATCACTGATCACTACGAGACGACCCATCGCGAGGAGCTACTCTGGCGCGTCCTGCGACACAACCTCCGGAACGACGTGACCGCCCTCGTCGGCTATAGCGAGCGTATCCGGGAGGAGTCGGACGCGCCGACCGTCCGTGACGCGGCCGAGACCGTCGCCTCGCGGGCGGCGAGCGTCGGCGGGCTCGCGGACGCGGTCAAGCAACTCCAGCACGCCGTCGAGGACTCCGAGGCGAACCGCGAGTACCGTCACGCGGGAGCCGCGACGGAGGCCGTCATCGAATCGACCGCCGCGAAGTACCCGTCGGCGGATCTCACGCTGATCGATCGGAGCCCGATGTGGATCCACGTCGACAGGGCCTTCGAGTACGCGATCTCACACGCCCTCGAGAACGCGATCGTTCACGCGGAGACGTCCACGCCCAGCGTGACGGTCGAGATCGGCCCCTCCCCGAACACGGGCAGGGTCGAGATCGACGTCAGCGACGCGAACCCACGGATCCCGGACGCCGAGGTCGACGGACTGTTCGATCCCAACAGACGCACCAGTACGTCTCACGGGTCGGGACTCGGCCTGTTCGTAATGAAGTGGTGTATCGAGTCTCTCGGCGGGGAACTCGACATCGAACGGGGCTCTCGTGGAAACACCGTGTCGTTTTACCTCCCACCACGGGAGCCGGGCACGGAGACGTCCCGGACCGAGTGAAGCGTTTTCCCGCCGCCAACACGGGGACTCCGCCCTCGTTTCCCCGGTGAGATCGTCTCGTTACCCCTCTCAGCGTCGAAAACGAGGCGTCGACAGGCTTACCCGGCCCTCTTGAGTACGATCCCGCCATGACGGAGGGCAGTGGGAACGACCAGCACGCTCCCGACTGCGAGTCCGGCCCGGACATCGATCCCGCGGTCGCCGCGACGGCCCGCGAGGAGTTGCGGACGACGTTCACCTATCAGGTCGAACGGCTTCGCGAGATCGACACCAAGGCCATCGAGATCCTCAAAGCCAACCTCGTGCTCATCGGGATCGTCGTCACCGGCGGGTCGATCGTGGTCCAGACAGAGGTCGACCTCGGCGGGTTCCTCAACCCGTTCACGCTCGCCGGCGGGCTGCTGCTTCTCGTCTCGACGGGACTAGCCGCGGTCACCTACACCGCCTCCGACCTCCGCGGCGGGTTGAGCATCGCGGACGTGGACGCGATGATCGCGGCCGAACGGGAGCGAGGATCGCCCGTGGACGTCGAGGACCGGGACGCCGATGACGCGGGATCGACGACGCCCGGATTCGACGAGCGCCTGCTCCGTAGCTACGCCGAGTGGATCGACTACAACGCCCGAGTCACCGCCGTCAACGACCTGCTCGCGACGGTGACGGTGCTCCTCGTCTTCCTCGCGTTCGTCTACGTGGTCGCCGGCGTCGCGGTCGGCGCGGCCGGGCTCTCGGCGGCGGAGTCGTGGGTCTCTTTTGCCGTCCTGACGGTCCTCGGCGGCGGATTCACCTGGATAGCCGCGCACATGGACCACCTCGGCCCGGAGACGAGACACGCGGCGGCGTCGTTCGACGGTGTCCAACTCTCGAAGGGGGCCGACAGAACCGAGGCGTGGTCCTCGCTTCTGGCGATGCTTGGACGGGAACCGTCGGCGGAGTCGGCGGTGAAATCGCCGGCGGCGGAGTCGTCCGATCCGAGTGAGGGGACGGGAGAGGAGAAAGACGGGAAACGTAGCGACGGCTGACTACTCCTCTTCTTCCTCTTCGACCGGAACCCGGCCTCGCTCCCAGACGGCCCGTGCCGAAGTGTCGTTCGGGGCGGTGTGTGTGACGTCCTTCATCGTGTCGCGGTCGGCGTCGGTCATGGTGGCGGCAGTAGCGCGGATCCGCGTATTAACGCTTCGTGAAAAGAGATACCGATACCTTATATTATATAATGCCCGTCGCCGCTATCCGGAGTACCCTCGATCGAAGGGGTCAATCTCCTCGGAGCCGGGTTCGTCCTCGTCGCGGGTGAATCCGGGTCCGCCGGTCGCCAGCTCGAAGACGAGTCCGTCGGGGTCGCTGAAGTAGATGCTCTTGAAGTAGGTGCGGTCTTTCACCTCCGAGACGTTGACGCCCCGATCGCGCAGGTGCGACCGCCACTCGCGGAGCGTCTCCTCGTCTTCGACGCCGAACGCGAAGTGGTGGCTCGCGCCGGGTCCTGGGTTTCCCCGCGAGTCCGGGTACTCGAAGTACGTGACGTTGGTGCCGGGCTCGCCCTCGGGCGTCGGCGAGAAGTAGTAGTGGGGCGTCCCCGGATCGTCGTAGTTCTGGGTCCGCTTGACCGTGTGCCAGCCGAGGACGTCCTCGTAGAACGCGACGGTTTCCTCCATGTCCGTACAGATGTTCGTCACGTGGTGTAGCCCCGTGGTCGGTGGCGCGTCTCCCATAGCGGAACGTGAACGTCCACCGTGAAAGGCGTTGGCGAGAAAGGTCGGTTCGCGAGCGATCGAACGAGCGGAAGCGAGACGAGGCGGGACGGGGTGAGGCGAGGCAGCCTAGAAGAGGCCGAACCCGACCGCGTACGGCCACGCGGATCCGCCGACGGCCAGCAGCGCGAGCGCCGCGCCGGCGCCGTACAGGTTCTTGAGGAACCCCGTCATCTCGTTCTGTTTCTCCTCGGGGTCGTCGACCGACCAGAAGTCGTGCATCGTCACGGCGGAGACGAGCAGGAAGACCGCGAGCGCGCCCGCCGAGAGGACGGGGAACGCCCCGGCCGCGACGCCGAGCCCGCCGAGAACCAACAGCAGTCCGGAGGCGACCACCGAAAAGCGCGGCGCGGGAAGTCCCTTGAACTCCGCGTAGCCGGCCATCGAGTCGACGTCCATGAAGTGGTTGAGTCCCATGAACGCGAGAGTCGCACCGAACAGCAGGCGGCCGAGCAGGAACAGTTCGCCGGCGAACGGCGCATCGAGCTGGAGCGGTAGCGTCGTGAATTCAGCTAACATCGTGTAACTACGTGTACGAACGCAACCTATATATCGCTTCCCGGACAAATGGGTTAGTAGGTAACACCGATGTCATCACAGGACCTCACGGGAGCCGACCCGGCGGCCGAACGTACGGATGCGACACCGGACACGCCCTGTCCGATCGTCGACTCGATCGAGCAGATCGGCTCACAGTGGCGGCTCGTCGTCCTCTACGAGCTACAGAACGGCGAGCGTCGGTTCAACGAACTCAAACGCGAGACCGACGCGAACGCCCGCACCCTCTCACGCGTGCTCGATGACCTCCAGGAGTCGGGATTCGTCGACCGTCGCATGGAGGAGGACGCTCCCGTCGCGACCTATTACAGCCTCACCGACAAGGGCGAGTCGCTCGCGCCCGTCTTCGCCGAGATCGACGAGTGGGCCAACGAGTGGCTCGCCGAGTGTAACGCGTAGCGCCGAGCGTAACGCGTCGCTCGCTGAACGACTCGCGTGGGGATCGTCGCCTCGCCGACTCACCTTATATTCCTATTAGTCCCTCCCGTGTCACCCGAGTAACTATACGAAGTCTTGAAGTAAGGTTTCCAATTATGTAGAGTTAAGATGGCGAAGTCAAACAAGTTCACCGTCGTTTCCGAACAGAACGATCACGATCACGCCGCAGTACGTGCGCATCCTCGCAACGAGACGTACCACATCGTCGACTACGCCGACGGGACCGCCCGCGAGCGCGTCGCCGACCTTCCGGCCGGGTCCGTCGTTCAGATGGAACTCTCCCGCGCCGGTCGGCGGAGCAACGTCTGGCGTGCCGAGTCGGTCCGTGTCGCGGAGACCGACGGCGGCGTCGAGCTCGACGGATAGCGGGATCGAGCGGTCGAGCGCGCTCTTCTCTCTCGTCTTTCCCGCCGGTCGACCGCCTACTCGTCTGGCGTGAGCCGCGGGTTCGTCACCGCGCCGATCGACGCCGAGGAGAAGTCGCGGCCGTACTTCGCCAGCACGCCGCCCTCGTAGGGGGGCTCCGGGGCCTCCCAGCCCTCCGCGCGCTCCGTGAGTTCCTCCTCGGAGAGATCGACCGTGAGATCGCGGTTCGGGATGTCCACCGTGACGTGATCGCCGTCCTCGAGGAAGCCGATGGGGCCACCAACCGCCGCCTCGGGGGCGATGTGGCCGATCATCGGACCGCGCGTCCCGCCCGAGAACCGTCCGTCGGTGAGCAGCGCCACGTCCTCCTCGTGGCCTGCGCCGACGACGGCGGCGGTCACGCCGAGCATCTCGCGCATGCCGGGACCGCCCGTCGGCCCCTCGTTCCGGATGACGATCACGTCGCCGGACTCGATCTCGCCTGACTGGACGTACTCCATCGCGTCCTCCTCGTTCTCGAAGATCCGCGCCGGCCCCTCGTGGTGGAACGCGTCGTCGCCGGTCACCTTCAGCACCGCGCCGTCGGGCGCGAGGTTCCCGTCGAGGATCTTGATCGCGCCCTCCTCCTCCTTGGGATCGTCGACGGAGTAGAGGAAGTCGGCGTCGATCGCGTCGTCGTCGGGGAGGTCGCCGTCAGCTTCGAGTTCGGCGATCTCCTCTTCGATCGTGTTGCCGGTCACGGTCAGCTGGTCGCCGTGGAACAGGTCCGCCTCGAGGAGCCGACGGATCACGACGGGGACGCCGCCGATCTCGTGGAGGTCGTTCATCACGCGCGCGCCACCGGGCTGGAGGTCCGCGATCTTCGGCGTCCGCTTCGATATCTCGTCGAAGTCCTCGATCGAGAGGTCCACGTCCGCCTCCGCGGCGAGCGCGAGCAGGTGTAACACGCCGTTCGTCGAGCCGCCGATCGCGGTCTGGAGGGCGATCGCGTTCTCGAAGGACTCCCGCGTCAGGAGGTCGGACGGGCGGCGGTCGTTCTCGATACAGTCCATGACCAGCTCGCCGGCCTCCGCGGCCACTTCGTAGCGCTCCTCGTCCTCCGCGGGCGCTGAGGCGGAGCCGAGCGGCGCGAGCCCGAGTGCCTCGGAGATCGACGCCATCGTGTTGGCGGTGAACATCCCGCCACACGATCCCGCGCCGGGACAGGCGTGTCGCTCCAGGTCGTCGAGCTCCTCGCCGCTCATGTCGCCCTCGGCGTACGCGCCGACGCCCTCGAACACCTGGACGATCGTCACGTCGCGGCCCCCGTGTTGACCGGGCATGATCGAGCCGCCGTAGAGGAAGACGCTCGGTAGGTCCGTGCGGATCGCCGCCATCATCATGCCGGGCAGGTTCTTGTCACAGCCGGCGACGGTGACCAGGGCGTCCATCCGCTCGCCGAAGGAGACGAGCTCGACCGAATCGGCGATCACTTCTCTCGAGATCAGGCTCGCCTTCATCCCCTCCGTACCCATCGAGATGGCGTCGGAGATGGTGACGGTGCCGAACTCGATCGGCATCCCGCCGGCGTCGTCGATCCCGGAGAGCGCGGCGTCGGCCACGTCGTCGAGGTGGACGTTACACGGCGTGATGTCCGCCGCCGGGTTCGGCACGCCGACGATCGGCGAGGAGAGGTCGTCGTCGTCGAACCCCATCGCGCGGAACATCGACCGGTGCGGCGCCCGGTCGGCACCCTCGGTCACGTCCCGGCTCCGGAGGTCTTCGTCCTTCTCGCCCGCGAATCGATCCGCGTCGTCCGCACGCCGTCGGGAGCGTTCATCCCCGTCGGGTCGCGGCTGCTGTTCGCTCATGGTCGTACCTGTCGCTCGGGGGTCTTAAACGAACCCACCCGAACAAGTCCGTCCGGAAACGGGCCGTCGGGCGGACGGTTCGCCCTTCGGTCTCGGTGCGGTCCGGTCAAAACGTCGATCTCGGACGCGACGTCTCTGAACCGATCGCTGGATCGAGTGTGCTTATAGAACGGGTGTTTCGATCGGAAACGAGTTGATGAAAATGAGACTGTTGCTGGGGCGGTGACGGTCTCCAAAGCCCCAGTCGCGAGGACTCGCGCGGCTTGCTGCGCGCCTCGCTCGCGATGCTCGCTCCGGTGCTTACGTCGCCGGGCGTCGCCCTCGCGACAGCGAGGCGCTCTGCGCCTCTGGCAGCCGGCGGCTCCGCCGCCGGCGACTGCCCCTTTGAGTCCCACCCCGCACAGCACCGCACCTCATGCCTCCCCAACCTCGCCGCTCGCTTCGCTCGCGGAATCCCTCGCGGGCTCCTCGCGCCCCTCCGGGGCACTCGGAGGCGCGCCACCGCTCCAGCGATCGCTCGTTGCTTCGTCTGTAGTGAGCATCCGCGAGTGAAGCGAGCGGTTCACCGACGGAGCCGTCGAAGACGGCGGAGTCGGCTTTTTCCCTCCAGGTTTTTCGAGGAGCGGTTCCCGAAGCGAACGCAGTGAGCGAGGGCACCCGACGATGAAAAAGGTGGCTGTACTGAGCGAGACTACTCTGACCGTCTGGGATACGAGGCAGGCAAGCGATGTCCCGTCGGTACGCGTCAGGAGAGGAATCGGTCGCTGACGTCCTCGTCGGGGATCATACACTGGTCTTTCCGCCCGAACCAGTCGTACCGGTTGTCCGCGACGAACTCGTACAGTCGGTCGCGGATCGGTCGCGGAACGACCCGGCCGACCCCTGCGATCCGGTAGGGCCACCCGAGGATCTCCGCGATCCGGATCGCAGCCCCCGACTTCGTGTAGGTCTTTTCACCCTCCACGAGGACGAACGAATCGAACTCCTCGGTCGGGAAGTCGTGACGCTCCAACAGTGCCTGTCCCGGCTCCGACTGGAGCGCGGCGTACTTGAGTCGGCCTTCGGGATCCCGCGGGATCAGGAACTGAATGACCCCGTTACAGAGGTTACAGACGCCGTCGAACAGGACGACCGGCGTCTCCGGGGGTTCGGTGGACTCTACGGGTTCCGCGGGCATCTCAGGTCACCTCCCCCGACCGCTCGCTCCGCGAGGCGGTCACGTCCACGCCGGGACTGTAGTAGCGAACGGGCTCTCCCTCGGGCCTCCGGAATCCGTTGGCACGGAGCAGCGTGTCCGTCTCGACGCTCGCCTCCGCGGGGTACAGCGTCCACGGGTCGTGAGCCACGTCGGTGTGGCGGACCGTCCCGTCGGGGGCCTCGGTGTAGAAGCGGTAGCGCTCGACGAGGAACTCGGCGAGCGGGTCCTCGGCGGCCGCGAACGGCTCACCGGTCGGCCAGTAGGTCGCCTCGTAGCGGGCGGGGCGGTCGCCGGGGTGTCGGCGGCGGCCGTCGAAGGCGACCCGCCCGTCGACCCACTCCAGCGAGATGCGGGCGTAGTAGTACGGGAGGTGGTGGAACAGCCGCGCGCCGGCGACGCTCGCGAGCCCCTGCGCGTCGAGGCTGAAGAAGTAGACGCTCGGAACGCCGTCGCGAGTGACGTACGTCCGGACGTTCACCTCCGGGAGCCGCACGCCGAGCGAGCGCGGGAGCCCCCTCGGCCGCACGTCGACGTTGGTGAAGGGGATCACGGAGAGCCACGCCGAGCCGTCGTGGACGTCGGGCTCGAACCCCTCGGGGAGGTGGTCGTCCAGCCGGTCCGCGTCGACCGGCCAGCTCTCGAACAGCAGGTGTCGCCACCCCATCTCCAACGGGAGAACCATGGGGGAACTCCGTGACGCGGGGGAAAATACCTTCTGGCCGCGGCCGTCCGTCGGTGATCGACCGCGTCTCAGCGGGCGAACATGCGTTCTAAGAACGTGACGAGCAGGTACGCGCCGAGCCGTTCCGTCCCCTCGGTGGCGTCGTATCGCGGCGCGACCTCCATCAGGTCGACGGCCCCGACCGAGTCGTGCGCGCCGAGCACCTCCATCGTCTCCAGCGCCTGTCCCGAGGTCAGCCCGCCCGGACACGGCGTTCCGGTCCCGGGCGCGAACCCCGGATCGACGGCGTCGATGTCGAAGGTGACGTACACCGCGTCGGTGTCCTCGGCGGCGGCCTCGACCGCGTCGGCGACGACGGGACCGACTCCGCGCTCCTCGATCTCGCGCATCGTGAACAGGTTCAGTCCGGTCTCCTCGGCGAACTCGAAGAAGTCGGGCGACTCGTAGCCGCGGATCCCGACCTGGCTCACCGAGTCGTACTCGACGCCCGGTAGCTCCGCGATCCGCGCCGTGCTCGACCCGTGGAAGTCGGTGCCGAAGACGGGGCTCTCCGAGACCGTGTCGGTGTGCGCGTCGATCTGAACGAAGCCCACGCTGTCGTGGTCGGACCCCTCGAGGAAGCCGCGGAAGGCGGGGAACGTACAGTAGTGGTCGCCGCCGAGCATCACCGGGAACGCCCGTGCGGCGAGCGTCGCGGCGTACGCGGTGACGCTCTCGGCGGTCGCCTCGTGGTCCATCGGGAAGACCGGGGCGTCCCCCGCGTCCGCGACGGTGAACTCGTCGAAGTCGACTTGGTCGCCGGTCCGCATGTTCGTCAGCGCGCCCTTGTACTCGGAGAGGTACGCCCACCACGCGCTCGCCTCGCGGACCGCGCCCGGCCCGTACCGCGCGCCCGGCCGGTTGGAGACCGCCCCGTCGTAAGGGACGCCGAAGACCGCGACGTCGACGTCGTCGAGGTCGTCCGGATCGCGCGGCTCGCCTTTGAGGAACGTGTCGAGCCCGGCGTACGCCATCTCGACGTCCGCGCCCGCGGTGGACTCCCGGAAGGCGGCGGCACGGTTCGTCGGGTCACCCCGGCTCGAATCGGGGTCGTTCACGTTCTGTTCACCTCGCCTATAGGATCGGTCTCGATCGCGTCGCTGCGGGCGGGCTCGGTCGTGCGGTGTGGGTGGTGTGTCATGTGTCGGATCGCGAAGCGTGCGGCTCCCGTAGGCAGTCGCGTCGTCCCCAATTAAACGTTTGCGCCGGCACTCACTCGCTTCGGATCCCGACCGCCTCGCGGTCGAATCCTCCGTCTTCTCCCCGCCAGCGCCAGGACCCGACGAACGGGTGGCCGTCGAGCGCGCAGATGGCGTAGGAGTACCCGACCCACGTCGCCCGCGCGACGTCCGTCCCGCTCGGCCGCGCCGGTCCCGCGGGGTGCGAGTGGTAGAATCCCACCACGTCGAGCCCGTCGTTCTCGATCGACTCGACGACCGCGACCGCCTCCTCGGGATCGATCCGGTAGCGGGTCTCCGGCGTCTCGGCGACGTTCTCGGCGGGGCGGACTTCGGTGACGCGGCTCCGCCCGCGGTTCGTGTCGCTCCCGCTCTCTGCGCCGCTCTCGCGATCGACGTTCCTCCCGCTGTCGGCGTCGCTCTCGCGATCCTCACGGTCGGCACGCGTCCCCGCCAACACGCCGCACACTTCGTCCGGATCGCCGCGGACCGCGTGGTTGACCACCGCGTCGTAGGCCGCGCGGGTGAACTCGATCACGGTCGAGACCACGCGAGATCGGGGCATAAACCCCTCCGTCGCGTTCGGCGAGAACCGTCGGAACCGTGCCGGAATCGCGCCGGAACCGTTCCGGAACCGTGTCGAAACCGTGCCGGAACCGTGTCGGGATCGCGGCGGGGCCGATCCGGTCTTCACTTTCACCTCGCTGCCGGTTCGTTTTTATCCCCATCGGCGAAAGGTACGCGCACCGAATGACGTCCTTCCAGTCGAGTCTCGGCGAGGACGAGGGGATCGCGGAGGAGCTGGCCGAGAGCCAGCGCGAGATCTCCATCGCCGAGTTCTTCGAGAAGAACAAACACATGCTCGGGTTCGACTCGGGCGCTCGCGGGCTCGTCACCGCCGTCAAGGAGGCGGTCGACAACGCCCTCGACGCGACCGAGGAGGCCGGGATCCTCCCCGACATCTACGTCGAGATCACGGAGGTCGGCGACTACTACCGACTCGTGATCGAGGACAACGGACCGGGGATCACCAAAGAACAGCTCCCGAAGGTCTTCGGGAAACTACTGTACGGTTCGAGGTTTCACAAGCGGGAGCAGAATCGCGGTCAACAGGGGATCGGCATCTCGGCGGCCGTCCTGTACTCCCAGCTCACTTCGGGACAGCCGGCGAAGATCACGTCGCGGCCGAAGGGGCGATCGGACGCGCAGTACTTCGAGCTGATCATCGACACCGACACCAACGAGCCGGAGATCAGCGTCGACGAGACCACCTCCTGGGACCGCCCGCACGGCACGCGGATCGAGTTGGAGATGGAGGCGAACATGCGGGCCCGCTCGCAGCTCCACGACTACGTGAAACACACCGCCGTCGTCAACCCGCACGCCCGGATCGAGCTGCGCGAGCCGGGACTCGAGGAGCCGTGGAAGTTCGAACGGGCGACGGACGAGCTCCCGGCCGAGACTGAGGAGATCCGCCCGCACCCGCACGGCGTCGAGCTCGGCGCGCTCATCAAGATGCTGGAGGCGACGGAGTCGTACTCGGTCTCGGGGTTCCTCCAGGAGGAGTTCACGCGAGTCGGCAAGAAGACGGCGGACAACGTCATCGACGCGTTCCGAGACCGACACTTCGGTCGGGAGCTGGCCTGGTCGCCGCCCTCCGCCCGGTCGACGGTGACGGGCGCGACGAGCGCGGACGTCGAGGACGCGATCGAGGCCGCCGTCGCCAACAAGGGCGCGGACGCGACCAGCGCGTTCGCGGACGGAGTCGCGGAGACGGTCGCGGGGAACGACCACCTCTCGCGCTCCGAACTCGAGACGATCGTCGGAAACGTCGCGGACGACGTTGAGGGCGACACCGGCCGCACGTTCGGCTCGACCGTGCGCGAGAACGCCACGGCGGCCGCGTGGCGAGTGATCACGACGGGGAGCGCGAGTGAGACGGACGGGGACGACGCCGACCCGGCCGACTCGGCGGACGCGACCGACGACGGCGACTCGCCGATCGTCGCCGACCTGTACGCGCTCGTCGACGAGGCCACCTCGACGCGGAAGGACGACGGAGCGGTCAGGGCGATGGCGGAGGCGATCGCGTTCCGGCTCGCCGACCTCGAAGGCGACGCCTACCGAATCGCCCGCGACGACCTCGATCGACTCGTCGCGGACGCGGCGAACTTCGTCGCCGAACAGCGCGACGTGACGTTCGGCGAGACCGCCCGTGAGAACGTCATCGAGGCGGTCTGGTCGCGCGCGCGAACCGTTCCCGACGAACCGCCGAGGGTGCGGGACGTGGCGGGGAACCGCGACGTCGCGGCCGACCTCCTCGAGGGGATGCGCGGCACGGACATCCTCGCGCCGCCGACGGACTGTCTCGCGCCGATCACGGCGGAACTCGTCGAGGCCGGGCTCCGCAAGGAGTACGACGCCGACTTCTACGCGGCGGCGACCCGCGACGCGGAGGTCCACGGCGGCGACCCGTTCATCGTCGAGGCCGGGATCGCCTACGGCGGGGAGATCCCCGCGGAGGGAAGCGTCGAACTCCTCCGGTTCGCGAACCGCGTCCCGCTCGTCTACCAGCGAGGGGCGTGTGCGACGACGGACGTGATCCGCACCATCGGGTGGCGCAACTACGGGCTCGACCAGCCCGGCGGCTCGGGGATGCCCAACGGGCCGGCGGTGATAAGCGTCCACGTCGCGTCCACGAACGTCCCGTTCACGAGCGAGTCGAAGGACGCGATCGCGAACGTCCCCGCGATCGAAGACGAGATCGAGCTCGCGGTCCGGGAGGCGGCCCGCGAGCTGAAGTCGTACCTCAACAAGCGGCGCTCGATGCAACAGCGCCGGGAGAAACAGGACGTGCTCGGGCGCATCCTCCCGGAGATGGCCGACAAGGTCTCGGAGGTGACCGGTCGGTCGCGGCCCGACATCGACGGCGCGCTGGCGCGGATCATGAACAACGTCAGCGTCGAGCGCGAGGTCGACGACGGCACGGTCCGGCTCGTCGTCGAGAACCACTCGGACGTGAACGAGCGGCTCGAGATCACGGACATCGTCTCGGCCGAGCCGACCGATCTCTCCGAGGGGACGGCCGTGGACATGGACGGCGAGTGGTTCGTCCAGTGGAAACCCGAGGTTCCCTCGGGCGATGAGCGGGAACTGACGTACGCGGTCGACGGCGACCCCGACTTCGAGGTCAGCGTCGGCGGCGTGGAAACGGAGAAACTCACGGTGAACGCATGAAGACAGACGCCGACGCACGAGACGAGCTCATCGACCTGGCCGCCGACTTCTACGACCAGTTCGCGGCCGGGAAGATCCCGGAGATGGAGCTGCCGACCCGGACGAAAAGCAACATCGAGTACGACGAGGAGAGCGGGGTGTGGACCTACGGCGACCGCACGTCGATCCGGAGCGCGAACTCCGTCAACGGCGCGCGCAAGCTGTTGAAGGCGGCGTTCACCATCGAGTTCCTCGCGGACCAGCTCGACGAGGACCGCTCCTCGACGCTGCGTGAGCTGTACTACCTCTCGGAGTCGTGGGACAACGACGAGGCGCAGTTCTCCTCTCAGGACGAGTCGAACGACCTCGTCGAGGACCTCGAGATCGTCACGGGCGTCACCCGCGAGGACTTCCACATGCGCCCGGAGGAGTCGGGCGCGAAGGTGATGGGCCCGCTGCGGCTCCGCGAACAGACCAACCGCGGCGATCGCGACATCCACTGTCAGCTCGACGTCGGGCAGGGGGGGTACCAGATCCCCAATAACCCCGACACCATCGAGTTCCTCGAGAACGACGCCGAGTTCGTCCTCTGCGTCGAGACCGGCGGGATGCGCGACCGGCTCGTCGAGAACGGCTTCGACGAGGCGTACGACGCGCTGATCGTTCACCTGGGTGGACAGCCGGCGCGCGCCACGCGCCGGCTCACGAAGCGGTTCCGCGACGAGCTCGACCTCCCGGTCGTCGTCTTCACGGACGGCGACCCGTGGTCCTACCGGATCTACGGCTCCGTCGCGTACGGCTCGATCAAGTCCGCGCACCTCTCGAAGTACCTCGCGACGCCGGAGGCGCGGTTCGTCGGGATCCAGCCGGCGGACATCGTGGAGTACGACCTCCCGTCTGACCCGCTCTCGGACTCCGACGTCAACGCTCTCGAGTCGGAACTGGAGGACCCCCGCTTCCAGACCGACTACTGGGAGGAGCAGATCGAGCTCCAACTCGACATCGGCAAGAAGTCCGAACAGCAGTCGCTCGCGAGCCGTGGCCTCGACTTCGTCACCGAGACGTACCTCCCCGAGCGGCTCGAGGAGATGGGCGTGGCGTGACGTCGCCGAACGCAACCATATAAGCCGCCGGGGCGGGAACGCCCGGTAATGTTAGCGGGGGTCAACGTCGCGCTCGGCGTCTCGGGCAGCATCGCGGCGGTGAAGGTGGTCGAACTCGCCCACGAACTGCGTCGGCACGGCGCCAGCGTCCGCGCGGTGATGACGCCGGCGGCGACGAACATCGTCCACCCGTGGGCGGTCGACTTCGCCACCGACGAGCCCGTCGTCACGGAGATCACCGGCGACGTCGAGCACGTCGAACTCTGCGGCCGCGACGGCTGGGCGGACGTCCTCCTCTTAGCTCCGGCGACCGCCAACACCGCCGGGAAGATCGCGGCCGCCGTCGACGACACGCCGGTGACCACCTGCGCGACCACGGCGCTCGGCGCGGGCGTGCCCGTCGTGATGGCCCCGGCGATGCACGAGCCGATGTACGACCACCCGGGCGTGCTGGAGGCGCTCGACCGGCTCGCGGCGTGGGGCGTGACGTTCGCCGACCCGCGGATCGAGGAGGGGAAAGCCAAGATCGCGGCGGAGTCGACGGTCCTCACGGAGGTCGCTCGCGCGACGACCCCCGATACGCTCTCGGGAACTCACGTCGTCGTCACGGCGGGCGCGACCAAGGAGCGGATCGACCCGATCCGGATCTTAACGAACCGGGCGTCCGGCAAGACGGGGCGAGCGGTCGCTCGCGCGTGTTACGTCCGGGGGGCGGACGTGACCCTGGTCCACGACGGCGGGGAAGTCCCCTACGCCGACGTGATCGCGGTCGAGACCGCCGACGAGATGATCGACGCCTGCCGGGAGGCGGCCGTGACCGCGGACGCGCTGGTGTCGGCGGCGGCCATCTCCGATTTCACCGCCGACGCCGTCGACGAGAAGATCCGGTCCGGCTCGCCGCTGTCGGTCGACCTTCGGCCGACGCCGAAGCTTCTCGACTCCGTCCGAGAGGCGAACCCCGACCTCCCGCTCGTCGGGTTCAAAGCCGAGACGTCCGGCGACGACGCGGCGATGGTCGCGGAGGCGGAACGCATCCGCGATCGGGTCGGGCTCGCGTTCGTCGTCGCCAACGACGCGAGCGTGATGGGCGACGACCGGACTCGCGTCCTGCTCGTCGGCGCGGCGGGCACCGACCCGGAGCCGGTGTCGGGCTCGAAGGACGCCGTCGCAGGCCGGATCGCCGAGCGGCTGGCGGCGGTTCTCGACCGCGACGGGTGAGTCCGGATCACGGCGGCCGTCGACGGCACCGGACCGCCGCCGGATCGGGCGATGGAATCCGGAGCGATCCGACCGGGATACAAACTGTTTTGGGGCGGTAGGGCCACGCCTCGGGTAGACATATCCATGTGTAGCCAGACGGCCATCCCCGACGCCACGGGAGGTGAATTCGGTGGCTGACGACGGAGTCCCGGGTTCGACGGGCGGTTCGGTCGTCGTCCCCATCGAGTCGACGCCGACGCTGCGCGCGACGGTCACGCACCTCGTCGAGTCCGCGGCCGACGGCGAGTTCTCCGCGATCCACTTCGTCGTGTTCGCCACGTGGCGCGACGGCGACCCGGAGGCGGCGGACCGCGAGGCGAGCGTCGATCGCCTCCTCGAACGCGTCTCGACCTGGGCCGAGGCCGACCTCGCGGACGTCGACGAGGTCGACGTCGACGACGTGGAGGTCGTCACCACGGTCGTCGGCGGCGACGAGTACCTCTTCGGCGCGGACGACTACGTCCGCGAGCTCGTCGCGTACGCCGGCGACCACGGGATCGAACACGTGGTGTTGGATCCCGAATACACGCCGGTCGGAAACACGACGCTGCTCCAGTCGCTCGAGTTCGCGCTCTCGCGGACCGACCTCGTCGTCCGCGAGGCACCGGTCGCCCGCCCGACCCGTCGCGAGCGGCTCCGCAAGGAGGCGACCGGGATCCGATTCGCGGCGATCTTCGGGCTGTCGCTCGCCTTCTACCTCGCGCTCGGTGACCCCTTCTACCCGTTCGACGTCGTGACCGGCGTCGCGAGCGCGACGGTCGTCGCGGTCACCCTCTCGCGGGTCAGCCTCGACGCCGACCCGTCGTTGACGCGAACCCCGATACGGCTGCTCCGCGGCGCGGTGTACGTCCCCGTTCTCTTCTTCGAGATCCTCAAATCCAACCTGGTCGTGGCGCGAGTGATCCTCGACCCGCGGATGCCGATCGAGCCCTCGCTCAACCGGGTCCGCGTGATCGTCGGCAGCGGGCTCCCGATAACGACGCTCGCGAACTCGATCACGCTCACGCCCGGAACGCTGACGGTCCGTGCGCGCGACGGGGACCTCTACGTCCACTCGCTCATCCCGTGGGCCCGCGACGGGCTCTTCGACGGCTCGCTGGAGCGGTGGACCCGGTTCGTCTTCTACGGACGGGAGGCCGCGCGGCTGCCGACGCCCCGCGAACGCGACGACGTCGGGATCTTCCAGGGACCGGACGCGACCGAGGAGTACCCCGGTGCCCGGGCCGACGGCGGCTCTGAGCGAGAGGGCGCGGCCGTGGTCGACGGTTCGACCGCCGACGCGACCGAGGCAGACGGGTCCGAGGACGCTGAGGAGGTGACGCCGGAATGAGCGTCGTCGACGCGACCCTGGCGGCCGGCTACACGGTGGGGGACTTCCTGCTCGTCGTGGCCGCCGGTTTCGTGATCCTCGCGATCGGGATGCTCTACCGGGCGGTGAAGGGGCCGACGATGCAGGACCGCGTGCTCGCGGTCAACGTGCTCGGGACGAACACTGTGGTGATCCTCGCGATCCTCGGTGCGGCGCTCGGGGAGCCGACGTTCCTCGACATCGCGTTGGTGTACGCGCTGTTGAACTTCCTGATGGCCATCGCCATCTCGAAGTTCACGGTCGAGCGGGGTGGCGTCCTGTGATCGACGCGCTCTCTCCCGTCAGGCTCGCGCTGATCGTCGTCTTCGGCCTCTGCGGGCTCTTCTTCACGTTCGTGTCCATGGCCGGCGTGCTCCGGCTGCCGGACGTCTACTCGCGGGCGCACACCGCCTCGCAGGCGGACACCCTCGGCGCGGGGTTCACGCTCGCGGCGGTCGCGCTCGCGGCCGGCTGGGACGGCGCGGGGTTCAAGACCGTGCTCCTGTTGTTCTTCATCTTCGTGACGAACCCGACGGCGGCACACGCCATCGCGCGCGCCGCCTTCGAGGAGGGGATCGTGCCGTGGACCGAGGGGGACGAGCGCCGATGACGGGCGCGACCGCCCCCGTCGCCATTGACGGCGTCGGATCCGTCTCCTCCGTCACCTTCGTCACCTCCGTCACTCCCGTCGTCGCCGAGATCTCCGCGATCGAGGCGAGCCTCTTCGCGTTCGTCGTCCTCACGGCGCTGGCGACCGCGTTCGCTCGCGACGTGCTCGCCGCGGTCATCATCTTCGGGGCGTACAGCCTCGGAATGGCCGCGCTGTACACGTTCTACCGCGCGCCCGACGTGGCGCTGACGGAGGCGGCGGTCTCGGCCGGCGTGACGACGGTGCTGCTGCTTCTCACGCTCGCGAAGACCACCCGGATCGACCACGAGGCCGCCTTCGAGTCCGTGAACTACCCGGCGGCGGGCGCGGTCGGCCTGCTGTTCGCCGGGCTCGCGGTCACGATGGCCGACGTCCCCGCGGTCGGCTCGCCGGACGCGCCGGTGTGGGGCAACCCCGACGTCAGCCAGTGGTACCTCGCCGAGACGTACGCACGGACCGGCGTCGAGAACACCGTGATGGCGGTGTTGGCCGCGTTCCGCGGGTTCGACACCTTCGGCGAGGCGGTCGTCGTCTTCGCGGCCGGGATCGCCGCGCTCATCGTCCTCCGACGGGAGGTGTTCGCATGAGCGACGCCGACGCAAGCGACCGGGACGCCGACGCCGGGCGCGGCGGCGACGCGGAGACAGCCGACGTCGACTCCTCCGCGAGCGCGGGCCGGCTCGACTCGGAGACCCGGCAGGGACCGCCGTACACGGAGAGCCAGGTGATCATGTCAACCGTGAAAGTGGTCGCCCCGTTCGCGTTCACCTACGGGCTGTTCGTCACCTTCCACGGTGGCGGCTCGCCCGGCGGCGGCTTCCAGGGCGGCGCGATCACGGCGGCGGTCGTGTTCATGATCGCCTTCGCGTTCGGCATCGAGTCCACCCGGCAGTGGCTGGCCAACACGGTCGTCGTCGCGCTCGCAGTCGGCGGGACGCTCGTGTTCGCCGGGCTCGGGCTGGTGCCCGTCGCCCGCGGCGGCGCGTTCCTCCAGTACGACCTGCTCCCGCTGCCGTACCTCGATCCCGTGAAGTACGGGATGGAGGCCGTGGAGATCGTCGGCATCGCGCCCATCGTGAGCGGCGTGCTCGTCGGGCTGTTCTTCGTGCTCGCGCGCGGGTTCAACGGCGAGGGCTCGGGGCCGCCCATCGGCGAGCGCGGCTACCTCGGTTCGACGAGCGAAGACGCGGAGCCCGCCGCCGACGGGACCGACGAGACGGATGAGACCGACGACCCCAACTCCGGCTCGGCCGGTCAACCGGCGACCGACGGAGGTGCCCGATGACGGCGGCTTCGACCGCGATCGCCGCACAGTCGGCGCTCGACGTCCTTGGGACGCGGCACGCGTACGTGGTGTTCGCGCTGCTCCTGTGTATCGGGCTCTACATGATGATCGCCAACCCCAACCTCGTGAAGAAAGTGATCGGACTCAACCTGTTCCAGACGGCCATCTTCCTGCTCTTCATCGCCTCGGCGTACGTCGACGGCGGGGCGATCCCCATCGTCCCCTCGGGCGGCGGAGGCGGGCCGTACGTCAGCCCACTCCCGCACGTGCTCGTGCTCACGGCCATCGTCGTCGGCGTGAGCCTCACCGCGGTGGCGCTCGCGCTGTGTATCCGGATCTACGACGAGTACGGAACGCTCCGGGTCGACACGCTCCGCGAACTCCTGCGCGAGGAGGGGTCGCTGCCCGCGGGTCCGGGCCTCCCCGGCTCGGAGCCGGGACGTGACGGGGGTGACCGCGATGACTGACGTGCTGTTGCCGCTGTCGATCGCGGTCCCCATCGTGGCGGCGACGCTGCCGCTCGCGCTCGGATTGCGGTACGACGAGGTCGGCTGGCCGATCGCGGCGGTCACGACGCTCGGGCTGGTCGGGTCGGCGGCCGCGGTCGCGTTCGAGGTGTACACCGGCGGCCCGTTCGACCACGAGCTGGGCGGCTTCGCCCCGCCGATCGGGATCGAACTCGTCGCCGACGAGCTGTCGGCGGCGGTGTTCCTCCTCGTCGCGCTCGTTTCCGCGGCCACGCTCGTCCTCTCGCGGGTCATCGGCCCGCGCGGGAACGCCTTCCACAGCGCGTATCTCCTCCTTTCCGGCGGGCTGGTCGGCGTCTCGCTCACGGGCGACCTGTTCAACCTGTTCGTCTTCCTCGAGATCGTCGGGTTGACCACGTACGCGCTCATCGCGGCCGACCGGTCGGGCGCGAGCGCGTACGCCTCGCTGAAGTACCTCGTCGTGGGGACCGTCGGCGCGTCGCTGTACCTCGTCGGCGTCGGCTACGTCTTCCTCGCGACGGGGACGCTGAACATGGCCGACGTGAGCGTCCAGATCGTCGAACGGGCGAGCTACACCGACCCGCTCGTCCAGGCGGGGTTCGCCTTCATCGCGGTCGGATTCGCGTTGAAGATCGCGCTGTTCCCGGTCCACACCTGGCAGCCGGACGCCTACCAGCGCGCGCCCGACGCGGTGACGACGCTCGTCGCCGCGCTGGTGTCGACTGCGAGCGCCTACGCGCTGATCCGGGTGACGTACTCCGTGTTCACCGTCGACTTCCTCGCGGCCAACGACGCCATCGTGACGGTGATCCTCCTCGTCTCCGGCGTCTCGATCCTCGCGGGGTCGGCGCTCGCGGTCATGCAGTCGGACCTCAAGCGGATGTTCGCGTACTCGTCGGTCGCGCAGTTCGGGATGATCGTCGCCGCCGTCGGGATCGCCGACGAGACGGCGCTGCTGGGGGGGATCGTCCACCTCGTCGGCCACGGGCTGTTGAAGTTCGGGCTCTTCTGCGGGCTCGCGCTGCTGGCCGCGGGGTACGGCGCGCGTCGCGTCGAGGACCTCGCGAGCCTCGCGCGAGACGCGCCGTTCGCGTCGGGCGCGCTCGCCGTGCTCGGCCTCGCACTCGTCGGGATCCCGCCGTCGGTCGGGTTCCTCGGCAAGTGGTACATCGCGCTCGGCGCGGTCCGCTCCGCCGGCGCGACGGGCGGCGTCGTCGGGGTCGGCATCGCGGCCGTGATCCTCGCCAGCACGCTGTTCACGCTGGCGTACGTCGCCCGCGTGATAGAGCGGCTCTACTTCGCCGGCGTCGAACGCGACCCCGGCACCGCGGTCGCCGACGGCGGTAGCGGCGACGCCGCGGTTCCTGGGACGATTCCGACCGCGCCGCTCGTCGTCCTCGTCGCCGCCGCGCTCGTCGCGGTCGGACTCGGCTTCGCGGGGGCCGCGTTCGAGACGCTCCTCGACCCGTATCTCTCGGAGGTGTTCGCATGACAGAAGCCATCGTACAGGACCCACGTCCACTGCTCGCCGTCCTCGTCTCGCTCGTCGCGGCCGTTCTCGTCGTCGCGTCGTACCGCTCGCCGAACGTCCGCGAAGGGTGGACGATCCTCGCGGCGGTGACGAAGTTCGGGATCGTTGCCTCGATGCTGCCGCGCGTGCTCGAGGGTGCCGTCTTCGAGTGGACGATAGTCGAGATCCTGCCGGACATCGCGCTCGTGTTGCGCGCGGACGCGCTCGGCATGCTGTTCGCGTTTCTCGCGTCCGGCCTCTGGATAATCACCTCGTTTTACAGCATCGGGTACATGCGCGGGCTCGACGAGGCCAACCAGACCCGCTACTTCGCCGCGTTCGCCGTGTCGCTGTCGGCGACGATGGGGATCGCGTTCGCGGGCAACCTCGTGACGATATTCGTCTTCTACGAGCTGTTGTCGATCGCGACGTACCCGCTCGTCGCTCACGACGAGACGCCCGAGGCGCGCTCGGCCGGACGGAAGTACCTCGCGTACACGATGTTCGGCGGCGGCGTGCTCGTCCTTGCCGGCACCGTCATGGTGTACTGGCTGACCGGGACCGTCGCGTTCACCGCCGGCGGCATCGAGGAGCTGGCGAGCGCCGACCCCGGCCTGGCGATGCTCGCCTTCTTCCTGCTCGCGATCGGCTTCGGCGTGAAAGCCGGGATCATGCCGCTCCACCAGTGGCTCCCCGAGGCGATGGTCGCACCGACGCCCGTCTCCGGGCTGCTCCACGCGGTGGCAGTCGTCAAGTCCGGCGCGTTCGGCGTCTCGCGGGTCGTCCTCGACGTGTTCGGCCCGGAGTTGGTCTTCGATCTCTCGCTGCCGTTCGGCTTCACGGCCGGGCTCGTGCTCTCGACGATCGGCGCGATCACGCTGACTGCGGCCTCGCTCATCGCCCTCCGGAAGGACCACCTGAAACAGCGGCTCGCCTACTCGACGGTGAGCCAGTTGAGCTACATCGTCTTGGGGCTCGGTCTCTTCGGGTGGTACGGGCTCGTCGGCGCGCTGTTGCACATCCCGGCGCACGCGTTCATGAAGCTCACCCTGTTCTTCTGTGCGGGGAACCTCCACGTCTCGACGCACACCGACTACATCTCGGAGATGGCGGGGATCGGCAAGCGGATGCCCCTGACGATGGGGGCGTTCACGGTCGCCTCGCTCGGGATGGCCGGGATCCCCCTGTTGGCCGGGTTCGTCAGCAAGTACTACATGCTGATCGGCGGGGTTCGGATGGGCGCGACGCTGACCCCCGTCGCCTACTACCTCGTCGGCTCGCTGCTGCTCTCCGGCGTGCTCAACATCGCGTACTTCTGGCCGGTGATCTACACCGCCTTCTTCGAGGCCGAGGAGGGTCACGACGCGAAGCCGCTCGTCGACTTCCCGATGGGCGGGGAGTCGCGGTCGACGCTGGCGGCGACCGATGGGGGCCGCGCAGGTGACGACGCGGCGACCGACGGGGGCCGCGCAGGTGACGACGGGAACGATGACGACGATGAGGACGTCGTCGACGAGGTCGTCGAGCGCGCCGAGGGTGACGAACACGAGGATCCAGCGGTCGACGACGACGCCGGCGTTCCCGACGACGCCGGCGTTCCCGACGACGCCGACATCCCCGACGCCGAACTCGACGACCTGCCGACCGACGAGGAGGGCGTCGTCAGGCCCGATTTCAACACGAGCGAGCGGGACTTCTCGGAGCCGGCGGAGCGGGTCGACACCGGCGACTACGCGGTCGACCAGCGCCCCTCCGACGTCGACGTGCCGTTCGGGGTCGGGCGCGGTGCCGCGGAGTCGACTGAGCCGCCGGAAGTCGAGCACGACGACGATCACGCGGCCGGCGAGGACGACGCCGATCGGGACGACCACGACGACCATGCCCACGACCACCACGGCGGCCCGCCGCCGGGCGGCTGGGAGCACCTGCGCGGGCTCGACGCGCTCCGGGGAAGCGAGTCCACGTGGTTCACGCTCGCGCCGATTCTAATCGCGATGACGCTCGCGGTGCTGCTCGGCGTGATCCCCTACGAGATGGGCTTCCTGGAGCTGATCGAACTCATCGTCGACACGCGGCTCCCCGAGGAGGTGGCCCGGCCATGACGGGCGCGACGGGCGCGACCGCGGCGCTGACCGCGGTCCCGCCGTACCTCGTCGTCGCCGTCGCGTCGCTGCTCGTGCTCGCGCTGCCGCGCGCACTCGGGCACGGCCTCGGCGCGCTGGCGACGGCGTTCGTCTTCGCGCAGGCGGTGCTGCTCGGCGACGGCGGGACGGGCGCGCACCTGGCGACGACGTTCCTCGGGTTCGACGTGGTCTTCTTCAACGTCGACCAGTTCTCGCTTTTGATGGGCGTCGTCGTCGGCTTCCTCGCGACGGCGGCGGTGCTGTACGCGTACGGCAGCGACGCGCCGAAGTGGGTCGCGTCGCTCGCGCTGATCTACGTCGCCACCACCCTGGGGACGATCTACGCCGGCGACTGGCTCACCCTGGTCTTCTTCTGGGAACTGACGGCGGTCACCTCGACGCTGCTCGTCTGGCAACACGGCGGCGCGGCGGTGCGGGCCGGCTACCGCTACGCGCTGTTCCACGGCACGGGCGGGACGGTCCTGCTCGCGGCCGTCGTCGTCCACTTCGCGAACGCCGGGACGTTCCTGTTCTCGGCGACGAACGGGATCCACCCGGCGGCGACCGTGCTGGCCGCGATCGGGATCGGGATCAACTGCGGGTTCGTCTTCCTCCACTCGTGGCTGCCGGACACCTACCCGCGGCCGCACGTCGCCGCGTCGGTGTTCCTCTCCGTGTTCACGACGAAGACCGCGGCGTACGTGATGTACCGCGCGTTCCCCGAGGGCGGCATGTGGCTCGCGTACCTCGGCGGGTTCATGGCCGTCTACGGGGCCTTCTTCGCGCTGCTCCAGTACGACCCGCGGCGACTGCTGTCGTACCACATCCAGGCGCAGCTCGGCTACATGCTCGCCGGGTTCGGGCTCGCGACCGCCGTCGGCGAGTTCGCGGTGGTCGGCGGCTTCGCGCACCTGTTCAACAACGTCCTCTACAAGAGCCTGCTGTTCATGGCGGTCGGCGTCGTGATATACCGGACCGGCGTGGAGGACATCCGCGAGATGGGCGGGCTCTGGCGGGTGATGCCGGTCACCTTCCTCGTCTACGTCGTCGGCGCGGCCTCCATTACCGCCGTCCCCGGATTCAACGGCTTCATCTCGAAGGGGATGGTGCTCGACTCGGCTCACGAGATCCACAACTACGTGCTCCTTCTCGACAGCGGCCTGCTCTGGTGGCTGCTCGTCCTCGGCGGCGTCGGGACGTTCATGTCGTTCATCAAGCTCGGCTACTACGTCTTCTTCCACGGGTCGGCGACGCTGTCGCCCGACGACGCCACCCCGTTCCAGACCGCGGGGATGCTCCTGGCCGCGGGTGCGTGCGTCTTCTTCGGCGTCTTCTACACCCAGCTGATCGAGTTGATGCCCTTCACGGACCTCATCCTGAGCGACGAGGTGTACTTCAAGCCGTACAGCCGGAGCCACCTGACCGAGAGCGCCGCGCTGCTGGTCGCCGGCTTCGTCGGTTTCTTCGCGCTGAAGCGGCCGCTGGGCTGGCTCGCCCATCACATGCGCGACGTCGACGCCGTCCTGTTCCCGGCGACCTTCTACGCCGGCCGGTGGTCGGTGTGGGGCGTCACCGAGGCGTGGGCGGCCGTCGACCGGGCGACGATGCGGGTCGTCGCGGGCGCGAAGTGGGTCGCGATGAACCCGCGGCGGCTGCTCGCGGCCGCCGGCGTCGACGCCGAGATCCGGGCGGGGATCGGCCGAAGCGTGCTGTTGTTGACGCTCACGGCGGCCGTCGCCCTGTTCGCGCTGCTGCTCGGGTGAACGCACGATGCCCGTCGCGCTCGACGCGCTCGTGTTGCCGGCGTTCGAGGAGCTCGACCCGCTTCCGGCGGCGGACGAGGCGGACCCGTGGCACGACGCCTACGACCTGGCGGAGCGGGTCGACGTACCGGGCGTCCCCGTCCCGCTGCGTCACGACGGAGCCGGCCTCGGCGTCGTCCCCACGGGTATCGGCAAGACCGCGGCGGCGACGACGACCGCCGCCCTCTGTGCCGGCGACGCGGTCGACCTCTCCGACGCGCTCGTCCTCTCCGTCGGGATCGCCGGAGCGCCGCCGGATCTCCCGATCGGCTCGGTCGTGGTCGCCGACGAGATCGTCGACTGGGACGACAAGTGTCGTTTCGATCCGGACGAGACGGAACCTGTCGCGCCCGACCCCTACACGGAGGGCCAGGGAGTCTTCGATCTCGATCCCGACCGCGTCGGCGACGCGGTCGAGTTGGCGGCCGGCGTTGACCTCGCGAGCGCCGGAGGAGGGGCAGACCCGAGCGTGACCGTCGGGACCAACGTCTGTGCGGACGAGCTGTGGCACGGTCGGACCGTCGCCGAGCACGTCTCGCGATTCCTCGACGCGCTCGACCGGGGGCCGTACCGCGCGACCGAGATGGAGGACGCCGGGACGGCCGCGGCGCTCCGGCGGTTCGGGCTCGCGGACCGCTACATCAGCGTCCGGGGGATATCGAACCGCGACCGGCCGGAACCGGGGGAGTCCTCGCGCGAGTCGTTCGAGTCGTCGCTCACGGAACGGGGACTCGAGACGGGCCTCGCGAACGCGGTTCGGGTCGCGCGGGCGGTCGTCGACGATCGGCGGGCGTGAAGACAGCGGGAGCGGCGTGAAGCGGCGAGAGCGGCGTGAAACGGAAGAGAACGCGTGCGGCTCAGTACTCCTCGTAGGCGAGGTTCATCAGCCACTGCGAGAACGCGTCGGACTGCGGGTCGATCTCCTCCTCGCCGATGAACGGCGAGAGCATGTCGCCGGCCATCAGGAGCGAGAAGTCGAGGTCACGCGGGGCCGGCTCGAGGTAGTACGTGTTGTGGCCGTCGTACACCGTGTTCTCGCGCTGGATCAGCCCGGACTCCTGGAGGGCCTCCGCGATGCGGCTTCCCTTCCGCGAGGAGACGTCGAGCTGCTTCCAGAAGTCGCTCTGGTGGATCCCGCCGGTCTCGCGGATGAGTTCGAGGCCGGCGCGCTCGTCCGCCGACAGCTCGGACTCGAGTTCGGACACGCTCATACCCACACAGCCGCCGGCGAGTCGCTTAAAACTGGCTTTCCGTCCGGAAGCCCGCCGGAACCGAGACCGGCTCCACCGACGTCTCGCAGGGCGGGCCGTCGGCGAACGCTACCGCCGGATCGGGTCCGGTCAGGATCCGCGTGTGCGAACGCGTCCCGTACCCGTCGCCGTGGAGACACGCGCCGTACCCGTGGTCGGCGAGGACGTCGCTCGCACGGTCGAGCCACGCGTCGCCCGTCTCGCCGGGCTCCGGGACGAGAACGCCCGCGATCCGGCGAGCGCTCGACGCCCGCTCCTCGCCGAAGTCCGCGCGCCGGCCTGGTATCGCGAACCGCGTCTCTCCGTTGACCACGCCGCCGACGTTGCCGACGACGTGGATTCCCGGATCGAGCCGGGTGACGGTCAGTCCGCCGTCGTGCGAGAGCAGGAATGCCGCCGCGTCGTCGGCGATGACGAGGTTGAACCCGTCGTACTCGCGGTCGGCGATCTCCTGTTCGACCGCGCGGGCGGCCGACTCCGCGGACGGATCGCGCAGGCAGTCCTCGACGAGCAGGCCGCGCGATCGGTCCCCCTCGCGGTCGTCCTCGAGCCACCGGTTCGTGACGGCGACGACGACGCCGGCGTCATTCACGCCGATCCAGGTGCCGCCGGCCTCGGCGTCGCGGGGTGCGAGGAACCGACGGTCGTCGCCGCGGACGGTCGGCGGCTCCGAGGCGCGCGAGAGCGACTCGTCGCGGTTGGCGGCCAGCGCGACCGGGGCTTCCGGGAAGACGCGCCAGGCGAGCGTGAGCGTACACACGGCACCGAGTGGGGACGCACGAACCAAAAAGTCGCCGCCGGGAGGGCGGCCGGCCGGGACGTCGACGCCGATCAGGTTTACTCGGTACAAAAGAAATCTTTTGGTGTCCGAGGTTCTCGGTTCGCGTATGAAGGCGATCGCCGTGTACGAGGACGGAGACGAGCCGGTCGTGATCGAGAAACCGCGCCCGGCCCCGGCGCCGGGCGAGGCGCTCGTCCGCACGCTTCGCGTCGGCGTCGACGGGACCGACCACGAGGTCATCGCCGGAGGACACGGCGGGCGACCGGACGGCGAGGACCACATGGTCCTCGGACACGAGGCCGTCGGCGTCGTCGAGGACCCGAACGACACGCCCTTCGAGGTCGGAGACGTGGTCGTCCCGACGGTCCGCCGACCGCCCAACGGCGCGAACGAGTACTTCGCGCGCGGCGAGCCGGACATGGCCCCGGACGGCGAGTACCACGAGCGGGGGATCGTGGGCGCACACGGCTTCATGGCCGAGTACTTCACGAGCCCTGCGGAGTTCCTCGTCGAGATCCCTCCCGAACTGGCCGAGTGGGGCTTCCTCGTCGAGCCCGCCTCGATCACGGAGAAGGCGATCGAACACGCGTTCGCGAGCCGGTCGGCGTTCCACTGGGAGCCCGACTCGGCGCTCGTGTTGGGAAACGGGTCGCTCGGGCTGCTCACCGTCG
Source organism: Halorubrum cibi (assembly GCF_900182635.1). Lineage (GTDB taxonomy): Archaea > Halobacteriota > Halobacteria > Halobacteriales > Haloferacaceae > Halorubrum > Halorubrum cibi. The sequence goes on along the minus strand of NZ_FXTD01000009.1, from coordinate 55,496 downwards.
CGATGCTGGATTCGGATTTCGACCGGATCTACTGTCTCGGCCGCCGCGAACGTCCGGACCCGACCGTCGACGTGATCGAGTCGCTCGGGGCGACCTACGTGAACTCGAACGACACCCCCGTCCCGGCGGTTCCGGACGCACACGAGCCCGTGGACTTCGTCTACGAGGCCACCGGCTACGCGCCCCACGCCTTCGAGAGCATCGAGGCGCTCGCGCCCAACGGCGTCGGGGCGCTGCTCGGCGTCCCCGGAGACTGGGAGTTCGAGATCGAAGGCGGGCGACTCCACCGCGAGCTCGTCTTACACAACAAGGCGCTCGTGGGTAGCGTCAACTCCGGCTACGAGCACTTCGAGGCGGCCGTCGAGTCGCTGTCGGGGCTCTCGGAGGCCTTCTTGGCCGACTTGGTCACCGGCGTCCACCCGCTCGACTCGTTCGAGGCCGCCTTCGTGGATGACGACACGACTATTAAAACGGCGGTCGAATTCGCCGCGTATGAAGAACGTTGACGACCTGATCGACAGCGCGGCCGAGCTCGCCGAACACGGGCTCTCGAAGGGCGAGATCGCCGACGAGCTGAACGTCTCGCGGGAGACGGCGAGCTGGCTCGTCGAGCGCGCCGGCGGCAACGAATCGAGCGCGCCGGCGACCGACGCCGACACGACCGCCGACATCCACGTTGACTGGTCGGCGCTCGGCCGCGACTCGACGCGGCTCACCTACGCCGCGAAGGCGATGGCGGACCTCCTCGTGAAGGAGGGCGAGGAGGTCGACCTCACGGTCGGCATCGAGAAGGCCGGCGCGCCGCTCGCGACCGCGGTCGCCCGCGAGCTCGACACGGACCTCGGGACGTACGCCCCGGCGAAACACCAGTGGGAGGAGGGCGACATCGCCGACCACGGCGGCGGCTTCTCCCGGAACTTCGCCGCGATCCGCGACCGCGACTGCTACGTCGTCGACGACATCGTCACCTCGGGGACCACGATGCGCGAGTCGATCGACGCGATCCGCGAGCACGGCGGCGAGCCGGTCGCGTGCGTCGTCCTCGTCGACAAGGTCGGCTACGACGACATCGACGGCGTCCCGGTCTACTCGCTCGTCGACGTCGTCAGCGTCGACCGCGAGTGAGGCGGCCGAGCGACGCCGGCCGCGAGCGGGTGCCGGCGGGTCGGTCCCGGGCGCACCGAACGAGAGCGAGCCGGCCGGAACCCCTTTGCCTCGTCGCCGCCTACTCGGCCCCATGACGTTCCAGCCCGAAAGCGACATGGACCCGGACGCGGTGCGCGAGCGGGTCGACGAGGCGATCGCCGGCAACGACGTGGTACTGTTCATGAAGGGGAACCGACTGATGCCGCAGTGCGGCTACTCACAGCGGGCGATAGAGCTCATAAGCGGCCACGTCGAGGAGTTCGAGACGGTCGACGTGCTGCCCGCGCTCCCGGCGTATCGCGAGGCGCTCGCCGACCACAGCGGGTGGGAGACCATCCCGCAGACGTTCGTCGACGGGGAGTTCGTCGGCGGCAGCGACGTGCTCGCGGAGCTCGAGGAGCGCGGCGAGCTGGCCGCCGAACTCGACGCCGAGTAGCCTCGCGTTCGGAACCGACCGTTCCTTCGTACGCTCCGTGCTCGCCGAAGAGTAGGCCATATAAGCCTACGTCACCTAGGTGGGGTAGGTGCAGTCGTTTACCGCCCGCGTCGCGACGACCGGTCCGACCCACACCCACCCCAGTAAACAATGACAGGCCGCGTGTTCCGACTCCATTCGACGCTCGAACTGCCACTCGAAGACGTAGAGGCGTACTTCGACGAAGACCCCGACCTCCCCGCGGAGATCGACGACATCGACATCACGCGTCGAAACAACACACTCATCATCAAGGCCCTGTCCGACGACGAGTCGATCAGCAAATACACGCCGACCGCTCAGCTGAAGGCGTCGGTGACCGAGACCCGAGTGTACGAGGAGGAGCCGCCGCGAGCGGGCGGCCCGCAGTGGATGGACGACGAGGAGGAGGAGATCCCCTCCGAGCTCGTCGAGTTCGCGTGTTTCAAGGGCGACCGCGAGACCGTCCTCCAGAACACCGCGCTCCAGTACCCCATGTTCTTAGTGCTCCGGGAACTCGCCACCCGCGCCGAGAAGGGGACGCTCACGGCCATCACTGAGGCCGACGGCGAGCTCGAGGCGACCCGGATCGTCGAGGGCGAGGCGCGCCCCGCGAGCATCGAGGTCGTCGAGAGCCCGCAGGGCGCCGGCGACGGGGACGGCGGCGTGAACTGGCGCGACAACGAGTTCATCTCGGACTGAGTCGCGGCGGCGCGGCGGTTTTCGAGGCGCAGACCGAACCGCAGTGGCGACGCCGACCTCGCGATCCGGGAGTCCGCACGCCCCGGCCATCCGCACGATCCGGGCGTCCGCGGACCGCTGGCGCTTTACCCGCGCGCTTCCGATCGCGGGTATGACCGACTGGGTGAGCCTCTTTTCGGGCGGGAAGGACTCCTCGTGGGCGCTGTATCGGGCGCTCGAGGAGGGATTGGACGTCTCACGACTCCTGACCGTTCACCCCGCCGGCGACTCCTACATGTACCACACGCCGGCGACGCGTCTGGCGGGACTCGCCGCCGAGAGCGTCGGGATCGACCTCGTCGAGGTCGAACCGGACGACTTCGGGGCCGACGACGTCGACGACGCGAGCGCCCAGGGCGACGCCGAGCTGGAGCCGATGGAGGCCGCCCTTCGCGAACTGACCGCGACCGACGGGTTCGACCTCGCGGGCGTCACCGCGGGGGCCGTCGAGAGCGAGTTCCAGACGAGCCGGATCCGGGCGATGTGCGACCGTCTCCGGATCGACCTCTTCGCGCCGCTCTGGGGCGAGGACCCCGTCGCGCTCGCCGAGGCAATGTTCGAGGCCGGCTTCGAGATCCGGATCGTTCAGGTGGCCGCCTACGGCCTCGACGAGTCGTGGCTCGGCCGACGCTACGACGCGGAGGCGCTCGCCGAGCTGCTCGACCTCCGGGAAGAGTACGGCGTCCACCCGCTCGGCGAGGGCGGGGAGTTCGAGACGTACGTGGTCGACGGCCCCCACATGGACCGTCGGATAGACCTCTCGTATGAGGCGGTCTGGGAGGGGGACCGCGGCCACCTCGAGGTGACGGACGCGGCGCTCGTCTAGACGGGTTCGTCCGTCATCGAGCCGGTCGAATCGGCGGACGTCGGGAACCGATCGGCGACGATCCGTCGTCCGCAGGTGTGTCATTTTTTATCACGTGACTCCGTCGTCTGCGACATGGACTTCGACCGGTACCGGGAGGAGGTCGCTGCGAACCGACGAAAACACGGATTCGACGTCGTCGACGAGGGGATGGCCGGGTTCGTTCGGATCTGGCGCGCGCACGAGGAGGACCCGACGGTCGGATCCGTCTCCGTGTTCGCCACGCTCGTGGACGCGACCGGCGACGTCTCTGCGGTCGTGGACGCGACCGACGGCGTCTCCGGGGTCGTCGCCGCGACCGATCGGTTTCGGGAGTCGGTCGCCGACTTGAGCGACGCGACGAGTTCGGCCACGCCGATCGGGTACGTCGCGTTCGCGGTCGACTCCGCGGACGACGACCTCGTCTCGGCGGCCACCTCCTACACCGTCGCCGAGCGCCGGACGAACGTGTTCCCGCTCGTCTACGACCTCGAGAGCGGGACGCTCCACACGCACTCGGTCCCGCGGCTCAAGGGGCGGGGGATCTATCGGAGACAGCGCGAGGACGCGACGCGTCTCTTCGACGTGTGAGGCTCAAAATGAGGGAGCGGGTCGAGACGTGACCCGTCGGATCAGGGCCAGTTGCCGCCCTGTTCGTAGGCGTTCACGACCCGGCGAAGCGCGACGACGTACGCGGCGGTCCTGAGGTTCGGGAGGTCCTCGTCCTCGTAGGCCTCGACGATCCCGTCGAACGCCTCGGTGACGGTGCGTTCGAGCTCCTCGTTGACGCGCTCTTCGGTCCAGTGGAACCGCTGGCGGTTCTGAACCCACTCGAAGTAGGACACGGTGACGCCGCCCGCGTTCGCGAAGACGTCGGGAACGACCCAGACCCCGCGCTCCGTGAGCACGTCGTCGGCTCCGGGCGTCAGGGGCCCGTTCGCCGCCTCGACGACGACGTCGGCCTCGAGGTCCGTCGCGAGGTCGGCGTCGACGGCGTTCTCGAGGGCGGCGGGCACGAGGAGGTCCACGTCCATGGTCAACAGCTCCTCGTTGGTGATCGACTCGGCGTCGTCGTATCCCGAGACCGATCCCGTCTCGGCCTTGTGGTCTTTGACGTCGCGAGCGCGGAGTCCGTCGGGATCGTAGATGCCGCCGCTCGAATCCGAGACGGCGACGACGTCCGCGCCGAGGTCCTCGAGGAGGGCGGCCGCGATCGACCCGGCGTTGCCGTACCCCTGGACGGCGACGGTCGCGTTCTCGATGTCGCGATCGAGCCAGTCGAACGTCTCGCGGGCCGCGAGCATCGTCGATCGACCGGTGGCCTCGACGCGTCCCTCGCTCCCGCCCGAGTCGAGCGCCTTACCCGTGATCACGCCGGGAGCGGTCGTGTTCTCCAGCGTCTCGTAGGTGTCCTTGATCCAGTTCATCTCCCGCTGGCCGGTGTTCACGTCGGGCGCGGGGACGTCCCGGTCCTCGCCGATGATCGGGCGGAGTTCGGTCGCGAAGCTCCGGGTGATCCGTTCAAGCTCGTCGGCCGAGTAGTCGGAGGGGTCGATCGCGATCCCGCCTTTTCCGCCGCCGTACGGGATATCGACGACGGCGCACTTGTACACCATCCAGCCGGACAACGCCTTCACCTCGTCGCGGGTGACTCCGGGATGGTATCGGATCCCGCCCTTGTAGGGTCCGCGATCCCCGTTGAACTGCGAGCGATAGGCGCGCACGGTCTCCAGCGAGCCGTCGTCGCGCTCGAACGTCAGGTTCGTCTCCAACACCCGCTGTGGATTCTTCAGGCGCGTGATGACCCCGTCGTCGGCGTCGAGATACGCCGCCGCGTCGTCGATCTGCTCTTTCAGACTCTCGTAGGGGTTCGCCTCGTCGCTCATACGTGAACGTCCCCAGCCCGTGAGTTAACGGTGGCGGCCGCGGTCGAAATCGCGATTGAGGGCGGCTCAGCGTTCCCCGTTCTCGCCGCGGAGTCCGGCGGTTTCGGCGCGCGAGATCACGCGTTCCGCCTGCGCGACGAGCGGCGCATCGATCATCTCGCCGTCGACCTCGAAGACGCCCCGATCCTCCCGGTCCGCCGCGTCCCGTGCGTCGAGCACCCGTTCGGCCCACTCGATCTCGTCCGGATCCGGCGTGAACGCCTCGTTGATCGGATCGACCTGATCGGGGTGGATCGCCAGCTTCCCGTCGTACCCGAGCGTGGCCGCGAACTCGGCCTCCGCGCGGACGCCCGTCAGGTCGGTGAAGTCCGTGTGGACGGTGTCGAGCGCGTCGACGCCCGCCGCGCTGGCCGCGAGGACGACGTGCTCGCGGGCGTAGAGCACCTCGGTCCCCTCGGCGGTCCGCGTCGCGCCCACGTCGGCCGCGAGGTCCTCCGCGCCGAAGACGAGCGCCGTCGTCGCCGCTACGTTCGCTATCCCTCGAGCCTCGAGAACGCCCTCGGCGGTTTCGACGACCGCGAACACGATCGGATCGAGCCCGCGAGCGACGAGGAGGGCGTCGAGCCGATCGATCTCGGTAGCGTCCTCGACCTTCGGGAGCATGACCGCGTCGAGCCGGAGGTCACCCTCCGTTTCGGATCCGTCGCCTTCGCCGACGAGCGCGTCGAGGTCGGCCTCGAGATCGTTCGCGGTCAGGCGAACGCACACCTCCGCGTCGGGATCGAAGGCGGGATCCGCGAGGACCGATCGAACCGCTTCGCGGGCCTCGTCCTTCCGCGCCGGCGCGACCGCGTCCTCCAGGTCGAAACACAGCACGTCGGCGTTCGTTTCGGGGGCCTTCCGCATCAGTTCCGGTCGGTCGCCCGGCGAGAACAGGAGGCTCCGTCGAGGCATGCCGGTGGCTCCTCGGAGCCGGGCAATAAATCGGTCGCGAGCCGTCGGGATCGGATCGGCGGCCGCGGTCGACAGCGATATGTGGGCGCCCGTGGAGGTGTCCGGCATGACGGGACGCTATTACGGGGAGTTCGAGGTCGGCGAGACGATCGAACACCGGCGACGGCGGACGGTGAGCGAGGCCGACAACCAGCGGTTCTGTGACATGACGATGAACCAACAACCGCTCCACCTCGACTCGGCGTTCGCGGCCGACACGCAGTTCGGCGAACGACTCGTCAACGGGCTCTACACCATGTCGCTCGCGGTCGGTCTCTCGATCCCCGAGACGACCGACGGGACGATCGTCGCCAACCTCTCGTATGACGACGTTGAACACCCCAATCCCGTCTTTCACGGCGACACGATCCGGGCGCAGTCGACGGTGGTCGACAAACGCGAGACGAGCGACGGCGAGCGCGGGATCGTCACCATGCGTGTCGAGGCGTTCAAGGTGGGAGACGAGGGTGACGACGGCGAGGACAATGACGGCGACACGGAAGACGATGCCAACGGCGACGCAGAAGGCGACGCCGACGACGTCCTCGTCTGCTCGTTCGAACGGACCGCCCTCTCGTTGAAGCGACCCGAGGGGAACGACGACGCGGGGAGCGCCGACGCCTAGCCGTCCGAGAGAAGCAACCCGAGGTACGACGTCCGTACCTGGTCGTCCGCGCGGAGCCCCAGTTTCGCGAGCGTCCCGATCGCAGCCTCCCGCGTCGAGTCGATGGCGGCTTCGGCATCGACTTCCCGTTCGATCTCGACGAACTCGCCGACTCCCTCGACGTCGTCGAGCGTTACGGTAAACCCGTCGAGCCGCCAGTACTCGCGTCGCTTCTCGACCGTCGCGGCGGCGTCGAACCCGAGCCCGTCGAGGACCCCCGCGAGTTCCTCGCCGTCGGCCACCCCCGTCTCGCGTTCCGAACGGGTCTTGGAGTCGTCGTCCAGGAGAGGTCCCTTGTAGGTGAGCCGGACCGACTCCCCGGCGGACGACGCTTCGTGGTCGGTTGTCTCTCCGTCGAGCACGGTTTCCCGCCGGATCCGGAGCGCCTCGTCGGTCTCGGCGAACTCGCGGTGGGGTGCGTCGTAGTAGACGTCGCGTTGTCGGCGGGTTTCGACGGACTCGGCGCCGAGTTCGCGGAGTCGGTCCCGGACGGTCTCGAGGTCCGCCGGGACCTTGATCTCGACCTCGTACATACGTCCGCGTCGCCGGCGGCGGGCAAAAGGGCGACGGGACGTTCCGTGCCGAACCGTGCGCCTTAAGAGTGTAACGGGTGATGTTCCGCTATGAGCGATCAGGAGCAGGCGGACGCGGCCGAGAGCGCCGAAGAGGCCGACGCCGAATCGGACGCCGAACCGGAGACCGAAGAGGCCGGACTCGCCGACGGCGACTTCGTCCGACTCGCCTACACCATCCGGACGGCCGACGACGGCGACGTCATCGACACGACCGACGAGGCGGTCGCCGAGGAGGCCGAGATCGACACCGAGGAGTACGAGTTCGAGCCCCGGATCGTCGCGCTCGGCGCGGGCCACGTCTTCCCGTCGGTCGAGGAGGAACTGATCGGTAAGTCCGTCGGCGACGAGGGCACCGTCGACGTGCCCGCAGACGACGCCTTCGGCGAGTACGACCCCGACGAGGTCGAGACGGTCAAGGCCGACAAGATCCCCGAGGACAGCCGCTACCCCGGCGCGCAGGTCCAGATCGACAACCGCCAGGGCCACCTCGAGACGATCATCGGCGGCCGCGCCCGCGTCGACTTCAACCACCCGCTGGCCGGCGAGGACCTCGAGTACGAGTACGAGGTGCTCGAGGTCATCGAGGACCGAGAACAGAAGGCCGCCGGCATGCTCGGGATGTACCTCCAGGACGCCCCCGAGGTCCGGATCGAGACCGTGACCGAGGAGGAGGAGACCGTCACTGAGGACGACGACGGCGAGGAGGTCGTCGAGACCGAGGAAGTCGAAAAGGACGTCCTCTACGTCACGGCGACCCAGGCGATGCAGATGAACCAGCAGTGGATGTTCCAGAAACAGCAGATCGCCCAGGACCTCATGGGCCGACTCGACCTCGACCGCGTCGTCGTCGAGGAAGTCATCGAAGGCGGCGGCATGGGCGGCCTCGGCGGCATGATGGGCGGCATGGGCGGTGCCGGTGCCGGCGACATCGAGGAGGCCCTCGAGGACATCGACGTCGACGCCGACGAGATCGCGGACGAGCTCGACGGCGAGCTCGACGAAGAGTAACCGCTCGCTGACCCGACGAACCGGATCGTCGGGCCGACTCGCGATCGAACCGATCCTTTTGGGTGCGTCCGCGTCCACCCCCGCGTATGGAGATCGAACGCGCACGTGAGGACGTCCTCGTCGCAGCGGGGGCCGGCCTCTCAACCGTCGCCGTCGCCGTCCTCTCGAGTCTCGTTTCGGCCGTCTCTGTCGGAACGCTGCCGTCGCTCGCGCCGCTTTCCGTCTACGTCGCGTACCTCTTCACCCGCAAGGGGGGACCGTACGGCTCGATCGATGCGGCGCGAAACTGGGCGGTCCTCGCGGTCGTCGTCGGGATCGTCGTGCTCGCGCTCGGGACGTTTTGAGCGCGTCTCGGTGAAAGGCAGAGACGTGATTCCTGTCGCGTTAGGCGATGTCTCGACTGGTATCGACGGAGACGGTGTCGGTGAGTTTGAGCTTGACCGGCTCCTCGAGAGCCGCTCCTCCGCGGAACTTCGGCACCGCGAGACGGTTCTCGATGGCGGTCCCCGTGACTACCGTCCGGAGGTCGAAGACGACGTCCGCGACCTGTTCGGTGACGAGTCGATTTCGGGACGGCTCACCGCCGGTCTTGAGTGCGTGGAGTATCGCGGTCGCGTCCGTCTCGTTCGTCCGAGCGACCAGGTCCGTCAGCAGGGACCGGTATCGGAGCGGATCCGCGTCCTCGAGCGGTTCCGTGGAGTCGACGATCACCGTTCCGTCGTCCGGGATCGACGGGAGCCGCTCGCGCGCGTCCTCGATCGGGTCCTCGCCGTCGACGGCCTCGACCACCGGGTCGCCGGTTTCGACGGCCGACGCGGAGAGACCGCCCTCGACCGCTTCGGCCGACCGAACGGTCGTGAGATACAGCGTCTCCCGGACGCCCGCGAAGGTGTTCAAGAACAGTTCGGACTGGCTGGCGGGATCGGCTTTCAACGCCACCACGCTCCCGGCGGGGAGCCCGCCGTCGAGCTCCCTGTCCAGAACCGGGATCCCGGTCGGCAGCCGCTCCATGCGCACAACTGACTCGCGTGGACGTTTGGCTCTGTCGATGGTGGAGGCTCGACGACTTCCCGATCCTCCACCCCGTCGTCGTCTCACGCGATCCGCCACCGATCGTCGCCGTAGGTCTCGACGATCTCCGCCGCCACCACGTCGTACGCGGCCTCGACTGCTGCGTCCTCGAGCGGCACGGGTGACTTCGTCGGAATCTGGCCGAGCACCGGACAGCCGAACAGCTCCGAAACGGCGTCCGGAACCGATCGCGACCGAGTGACGACGACGCCCAGAGGCGGACAGCCGAGACGTCGAGCTATCGCCGCGGTCTTCACCGCGTCGCGAAGCGCGGGACGGTGGAGCGGCGTCACCAACACGCACCGGTCGGCCGCACGCAGCGGGGCCGCCACGTCCGGTGACGCACCCGCCGGACAGTCGAGGAGGAGTGGCGTGTCCGCGGGGACCACGTCGTCGAGATCGGCGAAGACGGTCGCCGCGTCGCGTTCTCTCGGTCGACCCGGTGCGCCGAGCACGACCGGTGCGGAGCGATCGACGCGGAGCGTCCGCTCCCCCCGGGCTACTCCCAGTACCGTCGAGGCGTCTCTCGGGTCGCTCGTTTCACGGGTCGACTCCGGCGTCGCGACCGGCTCTCCGGTCTCGTCGGCCAGCTCCACGAGGTTCGGGAGGTCCCAGTCGGCGTCCGCGGCGACGACCGGTGCGCCGCGTCGCGAGAACGCCCGCGCGAGTCCAACGGTTGTGGTCGTCTTTCCGCTTCCACCCTTCCCACCGGCAACGGCTATCACGCGACGGAGTGGGCCGTTATCCGGAATAAAGGGTCGGAGGAGTCGGACCCCTCGGGCTAGTCCTGACAGCAGCCACCGGCCTCGCCGCCGAAGTCGACGGCGAGCGGGTCCGAGATGGCCTCGTTGACCGCCTCGAGGCGGTCGGAGAGCTCGTCCTGTGCGTCGAGGAACTCACTCATGGTCGGCATGGAGTGAAGCTCCTCCTGGGCGTTCTGGACGCGGTGGAGGTCGGACTGCGTCGCGTCGCCGGTCTGGCGCGCCTGCATGAACTCGGCGCGGATCCGCTCGAACTCGTCGATCCGTTCCTGGACGTCCTCGTCGTGCTGGACCGCCTCGCGTGCCTCCTCGAAGCGCTCGTATTCGGGTGTCGCGGCGATCCGCTCGCCGAGCTCGCGTCCGAGCTCCTCGATCGGGGCCTGTTCGACGCTCATGGCTCACGTTACGGGGCGATCGGTTTCAACCTGCCGGAGGGGGATCCTCCCGGGTTGACGGGACCGTCAGGGAGGCGGGGCGGGGCTTTTGACCGATCGCGCACAACGGGGTGTCATGCCCGACGAGCCGACGGAGAACATCAGCGGCGGTCCCGACGGCGGCGGCGAGGTCGACGAGTTCGTGCTCGGCGACGGCGACTCCCGCGCCGAGGCGATCGTCGACGAACTCGGCGAGCTGTACTGGCGGAAGGCGTACGGCGGTCGCGACGGCTTCGAGTGTCTCGTCCGGACGATACTCTCACAGAACACCTCGGACAAAGCGAGCCAGCCGGCACACGACTCGCTGATGGACCGATACGGACCCGCCGACCGGCTGGCCGAGACGCTCGCGGACGCCGACCGCGGCGAGCTCGCCGAGACGATCGCCTCCGCGGGGCTGTACAACCGGAAGTCGGAGGTCATCGGGAAGGCGGCCGCGTGGGCCGTCGAGGAGTTCGGTTCGACGGAGGCGTTCGACCGATACGTCGCCGAGGGCGACCCGAGCGAGGTCCGCGAGACCCTGTTGTCCGTCGACGGAGTCGGTCCGAAGACGGCCGACTGTGTCCTGCTCTTCTCCGGCGGCCGCGGCGGCGTCTTCCCCGTCGACACCCACGTCCACCGGATCGCCCGGCGGATGGGGCTGGCCCCGCCCGACGCCGACCACGAGGAAGTTCGGAAGGCGATCGAGGCCGAAGTCTCGCCCGAGAATTGCGGCTTCGGTCACACTGCGATGATCCAGTTCGGTCGGGAGTACTGCTCGGCGCGCGATCCCGCGTGTCTGGACGACCCGGAGGGGTGCCCGCTGTACGACCTGTGTGATCGGGTCGGCGTCGACGAGTTCGATGGCACCGTCGTCGACCCCGCCGAGACGGTCGGCGGCGGCGACGACTGAGGTACCGGCCGGGACGTGAGGCCGGTCGTCGAGGAAGCGGCAGGGCGACGACGCTCCCGACCCACCAAGCACTTACCGCGTCCCGGACGACCGGCGGACATGTCGACTACTGACCGTTCGGACACGACGCGTGATCTCGCCGTCGGCGCGGTCGGCGGCGTCGCGGCGTACGTCCTCGGCTACCTGATCGTGTTCGTGACCCAGCGCGGACGGGTCGGCGAGTCGCTTCGCGGGATCAACTTCGTCGCCGACCTGATCGGCGGCGACCCGATCCCGCCGTGGAAGGCGGTGGGGTGGGTGTTCTACAACGCACACGTCGTCGCCACGGAGGTGCCGACCCCGCTCGGCGGGGTCCGGGTGGTGAACTTCATCGCCGAATCGGACGCCGGCTCGCTCGCGGCGATGTACCTCGTTCCCCCCGCCCTCCTGCTCGTCGCCGGCCTCCTCGCCGGGCGGATCGCGGGCGTCACCGAGCCGATCGAGGGCGTCCGCGCCGGCGGGTTCGTCGTCACCGGCTACCTCCCGCTCGCGCTCGCGGGCGTGCTCGTCTTCGGCTACGCGATCGGCGACGCGACGATCGCGCCGATCCTCCCGACGGCCGGTCTGCTCGCGGGGATCGTCTATCCCGCGGTCTTCGGCGCGATAGGCGGCGCGGCCGCGACGCTGCTCGCTGACGGGTAGGAGAATCGAAGGGGGGAGCCGCGCCGCTCGCTCGTGCGTCAGTACGCCTCGTCCTCGGGGTCGAACCGGTCGCCGTACTCCCGAACGGGGTCGACGGGCCGACCCTCGTCGGTCTCGGGCGCGACGTAGTCGATGAACGACTCGACGTCCGGCTCGCGCACCCGGACCTCGACGTCGATGTCGCCGAGTTCGTCGGGGTCGCCGACGGCGAAGTTGACGATCCCCTCGAAGGCCGCCTGTTTCTTGAGCGCGAACGAGAAGCCCTCGTCCGTCGAGTTCCGCAGGAACACCCGGCGGGCGGTGTCGAGGATCTCCTGTTCGTGGAGCACGTCGGAGAAGGCGTCGAGGGTGTGCGTCTCCGCGATCAGCCGACCGTCCTCGTGGGTCGGCTCGGCGTCGGGGAACACGTTCCGCACCGCGTCGGCGACGCGGTCCGTCACCTCGGTGTCGTTGACCGGCGCGACGATCCGGACGTCGACGCTGTAGATCACGGGCGACCACCGCCCGCGGGCTCGGCGTCCGAGTCGGCCGGGTCGTCACCTTCGTCGTCTTCGATACCGAGCACCTCGCGGACGCGCTCGCGGAACGCGTCGAGCGTCCCGGTGTTGTCGATCTCGACGTCGGCGTGCTCGAGCGTCTCCCCCAGCCCGAGGTCGATCTCGCGCTCGTCGCGCTCGCGGAGCGCCTCGAGGTCGGAGTCGGAGTCGTCGCGGCCGCGCTCGCCCAGCCGCTCGGCGCGGAGTTCGAAGGGCGCGTGGACCGCCACGAGCGTGAAGCCGTCGCCGAAGGCCTCGCGGAAGCGCTCGAGTTCGACCGTGGAGCGGAGGCCGTCGACCAGGACCGTGTCGGCGTCGCGTTCCTCAGCCGCCTCGCGGATCCGGGGGATCGTCCGGGCGGCGATGGCGTCGTCGCCCTCCTCCTCGCGGAGGACACCGGCGATCCGCCCGTGGTGTTCGGCCGGGTCGAGCCCCCGTTCGCGACACTCCTCGCGGATCACGTCGCCCATGACGACGACCGGGACGCCGGCCGCCTCGGCGACGCTCGCCGCCTCGCCCTTGCCGCTGCCGGGGAGGCCGACGGTTCCGATGACGTTCATTACCGGGAGCTACCGGCGTCGCGGACTTAGGCTTGCTGTTGCGGGTTCGGTGCCGGCGCGGCGGCCCGAACCACGACGGTTTTTACCCGCCCGCTCGGATAGTCGGGGCGAGGGCACGTAGCTCAGCCAGGATAGAGCGTCGGACTTCTAATCCGACGGTCGTGGGTTCGAATCCCACCGTGCCCGTTCATCTCCGAACCAGTGGTGGCTCGTTCTACGTCCCGGAGGAGGACGTGAACCGCAGTCGATACTCGTGGTACTCGTCGCCGTACAGTATCATCCCGGACCCGTGTTCGGCGTCGCTGAAGGCGTCGTTCTCGACGTTGCCGTCGAGGTAGGCGCGCTCGTGAAGCGCCGTCAACACGCTCCGGAACGCCTCGGAGTACGGATGCGTCTCGTCGTAGCCGTTCCCGTGAGCCGACCGAAGAACATCGGATTCCTCCGTGGAGAGCGCGTCACGGGCGATCCGCGCGTCGACGAATTTGGCCCGGAGAATGGCCTCCATTCGTTCGGGGTTCGTCGCGACTGCCTCGACGCTCGCGCGATACACCGGCTCGTAGAACCGCTCTTCGGCGACCTCGATCGCGTACTCCGTCTCGCGATAGACGACGCGGCCGGGATCGTCATCGGACAGGATCTGGCTCGTTTCGACGGCCTCCTCGGAGCGGTACACGTAGCCGCCGCGCCGTACCAGCCCCCACGGGACGCCGCCCTCGTCGCCGCGGGCGCGGGCGGCCATGTGCGCGATCTCGACGGCTCGTCGGTCGCCTTCGGGAAGTTCCTCGGCCGCGACCGCGTCGCTCTCGGCGTCTGTAGTCCCGGAGTCGGTGGTGTCGCCGTCCTCGACTCGAGCTCCGTCCCGGAGGCGGAGAACGGGGCGCGTCTCGACGGTTTCGTCGACCACGACCGACCCGAGTCGGTAGTAGGTACCCTCCTCTCTGACGTAGGTGGGGTCGTCGGGAGTCGAGAAGAACGGCCTTCGGTACTGTGTCGTGTACGCCGACCCCTCGAGCGTCGTCCGGAAGGCCTCCTCGGCGTCCGGCGAGCGGGCGTCGGCGAGGTCGGCGAGGTCGATCGCGTACCGCTCCCGGAGCGTGTCGTCCCGAGGAGACAGGGAGAGACGGAGCGAGCGATCGCCGGACCCGTCGGTTTCGCCCGCTCCGTCCCCGACGGAACCGAACGGGCCGAGACAGCCCGCGGCCGCGACGATCGCGCTCGCGCCACCGACACCCAACAATCGTCGTCTGGTCGTCGACTGCCGTGCCATACGTGAGGAGCGTCCCGGCCGAGTAAAGACGTTGGTATGACTCAAACGGGGACTTGACTCTGCGTCCGTCGGGGAGCGCGAGTTTCGCACCCGTCGAGTTCCGTACCCGTCGGATTCCGGACTCCTCGAGCGGATCGGGGCTCGAGCGCGCCGGTGGTCTTATGCCCGTACCCGCGACATCGCTCGTATGGACGACACCCCGGTCGCGATCGTGACGGCGGCGGGAAGCGGCATCGGCGAGGCCTGCGCGCGGCGGCTGAGCGACGACGGGTACCATCCGGTGTTGCTCTCTCCCTCCGGAAGCGCGGTCGACGTCGCGGACGACCTCGGCGGCGACGGCTTCGAGGGGTCGGTCACCGACCCCGACGACCTGGCGGCGCTCGTCGAGACGACCCACGAGCGCCACGGCCGGATCGACGCCGTGGTGAACAACACGGGCCACCCGCCCTCGGGCGACCTGCTGGACATCTCCGACGAGGAGTGGTACGAGGGGATGGATCTGGTGTTGATGAACACGGTCCGGATGGCCCGGCTCGTCACGCCGATCATGGAGGAACGGGGCGAGGGGGCGATCGTGAACGTCTCGACGTTCTCGGCGTTCGAGCCCTCGCCGGACTTCCCCGTCTCCTCCGTGTTGCGGGCCGGCCTCGGAGCCTACACGAAACTGTACGCCGACCGGTACGCGTCGGAGGGGATCCGGATGAACAGCGTCCTGCCCGGCTTCGCCGACAGCTACGACGTCGACGAAGAGACGAGAGCGGAGATCCCGATGGGGCGGGCCGCGCGGACCGAGGAGATCGCGGACGCGGTGGCGTACCTGCTCTCGGAGGAGTCGAGTTACGTCACCGGCCAGAACCTCCGCGTCGACGGGGGGATCACGTCGTCGGTGTAGGCGATCGCGTGCGGACCGCGGAGCGTTGACGCGGTAACGCCTCGGTCGGACGCGTGTCGTTGCCGGCGCGGTGATCCTTTAAGAGACCAGCCGCTCGGCTGTACGAAGTGAAACGAAACGACGCGGTGAACACCTCCAAAGCCCCAGTCGCGAGGGCTCACGGCTTCGTCGCCGGCGGCAGAGTTGCCAGCGACTGCCCCTTTGAATCTCACACTTCCCGCACAGCACCGCCCCGCAACCGCACCTCACGCCTCCCCAGCCTCGTCAGTCGCCTCCGGCGACTGACTCCCTCGTGCGGTCTGCTCGCGCCCTTGCGGGCGCTCGCAGGCGCACGCCACCGCACTGATTGATCACTGATCACTGTTATCACTGACTACTGTTATCACTGATCACCGTTCGCACTGATCTCGTTGCGGAAACGACCCGTGTCGGCAGCAGAAATTCTCAGTCCGCGACGCTCGGGGTTCCGAGGTACTCCTCGTTGATCTCGTACTCGCCGTCGTCGTTCTCGATCAGGTACTCGCCGTAGTAGGGGACGCGGTTCGCGACGACCGCCTCGAACGTCTCCGCGATCTCCTCGCGGCTCATCTCGCCCATCGACCGGAGGTCGTCGTTGCGGTTGAGACACCCCTTCAGGTACCCCTCGTGGGTGACGCGGACGCGCCCGCAGTTGGCACAGAACTCCTCGTTCTCGACGGGGTCGACGATCTCGACCATCCCGCCGCCCTCGCCGTCCGCGTCCTCGCCGACGAAGTACCGCTTCCGGTCGTGCATCTCGCGGTGCTCGACTCGGTCCGCCTCTTTTGCGAGCCAGTCGTGGACCCGTCCGATGTCGACGTTCCACTCCGGCTTCCCGGTCAGCTCCGGCATGTACTCGATGAGCTGGAGCTGGAGCCCCTCGTTTTCCGCGACGTGCTCGACCATCTCCTCGACGTAGCCCGCGGTGTGGGTGAACACCACCATGTTGAGCTTCACGGGGTCGAGCCCGGCGTCGACGGCGGCCTTGACGCCCTCGAGCACCCGCTCGTACGCCCCCGACTTCGTCACCTCCGCGAAGTCGTCGGGGTCGAGCGCGTCCTGCGAGACGTTGACGCGGTCGAGCCCCGCCGCCTTCAGGTCCTCGGCGCGCCCCGGCAGGAAGGTCCCGTTCGTCGTCATCGAGACCTCCATCGAGTCCGGGGTGCGCTCGATGATCTCCTCGAGGTCCTGACGCAACATCGGCTCGCCGCCGGTGAACTTCACCGAATCGACGCCGTACCCCTCCACGACCTCCAGAAATCGAACCACGTCGGCGGCGCTCATCTCGTCCTCGCTGGGCTCCATCGGGCCGCGCGTGTCGCCGAGGCCCTCGTTGTGACAGTAGATACAGTCGAAGTTACACCGGTCGGTGAGCGAGACCCGAACGCCCGTCACCTCCCGTCCGAAGTCGTCCGCGAGCGGCTCGGCCATATCAGAGGATACCCACACGAACGTTTAAACATCCGGGTCGATCCGGGCGTGGCGTAACCCTTCGACGTTACGCTCCGCCGCGATCGTGGTCGTGGCCGCCGTCTCGATCCCCGGTTCGACCGTCGTCGCGACCGGTCGACTCTCGGGTCGGCCACGTCTCGCCGGCGTACGCCATCTCCCAGAACGCCGATTCGAGTCTGGCGCTCGTGAGGAACGCCTCGCACATCGCGTCGCGGTGGCCGGGATAGGACTCGGCGTACCCGTCGAGGAGGTCGCGCATCGAGGCGGTCTCGGCGCGGAACGCCTCACTCGTGTACGTCTCGATGAACGGGGTGTATCGGTGGTCGCCCTCGGCGAGTTCGGCCATGTGGTCGGCCACGTCGAGATACCCCTTCATACACGGGAACAGCGCGGCGACCGCGACGGGGACGGGCCGGTCGTGAGCCGTTCGAACGAGGAAACTCGTGTACGCCTCGCAGGTCGGGGCCTTCGTCGTCTCCTGGAGGTCGTCCTCGGCCACTCCGTACTCAGCCGCGAAGGACCGGTGGAGGTCGAGTTCCTCGTTCAACACCGCGTCCGCCCCGCCGAGCAACGTCGCCATCGCAGGCTTCTCACGGGCCTTCGCACCCGCGACCGCGTACGCCCTGGCGTAGTCGAAGAGGTACTGGTAGTCCTGTTCGAGCCACCGTCGGAACGCGGCGTCCGCGAGGTCGCCGGTCGCGAGCTCGCACACGAACGGATGCTCGAACTGCGCCGCCCAGATGTCCGATCCCGCGTCCAAGAGCGTATCGCTGAAGGCCATGGGACCGCGTTCTGGCGAGTGATGATAAGCCTGTTGTATTACTGGCTAATTCCTCATGGGATCCGAACCGTGAGCCCGTCGGAGGCGGTTCGCACGTCGCCGTCGAAGCCCGCCTCCCGGACGCTCGCTTCCATCTCCGCCTCGCGCCCGCCGGTGTGCGGGTAGAGGTGTGAGAGCAGCAGCGTCCCGACGTCGACGTCCGCGAGCGACTCCCCGAGCGAGGTCGGCGTCGGGTGGTTCGAGACGTCGGTCCCGTCCGGGAACGAGCAGTCGTGGACGAGCACGTCGCTGCCGTCCGCGAAGCGCGCGAGTCCCGCGAACGCCTCGGAGTCACCCGAGAGGGTGAGCGGTCCCTCCGCGGGGTCGACCTCGCGGCTCGGCGGCGAGAACCGATACGCGAGACACCGCCTCGAGTGGCGCGTCTCCCGACCGACGACGTCGAACCCGCCCGCGGTGAACGGCCGGCCGGCCGGAACCTCCCGGAGCGCGAGATCGATCCGTCCGTCGAGGTAGTCGTGGACCTCGAGCAACCCGTCGACGAGCGCCTTGGTTCCGGTCGGGCCGACGATCTCGAGGTGTCCTTCGCCCGCCAGCCACCGCGCCTTTATCAGGGGAAGCAGCGCGGCGACGTGATCGAGGTGGTGGTGCGTCAGGAGGACGGTCGAGACGCCCTCGTAGCCGGGATCGGTGTCGGCGAGTCGGTGAAGCACGCCGCTGCCGCAGTCGACGAGCAGGGTCCGATCCGTGCCGCCGTTCGAGTCCTCGAGGAGGTACCCGGACTGAACGCGGTCGGGGACCGGCATCGCGCTTCCGCTGCCGAGGACGCTGAGTTCCATGTCCTAGCCTGTGTTGCCGACCGCAAGTAAGTTATCGACCGCCCGGCGGGCGAGACTCACCGTCCGTCTCGCGTGGTCCGAATCCCTGTACCGCTACCGCTCGCTTTGCTCGCAGACAGCGGGCACGGCGGGATTCGAACCCGCGATCGAGGGGTTAGGAACCCCTCGCCCTATCCGCTAGGCCACGCGCCCGAGATGGGGTAGGAAGGGTATAGAAACGAGGGCGTTTTCGAGTCGGCGAATTACGTACTCGATTCCTTCTCGGTCTCGAGGTCGTCGTCCTCGGTCGTCGCCTCAGTCGTCTCGGTCGCCTCAGTCTCCGTTCCCGAACTGAGATCGCCCTCCTGCATCTGTTTCAGTTCGTCTTCGACCTCTTCGCGTCCCTTCTTGAACTCGCCCATCGCCTGTCCCGTCGATCGAGCGAGTTTCGGGATCTTGTTCGCCCCGAACAGAAGGACCAACACGAGCAGGATTATGAGGAGCTCCGGGCCCGCCGGAATACCGCCGATCAGTGGAATCGCGCTTGTCATCTCTACCCGGTCGTAACCCTGTAGCGATTATAGTCTTTTTGCCTTCGGGGGTGTCCACGTCCGTTCGGCGTTGCGTCGATCGCCCGGTATATACGCGCTCGCGACGACGCGTCCGTATGGTCGACGCAGGCGACGACGCCCCCGACTTCTCCGCTTCGCTCGTGACCGACGACATCGAGCCGTTCCGTCTCACCGATCGAATCGGTGACGGCCCGACCGTGCTCGCGTTCTTCCCGGCTGCGTTCTCGAGCACCTGTACCGACGAGATGCGGACGATCCGCGACGAGTTCGACCGATTCCCGGACGCGTGTACCCTCCTCGGCGTCAGCACGGACCTCCCCCACGCGCTCTCCGTCTACCGCGAGGAGTACGACCTCCCGTTCGGGCTCGTCGCCGACCCCGACCACCGAGCGATCGAAGCGTACGACGCGATCGCCGACTTTGATCACTACGGTGTCGACGTGGTCGCTCGCCGGTCGGTGTTCGTGATCGGCGCGGACGGAACCGTCACGTACCGCTGGCTGGCCGACGAGCACGGTCAGGAACCCGATTACGCCGCGGTCGCCGACGCCGCGGCTGGTGCCATCGCGCCGAACTGATCGAGCGTATTCGGCCGGTTCGACCGCCGTCGTTCACTCGGGGTCCCGAAGCTCCTCGAGGGCCTCCGGGTTCTCCATCGAGGAGAGGTCGCCGGGGTCCTCTCCGCGGTGAACTGCCGCGATGGCCCGCCGAATGACCTTCCCCGACTGCGTCTTGGGGAAGGCGTCGACGAAGCGAACCTCGCGCGGCCGGAACGGCTTGCCGTGTTCGTCGCCCACCAGGCCCCGCAGCTCCTCGCGGAGTGCCGCCGTCGGCTCGACGCCGGGCTCCAAGACGACGTAGGCGACGACCGCGGTCCCCGTCGTCTCGTCGGGGACGCCGACCGCGGCCGCCTGATTGACCGCGTCGTGGTCGATCAACACGCCCTCGATCTCGGCCGGGCCGACCTTCCGACCCGCGACGTTGAGCGCGTCGTCGGCGCGGCCGTGGAGGAACCAGAAGCCGTCCCGGTCCTTCTGAGCGAAGTCGCCGTGGTCCCAGAGGTCGGGCCACGTCGACCAGTACTCCTCGAGGTAGCGCTCGTCTCCGGACCAGAGGCTCCTCGTCATCGAGGGGCACGAGTCGCGCGCGACGAGGTAGCCGCGCTCGCCGTCCTCCATCACCGACTCGCCCGCCACGTCGACGATGTCGACGTCCATCCCCAGTCCGGGACCGCCGAGGGTACACGGTTTCAGCGGCTGGTTCGGCATCGGCATCAGGAAACAACCACAGATCTCCGTGCCGCCGGAAATATTGATGATCGGACACTCGCCCCCGCCGACGTTCTCGTAGAACCACGTCCACGACTCGGGGTCCCACGGTTCGCCGGTGGAACCCAAGATCCGGAGACTCGAGAGGTCGTGACCCTCGACCCACTCGTCTCCATGCTTGCGAAGCGCCCGGATCGCGGTCGGCGAGACGCCGAACTGGGTGATACCGTGGCGATCGATCAGCTCCCAGTACCGGTCCGGTTCGGGGTGGTCGGGCGCGCCCTCGTACATGAACACCGTGCCGCCGAAGGCGTGGTTGCCGATCAGCGTCCACGGCCCCATCATCCAGCCGATGTCGGCGACCCAGAAGAACCGGTCGGCCGGCTTCCGGTCGAAGCCGAAGTGGATCTCCTTGGCGCACTGAACGAGGACGCCGGCGTGGGTGTGGACGATCCCCTTCGGCGTCCCGGTCGTCCCGGACGAGTAGAGCAGCATCGACTCCGCGTTCGAGGGGAGCCGCTTCGTCTCGTACTTGGGCGAGCGCGGACCGATCGCGTCGGTCCACGTCGCGTCCCGTCCGTCGGTCCACGGGACCGGTTCCCCCGCGTCCCCCTCGGGGGTCGCGCCGAGCCGGTCGTAGACGACCGCGTTCTCGACGTGGCCCGCGTCGGCGATCGCCGCGTCCGCGGTCGCCTTCAGCCGAACCTCGCTCCCCCGTCGGTGGAAGCCGTCGGCGGTGAAGAGCACCGACGGCTCGGCGTCGTCGATCCGGGTCGCGGTCGCCTCCCGTCCGAACCCCGAGAAGATCGGGACGGCGATCGCGCCGACCTTCAGACAGCCGTAGAGGATCGAGACGACCTCCGGGACCATCGGCATGTACAGCCCAACCGTGTCGCCGGTCCCCACCCCGACCGAATCGAGGTAGTTCGCGACGCGGTTGCTCTCTCGGTGAAGCTCGTGAAACGTGACCTCGCGGACGTCGCCCGGCTCGCCCTCCCAGACCAGCGCGACGCGATTCCGATCCGGCGAGTCGACCGCGGCGTGGCGATCGACGACGTTGTGCGCGACGTTGATCTCCCCGCCGGGGTACCACTCCGTGAACTGCGGGCCGTTCTCGTCGTTCCGGACCGCGTCGTACTCGGTGTAAAAATCGACGTCGAGGTAGTCGACGACCTCGTCCCAAAACCAGTCGACGCCCGATTCGGGCTCGCCGTCGACGGATGAGGTGGTACGCGCGATCAGTTCCTCGTAGTCGTCCATCCCGTACTCTCGCATGAACGCGGCGACGTTCGTCGACTCCGCGAACGCGGGATCGGGCTCGTGGACCACCTCGGATATCGCCTCGTACTCGTCCATCTCGACCCTCCGTTTCCGCGGAAACAGTAAGTAACTTTCCTGGACGGCGGTCAGTGGAGACCCGACCGTCGGAGGCGCCCTACTCGCCGTCTTCGCGTCCGATGTCGGGCGCTTCGACGTCGGCGGACTCGACGTCGGCGGACTCGACGTCGGCGGACTCGACGTCGGTAGCCTCGCTCTCACCGCCAGCGGCGTAGGCCGTCTCGGGGACGATGTCCACCGACGCGACCTCGTCGTCGGGTTCGAGGTCCATCACGATGACGCCCATCGTGTTCCGGCTCACCGTCGAGATCTCCTCGACGCGAGTCCGCATGATCTGGCCGTCCGCGCTCATCGCGATCAGGTGATCGCCGTACGTCACCGCCTCGATGGCGACGACGCTGCCGTTTCGATCCCCCGTCTTGATGTCGACGAGTCCCATCCCGTTGCGGGATTGCGGTCGGTACTCCGAGAGGTCCGAGCGCTTCCCGTAGCCGTTCTCGGTCACCGTCAACACCCAGTCGTGTCGGGCCGCGTCGACCGCGGCCACGCCGGCGACGCGATCGCCCTCGCGCAGGTCGATCCCGATCACGCCGCGGGCCGTCCGTCCCATGGGACGAACGTCGCCCTCGTCGAACCGGATCGCCATCCCGTCGCGGCTTCCGATGACGATGTCCGTCCCGCCGTCGGTCACCTCGACGTCGACGAGCTCGTCGCCGTCCTCCAGCCGGATCGCCCGGATCCCGGTCGATCGAATGTTGCCGAACTCGTCGACGGCGGTCCGCTTGATGTATCCGTCGCGGGTGACCATCGTGAGGAACTCGTCGTCGTCGAGGTCGTCGGTGTTCACGACCGCCTCGATCTCCTCTCCGTCGTCGAGATCGAGGAGGTTCACGGCGGACTTCCCGCGAGCCGTCCGGGACATCTCCGGGATCTCGTAGGTCTTCAGCCGGTAGATCTGCCCGTGGTTGGTGAACACGAGCAGGTAGTCGTGAGAGTTGGCGGCGAACACCGAGGAGACGCGGTCGCCTTCCTTGAGGTCCGCGCCGATGATCCCCTTCCCGCCGCGGTTCTGCGCCCGGAACGTCTCGAGGGGCATCCGCTTGATGTAGTCGTCCTCGCTCATGACGACGATACACTCCTCTTCCGGGATCAGGTCCTCGTGGGTGACCGAACCCGTGTCCTCGATGAAGCTCGTCCGACGCTCGTCGTCGTACTCCGCCTTCATCTCCTCGAGTTCCTCGATTATCACCGAATCGAGCTCGTCCGGGTCCGCGAGGATCGTCTCCAGCCGCTCGATCCGCGCCGTCACGTCCTCGTACTCCGACTCGATCTCCTGGGTCTCCATCGAGGTCAGCGACCCGAGCTGCATCCGGACGATGTGTTCGGCCTGCGCCTCCGAGAAGTCGTATTCTCCCTCGAGGGCCGCTCTCGCGGCGTCTCGATCCTCGGAGTCCTGTATCGTCTCGACCACGCTGTCGACGTTCTCGAGCGCCTTCAACCGGCCCTCGAGGATGTGCGCGCGATCCTCACGCTCGTCGAGCTCGTGTTCGGAGCGCCGGCGGACCACCTCGCGACGGTGCTCGACGTAGTGTTCGAGCGTCTCCTTTAAGTCCAAGACCTGCGGCGAGCCGTCGACCAACGCGAGGTTGATCACGCCGAAGGTCCGTTCGAGGTGGCTCTCCAGGAGTTGGTTCTTCACCACTTCGGCCATCGCGTCGCGCTTGAGTTCGACGACGACGCGGATCCCGTCGCGGTCGGACTCGTCGCGGAGGTCGCGGATCCCCTCGATCGCGCCCTCGTTGACGTCCTCGGCGATCCGCTCGACGAGCCGAGACTTGTTCTGCTGGAAGGGCAGCTCCGAGATCACGATCCGACCTTCTTCCTCGTCGACCTCGAACTCGGCGCGGACGCGGATACGGCCGCGACCCGTCTTGTACGCCTTGTGGACCGCGTTTCGCCCGACGATGTTCGCGCCGGTCGGGAAGTCCGGTCCCTTGACGTGTTCCATCAGATCCTCGACGGTGGCGTCGGGGTCCTCGATCAGCTCGACGGTGGCGTCTATCACCTCGCCGAGGTTGTGCGGCGGGACGTTCGTCGACATCCCGACCGCGATCCCCGACGAGCCGTTGACGAGCAGGTGCGGCACCGCCGAGGGCAACACCTCCGGCTCCTCGAGGCGGTCGTCGTAGTTGGCGGTGAAATCGACCGTGTCGCGCTCGATGTCGGCTAACAGCTCCTCGGCGATGGGGGCCATCCGCGCCTCCGTGTACCGCATCGCCGCGGGCGGGTCGCCGTCGACGGAGCCGAAGTTCCCCTGACCGTCCACGAGCGGGTACCGCATCGAGAAGTCCTGAGCCATCCGCGCGAGCGTGTCGTAGATGGCGCTGTCGCCGTGCGGGTGGTAGTCGCCCATCGTCTCGCCGACGATGGAGGAGGACTTTCGATGTGCGGAGTTGCTCGTGACGCCCGCCTCGTGCATCGCGTAGAGGATGCGCCGGTGGACGGGTTTGAGCCCGTCCCGGACGTCCGGGAGCGCGCGGCCCGCGATGACCGACATCGCGTAGTCGATGTACGACTGCTCCATCTCGTCCTCGATGCGGGCGTTCGTCACCTGCGCGGCGCGGACGTCGCTGGGGTCGACGTCGGGAACGTCCGAGCTCATATGTCCACCCACTCCGCCTCGGTCGCGTGCTCCTTGATGAACTGCTTTCGCGGCTCGACTGCGTCGCCCATCAGGACGTTGAACATCCGGTCGGCCGCGGCCGCGTCGTCGATGGTGATCCGCTTGAGCCGGCGGTTCTCCGGATTCATCGTCGTCTCCCACAGCTGGTCGGGGTTCATCTCGCCGAGTCCCTTGAACCGCTGGACCTGCGTCGGGTTCCCGTCGCACTCCTCCTCGATTATCCGGTCGCGCTCCGCCTCCGTCATCGCGTCGTACGTGTTCCCGCGGTAGCGGACGCGATAGAGGGGCGGCTGGGCCGCGTACACGTAGCCGGCCTCCAGGAGCGGCTTCATGTGTCGGTAGAGGAGGGTGAGCAGGAGAGTCCTGATGTGGGCTCCGTCGACGTCGGCGTCGGTCATGAGAATTATTTTATTATATCTGACCTCATCGAGGTCGAACTCCTCGCCGATCCCCGCGCCGATCGCGGTGATCAGTGCGCGGATCTCGTCGTTCTCGAGGATGCGGTCGAGACGGTGTTTCTCGACGTTGAGTATCTTGCCCTTCAGGGGAAGGATCGCCTGGTTCTCACGGTTGCGGCCCTGTTTCGCCGATCCGCCGGCGCTGTCGCCCTCGACCACGAACAGCTCCGCCTCCGTGGGGTCGCGGGTCTGACAGTCCGCGAGCTTGCCGGGCAGCGCCGTCGACTCCAGCGCGGACTTCCGACGGGTCAGCTCCTCGGCCTTCTTCGCGGCCTTGCGCGCTCTCGCGGCCTCGGCAGCCTTGTGGACGACCTTGCGGGCGGTGTCGGGGTTCTCCTCGAGGAACGTCCCGAGCTTCGCGTGGGTCGCCGACTCGACGACGCCGCGGACCTCGCTGTTGCCGAGTTTCGTCTTCGTCTGCCCCTCGAACTGCGGGTCGGGGTGTTTGATCGAGATGACCGCGGTGAGCCCCTCGCGGACGTCCTCGCCCTTGAGGTTGGCGTCGAGGTCGTCGACGAGCCCGTGTTCGTTCGCGTAGTCGTTGATGACGCGGGTGAGCGCCGTCTTGAACCCCGTGAGGTGGGTGCCGCCCTCGCGGGTGTTGATGTTGTTCGCGAACGCGTGGACGGAGCCTTGGAGCTCCTCGGTCGCCTGCATCGCGACCTCGACGTGGACGCCCTCGTCCTCGTCGGAGAAGTAGATCACGTCGTCGTGGATCGCTGTGCGAGTCTCGTTGAGGTAGCCGACGAACTCGCGGATCCCGCCGTCGTACCGGAACGTCTCGCGGTTCCCGTCGCGCTCGTCCGCCAGCGTGATCGCCACCCCGGAGTTGAGGAAGGCGAGCTCGCGGAGCCGGTTGGAGAGCGTGGAGAACTCGAAGTCGGTCGTCTCGAATATCTCGTCGTCGGGCCAAAAGCGGATGTAGGTCCCGGTCCCCTCCGAGGGGTCCATGTCGCGGACGCGTTCGAAGCCGTCCGGGACGGGCTCGCCCCGCTCGAACTCGTGTCTGTAGACGCCGCCGTCGCGTTTCACCTCGACCTCCAATCGCTCGGAGAGGGCGTTGACGACGCTGACGCCGACGCCGTGGAGGCCGCCCGAGACCTGATACGACTTCGAGTCGAACTTCCCGCCGGCGTGGAGGACGGTCATGATGACCTCGAGCGCCGGCCGATCGTACTTTTCGTGGGTGTCGACGGGAATTCCGCGACCGTCGTCTCGCACGCTCACGGAGCCGTCCTCGTGGACCGTGACGTCGATGTCCTCACAGTGTCCCGCGAGCGCCTCGTCGATGGCGTTGTCGACGACCTCGTAGACGAGATGGTGGAGCCCGCGTCCGTCCGTGGACCCGATGTACATCGCCGGACGCTTTCGGACGGCCTGAAGGCCCTCGAGGACCTGAATCTGGCCGGCTCCGTATTCGGTCTCCTCTGGCATAGAACTTGAAGACTGTAGTCTGTGATGGGTTATAAACCCGGCGTACGCGCGCGGGCGTACAAGCCTATTAATTCGAGAGGGCGACGGAGCCGAGCAGACGGGCCTCGATCACCGGACAGGACGGGCGGCCGCCGCGGTGACTCGGATTTATGTCCGCTCGTCTGAATCACCTGCCATGACCGACCTCCCGACCGTGATCGGAATCGCGGGGGCGACCGGGCTCGTGACCGGGATCGGCGCGCTTCCGGTGTTCGTCCGCGCTCACGTGAGCCATCGAACGTACGACGCCGCCCTCGGCCTCGCGGCCGGACTGATGATCGCCGCCAGCGTGTTCGGACTGATCCTCCCCGGAACCGAGGAGGGTAGTCTCGAAGCGGTGCTTGCCGGGCTCCTCGTCGGCGGGTTCGGTCTCCTCGCGGGCAACCGGCTCATCCCACACCTTCACGCCAGGTATCGTGGGTGGCGCGCGGAGGGTGGGGCGACACGGGCCGACGTCGCGGGGATGGCGGGGAGTGGGCGAGTCGGCGAGGGCGGTCCCGGAGAGGATCCCAGCCGAGAGGACGACGCCAGCGATAACGATGCGACGGCGACCGCCGACGCCACGCTCCGCCGGGCACTGCTCGTGGGTGGGGCGATCACCCTCCACAACGCGCCCGAGGGGCTCGCGATCGGCGTCGCCTTCGCCTCCGGGCTCGAGGAAGTCGCGCTCGTGTTGGCGATCGTGATCGGCCTCCAGAACGTCCCGGACGGCTTCGCGTTCGCGATCCCGATGGCCGAGACGGGGATTAGCAACCTCCGAGTGTTGGCGTACACGGCGCTGTCGGGAACGGTCCCACAGGTGCTCGCTGCGGCGGTCGGCTTCTCGCTCGTCTCCCTCTCGACCGGGCTCTTTCCGGCCGCGGCCGGGTTCGCGGCGGGCGCGATGCTCACCGTCGTCTTTCGCGAGATGATCCCCTCCTCGCACGGTCACGGCCACGCCGACGCCGCGACGGCCGCCTTCCTCGGCGGGTTCGTCCTCCTGATCGTCGTCGACGCCGTCGTGGTCGCGTAGCGACCGGAGCCTCACTCGCGGTCGACGTCCGTGAACTCGAATCGAGCGCCGCCCGCGTCACCGTCCGTCACGGCGACCGTCCAGCCGTGTGCCTCGACGATCTCACGGACGATGGCGAGCCCGAATCCGGTCCCGGCCTCGGCGGTCGTGTGCCCGGACTCGAAGACGTCCGCACGCGCTTCCTCCGGGATCCCCGGCCCGTCGTCCTCGACGTAGAACCCGTCGGACAGGTCGCCGACGGTGACGGTCACGCTTCCACCACCGTGATCGATGTCGGCGGTCTGCGGCGGGCCGGAAGTGGCGGCGTGGGCCGCGCCGTCGCCGGATTCTTCCGGGATCCGGCTGCTGGCCGAGTGGTTCGGAAACTCCGAGGAGGAGTGTTCGTCATCACGAGGGACGGCGACGCCCTCTCTCGAACGACTGTGTTCCACGCTGTCGTCGGCCGTAGGCCGACTGCCCGTGGAACCGTGTTCCACGCTGTTCCGAAACAGGTTGCCGAGCAGCTGCCGGAATCGAGTCGGATCGGCACGCACCGTCCCCGACGCCTCGTTCCGAAGCCGTGGGTCGCCCCTGACGATCGTGTCCCAGCAGTCGGAGACGAACGCGTCGAGCTCGATCGACTCCGTCTCGTCGATTCCCCGTCCCCGTTTCGCGAGCGACAGGATGTTCTCGATCAGGTCCGCCATCCGTTCGTGAGCGTTCGCCACCGACTCCAGATGGGGATCGTTCTCCTCCGGCGCGTCGATCATCTCCAAGTGGCCGCTGGCGGCGTTCAAGGGGTTCCGCAGGTCGTGGCTCACGACCTCCGCGAACTCCTCGAGCTGGCGGTTCTTCCGGTGTATCTCCTCCTCTGCGCGCTTACGGTCGGTGATGTCGAGATACGCGCCCAGCGCCTCGTCGCCGCCGTCGTCCGTGAGGTGCGTCGCGACGAGCAGGAATGTGCGCCGCTCGCCGCCGGCCGTTCGACGGATGACTTCCCGATGTACCCGCTCTTCGCGCCGGATCCGCTCGTTGATCTCGCGGGCCGTCGACGTGTCGTCCT
Organism: Halorubrum cibi; assembly: GCF_900182635.1. Classification (GTDB taxonomy): domain Archaea; phylum Halobacteriota; class Halobacteria; order Halobacteriales; family Haloferacaceae; genus Halorubrum; species Halorubrum cibi. The sequence continues at coordinate 27,179 of NZ_FXTD01000009.1, read as the reverse complement.
CGTCGACGATGAACTCGTCGAGCGACGAGCCGATCAATCGGTCGGCGTCGAAGCCGAACCGCTCTCTGAACGCGCGGTTCGTCTGCTCGACGATCGGGTCGCCGTCACTGAACTCGGTGAGCACGAGCGGAACCGGCACCGCGTCGAGAAGCTGTTCGAAGCGGTCGCGTTCCCGTTCTGCCCGCTCCCGAGAGGCGCGGAGTTCGGTGACGTCCTCGTTGACGGCGATGAACCGGACGATCTTCCCGTCCGTGTTCACGATCGGCGAGATGGTCTGTTTCGCGACGTAGCGCTCGCCGTCACGCCGCTCGTTCACGATCTCGCCGGACCAGACCTCGCCGGAGAGGATCGTGTCCCAGAGCCGTTCGTAGAACTGCTGGTCGTGGACGCCCGATTGAAGGATGTTCGCGTTGCTTCCGACCGCCTCCTCGGCGCTGTATCCGGTTTGTTCCTCGAACGCGTCGTTCACGTACTCGATCGTCCCGCCGATGTCGGTCCAGTATATCGAGTGCCCCGCGCTGCGAACGACCTCCCGGAACGTCCGCAGGTCGATCCCGTCGGGATCGGGTCCGTGGACCTCACCGGCGTCGGTCCCTGTCACGCCGTCCGAGTCGGCCGATCCGTTCGGGGGATGTGAGGGGACCATCGTGCGATGCGGTTGATATGTCGGGTAGGGATAAAAACGTGAGGAACGACGGGTGGTGCCCTCGGCCGCCACCTCAGCCGATCGGTTCCGCCCGCGCGGAGGTCACTCGTTTCGCGGGCTGCTCGGGTGGTAGCCGGTGTCGTACTGACCGGGGTTCGCGTCGACGCGGTCGGGGTTGATCCGGCCCGCGAGCAGCATGAAGTCGAGGACGGTACAGTAGAGCATCGCCTCGACGACGGGGACCGCCCGCGGCGGGAGCACGGGGTCGTGTCGCCCGACGACCTGGATCTCCTTCTCCTCATCCGTCTCCCAGTCCGCGGTGTGCTGCTTCTTCGGGATCGAGGTGGGCGCGTGCCACGTCGCCTCGCCGTAGATGGGCTCTCCGGTCGTTATCCCGCCCTGGAGGCCGCCGTGGTCGTTGCCCACGGGCACCGGGTCGCCCTCGTCGCTCTCGACGTGCTCGAAGGACTCGCCGTCGTCGAACGTCCAGTCCTCGTTGCGGTCGCTGCCCGAGACGCCGACCGCGCCCTTTCCGAGGCCGAACTCGACCGCGGTCGTCGCCGGGATGGAGAACATCGCTTGCCCCAGTCGGCTCGGGAAGCCGTCGAACCGCGGCGCGCCCAGCCCGCGCGGAACGCCCCGACACTCGAAGTAGATGGAGCCGCCGATGGAGTCACCCTCCTCCTGGTACTCCTCGATCAGCTCCTGCATCTCGGCGGCCGCCTCGGGATCCGCACACCGCACGTCGTTCTCCTCGCTGTTCGCGAGGATCTGCTCGAAGCTCACGTCGTCGGCCTCAACGTCGCCGATCCGGTTGACGTGGGCCTTGATGTCCACGTCGTACTCGGAGGCGTCGAGCACCTGCTCGGCGACCGCGCCCGCGGCCACCCAGTTCACCGTCTCGCGCGCGGAGGAGCGGCCGCCGCCGCCCCAGTTGCGCGTCCCGAACTTCGCGGAGTAGGTGTAGTCGCCGTGGGAGGGCCGCGGCGCAGTGACGTACGGCTCGTACTTGCCCGAGCGCGCGTCCTTGTTCTGGATCACCATCCCGATCGGAGTGCCGGTGGTGTACCCGTCCTGGACGCCGGAGTTGACGACGACCTCGTCGGGCTCGCCCCGCGAGGTGGTGATCATCGACTGGCCCGGCTTGCGCCGGTCGAGTTGCGCCTGGATCGCGTCCTCGTCGAGTTCGACGCCCGCGGGCACGCCTGAGACGGTCACGCCCATCGCGTCGCCGTGGCTCTCGCCGTAGGTGGTCACCTGAAAGAGGCGACCGAACCGGTTCCCGTTCATACCCGTCCGTGAACCCGGGGGCATATAGGGGTTGCAATCCGAGACTGCGGTCGCACGCCTGATGGCCCGTCGAACCGACGCCGGTTTACCGAGCGCTCCCGTGGGTCGTGTCATGCGCGAACGACTCACCTCCGATCTCGGCGTCTACGCGCTCTCGGGACTCTTCTCGTTTCTCGTGTTCCTTCTCGCGCTCGCGGTCCTGTCCGCGACGCTTCCCGGCGGTCTCGACGCGCGACGCACCGGCGGGCTCGTCGTCGGCTACCTGCTCTTCTTGTCCGCGTACACCGCGGCGTGGTACATCTACACGGAGATCGACGCCCGGGAGGAAGTGTGATCGCCACGCTTTATTAAGCCGCCCGAGTACCGGCGACATGGACCAGTTGCGGCAGTCGCTCCTCGACGCGCCGATCATCGAGAAAGGCGAGTACCAGTACTTCGTCCACCCGATCAGCGACGGCGTTCCGATGCTCAAACCTGAACTCCTCCGCGAGATCGTCATCCGCATCATCCGGAAGGCGGAACTCGAGAACGTCGACAAGATCGTCACCCCCGCCGCGATGGGGATCCACATCTCCACCGCGCTCTCTCTGATGACCGACATCCCGCTCGTCGTCATCCGCAAGCGCCAGTACGGCCTCGACGGCGAGGTCCCGCTGTTCCAGGAGACCGGCTACTCGGAGTCGGAGATGTACATCAACGACGTCGAGGAGGGCGACCGCGTGCTCGTCTTAGACGACGTGCTCTCGACGGGCGGCACGATGAAGGCGATCCTCGACGCGCTCACCGACGAGGTCGGCGCGGAGGTCGTCGACGTCGTCGCCGTGATCAAGAAGGCCGGCGAGAACGAGCTCGACGAGACCGACTACGACGTGAAGACGCTGATCAACGTCACCGTCGAGGACGGCGAGGTCGTGATCGTCGACGCCCAGGGCGACGAGTAGTCCGCCGGACGACGAGACGATCTCCCCAACCCCTCCCGGCACCCTCTTTCGCACCCGTCACGGTTTCTCTCCGCCGTCACGACGCCGATCGCGTTTTCCCGCCGGATCCGACTCGCTCACCGCGGAGTCACTCGATCCGGTCGAGCACGAACCTCGTCGCCGGCGGCACGGCCCGAGCGTAGAGGTCGACGAGCGCCAGATCACCCTGTATGCGGGCCGGGTCGGCGTATCCCTCCCCGAGACGGCGCGCCGCGGACTCGTGAGTCTGGAGGGCAGGTTCGGCGATCCGCGCCGCGAGCCGCGGGTCGTCGCTCTCCGCGACGCCGGCGAGCGACTCCCGCGCCCGATCGGCCGTCCGGTCGACGGAGTCGGTGGTCACCGGATCGCGGTACGCGCCGTCCCGGATCCCCTCGACGGCCGTCTCGAGCGCCTCGATCGCGACGAGCGCCTGCCCGGCCTCGACGGTGGCCGTCGCGACGGCCCCGTCGTCGACGCGCTCCTCGACGTCCTCGGCCAGCGACTCGGCGCGGTAGCTGGCCTCGGTGAAGAGCCGACCGGCGGCCGTACCGCGCAGGTCGTCGTCGACGGGCGGATCGTCGCGGGCGAGGAACTCCCCGACGGTGGCTCGCTCGCGACCGACCGCGGCGCGCAGTCGGTCGGCCGACGCGATCAGCGACGTCCATTGTGAGTTCGTCTCGGCGCGCTGAGTCCGGTAGGCCTCCAGCAGTCCGGTCGCGTCGTCGAGCGTCGCTCGGGCGCGTTCGACCCGCCCGAGGACGTCACCGGCTCGGAACGGGCGAGCGATCGGGTCGGCGGGGTACTCCCGTCGCGGACGGACGCGACGGCGACACGACGCGATCAGGTCCTCGACCGGTGCGTGCGCGAGCACCGCCTCCAGCGGGGAGCGGGCGCGATACTCGTGGTCCGACACGAAGGACGCGAGGTCCTCGCGGACCGCACGCCGGCGTTCACGGGTCGCCGCCGCGTCGTCCTCGCCGATCGCTGCGCGGTGGGCACCGCGGACCGTCGCGGCGTCGCTCCGGATCCCGCGCCACTCCGCCAGCCGCCCGGTCGCCCAGGGTCGGTCGGCACCGGCCTCGAGTCGCTCCGCGGTGCGCTCGCGCTCGTTCCGCAGGTCCCGCGAAACGGCGGCGTTGGGGATCGACGGCTCCGCCGGGACCGCATCGAGCAGTTCACGGGCCCGCGCCTCGTGGGTCGTCGCGAGCGACTCGGGGACCGAAACCGGGAACGGCGAGGCGGGCCACTCGACCGGCTCGACCGCGCCCGGCCGAAGGTCGACGTCGCTCGCGGCGGGTCCGTCGTCGCTCGATCGTCCGAATCCGGCGCAGCCGGCGAGGACGGCGACGCCGGCGCTCCCGAGCCCGGCGAGTAGCGACCGGCGGGAGATCACTCCTCGTCACCCCCGCTCGCGGGCTCGAGTTCCGGGTCGAACGGCTCGCTCCGGGGCGACGGGCCACAGGACCCGGACATGCCGCGGCCGCTGCCCGTCGACCGTTCGGCCGCCACGGGCAGCCGGATCGCGAACCCAACCGTGTGTGTCCCCTCGGTACTACACTCGACGTCGGCCGGCCGGAGGCTTCGACAGAACTGAGCGCGCGGGTGGAGGTCGCCGTCCTCGATCTCGTCCTCCTCGACGGAGACCGACCGGAGGCGGACCGCGTAACACTCCCCGATGGGCATCGAGAGGAGGTACGCCGACGCGGTCTCGAAATCCGTCTCGGCGACGAAACTCCGTAGCTCCTCGGCCTCCGGCGCGTCCGCGAACGCGAGGTCCACGAGGTCGTCCGCCGAGACGAGGACGCGTCGACCGCCGCGGTAGCGGCGATCGGGATCGTCGGCGTCGGGATCGGCGGAGCCGGCCGCGTCGCCGTCGGTTCCGTCCTCGGTCGACCGGGCGTCCTCCCGACGGAAGAGCGGCGTCCCGGCCTCGTTGCGGACGCGGCGAACCTCGTAGTCGTCGATCCGGTCCTCCGTCCGTGCCGGGACGGACGCCGAGTGCTCGCTGGAGCCGGAACAGCCGGCCAGCGCCGCGATCCCGGACGCCGCCGTGAGGAGGGCTCGTCTGCGTGTCGTGCGGGGCATCGGCGGCGATTCGATCAGACGCGTGATACGTCTTGTGGACGCTCGTTGCCGGCCGCGGTCTCCTTTTCCGTCGCGCGCCCGAACCATCGGGTGGACATGACAAGCGCGCTGTTCGTCGTGAGCGAGGAGGGGTACTGGGCCGAGGAGTGTATCGAGCCGCTTTCGACGCTCGAATCGGAGGGCGTCGACGTGACGGTCGCGACGCCCTCGGGCTCGCCGCCGGTCGTCGACGAGCGGTCGCTGGAACCGGACGCGGCGGGCGGCGAAGACGTCGCCGAGGAGTACCGCGAGGTCGACGAGAGCCACCCGGAACTGAACGATCCCGAGCCGCTCGCAACGGTCGAAGCCACGGACCACGACGCGGTCGTGTTCCCCGGCGGCCACGGGACGGTGTGGGACGTGAACCAGGACCGGCACGCGCGCCAGCTGTTGCTCGAGGCGGTCGGCGGCGGCGAGGGCGTCGCGCTCGTCGTGTGTCACGCCGTCGGCATTCTCGGATTCACCCGCGAGGCCGACGGGACGCCCCTCGTCGAGGGGCGCGCCGTGACGGGCTTTCCGAACGAGTGGGAGGAGGGGATCGTCGACGACGAGGACGTCCTGCCGGACGGCCGGAAGCTCCCGTACTGGGTCGAAGACGAGGTCCGAATGGCCGGTGCGGAGTGGGACGCCGAGCTCGACGCCGACGAGAGCGTGACCGAGGACGGCGATCTGATCACCGCCCGCGGGCCGGGTTCGTCGACTGCGGCCGCGGCGGCGCTCCTCGACCGGCTGTGAGTCGCGGTCGACCTACCGGATCACGAACGCCGGCTCGTCGATCCGCTCGCTCTTACACTCCGGACACCGCGAGGGCGCGTTGAGCGGGTCGTCGAAGCCGTCGAACCCGCAGTCGCGACACGTCGGCGGCGACACGAGGAACGACTCCTCCCCGTCGACCGACCGGGAGACGTGTTCGAGGTGTTCGTAGACGGTCGGCGTCGGCAGCGACAGTGCCGCCGCGAGGTCGCTCGCGGTCCGCGGCCCCTCGCGGAGCGTGTCGGCGATCCGCTGGCGGGTCGTCTCCATGCGTCCCGCTCGTCGGGGCGGAATAAAACGACGACGGAGTTTCGGGACGGTGACACAGTCACAAGAAGTATGTCGCTCGCCCTCACGGGTAGGTGTATGAAGGCAGTGGTACTTGCCGGTGGATACGCGACGAGGCTCTGGCCCATAACCAAGGACCGTCCCAAGATGTTCCTCCCCGTGGGGGACCGAACCGTCATCGACGAGATCTTCGCCGACCTCGAGGCCGACGACCGGGTCGACGAGGTGTTCGTCTCGACCAACGAGCGCTTCGCCGACACCTTCGACGACTACCTCGCCGAAAGCGAGTTCGAGAAGCCGACGCTCTCGATCGAGGAGACCGTCGAGGAGGACGAGAAGTTCGGCGTCGTCGGCGCGTTGGCACAACTCGTCGACCGCGAGGGCGTCGACGACGACCTGCTCGTCGTCGCCGGCGACAACCTGATCAGCTTCGATCTGGCGGAGTTCACCGATTTCTTCGAGGAGAAGGGGACCCCGACGCTCGCCGCCTACGACGTGGGATCGATGGAGCGAGCCAAGTCGTACGGGCTCGTCGACCTCGAGGGTGACCGCGTCGTCGACTTCCAGGAGAAGCCCGAGGACCCCAAGAGCACGCTCGTCTCCATCGCGTGTTACGCGTTCCCCGCGGAGACGTTGCCCGACCTCTCGACGTACCTCGAGAACGACAACAACCCCGACGAGCCCGGCTGGTTCCTCCAGTGGCTCCAGTCGCGCGAGCCGGTCCACGCGTTCACCTTCGACGGCGCGTGGTTCGACATCGGCACCGCCGACAGCTACCTCGACACCGTCGAGTACGCGCTCGACGGCGGCAGCCTCGTCGCCGACGGCGCGACCGTCGAGAACTCCGAGATCGGCGACGTCGTCCACGTGATGGACGGCGCGGAGGTCACGGACAGCGAACTCGAACGCACCGTCGTCTTCCCCGACGCGACCGTCGACGACAGCGACGTCGAGAACACCGTCATCGACGAGCACGCCGTCCTCGAGGAGGTCGACCTCACCGGCTCGCTGATCGGCGCGTACACGTCGATCACGAGCGGCGAGGACTTCTGAAGTCGGTCCGTTCGACTCACCGCTGAGCCCGGTCCGTTCGACTCACCGCTGAGCCCGGTCCGTTCGACTCACTCTCCGTCCTCGCCGTCGTCCGTGCCGAAGGCTACGGCTCCGCTCGGAGACTCGTTCTCGCGGCACCCACCAACCTCCGCGTGCGTGTGGTGAAAGCAGTCGAGCGCGGGCTCGCCGTCCGCGGTCGTCGCCGGGTGAAAACACACCCGCCGGTATCGTTCGTTCTCGAGGAGGTTGACCGCGAAGCCGCCCGCGTGTCGCGACGCCGATTCGTAGGGCTCGCCGCAGGCGGGGCAGGTTTCCGGTCGGTCGGCGGGGACGTACACGCGTGTCACCGGGCGTCGGTACGGTCCACGGCGACTAAACGGGCTCGTCGGGGCAGGGCGATACGCGGACGGCGTGGCCGTAGGCGGTCGCAGGAACCGGAGGCGATCGCGCTCCGAGTCGGGAGCTCACTCCCGACGCGCCTCGTGGAGCCGCCCCGACCGCCAGTGCTCGAAGAACGCGCTCACTGGGTGGTAATCGGGCTCGACTGCCGGCGGCTCCGGCGCGACCGGATCGCCGCCGTCGGCGGGTGCGAGACGCTTCTCGAACCAGACGCCCGCGGGTCCGCAGTAGCCGTCCGTGAGATCTACGAACCGGCCGCGCCACCGATCGAACCGGTCGGCGTCGACCGCGACGGCGTCGTCACCGGCGTCGGCCGCGCCGTCGCCCGCGGTCGCTTTCACCCTCCCCGCGTCGGCCCGCTCCGCCAGCGCCGCGGCCGCGCCGATCCCCTCGGCGAGCGCCCAGCCGTAGCGGTCGGGGACGAGGACGCCGCCGTCGGCGTCGACGGTATAGACGAACCCGTCGCCCGTCCAGCCGAGGTCGACGGCGGCCGCGAACAGCTCGGCCGCGCGCGCCGCCCAGCCGCCCGCGGGCGCGCCGCCGGCGTCGTATCGATCGAGCAGCGCGAGGAGCTTCGCCCACTCGGCGTGGTGGCCCGGCTGGTAGCCGGGCGGTCGGAACCGGTGGCGCGGCTCGTCGGCGTTGTAGCCGAGGTCGTGTTCCCAGTCGTCGGTGTAGTGCTCCCAGAGCAGGCCGTCGGTCTCGGCCGCGAGATCGACCGCGATCCCGCGAGCGATCCGGCTCGCGCGCTCGAGGTACGACCGGTCGTCGGTCGCCTCGTAGGCTGCGACGTACGCCTCACACGCATGCATGTTCGCGTTCTGTCCCCGGTACGGCTCGCGCTCCCGCCAGTCCGGGTCGCAGTCGCTGCGGAGGCGGCCGCTCCCGTCGTGGAAGCGCTCCTCGAGGAGGTCGACGGTCGCGTCGAGTCCCGTCGTCGCCCCGTCGATCCCGGCTTCGGCCGCCCTGGCGTACGCCAACAACGCGAACGCGTGTCCGTAGGCTGACCGGGTCCGATCGACTGGCTCCCCGTCGGCGTCGACGACGAGGCGGTAGCCCCCCGCCTCGGACCGGTGAGCCGACTCGAGGAACGCGAGCCCGTGTTCGGCGGCGTCGACGCACCAGTCGGGCCCCCCGGCGACCGCGCCGGTCGCGAAGTTGGCGATCGACCGACAGGTGGCGACGAGGTGACGCCGGTCGTCCGTGTACGGGTCCCCCGTCACGGGATGGAACAGCCGAACGCCGGCGTCGTCGAGAGCGTCCGGATACCGTACTCGGAGCGCCGCGAGGAGCCGCCCGCGGAAGGCGGTGGGATCGATCACGTTCGCGATCCCGCGGCGGAGACGTACGACGTGCTCATCGCTCCCGCTCGGGCGGCTCTTCGTCTCCGCTCTCGCGGTCGTCTCCGTCCTTCCCGTCCTCCTCGTCGTCGTTCGACGATCGATCGCCGCGCTCGCGCGACCCCTCGTCGTTCCCGGTCCGATCCTGCGGTTCCTTCTCGGGACCGTCCTCGCTGAAGACCTCCGTGGTGAGATCGGTCCGCGCTCGTTCCGGTTCGACGCCGTGGGCGGCGAGGGAGCCGTCCGCCCCTTTGGAGCCGTCGGGCTCGCCGAGATCGGCCGTACCGGCCCGTTCGGATTCGATCGGGTCTCCCGGTTCGAGGTCGGTGGATTCGGGGTCCGCGGGTTCGGGGTCGGCGGGTTCGAACCCGGCGCTTCCGAACCCGTCGCGCGGGTCGTGGCCCGTCTCGCGGAGCCGCTCGCGGACGGCGTCTCGGTCGATCGTCCCCGAGACGGTTCGCGGGATCTCGTCGGTGTACGCGACCGTTTTCGGGATCTTGAATCCGGCGAGCCGCTCCCGGGCGAACGCGAGGAGCGAGTCGTCGAATGACGGTGCGGTTCCGTCCCCCTCTTCGGAGCCGTCTCCGGCGCCGATCCCGAGGTCGTCGCCGGTTTTCCGCTCATCTCCGGGCTCCCGCGCCTCGCTGCCGGCGTCGGCGGCCGCATCCTTCTCGTCATCCGCGGCCTCCTCGCCGTCGATCTCTCTCTCGTCGCTCCCCGTCTCGTCGGCCTCGTCGTCGAGGGCGTCGCGTTCGTCGCCCCGGGCCGCGTCGTCTCGAGTCGCACCTCCGGGTATCGCGTCCGTTCGATCCCGGACCTCGACGAGCGCCGCGACGCGCTCGCCCCAGTCATCGTCGGAGAGGCCGACGACGGCGACGTCGTCGACCGCGGCGTGACCCGCCAGCACGTCGGACACCTCGCCCGGCTCGACGTTCTCACCGCCGGTGACGATCCGGTCGTCGAGCCGGTTGAATACGTAGAGGTACCCCTCCTCGTCGAGGGAGCCGACGTCGCCGGTGTGGAGTCCGTACGGCCCGAACTCCGAGTCGGTCGCGTCGGGTTCAGTCGCGTCGGGTTCGGTCGCGTCCGAACCCGTCGCGTCCGGGTCGAGGTATCCCGGCGTTATCGTCGGCCCGTCGACGACGACCTCGCCGGTCTCGCCGGCGTCGACCGGCTCGCCCGTCTCATCGACGATGACCACGTCGATGCCGAAGATCGGGCGGCCGACCGTGCCGGGACGATCGCGCGTCGCGTTCGGGGTGGCGGTCGTGACCTGCGAGGCGGCCTCGGTCATCCCGTAGGTCGGGTACACGGGGATCGAGTAGTCCCGACAGCGCTCGATCAGCTCCTCCGGGGCCGGCGCGCCGCCGAGGAGGACGACCCGCAGCGTGTCAGCGAGCGTCCCGCGTCGGTCGAGCATCCGCTCGAGCATCGTCGGCACGAGCGAGACGCCGGTCACGTCGTACCGGTCGATGTCGTCCGCGGTGCCGCCGGGGTCGAACCCCTCCCGGAGCACGAGGGTCGTCCCGTAGAGCACCGCCCGGTACACCGGCGCGAGCCCGCCCATGTGATGGAGCGCGAGCGAGACGAGCCAGCGGTCGTCCGGATCGACGCCCAGACGAAACGCGGAGGCGACCGCCGAGGCGTAGAGGTTGCCCGCGGTGAGCGGAACCGGCTTCGGAACGCCGGTCGTCCCCGAGGTGAAGAGGATACAGAGCGGGTCGTCGAACGTCCACTCGACGGCGTCGACCGGGTCGGGGTCGACGTCGTGGACGGCGGTGACCGCCGCGTCGCCGGGTTCGTCGACGGAGAGGAGCGGAACGTCCTCGACCGCGGCGAGCGCGTCGGACTCGGTCGATTCCGCACAGACCACCGCGTCGAGGTCGGCCCGCTCGATCCGTTCCCCCAGCTCGCGCGGGGTGAGACCCTCGCCCAGCGGGACGAACGTCGCGCCGACGCGCATCGTCGCGTGGACGAGTCCGACGGTTCCCACGTACGGCGGCGTGAGAACGCCGAGACGGTCGTTTTCGGATATTCCGTGTGCGGCGAGCCGACCCGCGGTCTCGGAGACGAGCCGATCGAGGTCGGCGTACGTCCAGGCCTCCCCGTCCTCCGCACGGACCAGTCCGATCTCGTCGGGCGAGGAGACGACGCGGTGTGAGAGCCAGTCGCGCATGGTCAAGTGAGCGGCCGCCGGGGACGGAACTCACTCATCGTTCGGCTGTCGGACGGTCAACACCGGGACGTCGGCGGTCCGGACCACCCGTTCTGTCACGCTCCCGAGCAGGTACCGGTCGAGCCCCTTCCGGCCGTGTGTACCCATCACGATCATGTCGATCCCGTGTTCGTCGACGTAGTCGCGGATCGAGCGGTAGGCGGTCCCCGAGCTTACCGTCGTCGTCGCCTCGACGCCCGCGTCGGCCGCGGCGTCGGCGACGCGTGCGGTCGCCTCCTCGCCCTCCGATTCGAGCGCGTCGACGACGATCTCCGATCCGGCCTCCAGCGTCGAATAGGCGGAGCCGTCGACGACGTAGAGCGCGTGGAGGCGGGCTCCGTACTGCTCCGCGAGGTCGATCGCGTGTTCGATCGCGGCGTCGGAGGCGGGACTCCCGTCGGTCGGCACCAGAATGTCGTCGTACATCTCACCGGACGCTACGCCGGGTGTCGATTAAAAACCCGATCCTCCGGCGGCCGCCGTCCCGTCGGAGTCGGCTAGCGGAACCCCATCGCCTCGATCTGCTCTTGATACCGGTTTCGGATGGTGACTTCGGTGACCTGCGCGACGTCGGCGACCTCTCGCTGGGTCTTCTTCTCGTTACACAGAAGCGACGCGGCGTAGATGGCGGCGGCGGCGAATCCTGTCGGCGATTTCCCCGAGAGCAGCCCCTGTTCGGCGGAGACGTCGATGATCTCGGTCGCCTTCGACTGGACCTCCTCGCTGAGCTCGAGCGAGGAGGCGAACCGCGGGACGAACTGCTTGGGGTCGACCGGCTTGAGTTCCAGACCGAGCTCCTGGGAGATGTACCGATACGTTCGACCGATCTCCTTTTGTGGGACGCGGGACACCTCCGCGACCTCGTCGAGCGAGCGGGGGATCCCCTCCTGCCGGCAGGCGGCGTAGAGCGCGGCGGTGGAGACGCCCTCGATGGACCGGCCGCGGATGAGGTCCTCGCTCAGCGCGCGTCGATAGATGACCGAGGCGACCTCTCGGACCGATCGGGGAACGCCGAGCGCGCTCGCCATCCGGTCGATCTCCGAGAGCGCGAACTGGAGGTTGCGCTCGCCCGCGTCCTTCGTTCGAATTCGCTCCTGCCACTTCCGCAGCCGGTGCATCTGCGAGCGCTTCTCCGAGGAGAGCGACCGACCGTACGCGTCCTTGTCCTTCCAGTCGATCGTCGTCGTCAGCCCCTTGTCGTGCATCGTCTCCGTGATCGGCGCGCCGACGCGGGACTTCGACTGCCGCTCGGAGTGGTTGAACGCCCGCCACTCCGGACCGCGGTCGATCGTCTGTTCGTCCAAGACCAGCCCACAGTCCTCACAGACGAGCTCCTGGTCCGCGTCGGTGACGATCTCGGCGGAGTCACACTCGGGGCAAGTGATGGCTTCCTCGTCCGATTCTCGCTCGGTGTCCCGCTCCCGTTGACGCTGCCGGCTCGGACGTTCCATTATAAGGTTTCTGGTCACTGGCGTATTTAAGACTTTTTCACAGATGTTGGATAGAAAACACGATCGATCGACGCCGATGGAATCCCTAAATCTCCCTTACAAGCCTTCTGAGGGGCGTGAAACACGGATCGTCGCAATCGACGATGCGGGACCGATGACGGATCTCCAGGTTCCGTCGTCGTCGTCCGAACACGAAACGTGACCGCCACTGTCGATGCCCAATATATTACTATCAGACATTCAAAAAAGCTTTTGTATAACTAGAAACTATGACGGGTATGAGCACCACGGAGCCACGCGGGGTCGACGCAGCGATAGAGGGCTGTCGTCCCGCCGAGATCGAACCGATCGTCGTCGACGCGGCCGACCTCGAGAGCACCGCTCCCGAGTACCTCCGCGATTTCAAATCCGGCCTCTCCGCGCGTGGATACCATCCGTCGGCGCTTTCGGTCGCCGCCTGTTTCGCCGACGACTGTCCGCTCGCCGCCGGCGAGGAGGCCGATCGGCTTCGCGGGTTCGTCCGCGCGGCCGCATTCCTCGGGGCCGGCCGGATCGAGGTCCGTCTCGACGAGGTGGCGGACCCCGACGCCGTCGAACCGACGCTGTCGGCGCTCGCCGAACGCGCTCGGCGCGAAGGGATCGAGTTCGTCCGAGTCGACGCTACCGCGACGAACGCCGACCGCCCGGCCGCCTGAGCGCATGGCGACGAAGCGTTCGCTCGCGACGAAACTCGGTGTCGTCGCCGGATTCGAGAATCCCCGTGCGACCCTCGAACAGTACCCCACTCCGCCGGACCTCGCCGCGCACGTCGTCCACCTCGCGGACCTCCAGGGCGACGTCGACGGTCGGACGGTCCTCGATCTGGGTACCGGAACGGGGATGTTCGCGCTCGCGGCCGCGCTCCGTGGCCCCGCGCGAGTCGTCGGCGTCGAACTCGACCGCACCGCGTTGACCACCGCACGGGACAACGAGCGCCGGGTCGCCGCGAGCGCCCCGGTCCACTGGGTACAGGGAGATGCGACGCGACCGCCGGTGACCTTTCGAGAGCCGGTCACCGTCGTGATGAACCCGCCGTTCGGTGCGCAGGACGGCAATCGCAACGCGGATCGGTCGTTCCTCGCGACCGCGAGCGACCTCGCGAGCGTCTCCTACTCCGTCCACAACGCCGGCAGTCGCGACTTCCTCGAGGCGTTCGTCGACGACAACGGCGGCGAGGTAACTCACGCGTTCGCGGCCGACTTCGCGGTCGACGCCCAGTTCGACCACCACGCCGAGGACTCCCGCGACCTCGACGTGGAAGTGTACCGGATCGAGTGGAAGTGAAGCCCTCTCCCGTCGACCGCTCCGCCCGCCGTCAGCTCCGCTCGCGCCCCTCGTACCGCTCCCGCTCGGCGACCCGAACTCGCGAATCGCCGCGCTCGGCGTAGATCACCTCCGCCTCGCGGACGAACTCGACGCCGCGGAGCGTCACCGACTCGTTTCGCGCCGGGACCGAGGCCGTCGCGTTTTCGCCCCCGTGGGCGACGCGGAGGTCGAACCCGTCCTCGACGGCCGCGACCGTGACGTTCCGGCCGTCGAGGACGGGTTCCGCGCGGACGGGGTCGCTCACGAACAGCGTCGACCGGTTCCCCTCGTACACCGCGTCGACGCGGTAGGTGGCGTTTCCGCCGCTGGCGACCCACCCCGTGCGCTGTACCCAGACCGTCTCTCGCCACCCCGTCCCGCCCACGTCGACCGCGCGGTACCCCCAGAAGGCGAGGTTTCCCTTCGAGACCGCCGCAGTCCAGATCTCTCGGTCCGGGTTCGCGACGATCACTCCCGAGGTGCGGACCGACGTCGAGCGACCGAACGCCTCGACGTCGACCGCGCTCACCGTCCGGTCCTCGACGTTCTCGGCGTAGGTCACCTCGTACCCGTCGACCTCGATCGGGTCGCCCGGAAGGCCCGCCTCGTCGACCGCGACGAGGTTGGGGACGACCGCGGGGCCGGCGACGGCCGCGAACGCGGCGACGAGCAGGAACAGTCCGACCGCCGCTGGCGTCGCCGACGCGACGCTCTCGCGTATCGTTCGCGGGTTCGGTACCGCGCTCGCCGGGCGAACCGGCCGTTCGAGACCCGCGACCGCGACGGCGACGACCGCGGCGAGCGCGAGGACGCCGGCGAGCCCCAGCGCGCGGTACAGCTCGTACCGCTGGTTGCCCAGATACCAGTAGACCGCCCACAGCCGGCGCGACGCGCCGAACAGTAACGCGGCGGCGAAGACGACGAGCGCCGAGGCGTGCGAGTGGACGGGGCGGCCGATCGAGACGGATCGCCGCCGGAGGAGCCAGACGCCGACGAGCGCGCCGGCGATCAGCCCGAGCGCGTGCCCCTGGATCGCGATGTTCGCCCAGCCCGGCGGGCCGAACGAGGGGGTCGCCTCCGCGATCTCCACCGGCGTCCGGACCGTCTCGTAGACGACGCTTACGAGGGTCACGGCCGTCAGCGACGCGACCGTGCCGATCGGGTAGTGAACGAGCGCGAACCCCCACAAAGCGAAGACGACACCCGAGAAGCCGATCACCGGCCCGAGCGCGAAGAGCGAGGAGACGACTCCGAACGCCAGTATCGCGCCGGGGACGACACAGAATGCCCGGACGTACGGGTTCTCCAGAAGCGATCCGAACGTCTCTCGCCCACGCTCGCGCGGGAAGTGGCCGTACGCGTACTCCGCGAGCGACCCCGCGACGAGCGTGGACAGCAGGTTGCCGGTGACGTGCCCGCGGCTCGCGTGTGAGAAGCCCGCCCAGAGCATCCCCTCCGGGTAGAAGTACGACCACGCGCGAAACGGGATCACGACCGGGCGGTTCGGGTTCTCGATCCCGCTCTGGACGAAGAGGTAGACGCCGATCACGAATCCGACGGCGACGAGCGTCCCCCACGGAACGCCGAGCAGCAGCCGCGAGCGGAGCCGTCGTCCCCACGACCCGGCGGGGCGGTCGGAGGCGTACACCGCCGCGAGCGCGACGGTCGCCGCCGCGCCCGCGACCAGCAGGTGGACGGCGTCGACCGGCAACGCCTCGAGGGCCATACACCCACTACAGCGACCCATCGCATATCAATTCGCGGGTCGGCGCGGTCGGACGGCCGCGTCGGGTTCGGTTACTCCGGGAGCCCGCTCAGATCTTGTTCTCGGCGTCGTCGGCGAGTTCCTTCATCCGCTTGCCGACCCGGCCCGCGGGCGAGAACTCGTCCTCGCTCATCGCGTTCGCTAAGGCGTTGCCGAGCACGAACACGGCGTGTTTGTGCTCGCTCTTGGACTTGTGGACGTGCGAGGGGTCGACGTCGAGCTCGTCGTACGGGTCGAAGAGCCCCTCGTCGACGGTCTCCTGTGCCCGGAAGTGTTCCATGATCGTCACCATCTGTTCGTGGAGTTCGAGCAGTTCGTCCTTGTGCATGATGCGGAATACGTGTCCGAGGCGGTTTAAGGATTGTTGCGGGTGTTACGCACGGATCGGCGAGTGAACCGGGTCTCGCGATCGGTCGTCGCGACGGAGGGACTCAGAAGACGTACTCGTCCTCGTGGCCCATCATCCCCTCGTCCTCGAACCCGCCGGAGTCGTCGTCCTCCATGGGCCCGCTCGTCTTGTACGCCTTGATTCCGGTCGAGAGGAGCTCCTCGACCGCCTCCTCGCGGTTGAGGAATTCGCCCTGTTCCACCATCTGTGTGATCTGCATCTCCAAGTGTTCCGGGACGGTTATCTTCACCCGTGGCATTCTCTTGGCCGCGTCTAACAGGATAGTGTATATAAATGTAGCGTCGAATATCGGGTGATTCGAAACTCGATCTGTTTGCTTTCGAAACGAAATTTTCGTATCACACAGTATCAGTGCGGCGTTTCCGAAACCACTTCGGCGGCGTCCGAACGGTACCCATACGTTTCCCGAGTCCGTACCGGGAGCATGACCGAGACACGGGTGGACGAGGGTGAGAACTCCGCGGCCGACGGTATCGAGGACCTCACCGGCCTCTACCGCGAGTACGGCGACGACCGGCTCCCGCCGGGACAGCGGGAAACGGACCGGTTTCCGGTGCTCTCGAAGAGCGGGACGCCCTCGTGGGGACCAGACGAGTCCTTCGAGGTGTGGGGCGCCGTCGACAAGCCGCTCTCGCTGTCGCTCGAGGCGGTAAAGGACCTTCCCGCGGTCACCCAGCGGCAGGACTTCCACTGCGTCACCGGTTGGAGCAAGTTCGACTGTGAGTTCACCGGCGTCGAGTTCGCCGAGATAGTCGAGCGTGCGGGGGTCCGCGAGGACGCCGAACACGTCATGTTCCACGCGCTCGACGGCTACACGACCGACCTGCCGCTGTCGGAGTGCGCTCGCGACGGCGTCCTCTTCGCGCACGAATACGGCGGCGAGGAGCTCCCGTCGGACCACGGCGGCCCGCTCCGCGTCGTCACGCCCCACAAGTACGCCTACAAGGGGGCGAAGTGGGTCTCCGGCGTCGAGTTCCTGACCGAGCGCGAACTGGGTTACTGGGAGAAGCGCGGCTACAGCGACACCGCGAACCCCTGGAACGAGGAGCGGTACAGTTAGCGGATCTCCGCAGTGCGGTAGGACCCCCACGTCCGACTCGCGGCCCGCCCGGACGCGGGGGGAGTTGACACGCTTAAGAGCCTCCGGTCCCGAACTCGTTTCAATGGAACCGGCGCGTTCGACGTCGTCGCCGACGCTCGTCAGCCGCACGACCGCGGTCGATCCGCCCGCGTTCGCGGCGGCGTTCGACGCGCTCCCGACGCCGCGGACGGTCTGGAGCGCCCCCGACGACGCCCTCGTTCTCGCCGGTGGCGCGGCCGCGACGCTGACGGCGAGCGGGGCCGACCGATTCGCGGCGATCCGCGAGGCGACCGACGACCTGTTCGACTCCGGGGACGTCCACGCAGGAACGGAGGCGGCTCGGCCGCGCGTGTTCGGCGGGTTCGCCTTCCACGAGGGGGCCTGTGCCGGCGACCCGTGGGAGCCGTTTCCGGAGGCGCGGTTCGTCCTCCCTCGGGTTCAGGTCACGTTCGCCGGCAACGGGACCTGGCTCACGGTGACGGACGCCGGATCGGACGCGTCGCCGGCGGCGGTCGAGCGTCGGCTGGACCGGGAGATCGACCGGCTGTCGGGCCGACCGGCGGACGGCCCGCGACCCCCTCGACCGGGGATCCGCGAGCAGCGCCGAACCACGAGCCGGACGGCCTGGCGCGAGAGCGTCACCGCCGCGCTCGACCGGATCGGCGAGGGCGAGCTGCGAAAGGTGGTGCTCGCGCAGGCGCTGGAGGCGGACCTCGAAACCGAGTTCCCCCGCGCGGCGACGCTCGAGCGGCTCGCCGGGAAGTACCCCGACTGTCACCGCTACTGTTTCGAGCCTGACGACGGCGGGAGCGTCTTCTTCGGCGCGACGCCCGAGCGGCTCGTCTCGCTGCGCGGCCGGACCGTCGAGACGGACGCGCTCGCCGGGACGACCGGCCGGGGCGAGACGCCCGCGGAGGACGAGTGGCTCGCCGAGGAGCTGCTCGCCGACGCGAAGAACGTCCACGAACACGAGCTCGTCGCGGAGACGGTGCGCGACCAGCTGGAGCCGTACGCCGCCTCCATCTCGTCCGGCGAGCGTCGCGTCCGGCGGCTCGCGACGGTTCAACACCTCCACACGCCGATCACCGCGGAGCTGGACGCGGACCGGCACGTGCTCGAGCTCGTCGAGGCGCTCCACCCGACGCCGGCGGTCGGCGGCCTCCCGCCGGACCGCGCCCTCGAGACGATCCACGAGACGGAGCCGTTCGACCGCGGATGGTACGCGGCCCCCGTCGGCTGGATCGACGCCGCCGGCAACGGCGCGTTCGCGGTCGCGATCCGCTCCGCCGTCGCGACGCCCGACCGGGCCACCCTCTTCGCCGGCGTCGGGCTCGTCGGTGACTCCGACCCCGACCGCGAGTGGGACGAGATACAGCTCAAGTACCGGCCGATCCTCGACGAGTTGGAGGGGGACCACGCAGTGGCCTCCACCGGACCTGGCGGTTCGGCGGACGAGGACGTCGAAGGCGACGACTGACGGCGTTACTGGAACATCTTCAGCGGCTCCGCCTGCGTGCTCTCCTCGGTCGCCTGCCGCATCCGTTCGGCGAGCTGCTGTTTCGCGTCGCGGATCTCCGTCGCCTGGTCGACGAGGCCGTCGGTCGGCGTCTCCGTTCCGGCGATGGGATCGATCCCGTCGCGGATGAGGATCCGCGCGGCCTCGGGGTCGGGGAACTGCGGGTCGGACTCGACGATCAGTCCGACCGCGTCGCGATCGCGCTCCAGCGACGACGCGAGCATCGCGCCGGTCGGCCCGGAGACGAGCCCGGCCTCCGGCGGGTCCGACACCTCCGCGCGCGAAAGCGCGTCACTGCCGTTGCCGGTCGCGATCCCGTACAGCGCCGGCGGCTCCTCGTCCTTCTCGCGGCCGAGCCCCGAGAGGAACACGGGGAAGGTTCCGGTCTCGTCGAGCCAGCCGTCGAGGCAGTTCGCGACCTCGGCGGCGGCGCTCGGGTGGACCGGCACGTCGCTGCGGAGCGCGACGAGGTCGCGCTCCGGGTCCGCGTACAGCCGCACCGGCGTCGTCGCCGCCGAGTCCGACTCTAGGTAGACGGCGACCGGCGGGAGCCCGTCGCAGTGGACGTTCGCGTAGTGGACCATCCCGTGCGCGTCGATCATGTGGTCGGTCGCGATCTTGCCGACGAGCCCGACGCCGGGGAACCCCTCGACCAGCGTCGGCTCCGAGAGCGACACCGCCTCGTCGAGAACGGATATTCGCGCCATGCCCGGCGGTACGACGCCGGGCGACCTAAAGGTAGGCGTGGATTCCGATCCCGGTCGGACACGGGACGCCGCACGGATTCCAGACCGCACCGCGGTCGACCCGAAACCGACTAACCGTCCGGCAC
This sequence comes from Halorubrum cibi, assembly GCF_900182635.1. Lineage (GTDB taxonomy): Archaea > Halobacteriota > Halobacteria > Halobacteriales > Haloferacaceae > Halorubrum > Halorubrum cibi. The sequence continues at coordinate 7,714 of NZ_FXTD01000009.1, read as the reverse complement.
GGAAGGGAGGCCATGAACCCGCTCGACCGGTACGAGCCCCTCGTCGACGACGTCGACGCGTTCCGGGCGGCCTGCGACCGGCCCCTCCCCTCCGTCGTCCGCACGAACGGGATCAAGGCCTCGCCGGACCGCGTCCGCGAGGCGTTCGAGGCGGCGGGCGTCGCCCACGAGCCGGTCGGCTGGCACGACGGGATCTTCCGGCTCCCGGACGGGAACCCCGGAGGGAACTGGCCGCACGCGCACGGCTGGACGCACGGCCAGGAGGAGGTCTCGGCGCTCCCCGCGCTGGCGCTCGACCCACGGCCGGGCGACCGCGTCTGGGACGCGTGTGCGGCTCCGGGCAGCAAGACGACACAGATCGCGGACCTGATGGACGACGAGGGAACCGTCGTCGCCAACGACAACAACCTCGGCCGCCTCTCGGCGTTGCGACACAACGCCGAACGCCTCGGGGTGACGAACGCGATAGTCACGAACCAGGACGCCCGCAACTTCTCCCTGAAGCCGCTCGCGTTCGACGCGTTCGACCGCGCGCTGGTCGACGCGCCCTGCTCGTGTGAGGGGACCTGCCGGAAGAACCCGGACGTGCTGGAGGAGTGGACCCTCGATCACGTCCACGGCGTCGCCGGGATCCAGAAGGGGATCCTGACGCGCGCGATCCAGGCGACCCGCCCCGGCGGGACCGTGGTCTACTCGACGTGTACGTTCGCGCCCGAGGAGAACGAGGCGGTCCTCGATCACGCGCTCGCGACCGAGGACTGCGAGATCGTCGAATTCGACCTCCCGCTCGAGACGGCTCCCGGAGTGACCGAGTGGGACGGCGAGACGTACGACGACAGCGTGACGCGCGGCCATCGGGTGTACCCGCACCACAACGACACGGGCGGGTTCTTCTGTGCGAAACTGCGCGTCGGCGGGGCGGAGGTGGCCCGATGACCGGCTCCGACGCCGCCGACGGCGATCAGGAACCGACCAACGACGGCCAGCGCTTCGACCGGCTCCCGGAGACGCCCGCGGACCGCGAGGTGGCCGGCCGGCCCAGCCGCGAGGAAGTCCTCGACTGGTGGGAGACGCGCTTCGGGATCGGCCGGGAGGTCCTCGACGGGTACAGCTTCTGGGAGAAGGGAGCGGGGAAGGTGTGGGTGTTCAACGGCGAGGCCGTCGACCCGAGCCGGGTCGAGGCGATCGGGATGACGTTCCTGCGGACCCGCCAGGAACACTGGAAGCCGACCACCCGCGCGGTCCAGCGGTTCGGCGAGCACGCGACGAAAAACGTGGTCGAACTCGGTCCCGAACGCGCGAGCCGGTTCCTCGCCGGCGAGGATCAGGATCTCCCCGAGTGGGACGGCGACTGGGGGTACCTGATCGTCTCCCACCGAATCGCCGGCGGGACCGCCCCGATCGGCGTCGGACTCTACCTCTACGACGAGTTGCGCTCCGTGGTTCCGAAGGGGAGCCGGGCGGACCTTCCGGTCGTCGAGGAGTGAGCGCGATTCGAAAAGTGACGGTTCGAGTCGGCGTCTCCGCCCATCGAGTCAGATCGACGTGTCGGCCGGCGGTTCTTCGGCCACGCTGAGGACCGCGTACGCCCCCCAGATCAGCAGTCCGAGGAGCATGATGGACGACCGGACCGAGAGCGGGACCAGCGTCTCGTGGACGATCTGGCCCTCCCCCGACACCGGATGCGGCGCGCCCGCGACTATCTCGAGCAGCCCGATCCCGAGCGTGCCGATCAGGAGCAGGCCGCCGCCGCCGTACAACGCGATCCGTTCCGCCGTGGTGAGTTGGGTCATGTATGATACCTCCGTTCAGCCGATGAAGTGTCGCAGCCGCGGGTGCTCTTTCACGAATTCGGTTCGCGCGAGGTAGGCGTCCAGCCCAAGCACGCGTCCGGCCCCGAGCGTGGCGATCATCGCGAAGATCAACAGCCCGAGTAAGTCGCCGGTGACTACGCCGTGTGACCAGCCGCCGGTTTCCCCGTTGACGAAGTAGAAGAACGTCATCAGGAACGCGCCGAAGAAGGCGGCGAGCCGGGTCAACGCCCCGACGATCAGCCCCAGCCCGATCAGGGTCTGTCCGAGCGGGACCATCACGTTCGTGAACGACAGCAGTATCCCGTCCGAGAAGAGGACGAGGATCGGCCCCAGCGTCGTCTGTGCGGCCGCACCGCCGACGAACCAGCTCGCGTCGAAGGGCCACGCGAGGAACTTGTCCAGCCCCGCGTGGAGGAACCACCAGCCGACGATCAACCGCATCACGACCAGCCAGTAGGCCAGTCGCGACTCCTCGACCGGGAACGACACGTCCTGTCCCAGCAGCCGCGTTCGTATGTTCGTCACCATATGTTGTTCGAATTACACTACGTCGACCGAACATATATAAGTACTCGAGAATTGTCAGACTCGGAGAACGTCGGATTCGGTCGCCCGGATCCGCCGCCGTCTCACTCGTCGTCGGGCGAATCTGCCTTCTCGCGGACGGTCCCCCCGCTCAAGCCCTCCCACTCGACGCGGAACCCGAGTGCCGAGAGGGTCGCGCTCGCGTCGTCGATCCCGCGCGCGTCGAGCCGCTCTTCGACCGCCGACAGCGACGTCCCGTCGTCGATCTCCTCGCGCAGCCGCTCTAAGACCGCCGGGCGGATCAGCGTCCGTCCCACGAGGTCGTGGTCGGGGAACGGGCCGTCCTCGACCGCCGACTCGCTCACGCCGTGGCGGGTCGCCAGCTCGGCGAGGGAGACGGCGTCGTCGTCGGGCGCGAACGACTCCGGGAGACCCGCGGCCGCCTCGGCGACGAGGTCGGCCTCGTACTCGCGGAGCACGTTGACGACGTCCTTGACCCGGACGGTCCCCGTATACGTGAGCACGCGGTGGTCGCGGGCGGCGATGGCCTCGCCGACTCCGAGGCTCTCGTCGGCGGCGACGAGCAGGTCCACGTCCTCCACGTCGGCGAGCTGGCCGAGCTTCTTCTCGACGTACTCGGGGGTCCAAAAGCCCATCACCTCGAAGTAGAGCGTGAAGTCGGCGTGGTCGTACTCGAACGCGAAGTCGGGGATCATCACCCGCGTCCCGGTCGCGAGCGGTTCCGGCTCCCGGACCAGCGTCCAGTCGAGGTCGAGTCCGCGGAAGCGCCCGGCGAAGTCGGCCTCGACGCCGCTGTCGAAGTCCGGCTCGGCGACGGGGTCGACGCCGGGGACGCGCACGTCGCTCTCGGAGAGCGTCATCGTCCGCTCGGTCCCGCGGTCGTCGATCGTCGCCTCCAACCGCCACTCGGCGGTGCCCGCGGCCGTCCTGAGCAGCCGGGCGAACGCGGTGCCGTAGCGCCGGGTCCGCTGGAAGAGCGCGTCCGGCCCGGTGACGACGAGCTCCCGGCCGTCGTCGGTTCGGCGGATCTCGTACATCAGCCGGAGCCGCTTGACCGCGCTCACGAGCGCCTTGGGGTCGACGGAGCGAACTCGGACCTCAGTGGCGTCGAACAGCGCGGTCTGCGCGAGAGAGAGGTTGTACTGCTCGATTAGCGCGTCCGGGTCCCAGCGCACGTCTGCGTCGACGAGGACCTCGTTGCGCTCGCGGTCCGCGTACAGGTCCCCCTCGACGATCTCGGCGTCGACGCCGAGGCGGTCGGCGGCCCGGTCGATCGCCCGCGACCTGTCGTCCGCGCCGGCGACGCCGACCGCCTCGGCCGCCTCGAAGGCGGCGCGGCGGACCCGCGGCGGCGGGACGGTCGACCGCGCCTCGAAGACGCACTCGCGCTCGACGAGGGCGGCGAGCCCGCGGACGAGCTTGAAGTCGTCCGAGTCGGCCTCGAGCGCGTCGACCGCCGCCGTCACGGCCGACCGGGGCTCGCCGACGTTGGCCTCGAAGGCACCGAGCACCTTCGCGGCGAGCGGGCGGCGCTCCCGGCCGACGAATCGAGGGCGGTACCCGCCGCCCGCGCGGGAGACGCGCAGGAGGTCCTTGCGTAACACGCTGCCCGGTAGGCGGCGGGGGCGTTAATACCCGACGGGAGCGTCCCCGCCTCGACTCGGCGTTCTCACGATCGGTTACGAACCGATCCGAACGTGTTCGGGTGCGTTTCCGAACCCCGAGATTCCGATCGCCGCTTAACCCGACGCGGTTCCGACTCACGCTCGTGATGAACGACGACGACGCAGTCGGTCGACGCACGGCGTCCAGGCGGGGCTTCCTCTCGGCGGCCGCGGCCCTCGGAACCGTCGGGATCGCGGGCTGTGGGGCACCACGGGCGGACGCCAGCGCGGCGAGCACGGCGAACACGGGCGGCGCGGGCGGGTCGGAACCGTCCGAGCAGGCCGAACGGACCGAGCAGGTCGAGGAGTGGTCCGGGAGCGACTCGACCGCGGTGGAGACGGATCATCCCTACACCACGCCGCGGACGACGATCGACCTCGACGAGACCGACGGCGCGATCACGATGTCCACGCGGGCGTGTCGGCACCGCTTGCTCGGCGAGGGGACGCGGGGCGGTCCCTGGGAGCTGCCGGAGGTGTGGGCGTGGGAGACGCCGGAGACGGACCCCAGCGTGCCCGGCCCCCTGCTCCGGGTCACGGAGGGGACGGACCTGGAGATCACCTACGACAACACCGAGCACAACCGGCCGCACACGTTCCACGTCCACGGGCTCTCGAAGAGCTGGATGGACGACGGCGTCCCGACCACGACCGGCCGGCAGGTGGCGCCGGGCGAGGAGCACACCTACGAGATCACCGCCAACCAGCCCGGCACCCACCTCTACCACTGCCACTACCAGACGCAGAACCACCTCGACATGGGGATGTTCGGACTGCTCCGGGTCGATCCCGAGGGGTACGAACCCCCGGACGTGGAGGCGTTCATGACGGTGAAAGACTGGGACACCCGCCTGTCGGCGTCGACGGCGGGCGGCGACGTCTCCTTCAGCCACCGCGACCGCAACCCCGACGCGTTCACCGTGAACGGGCGCTGTGCGCCGTACAGCTTCCACCCCGAGGAGGGGTCGCCGATCGTCGTCGAGGAGGGCGACCGGGTGCGGATCCACTTCGCGAACGCCGGCTACGAGTCGCACGCGATGCACACGCACAACCACGGCTTCACCGTCGTCGAGAAGGACGGCGGGGTCATCCCCGAGTCCGCCCGCCACCGCGAGGACGTTACCAGCATCGCGCCCGCCGAGCGCAAGACGATCGAGTTCACCGCCGACGCCGACCCCGGCGTCTACGCGATCCACTGTCACAAGGTGAACCACGCGATGAACGGGAACACCTACCCCGGCGGGATGATCGGCGGGATGGTCTACGAGAGCGTCACGGACACGGAGCAGTTCGCCTCCGTGATGGAGACCGCCGGCTACGAGGCCTGATCGGCGGTCGCTCCGGTTCGTTCGGACTCACTCCCCCGTCAGCTTCCGTTTCAATTCGCCGCTCACGGTCGGGAGGTCCTCGACGAACTCGCGGACGATCGTCCGCTCGACGCGCTGGAGCGTCTCGCTACACGTCGACTTCGCGATCCCGGCCGCCTCGGCGACCTCGGTGAGCGTGCTCTCGCGAGGCACGTCGTAGTAGCCGGCCTCCACCGCGGTCAGGAGGAGGTCGAGCTGGTTCTCGGTGAGGAGCTGGCTCGGGTTCACGCGCTGTTGGACGAACTCCACCTCGTAGGAGAGCCCCATCCCGGCGAGCTGGTCGCCGAACGTCGAGAGCCGGTCGTGCGCGCCGGTCGCGTCGAGCGTGGCGATCCCGTCCGTGATCTCGACGGGCATCTCGATGGGAACGCCCGCGCCCTGTGCGGCGAGCAGCAGGAGCGGCGAGGACGCCTCGATCTGTACGGTGGTCTCGCCGGCCGAGCGAGTCATCACCGAGACCTCGGCGAGCCCGGAGTGGGCCTCCATCGCCGCGAGCACGTCGTCGACGGCGTCGGTGGTGATCCGGACGAGCGCGAACCCCGCGTTGTCGCCGGGGGTCGCGGTCAACACGCGGAAGACGGCCTCGGGGAACTCACGGGAGACGTCGGCGATCCACGGGCCGTCCGGCAGGTCGACGAGGAGGCGTATCTGTGCCATGGTGAATCCGGTCCACCCGGCGTCGCGGGCGGTCGACTGGTCGACGGTCGGAGCCGTCGGCGTATAAACGTGTCCGCTCTCAACAACAGAACATGAACGGGTACACCAACGCGACCCGGTCTCCCTCCTCGAGTTCGGTGTCGAACCCGCGCTCGTTCTCGTTGAACCGGCCGTTCACGAGGATCCGGGCGTAGGCGATGGTCTGTTCGCCCTCCGGATTCTTCGTCCACGTCCCCGGGAGTTCCTCCGGCGGCGGGGCCCAGCCGCTGTGGGTGGCGTCCGCCTCCGTCTCAGCGATGAGGAGGTCCTGAAGCTCCGGGTAGTCCTCGAAGAGGTCCTCGAGGAACTCCCGTAGCGTGTTCCCGGCGAAGGTGTACTCGAACTCGTATGTCCCGTCGAGTTCCGTTCGGACGTGGCCCGTACACCGCACCGTCACGGTCGTCTCCGGCGGCTCCTCGACGACTTCGGTCTCGCTCTCGCTCTCCTCGGTCCCCGTCTTCGGCCGCTCCTCCGCGGTCGTGCTCATGCTCGACGAGAGGGCCGCTTTACCCGTAAACGGCGACCCGAACACGTTCGTCCGGGGGCACCGGTCGCGAGAGGTCTGGGTAGCGTCTCCGCCGGCTACCGGGGCCGTTGCCGCCGGCTACCGGAGGCGCCCCGCGCCTCGCGACCGGGGACTTCGAGCGGATCACACGGGATCGTCACGCATACTCAAGTCACTCGACCGTGACGCACCGGTATGGATACGAAGCGGTTTCTGTTCGTCTCCGCGGACGCCGCACTGATCACCGACTTGGCCTGGCAGGTCCACCGCGAGGGCCACGACGTGAAGTACTACATCGAAGCCGAAAGCGATCGAGAGATCGGCGACGGCTTCGTCCCGAAGACGGACGACTGGCGCGCGGAAGTGGATTGGGCGGACGTCATCGTGTTCGACGACATCTGGGTCGGATCTGACGTCGGGACAGGCGAACTCGCCGAGGAGCTCCGCGAGAACGGGAAAGCCGTCGTCGGCGGGACGCCGAACACCGATCACCTCGAAGAGGACCGAGGATACGCGATGGAGGTCCTCGAAGACCACGGCGTGAACACCGTCGAACACCACATCTTCGACAGCTTCGACGCGGGGATACGGCACGTCCAGGAGAACCCCGCTCCGTACGTGATCAAGCCGCTCGGCGAGGTCCAGAACGTCAAACGGCTCCTCTACGTTGGGAACGAGGACGACGGAAGCGACATCGTGGACGTGCTGAAGGCGTACAAGAAGGCGTGGGGTCACCGGATGAAGGGCTTCCAGCTACAACGCAAAGTGGAGGGCGTCGAAGTCGCCATCTGCGGGTTCTTCAACGGCAACGAGTTCATCGATCAGGTCAACTTCAACTTCGAGCACTATTTCCGGGATCTATTATATAACTCACCGCAGTGTACCGAGAGACAAACCGCTGTCACCGCTGCTTAAACCACAACAATGGAATCCAAACACTTCCTCTTCGTTTCCGCCGACGCCGCACTGATCACTGACCTCGCGTGGCAAGTCCACCGCGAGGGTCACGATGTGAAATACTACATCGCGCTCTTCTGTAGGAGATTGTTGATACTGCTGAGCTGCTGCTGTGGAGTCGAAGAGGACAAGGACACCGCGTCAGCGGTGTCCGACACGGATGAT
>NZ_FXTD01000008.1 GCF_900182635.1 Halorubrum cibi | reverse complement strand
TCAGACGAGAACTCTACCGCAAACCCGGACGAAAAGCGCTCAAATACGCCGTCAAAGCAACTCTCTGAAATCAACAATGTGCTACACAAGAGCGTTCTTGCTATTTTGACGCAGATTATACTACCTGGACGATCGCGATGCCCTCCCCGAACGAGAGCATTACCACCGAGACCACCTAGGAGATGCCAAACCAACTCAGACCGTTCAGAAATTCGTGGCCCTGTTGAACTCCTACTAATTCGCCACCATCTATGAGATATGATAGTCGCTGGAACTGACTTTTCGTTGCCATATCATCTCAAATGACACAAATAGTTTATAAATCCCTTTCGTGATTTGAGACAAAAAGTAGTATTTCCAATAAGATTGCCACCGTATATGTTCGATCTCGGATCTATTCCAATTTTGCTTTGATGGAATCCTCGGTCGATGATATCTCTAAATATGATATTCTATAATATGATTATTCAGAATATTTTTATCTCACACCCACTAATTCAGCGCCATGACAGACTTCGTGAACCGCTCGGAGGAGTTAGATCGGCTTCACGGCCTTTTCGACTCGGAGAATGCGGATCTCGCTGTCGTGTACGGGCGGCGACGGCTGGGAAAGACGAGACTCGTCAAGAAGGCGCTTGAGGGGCGAGAGAACGCGGTCTTCTATCAGGCACGACAGAAGACGCGGGAACTCCAACTGGAACAGTTCATCGAGGTCGCGGCTGACACAGTTCCTGGTATCGAAGATATTCGTCCCGATTGGGAGCGGCTGTTCAGGTATCTGGCCGAACAGAACGCGATCGTCGTCCTCGACGAGTTTCCGTACCTGATCGAGCAGGACGAGAGTCTTCCGTCCGTGTTACAGGCGTTGTTCGACCACGAGTTCGACGAGTCGGAGACGACGTTCGTTCTGGTCGGGTCGTCGATCAGCATGATGGAGGAAGCGACGCTGCTCGGAGACAGCCCGCTGTACGGGCGGACGTCCCTCACGCTCGACATCCGTGAACTCTCGTTCGACGCCGCGACGGAGTTTCTACCAAACGATGCGACAGCGGACGAGGCCGTGCGTGCGTGGAGTGTGTTCGGTGGTGTCCCCTACTACCTCGAGGAACTCGACACGGATCGATCGCTCGGCGAGAACATCCAACAGACGGTGTTGACTCGTCACGGATCGCTCCGCAACGAGCCGGAGCACGTCCTCCGAATGGAGCTGACAGAGCCGACGCGCTACTTCTCGATCCTCGAAGCGATCGCCGGCGGGGCAACCGGCCGCAACGAGATCGCTGGCGTGACCGGCATCGACTACAACCAGCTATCGACGTATTTGGACCGGCTCTCACGGCTTCGGCTCATCGAACGACACGTACCGGTGACCGAGAAGCCGGAGCGATCCAAGCGGAGTCAGTACCGACTTCGGGATCCCCTATTCCGGTTCTGGTTCCGATTCCTGTACGGGAGTGCGGATCGGTACGACCAGTTCGGCGACGAGGCCTACGAACGACTCATCGAACCGGAACTGCCCGATTTCGTCGCTCCCGCCTTCGAGCAACTGTGTTGTGAGGCCCTGTGGACGCTGTACGATGAGACGCCGATCGTTGACGTCGGACAGTGGTGGTATCAGGACCACGAGATCGACGTCGTCGGGCTTACCGGCGAGGACACGCTCGTCGTCGGCGAGTGTAAGTATCAGGAGTCGCCGCTCGACTACAGCGCGCTGGCATCGCTGGAGACACACGTTGAGGAACTCCGATGGCAGCCGTCGGGCGGCGGCACGCGGACCGTCGAATACGCGCTGTTCTCTCGGAGCGGGTTTACGGACAGCATCCGCGAAGCCGCCGCCGATCGCGACGATGTACGTCTTTACACGATCGGCGATATCGTCGCCGCGCTCGGAGAGTGAGCAACTGAAGCGCGGCGAAAAGCGAGACAGCGGAGAATCAATTATCTCGCCACTCAGTGAAGGTTTCCTCCAACTCCATCGCTGCGCGCTCGAAGTGCTCGCTGAGCAACGATGTCCCGGACGTCGCCCGGTCCTCGAGGAACGCGACAGCGTCGGCGACCTCCTCAGCGTCAACATCTTCGGCCGCCACGCAATCGACGTACCCGTCGAGCGCTCGCGTGAATCTCTGCGAGAAGTGATCATACGCTCCGTCGACGCGCTCCATGTTATCGTCGAGTGATTCCACGAGGGCACGATATACTGCCGCCGCCGACGCGTACCGTCCCTGATCGAGATACTCGCTCGCGAGGTCGAACCACTCCGAGAAATCGATCGGTTCGAAGACGACGAAGTAGTCGGGATTCGTCTCCTCGAACTGCCGGTTGATCGCAGCGCGCAGATCGTCGACCGACTGCGTCGACGACTCGCCGAAACGGGTAAAGAAGCGTTCGCGGACGGCAGCGTCGGTTGCCAGCGTCTCCCGGAGGAAGTCTCGGAGATCGTCGGCGTCGGCAGCCTTGAGTGCGGCGTCGAGCCGATCTCCCTCGTCCGGGGGACAGTCGTCGGCACACCGAAGCAACACGGCGACGACGTGCTTACACGCCTCCGGTCCGTCGTACGGACAGTCACACCACGGGTCGAACCCATCGGCTTCGAGGTCGACACGCACGTCGTACTGACGACTGCCGCTCACGACGGCGGCCACGGTAGCGTCAACCCGATGAATATCGAGGATCCGGTTCTCAGCAAGGTACCGCTCGCCGCGTTCGAAAACCGCGTCGGTACATATCTCCCGAACTGCTCCCTCCGTCACATCCATCGGTGTGAGTAGTGTTCCATCGCGATCCGGAAAAGTCGACACATGGATCTCGATTTCGTTCAAAACCGCAACGCTGCTTCTCTGAAAGACGTCAGTACCCCGCCGAAGTCATGCGCTTAGTAACGCTACGGACGCGACGGGATCCCCGAGAGCGAAGCAAGCGGAGGTCAGTCGCGCTCGTGAGTGAGCGAAGTGAACGGGCGCGACGGGATTTGAACCCGCGGCATCTTGGTCCGGAACCAAGTGCTCTGTCCGCTGAGCTACGCGCCCTCACGAGGTGGTCGTTCGGGCGAGCGTTTAACGCTTCTGACTCCCGTTTCTCACCTGACGAACAGGCCGTCGACGATCGTTTCGATCAGGGCGGTTTCGACCTCCTCGTACTCGGAGACGTGGAGGGCGGTGATGGGTGAGTCTTGCGCACGCGTGACGAAGATCAATGAGCGGAGCAGCCCGTTTATCAGATCGGGATCGTCGTACCGGACCTCGTCCATCGCCGCCCAGCGACTGGCGTAGGGGAGTTCGGTCTCCCGGGGGTCGGAACCGATCGACTCGCGGTCGTCCTCGGAGAGCTGGTCGTACAGCTGCTGGAGTTCGCCCCCGACGATCAGCCGGGAGGCGAGCGGGTTCGATCGGACCTCCCGAAAGGTGGTCCGGAGCATCGTTCGCACCTCCTCGCGCGGCGTCTCGGCCTCCGAAACCGCCGCCTCGATGTGCGCCTCGATCCGCTCCTGTTCGGCGCGGAGCACCGCGACGTACAGCGCCTCCTTCGAGTCGAAGAACTGGTAGAACGTGCTGGTACCGATGCCGACCGCCTCGGTGACGTCCTTGATCCGGGTGCGGTCGAAGCCGAACCGGGCGAACAGCTCGCCACCGTCCTCGACGAGCTGTGAGCGGATCCGGTCGCGCTCGGACTCGGAGAATCGGCTCATTGGTCCTCCCTCGCGTGAACGCTCCGGGGCGGTATGGCGCTGGTCATGCCGGCAGTAAGAATCCAAAAACAAAGGTGTTATTGATTCGTGGATTCACGTTTGAGTATGAAACGGACGCAGGACCACGCCGAAGGTCGACCGGAACGCGTCGGTTCTCGCGCGGGTCGATCGGACGATCGGGCGGCTTCGAACCGGGCGGGACGGCACCGATGCTCCGCCGTCGTTCGGAGGGATAGATGAACGCACGATCGATCCTCGTCGCTCTCGTGTCCGTGACGCTGTTGACGAGCGGGACGGCCGGTCTCGCCGTCGCGGCGACGACCGGCAGCGGAGCGGGAGCCGCTGGAGGGGTCGGCGGAGCGGGGAGCGGCGTCGGTGCCGCCACGGCCTCGACGACGACGCTCCAGCAGTCCGGCGGGCTGCTCCGCGGCTCCCCGGATCTGGCGGTCAGCACGTCGGACCCGACGCTCGATCCGGGCCGGACGAACACGCTGCCGCTTCAGATCACCAACGACGGCGACCTGGACCTCGGCACTGCGGAGGCGCGCTCGGTGGTCACGACCGCGCGGAACGTCCGCGTCGAAGCGGACGCCGAGGATACTCCCCTAACCGTCGAGACCGGGACCCTCGCGATCGGCGCCGTCACCGAGAACAAGCCGGGGGAGGCGCCGATCGCCGTGGCGGTCCCCCAAGATGTCGCAGAGGGGACCTACACGATCGACGTCGAGGTGAAGTACTCCTACACCTACCAGCAGTCGGGCGGGGTGACGTACGACCGCGAGCGGACGCTCACGACCGAGGTCGACGTCGAGGTCGACGACGACGCGCGCTTCGAGATCACGAACGCGACGACCGACGCGAAAGTCGGCGAGGATGGCGTCGTCGAGGCTGAGGTACGCAACATCGGGGCGGACGGCGCACGCGATCTCACGGTCGCCATGGCGTCGTCGAGCCCCCAAGTCACGTTCGGCGGAACCACGAGCGACACGGCGCAGATAGACTCGCTCGCGCCGAACGAGACCGCAACCGTCCGCTACGACGTCGCGTTCACGCCGGGCGCGTCGGTCCGGGAGTACGTCCTCGACGGGTCGGTCACCTTCGAGACGCCGGAGGGGTACCCGCGCGTCGACGAGGACCCGTCGGTCGGCGTGACGCCGCGGGCCGAACAGCGGTTCAGCGTCGCCGACGTCGAGGCGGACCTCTACGTCGGCGAGCAGGGCGACCTGTACGGAACGGTGACGAACGAGGGGCCGGACCCCGCACGCAACGTCGTCGTCCAGTTCGCGGAGGAGTCGCCGAACGTGATCCCGCGGGAGTCGTCGGTCGCGGTCGGAACGCTCGCGGCGGGTGAGTCCGGGTCGTTCCGGCTGCCGATCGAAGTCGGCGGCGAGGCGGAGCCGATCGAACGGACCTCCGACGTCGTCGTCCAGTACCGAAACGAGGAGAACGAGCGGCGGGCCTACCGCGACCTCGAGCTGCTGTACACGGTCGAGCCGCAGCGCGACCAGTTCGGTCTCGCCGTCGAGACGCGCGAGATCGAAGCCGGCGGGCAGGTCGATCTGGCCGTCGAGGTGACGAACGAACTCGACGAGCCGGTCACCGACGTGGAGGCGCGGCTGTTCGCCGATAGCCCGCTCGACAGCAGCAACGACGAGGGGTTCGTGTCGACGCTGGAGCCCGGCGAGTCGACGACGATGACGTTCGACCTCTCCGCGGAGTCGTCGGGGGTCACGAAGACGTATCCCGTCTCGTTCGACTTCCGGTACGACGACGCCGACGGCGACAGCCAGCTGTCGGACACGACCCGCGTCCCGATAACCGTCGTCGAGCCCGAGGAGAGCTCCCCGCTGTCGGGTATCGGGACCCTCCCGCTCGTGCTCGGCGTCCTCGTCGTACTCGCCGTCCTCGGGGGCGGCCTCTACGTCACACAGAGAGAATAGATGACCCGAGCCGGCCGGTGGATCGAGGACGCCACCACGCGACTCAACGAGGTCATCGTCTCGCGGCCGCGGACCGTCGTCGTCGCGTTCCTGCTCGCGACCGCGGTCTTCGCCGGCGGGATGACCGCCGTCGAGACGCAGACGAACCCGACGGAGGGGTTCTCGGAGGACCTCCCCGAACAGGAGGCGCTCGACGCGATCGAAAACGAGTTCGACGAGCCGTTCACGGCGGAGACGGAGCGGACGCAGCTGATCCACGACGGGAACGACGTTCTCACCCGCGAGGAGACGCTCACGATGTTGCGGCTGTTGGAGCGGATCGACTCCCGCGAGGACCTCCACATGTCGTCCGCGAACGGGGCCGCGACGGCCATTGCCGGGACGATCGATCCCTCGGCTGAGACGCCGGCGGAGATGCGGGCTGCGGTCGCGGGCGCGACCGACGCCGAGTTCCGTCGAGTCGTCCGGCGATTGAGCGAGAATCCGGGGTTCTCCGCGGCCGTCTCGGACGACTTCAACCCGACCGAGGCGTCCGCCTCGACGACGATCACGGTGATCAGACACGACGTGCCCCAGGGGGGAGCCGACCTCCAATCGATACAGACCGACGTCCGGACGCTCGCGAACGACGAGCCCGCGGACATCCGAACCTTCGGGACCGGGATCATCAACGCCGAGACGGGGCGGGTCATCGCCGACTCGCTGCTCATCGTGATGCCCGTCGTCGTCGTCCTGCTGTTGGGATTCCTCGTCGTCGCGTACCGCGACCCGATCGACTTGGCGCTCGGACTGTTCGCGCTGTTGATGACGCTGATCTGGACGTTCGGGTTCCTCGGCTTCTCGGGGATCCCGTTCGATCAACAGCAGATCGCCGTGCCGGTGTTGTTGCTCGCGGTCGGGGTCGACTTCGGGATCCACTTCATCAACCGGTACCGCGAGGAGACCGTCCAGGGGTACGACGCGGTGCCGGCGATGCGGACCGCCGCGAACCAGCTCGCGATCGCCTTCGTCATCGTCACCGTGACCGCGGTGTTCGGGTTCGGCGCGAACGTGACCTCCGGGCTCGACCCGATCCGGAACCTCGGGATCGTCTCGGCGGTCGGGATCGTCTTCACGTTCCTCATCTTCGGGCTGTTCTTACCGGCCGCGAAGCTCGAACTCGACCGGCTCAGAGAGCGGTACGGCGTGCCCGAGTTCGGCACCACGCCGATCGCCTCCGAGGAGTCCGCACTCGGCCGGCTGCTGGCCGTCTCGGTGTCGGTCGGCGAGCGCGCCCCGGCGGTGTTCGTCGTCCTCCTGCTTCTCACCGGCGGGGCGTTCGGCGCGTACGGGGCCGGCGTCGACACGACGTTCGAACAGGAGGACTTCCTCCCGCCGGAGGAGGAGCCGGGGTACGTCGAGTACATCCCCGAGCCGTTCGCGCCGAGCGAGTACACGGTCACCGAGACGTTGAGCCTGCTCGAGGACAGCTTCTCGGCGAGCCAAGACGCGTCGCTCACGGTGTACGTCGAGGGACCGTTCGAGGAGGACCACGCGCTGGAGGCGCTCGCCGCACCGACCGACGACCCGCCCGACACGCTGGCGGTCGGCGAGGGGGGACGCGCGGAGACGACGAGCATCGTGACGGTCATCCGGTCGCACGCGCGAAACGACGAGGAGTTCGCCGCGCTCGTCGCGCGCAACGACTTGAACGGGAACGGTATCCCCGACCGCAACCTCGAACGGATCTACGCGGCGCTGTTCGACTCGCCGGCCGCCTCGGATGCGGGTCGGTACCTCACCGACGACCGCCGCGGCGCGCAGGTCGAGTACACGGTCGAGAGCGGCGCGACCCAGAGCGAGGTCTCCGCGGACGGCCGGCAGCAGGCGGACCGATACCGCTACGCGGCGACCGCGACGGGACAGATCGTCGTCTTCGACGCGATCACCGCGATCATATTCGATTCGGCGATCCAGGGACTCGTGCTCGCCGTGGGGCTGAGCGGCGTGTTCCTCGTGATCACCTACGGCGTGCTGGAGGGGATGCCGATGCTCGGGATCGTGAACGTGTTCCCCATCACGATCGCCGTCACGTCGCTCGTCGGGACGATGCGGTTCCTCGGCTACCCGCTCAACGCTCTGACGGCGACGATCCTCTCCATCGCGATCGGGATCGGGATCGCCTACTCGGTCCACATCACCGCCCGGTTCGTCGACGAGTACCGCGAGAACGGCGACGTGGCGACGTCGCTGCGGACGACGCTCACGGGGACCGGGGGCGCGCTCGTCGGCAGCATGCTCACGACCGCGCTCGGGACCGGCGCACTGGGTCTCGCGATCACCCCCGTGCTCGGCGACTTCGGCGTCCTGATCGCGATGAGCGTGTTCTACTCGTTCGTCATCTCCGTGATCGCGCTCCCGCCCGCGCTGTTCCTCTGGGATCGACTCCGGTCCGGATCGCCGACTGCCGAGACGACCGCCCCCGTCGAGCCGACCGGCGACCCGTGACCGAGCGTCCACGGTAGTTTCCGTTTTGATAATTTGAGCGGGTGGGTTTATCTCCCGCACTCCGAACTCTCGACGAGTAGATGGAACCGCGTTCCTCCGGTCGACGGTCCGCCCCCGATGTCGCTTCAAGCGCCGCCGACGAGGGCTCGAAACGCCGGGGCCGGAACCGAACGGATCGGACGGAGCGGCCGCTCACTGACGGCTCGGTGATCGACGCGTCGAGCGGGATCGGAGCCGCTCCCGACCGGTTCCTCGCCGCGGTCGCCGTCGACGGCGAGGTGCTGTTCGCGGGGCCGTCGATGCCGGCGCTGATCGGCGGCGATCGGGCGGCCATTCGCGGGAACGACTTCCTCGAGTACGTCCATCCGAACGAGCGAGACGAGGTCTCGGACGCCCTCTCCGCGGTCGCGAACGAGCGGCGAGTCACCCATCGGATCCGCCGCGCGAACGGCGGATACGCCTGGGTGGAATCCGTCGTCGACGACGACCTCGCACCGGAGTTCGGCGGGCGGGTCGTCACCGGACGGCGCATCGACGTGGAGCGGACCTTCCCCGAGCGATTCCGCGAGTTCTTGGAGTACGGAACCGACATCGTCACCGTCGTCGACGCGGACGGCCGCGTGCGCTATGAGAGTCCCTCGGTCGAGGGAGTACTCGGGTACGAGCAGGGCTCGCTCGTCGGGCGATCCCCGCTCGGGTACGTCCATCCGGACGACCGGGACCGGATCACGGCGGAGTTCTACGAGGCGCTCGCGGATCCCGAACGCGTCGAGGCGTTGGAGTACCGATACCGGACCGCCGACGGCGACTGGGTCTGGCTCGAGTCGCGGGTGCGAGCGCTCCCCGACGACGCCGCGGTCGGCCGACTGGTCATCAACTCGCGTGACGTCTCCGAACGAAAGCGGCGCGAGCGCCGGCTCGCCGATCGGAACGAGCGGCTCGACCGCTTCGCGAGTATCGTCTCACACGACCTCCGGAATCCGCTGTCCGTGATCCGCGGATCGATGGAGATGGCGCGGCTGAAAGACGACACCGAACCGTTGGAGCGCGGCGAGCGCGCGACCGACCGGATCGAGCAACTGGTCAGCGAGCTCTTGACGCTCGCCCGGCAGGGGTCGGGAATGGACGAGCCGACCGAGTTCTCGCTCGAGGGAGTCGTCAACGACGCGTGGGGTACCGCCGGCGACGAGAAGGCGGAACTCGTCGTCGTCGACGACGCCCGGATCCGCGGTGACCGCGGACGGCTCCGCCAGGCGTTCGAGAACCTGTTTCGGAACAGTGTGGAACACGGTTCCACGGGCAGCCGGGCGAAGCCCGGCGACAGCGTCGAGCACGGCTCGACTAGCAGCCGGATTCCGGCGGAATCCAGCGACAGTGTGGAACACGGTTCCACAGGCAGCCGGACTGCGTCCGGCGACAGCGTCGAATACGGTTCGACTGACAGTCCAGCGGACTCCGGAAACGACGCACTCACGGTCGTCGTGAGCGCGACCGATCGCGGGATCGTCGTCGCCGACGACGGTCCCGGGATCTCCCCCGAACATCGACCGGACGTCTTCGACTCCGGCTTCACCACGCGGACCAACGGAACCGGCTACGGCCTCGATATCGTCCGCGAGATCGTCGACTCACACGGGTGGGAGATCGACGTCGTCGAACCGAATTCGGCGATCGAAGCCGATCCGCGGATCGCGGATCGGATCCCGGACGGGGCCCGTTTCGCGATCCGTGCGCCGACGCCGGCAACGGTCGACGCCGCGAAGCCGTGGATCGAACGGTGAGTCGGAACGAGCCCGTCGCGTTTATTCCGGGCGCTCACGAAGCGCGGACGTGACCCCCGCCGAGGTGACGATCCGCCCGGTCGAGCGCGCCGACCTCCTGTCGGTACTCCGGATCGAACGCGAGTGCTTCTCGGACCCGTGGCCGTACGACGCCTTCGAGCGGCTGATCGACGAACCGGCCTTCCTCGTCGCCGAGCGGGACGGGGCGGTGGTCGGGTACGTCGTCGCGGACGTCACCCCGAACGCCGGCCGCGACATCGGCCACATCAAGGACCTCGCGGTTCACCCCGACGTTCGAGGTCGAGGGATCGGCCGGGCGCTGTTGCGCGCCGGGCTCGGACGGCTCCGAACCGCCGGGGCGGCCGTCGTCAAGCTCGAGGTCCGGGAGGGCAACGATCCCGCTCGGTCGCTGTACGCGACCGAGGGGTTCGAGCCGGTTCGGCGGGCGAAGCGGTACTACCGCGACGGCGAGGACGCGCTCGTGCTCGTGGTGGACCTCGCGGAGTGGATCCACGGCGGGTGATCGCTTCGACCGCCTCCTGCTTCGACCGCCTCCTGCTTCGACCGCCTCCTGCTTCGACCGCCTCCCGCTTTGACTGCGTCCCGCCTCGACCGTTTCGAGGTCTCCCATTTCCGCCTTTGACAAGGCTTAGTGCCGAGGGGGTCGACGGGGACGTATGAGTTCGGTTCCCGAGCGGTCCGAGATCGACGAGGCGTACAAGTGGGACCTCGAGAGCGTGTTCGCCGACGACGAGACGTGGGCGGCCGCCTACGAGGACGTCGAGGGTCGGATCGACGAGCTCGGAGCCTACGAGGGTCGCGTCACGGAGAGCCCGGAGACGCTCCTCGAGCTGTTGAGACTCCGAGAGGAGGTGTTTCGCGAGCTGTCGGCGGTCTCGGTGTACGCACAGCTCCGGAGCGCGGAGGACACGCGGAACCAGGAGTACCAGGCGATGTCCGCGAGAGCGTCCTCGCTCCAGTCGGAGGCCTCGAGCGCGATCTCGTACCTTCAGCCGGAGCTCCAGTCGCTCACGGAGGAACGGCTCGCCGAGTACCTCGAGATGGAGCCCGCCCTCGCCGAGTACGAGCACTACCTGGAGGACGTGTTGCGGATGAAACCGCACACGCGCTCGGCGGAGGTCGAGGAGGTGCTCGCGAACCTCTCGGAGGTCACGAGCGCCCCGAGCGAGATATACTCGATGCTGACGAACGCGGACATGAGCTACGGCGTCGTCGAGGACCCCGACGGCGAGGAAGTGGAGATCACTCAGGCCAACTTCACGAAGCTCCAGACGAATTCGGACCGCGCGTTTCGCGAGCGGGTTCACGAGACCTTCTACGACGAGTGGGCCGACGTCCGAAACACCGTGGGGACGAGCCTCGAGAAGGCGGTGCGCGAACACGTCGCGAGCGCGGGGATCCGCGATTACGACACCGCCCGCGAGGCCGCCCTCGACGGCTCGAACGTCCCCGTCGAGGTGTACGACGCGCTCGTCGACACGGTCGACGAGAACCTCGGGACGCTCCACCGGCACGCCGAGCTGAAAGAGCGGGCACTCGACGTCGACACGCTGGAAAGCCACGACCTCTACATGTCGCTGACGGGCGATCAGGGACCCGACGTGGAGTACGACCAGGCCGTCGAGTGGATCGTCGAGGCGGTCGCGCCGCTCGGCGAGGCGTACCAGGAGCGGATGGCCGAGGGCCTCGAGAGCCGCTGGGTCGACGTCTACGAGAACCGCGGGAAGCGCTCCGGCGCGTTCTCCTCGGGGACCTACGACACCCAGCCGTACATCCTGATGAACTACCAGGACGACGTGACCTCAATGTACACGCTGGCGCACGAACTCGGCCACTCGATGCACTCCGAGCTCGCGGGCGATGCCCAGCCGTGGCACGACGCGAGCTACGACATCTTCGTCGCCGAGATCGCCTCCACCGTCAACGAGACGCTCCTCACCCACCACTTGCTCGAGACCGTCGAGGACGAGGAGCTCCGGACGCACGTCCTCGACGAGTACCTCGAACGGTTCCGATCCACGCTGTTCCGCCAGACCATGTTCGCGACGTTCGAACAGCGGATCCACGAGCGCGTCGAGGCGGGCGAGGCGCTCACGCCGGACGTGCTTGACGAGCTGTACGCCGACATCAAAGGCGAGTACTACGAACCCGCCGAACTCACCGGCGGCATCGAGCGCGAGTGGGAGCGAATACCGCACTTCTACTACGATTTCTACGTCTACCAGTACGCGACCGGGATCTCGGCGGCCGCCGCGATCGTCGAGCGCGTCCTCGAGGAGGGCGAGTCCGCCGCGGCCGACTACCGCGAGATGCTGAAGGCGGGCGGTTCCGACTACCCGCTCGAGGTCGTCGAACTCGCCGGAATCGACATGGCCTCGCCCGACCCGATCGAGTCGGCCGTCGGAGTCTACGACGACTACCTCGACGAGGTCGCGGCGCTCCTGGATCTGGAGTAGCGAGTTCTCACGCGTCGCGGGCGTGCGCCTCGAGCGTCTCCAGGTCGACCGCGCCGGCACCGATTTACCTCCCGCCCGCGACTCGTCGATCATGGACGAACGCGTACGCGAACACGCCGAAGTGCTCGTCGACTGGAGCGCGCGGGTCGATCCGGGAGACCGGGTCGTCGTGAGCGTCGCCGAGGACGCCCACGACCTCGGCGTCGCGGTCGCCGAGGCGCTCGGCGAACGGGGCGCGGCCGTGACGACGCTGTACGGCTCCGAGGAGATGACTCGCGCGTACCTGAAGGCACACGAGGACGCCGCCGGAGACGCCCGCGGTGACGGCTTCCCCGACCCCGCCGTCGACCGCGCCCTCTTCGAGGCGGCCGACGTCTACCTCCGACTGGGCGGCGGCCGAAACACGGCCGGAACCGCCGACGTCGACGGGGACACGCGCCGGTCCTACGCGAAGGCCCGTCAGGCGGTTCGCGAGGCGCGAATGGCCACCGACTGGGTGTCGACGGTCCATCCGACCCGCAGCCTCGCCCAGCAGGCCGGGATGGCCTACGAGGAATACCGCGACTTCGTCTACGACGCCGTCCTCCGCGATTGGGAGGCGCTCGCCGGGGAGATGGCGGAGATGAAGCGGATCCTCGATGCGGGCGAGGAGGTCCGGATCCACACCGAACGCGAGGACGCGCCCGATACCGACCTGACGATGTCGATCGCGGGCCGGACGGCGGTCAACTCCGCGGCATCGGTGGCGTACGACTCGCACAACCTGCCCTCCGGCGAGGTGTTCACCGCGCCGTACGACGCCGAGGGCGAGATCTTCTTCGACGTGCCGATGACGATCGATTCGACCCGCGTCAGGAACGTCCGCCTCGTCTTCGAGGAGGGCGAGGTCGTCGACTTCTCGGCGGAGGCGGGCGAGGACGCGCTCGCGAGCGTCCTCGAGACGGACCCGGGAGCCCGTCGGCTCGGCGAGCTCGGCATCGGGATGAACCGCGGGATCGACCGGTTCACCGACTCCATCCTCTTCGACGAGAAGATGGGCGACACGGTCCATCTCGCGGTCGGCCGCGCCTACGACGCCTGCCTGCCGGACGGCGAGCCGGGCAACGACAGCGCGGTCCACGTCGACATGATAAGCGACGTGAGCGCGGATTCGATCCTGACCGTCGACGGCGAAGTCGTCCAGCGCGACGGGACCTTCCGATGGGAGGACGGTTTCGGGAACTGATCGACCGGACCCGTCGGCGTCGTTACCGTCCTCGAAGACGAGACGAACGATTTCGGACGGACCTCCGTGATTTCGTGTCGTTCGTACCGCAACCGCGTCTCGACGCGACGCTCGTCGTAACGACTACCACCCGTGACCGCGAGGGTTCAGGTATGAACGCACGCGACCTGATGGTCGAGGACGTGAAGACGGTCTCTCCGGACGACGACGTGAGCGACGTCTTCCACAAGTTCGCCCGCAACCCCTTCTCCGGGTTCCCGGTCGTCGACGACGACGGGGTCGTCATCGGCGTGATCACGGAGTCCGACCTCGTCGACCTGTTCGAACCGGAAGAGGAGACGCTGTGGATCCCGATCGGCCTCCCGCCGTTCGTCGATACGCTGACGTACCAGGTAAAACCGCCGTGGGGCGATCTCGACCTCGGGATCGACCTCGTGCGAAACGCCGATCGTCCCATCGCCGAAGTGATGACCGCCGACCCGGCCACGGTGAGCCCCGACGACGACGTGGACGAGGTGCTCGAGCTGCTCTCGGGCGGCGACCCCGACATCAACCGCCTACCGGTCGTCGACGACGACGGAGTCCTGATCGGGCTCATCGCCAGACAGGACGTGATCCGCGCGTTCCGCGACCGCCGGATGTAAACTACCCTACTTCGCTCCCCCATACGGGGTTCGCTCGTTGAGGGTAGGGCTTTGATGTGGACTCCCAGCAATCAGTCGCCAGCAATGGGCTGGTGACTCTTGCCGTTCAACGTCACCAGAACGCGGAGCGTTCTGGTTGGCTCACGAGAGCTCTGCTCTCGTGAACGTCCCACCAGTTATACGCACGTCTACTGGTGCCTCTCCGCTCCCCGACTTGGGCGAGGAACGGAGTCTGTGTTGTCGCTTTCGGGCATAGCGTAGCCCGATATTCTTCGCTGTATTGTAGTCTGCGTTGACCTCGTAGCCACACTTCTGGCAATGGAAGTGTTCGCCGTCACGGTTCGACTCGTGCGTGAACCCACAGTCCGTTCGAGAACAGCGTTGGGACGTGTGGTTCGGCTCAACTTGCTTCACGGAGACGCCCTGTTCGGGCGCTTTGTACTCCACATACTCGGCGAGGTGTCGGAACACCCAGATGTGGTGCCACTTCGCCTGTGGAAGTTGCTCTCGGATGTTGGTCAAGTCCTCAAACACAATAACACCGCAATCGTGATCGACAGCTTCCGAGACGATTTCGTTGGCAACGGTGTGGATGTACTGTTTCCGCCACGCTTCTTCCCGCTTTCCGAGGCGAAGCAGGGCGTCGTGCGCCGCTTGCGTCCCGCGCTGTTGCATCTCACCACGTCGCTTCTCGAATTCACGGCACCAGTGATCGTATTCGTCGCCCTGCCAGAACGTGCCGGTCGAAGCTACTGCGAGGCTGTTGACGCCGAGGTCGATACCAAGAACTGTTTGGTGCTCGGTATCTTCCGAAACCTCGGACTCGTCGGTATCGTACTTTCGCGTCGTGATGTGGAAGTAAAACTCGTCAGTCGCCTTGTCGTATTGGAGTGTGCTCGCCCGGAACTCGTAGTCCTCGGAGAGAACGTACTGTTCGTAGGGAGTCGGGCTATCCGCCGGAAGTTCAAAGTCGCACTCGACGCGCCCGTTGACAGTCGAGAGAGACACACGGTTGCGGTAGAACGTCGCGCTTCGCTTGTCGTAGACCATGCTCCACGACGTGAACTCCGGCTGGCTCACGCGTTTGCCCTGTTTCCACCGTTCGACGCATCCTTTCGTCGCTTGGACGGCACGACGGATCGCCTCTTGAACGAGGTTCGCAGTAAGATCAGTTTCCTCTCGTAGTTGTTCGTAGAGCGCGTCCCGTGCCGTCGAGTTCGCCGTAACGCAGTTGGCGTAGGAGTCGTCGTCCCAACAGAATTCAGCGGCACGATTCGCACAGTGAAGGAACTGTCGCGCGGATTCGTGGAGGTCGTCGTACCGCTCATCGGGAACAACAAGCTTGACCGGCGCAGTTCGACGCACCTCCATGTTTCAGATTACTATCTAACGGCTCTGTTGAAATCCTATTCTTCAGATATATTCTCGCCTGAAACAGCCGGTCGATGAGAGCTGCGGACGAACCAGCATACCCAGCGAAAACTACTGCGGATTCACAGAGAGTTCGAGAGTTTTGAGACCAAGATAGACCATTACTCCGACAAAAAGGCCCTCCATAGCTGCGTTCACTACCGTAGACTCGATGAACGTCAGCTGTACTACTTGAGTGACTGCTACACCAAGAGCCGCAAGAACGCCAGCGGCGAACACAAATTTGAGCCTGACCATATCCCACGTAGAAACGATATATCAATAGCTCTGGTGGTAGATCGCACTTGGGATGTTCTTTTCGTCTATCTATCCTATACTGAACATTTTTCTGTACTGAACAATTTGCGCTTCATCTGTACTGACCGCCACCGAGTCGAAATATATCACTTTCTAAGGATTTCAACAGAGCCTATCTAACGGTACTTATCCGTTGAGGAGTCAGGTAGCTACCGTCGTGCGGTTGCGTCGTGCGTTGCCAGTTTCCTCTCCGACCTACTCGCTCGCTATGCTCGCTCCTTGAGGTCGGAGGCTCCACCTCGAATTATGCTGAACGACGACCGGTCACTCGATCTCGATCCGAGTGAGATCCGCCAGCACGTCCTCGACGAACGCGCCCTGCCCGCCGACCGAGACGGGGCCGTCGTCGGTCTCGATCGTGAGCGAGTTCTCGACGGGGAACTCGTTGGTCGTCGGCTCGATCATCGCCTGCTTGACCGATCGGACGCGGCCGCTCACCTCCACCGGTTCGGCGTCCTCGTCGATCCGTCTCCCGGCGACCGTCGCGCGGACGGTCTCGCCCTCCCTGAGGTGTCGCGTGGCTTGGAACACCGCGTGTCTGAAGTCCTCGTACTCGGCCGGGAGCGCGGTCGGACCCGCGAGCGACACCTCGGTCGCGGCGGGCCAGTAGTTCCCCAGGAAGGCGCCCACGATGACGGGCGAGAGCTGCTCTTGGGCGAAGACGATCGCCTGCCGGTCGGAGTCGGACCGCCGCAACAGCTCGGGGGGAGCGATCAGCCCCCTCCCGGTGTCGATCGTAAGGATCGTCGGCATCGGCTCGCTCCAGGCTCGAACGACGCTCGCGATCCGGTCGAGGTTCGGGTCCGTTCCCTCGGTCTCTCCGAGCGCGTCACGAACGCCGTCCGCGTCCTCGATGTCCGTGACCACGAGCAGCACGAGAACCCCGCGATCGACCGCATCCGCCAGCGCGTCCCGGACCGCGGAGAGGCGTCTCGCGGGGATCGACAGCGTCAGCTCCGCGTCGGCCCCGTCGAGGAGCGACCGGATCCGTTTGATGACGGTGACGCGGGATTTGACCACCTCGAACTGTTCGGTTTCGCGCTCCGCCCGCGAGTACCGCTCCTCGAGACCGGGTCGGATCGCGTCCGCGTCCGATCGAAGTCGCTCGATCACCTCTCCGGGAGGGCTGGCTCGGACCGTCGTCGGCACGGCGTGGTCGTGGACCTCGACGAACCCGCGGTCGGCGAGCGACTCGCTCACGCTATACACGTAGCGTTTCGAGACGCCCGCGGCGTCGGCGACGGTGCTGGCTTTCGCCTCGCCGTACTCGAGGAGGGTGAGGTACGTGTCGATCTCCTTCTCGGAGAGCCCGAACCGACCGAGGAGACCCGTCAGCGTCCGGTCGTCCATACGTCGAACCGGAGGACGCGACACTTATACCGGTCGGTGCCGGCCGGGACGGCCGTCTCACGCGAGAACCGCGACGTGCTCGACGACGACCTCTCCACCTGCGGGGTCGTCGGCGAACAGCTCCCGGTCGACGCGGTCCGGAACCTCCACGGTGGCCGGCGCGTCCGCGAAGTTCACCACGACGAGCAGGCGGTCGGCGGTCCCCTCGTTTCGCGTCGAATCGGCCGTCCGCGCGTACGCGGTCACCCGGTCCGGGTCGCCGTCGACGACCTCGATCGCCGACCGTCCGCCGGAGAAGTCGACCGCACGCGAACGGAGGGCTGGCTCGGCGTCCCGGAGCGCCGAGAGCCGTCGGTGGTACGCGGTGAGCGCGTTGTCGCCGTCGTGCCAGCGGAACGGGCCTCGAGTCGTCTCGTTGCCGCGCTCCTGGCCCGCGTACACCATCGGCGCGCCGGGGAGGGTGAACGTCGCCGCGGCGGCCGCACGCAGCGCCGCCTCGCCGTGCGACGCCAGGTAGCGGTCCTCGTCGTGGTTCTCGACGTAGCGCAGCTGTGCGCTCGGATCGTCGAAGCCGAGCCATCGCGCGCGCTCGAACGCGTCCGCCAGCGCGTCGGCCGGCTCCCGTCCCGCCCCGATCGCGTTCAACGTCCCGTACAGCGAGGTGTCGTAATGGAGGTCGAACTCGCCCTCGCCGTAGAAGGGGTCGTGCGGGAGCGTCTCGTCGAGCAGCAGGAAGTCGTCGGGAACGCGGTCGGCGACCTCCTTCCAGAATCCGTGGGAGACGCCCCAGGCCACGTCCGCGCGGAACCCGTCGACGACGCCCGACCACTCGTCGACGACCGACAGCATCCACGCCCGGACGGCGGGATCGTCGTAGTTCAGGTTCGGGATCCGCTCCCAGTCGAAGCGGTACTCGGGGGCCTCGCCGGCGGGCAGCGCCGCCCAGTCGACTCCCGCCGCGTCGACGGCGGCGTCGGTCCGACGGTATCGGTCGGCGTACGCCGGCACGCCGGCCGAGTGGAGCTGGAACGCCGGGTGGTCCCGCGAGGTGTGGTTGATCACCAGATCGAAGATCACCCGTATCCCGGCGTCGTGGCAGGCGTCGACCAGCGACTCGAACGCCGCCCGCGAGCCGAGGTCGGCGGCCGTCTCGAAGTAGTCGGTGACGTGGTAGCCGTGCTCGGTCGGCGAGGCGAGTACGGGCGTCAGCCAGAGTGCGTCGACCCCGAGGCTCACCAGGTACTCGACCCTGCGCTCGATCTCCCCGAACGTCGTCGGGAGCGTGTCGCCGGCGAAGGAGCGAACGTACGCCTCGTACACCGTCGGCGACTCGGCCCACGCCGGCCGAGCGTGGGGATCGGCGGCCGTCGGCCGCCCGTCCGCGTCGCGACCGAGTCGCAGGGTCGCCGCCGCGCCGTGCCGCTCCGCGTGGGGGACCGCGTGGATCCGGAGTCCGTTCCGGCTTCCGTCGGTCCCTTCGAGGTCGGCGAGCGGAACCGACAGCGTGTGCCCCTCCGCACGGCCCTCGATCCGTTCGATCGTCTCGGGGTCCGCGTCCCGGTCATCGACCAGAAAGGTCACCTCGACGTCTTCCGGATCCGTCTCCGAGTCCGGCGGGACGTCGACGTCGGCGGTCACCACGAGACGGAGGCCGCCGATGTCGTCTCCTGCGCCATCGTAGTCGCCGCTGGCGTTCCCGCCACCGCGCTCGACCCGCCAGTCGAGCGAAAGCCGAGGACGCCCCGGCCCCTCGACCTCGTGGACGACGTGGCGTTCGTTGGCGCGGTCGTCGTTGGCGACGAAGCCGACGCCGTGACGGCCCGGCGGGACGCGGGTCCGGTAGACCCACTCGTCGCCCTCGCGAGTCGGCCGGTCGCGAGCGAGCAGGCGGTCGTTGTGCCGCCACAGGAGCGAGACCCGGTCGACCGCGTCGTCGTCGACCGGAAAGTCGTCCGCGTGGACGCGGATCGTCGTCTCGCGACGCTCGTCCGGAAAGACTCGCACGCGCTGGCGGTGGGAACCGTCCGGGGCGTCGAGCCGCAGGACGTACGTTCCCGGCGCGTCCGGGTGGAGGTGAACCACCGGGTCGTCGGGGCGGCCGGTATCGCCGGGCTCGAGGACGGCAGCGTCCCGTTCGTCGCTGGAGTCGTCGTCGGTGGAGTCGTCGTCGGTGGAGTCGTCGTCGGTGGCGCCACCGTCGGCGGGCGCCTCGACCAGCGTCCACTCGTATCGCTCCGACGGGTCCGGAGCGCGGGGAGCCAACTCGACCGGTCGCCCGACGCTCGTCACTCGCGGCGGGCCGGGCTCGTACATATCCTCACCCGAGCGCGGACGCGCTTGAACGTTTCCGACACGAAAAATCGTGATTGATAATTTCACCAAAGGTTCATCCCCGTTCGACACGTTCCCGCGACCAATGCAACTACGCGACGCGCTCGACGACTACAAGCGACACGCGGGCCACGGGCGGCTCTTCGCGGGCGAGCGGCGCACCGTCGAGGGGCGGTTCACGGGCGGCGACGGCCGGCTCGTCCACGTCGCGCCCGACGGCGGACTCCGCGACTTCGGCTACCCGCTTACCGGGAAGAGCGGGCTCACCCGCTCGCGGTTCGGCCTCGCCGTCGACGGCGACGTGACCTGGTTCGAGGCCGACCGCTCACGGCAGCGTTACGTCGACGACACGCCGCTCGTCGAGACGGTCCACGAGACCGACCGCGCGACCGTGCGCCGGTACGACCTCGCCGTCGACGACGCGCACCTCACGCGCGCGGTCGTCGAACCCGCCTCGGACGCCGACCTCGACGCCGACGACTTCGCGCTCGTCGCGTACGCGGCGTTCGCCCCGGACGGGCGCGACGAGCGGGTCGGACAGCTCCGCTACGACGACGCGGTCGAGGTGTATCACGCCGACGAACACGACTTCCTCGCGAGCGCCACCGGCCTCGACGATCTCCGCGGCCAGCTCCCGCCCACGTTCCCCGAGGTGCTCGACGACGCGCCGATGGACCTCCCGCGCGACCGCGACGCCGCCCGCTACGACGAGGAGCGGCTCTCCGGGGAGGTCGTCGTCGAGGCTCCCTTCGAGGACGGCGCGGCGACCCTCGGAACGCTGCTTTCGGACGGCTTGGAAACGCCCCGGGAAGCGGCCCGGAGCCGCCTCGACGCGCTGTTCGCTGAGCTCGACTCTCGGGAGGCGCTGACGGCCGCGGCCGCCGACACGACGCCCGCCGTGCCCGCCTCGGTCCCGGAACGCGGATCGGTCGTCGCGGACCTGCGGGTGCTGTCGCTGCTGTCGGCCGAGACCGGACTCCGGATAGCCGGGCCGGACTTCGACCCGCACTACCAGCACTCGGGCGGATACGGCTACACCTGGTTCCGCGACGACGCCGAGATCTCGACGTTCCTCCTCGAGTCCGACGACCGGCTCGGGCTGGAGCTCGACGACTGGCACGTCCGCTCGGCCGAGATGTACGTCGAGACCCAGCGACCCGACGGCTCCTGGCCGCACCGCGTCTGGCCGCGGAACGGCGCGCTCGCGCCCGGCTGGGCGAACGCGCGCATCGAGGACGGCCCCGACGTGGACTACCAGGCCGACCAGACCGGCAGCGTCATCGCCTTCCTCGCGCGGGCGAGAGGGGCGGGAGTCGAGGTCGACGGGCTCGACGCGACGCTCGTCGACGCGCTGGCGAGCCTCGACTCGACGCTCGCCGACGACGGCCGCCCGGTGGCCTGTCAGAACGCCTGGGAGGACTCGGTCGGCCGGTTCACGCACACGACCGCGACGTTCCTCGAGGCGTACGGCGCGCTGGCGCGCCACGGCCGGGGACTGGAAGACGACGCCGACCGGTTCGGCGACGATCCCGCCGTCCACGCCCGCGACCGCGCCCGCGAGGTGTACGACGCGCTCGACGACCTCTGGCTCCCCGACCGCGGCCGGTACGCGCTCCGCGAGACGGTCCACGGCGACCTCGACGACCGGCTCGACTCAGCGACGCTCGCGCTCGCGAGCGCGCACCGCGCGTACGACGCGATCGAGGACGGAGAGGCCGACGGACGCGGCGCGGTCGACGACGAGCGGCTCGACCGGCTGGTCTCACACGTCGAGCGCGTCGTCGACGGGCTGACCCGCGAGACCGACGAGATATCGGGACTGTTCCGTTACGAGGGCGACGGCTGGCGGCGCGGCGACCAGCCGGTCGAGAAGGTGTGGACGGTCTCGACCGCGTGGGGCGCTCACGCCTGCGGAGAACTCGCGGCGCTGCTCGACGCCCGCGACGACCCGCGGGCCGAGCGGTTCGCCGAGCGCGCCCGCGAGCTGCTCGGGCTCGTCTCGCCGGACGGCCCGCTCTGTGAACCGACCGGCTACCTCCCCGAGCAGTTCTTCGACGACGGGACGCCCGACAGCGCCACGCCGCTCGGGTGGCCCCACGCCATCCGGCTGGCGACGGTCGGCCTGCTCGACGCACACGACACGCTCGCCGCCGACCCCGCTCCCGCCGACGACTGACCGAAACGGCGCGCGCTCCTCGCCGCCGACCGAAGCGAGCGGGAGTACGGAAGTCGCAGGGCCGGCGCGCTCACTCGCTCGAAGCGACGCTCGTCTGCATCGCCTCGGTGTTGAACGCGCCACCGATCTCCTCGTCGCCACAGACGATCACGCCCGCTCGCGAGCCGGTAACGTCCTCGAACTCCGCCATCGCCCGGTCGGCCGCGGCCTCGGCGCCGAGACCCTCCTCGAGCAAGTCGACCGCTCGGCGCGTGAGCGTGACCCGCGCGATGTCCTCGCCGGCTCCCGTCGCGCTCGCGCCGCCGGCGTCCGTACAGAAGAAGCCCGAACCGACCTGCGGGACGTCGCCGACGCGCCCCGCGAGCGCGAACGACCGCCCGCCGGTCGACGTCGCCGCCGCGAACGTCTCGCCGTCGGTCGCCACGGCGCCGACGGTGTCGTGATCGGGGGCGTCGCGCTCGGACCGCTCGCCGCTCGCCGAACCGCCCGCCTGATCCGATCCCGACCCGAACCGCGTCTCCAGCCACTCGAGGTGCTCGCTCGGGGTCCCCTCCGGCGGGGCCTCGGCCTCGTAGCGCTCGCGCTTCTCGTCGGTCAGGAGGTCGACGCCGGTCTCGACGCCGAAGTCCGCGGCGAGGTCGACCGCGTGCTCGCCGGAGACGAAGACGTGCGGCGTCTCCTCCATGACGACCCGAGCGGCGGAGATGGCGTGTTCGACGCCGGGCATCGAACAGACCGCGCCCACCGCGCGATCGGAGGTCATCGCACCCGCGTCCGTGCGAACGACCCCGTCGGACTGGACCGCGCCGCCGACGCCTGCGTTGAACCGTGGGTTCGACTCGAGGACGCGGATCCCGGCTTCGACCGCGTCGAGCGGGGTCGACGCGGCCGCGCCGGCCTCGGCCGCCTCGTCGAGGACCGCCTGTCTGGGTTCGGGTTCGTCCGGAGCGCCGCCCGCGCCGCCGTGGAGTATCACGCGCATGGTCGACCCTCCGAGGGCGACCCCATAAGGCTCCGGAAAGCGGCGGGGCGGACGGAACGCGGGAGCGACGGTCCGGAGCCCCCGGACCGACGCCCGATTTTTGTACCCCGCGGTCGAACCGGCTGGCGTGACCGACCCGCCGCCGACCTCCGTGCTCCTGCCGACGGTTCGCTGGACCGACGCCTGCGAGGAGGTCGCCGCGATGCTGGGGGAGGAGGACGAACTCCTCGTGATCGCGGACGACGCCGACGATCCGGTCGCCGACCGACGAGGCGAGACGGCCGAGGGAGTTCGGGTCGTGCTCGCCGGCGAGCCCGAAGGGTGTTCGGGCAAGGCGAACGCGATAGCCGCGGGGATGGAGGCGGCCGAGGGCGACCGGATCGTTTGGACCGACGACGACTTCCGGCATCCACCGGGGTGGCTCGCCGAGCTTCACGCCGACTACGAGCGGCAGGGGCCGACCACGGAGCTTCCGGTCTTCGTCGGTCGCGATCCGCTCGGAGTCCTGCTCGAGCCAGCCTACCTCGTCGGCGGAACGCTCGCGGTCGCCGCCGGCGGGATCGCGTGGGGCGGCGCGGTCGTCTTCGAGCACGACGATCTCGATCAGACCGCGTTCCTCGACGACCTCCGGCGAACCGTCAGCGACGACGGGACCCTCTCCGATCACCTCGAGGTGAAACCGGTGAAACGGATGCGGATCGTGCCCGCCGGCGGGTCGATCCGAGCGTCGCTGGAGCGGTTCGTCCGCTTCCTGTGGATCGTGCGGTACCACGCGCCTCGTGCGAGCGTGGTCAACGTCGGGCTCGCGGTTGCGTTCTCGACGCTGTGTCTCGCGGCGCCGATCATCGGGATCGGGTTCGTGACCCTGTTTTCCGGGGCGACCTACGCGTGGGCGGGGCTCCGCCGACCGACGTTCCTGCTCGCGGGCCCGGTCGCGATCGCGATGCCGGCGTTGATGGCGTACGCGTACGCTCGCCGGACGTTCGTGTGGGGCGGTCGTCGCTACCGATGGGTACGGAAGAGCGACGTTCGAGTGTACCCCGAGTGAACTCCCTTCCCGAACACGGTCGCGTGGAAAGCGGCAGGCACTTTACGGCGGTCTGAGAAACCTCGACCGACATGAGCTACGAGAAGATCGAAGTCCCCGACGACGGGGAGCGCATTACTCTCGCCGACGAGGAGACTGGCGAACTGGACGTTCCCGAGAACCCGATCATTCCGATCCTTCACGGAGACGGAATCGGAACCGACGTCGGCCCGGCCGCCCAGCAGGTGCTCGACGCCGCCGCCGAGGCGACCGGCCATTCCATCGCGTGGATGCGCGTGTACGGCGGCGAGAGCGCCCGCGAGAAGTACGACGAGAACCTCCCCGAGGACACCGTGAACGCGATCCGCGAGTTCCGCGTCGCGATCAAGGGCCCGATGACGACGCCGGTCGGCTCCGGCTTCCGCTCGCTGAACGTCGCGCTCCGCCAGACGCTCGACCTGTACGCGAACGTCCGACCGACCTACCACCTCGACGGCGTCCCGTCGCCCGTGAAGAATCCCGGGGCGATGGACATGATCACCTTCCGGGAGAACACCGAGGACGTGTACGCCGGCATCGAGTGGGAGGCCGGCACCGACGAGGTCGAGCAGGTCCGCGACTTCCTGGAAGACGACATGGGCGTCGAGGACGTGCTCCACGACGGTCCCATCGGGATCGGCGTGAAGCCCATCTCCGAGTTCGCCTCCAAGCGCCTGATCCGCGAGGCGCTCGACTACGCGCTCGCGAACGACCGTGACTCCGTCACGCTCGTCCACAAGGGGAACATCATGAAGTTCACCGAGGCGCAGTTCCGTGACTGGGGCTACGAGGTCGTCGAGGAGGAGTACGGCGACGAGTTCATCACCGAGGACGAGCTCTGGGAGGAGTACGACGGCGAGCAGCCCGAGGACACGGTCGTCGTCAAGGACCGCATCGCGGACAACATGCTCCAGCAGCTTCTCACCCGGACGAGCGACTACTCCGTCATCGCGACGATGAACCTCAACGGGGACTACATGTCCGACGCCGCCGGCGCGCAGATCGGCGGTCTGGGCATCGCGCCCGGCGTCAACTACGGCCACGGTCGCGCGCTCGCCGAGCCTGTCCACGGTTCCGCGCCCAAGTACGCCGGCGAGGACAAGGTCAACCCGACCGCGATGATCCTCTCCGGCCGCGAGATGCTCGATTACCTCGGCTGGTCGGACGCCGCGGACCTCGTGCGTGACGCCGTCGAGGAGACCATCTCCTCCGGGAAGGTCACCTACGACCTCCACCGACAGATCGAGGGCGGCGAGAAGCTCGCGACGAGCGAGTTCGCCGACGCCGTCGTCGAGAACATCGAGAAGCAGTCATAGACAGCTTCTCTGTCGTCCGGGAACCGCCTATCTCGGTGAACTCCCCGGGGATCGCACGGACGACCGGAGCGTCGACCCGCCGTGTTCCGGACTCGTACACGCGAATATCACCGCGGAGAATCGATCACTGTATTTTAAATACGAATAGTGTCTTGATCGTACAATGAAAGTCCAGTTCGAGTGCTCGTGTTCCGAGGAGATATCCGAGTTCACTCGAGGGCAGGCGAGCCGTGGGGTTCACGTCGAATGCGGCAACTGCGGGGCGGTGTACGCGGTCACCATCACCGAACTCGAGTGACGATCGCGGTCTCGATCTATCCGTCCGTCGGCCTCTCTGCCGCCCGGAACCGGAGCAGAACGGTGGTTCCGTCGTCGGTGGCGTCGAACCGTACCGTGCCGTCCTGAAGCTCGCACATCCACTTGACGAGCCACAGCCCGATGCTGCTGGCGTGTGAGAGCGGCGTCTCCTCCTCTGCTCGGAGCACCGCTCGCTCGTCCTCGGGGATCCCCGGTCCGTTGTCGTGGACCTCGAGCCGGGTCGTCGTTCCCTCCGTCTCGACGCGTGCGAGGACTCGGCGACCCGGTTCGTCGTTGTGGGAGATCGCGTTCTCGAACACCTCTCGAACCGGGTAGCTCACCGAGTCGTCGGCGTGTATCCACGCGTGCTCCGGGAGATCGAGAGAGAGGTCCACGTCGTTCCGGTCGTCGTCCAGTTCCTCGATCACCTCACGGACGACCGTCACGAGATCGACGCGATCCTCGACGGGGCCGGGCGAGGCGTCCTCGATGACTCGGAGCTTCTCGCTTATCTCGACCATGTCCTCCGTGGTCTCGCGGATCGTCGCCAGGCACTCGCGGCTGCGTTCGTCGTCCAGACGCCGTTCGAGCAGATCGGCGTACCCCTGAACGACGTTGAGGTCGTTCCGGACGTTGTGTCTGAACACCCGGCTCAACACCTGGAGCTGTTGGTTCGAGGTCTCCAACTCCTCGCGAGCGGTGACGGTCCGACGGGAGTGGTGACGCACCGCGCCGTAGACGAAAACCGAGGATGCCCCGACGAGCGCCAGACTGCCCGCGAGCCGGGCGGGCGAGAACGGGGCCGCGGAGCCCGAGAGCGTCCCGACGGCGACGTCGACCGCGACCGCGCACGCCGCGCCGAAGAGGAGGTACAGGCCGGCGACGGCGCGGGGCGACCGATCGAGGAGCCGATCCGGATCTGATTTCATTTATATATCACTTAACCCCACCGCATATCGTCCGTAACTAACGGGTCGATCCGACGTGTATTAAGTGTTCACCGTGGCGGAACGATTCGGAAAACCGATGGACCGA
Organism: Halorubrum cibi; assembly: GCF_900182635.1. Classification (GTDB taxonomy): domain Archaea; phylum Halobacteriota; class Halobacteria; order Halobacteriales; family Haloferacaceae; genus Halorubrum; species Halorubrum cibi. Next base: position 160,938 of record NZ_FXTD01000008.1, on the reverse strand, counting down.
ACGCCCGTTTTTCGGGTGACGGATCCCAGAGACCGCGGAAACGAACGGCTACCACTCCGCGCAGTCGGCGCAGACGAGACCGTCGCCGTCGCGCCAGCGCCGCTCGACCGTCGCGCCACAGCGGTCGCAGTCGGCCCCGTCCGCCGACCACGTCGACGTCGACTCGGCGGGCTCGACGTCGGCGAGACCGTGCTCGTCCGAGTCGTCCTCAGTGGGATCGTCCCCGTCGGCCGAGGCGTCCTCGTCGGTCTCGGCGGAGGCGAAGTCGTCGAGAGAACGGTCCTCGGACATTCACGCCTCCCGCCGGAGCCTCGAGACGACGAATTCCCGTTCCAACTCGCCGAGAAACTCGCCGAGCCGTGGACCCTGCGGCTGGTCGAAGAAGAGCCGGTAGCCCGCCTCGAAGAAGTCGGCGACCTCGACGTCGTTGTCGCGGGCGGTCTCGTACATCTCCGCCTGGATCGCCTCGCCGTCGTGGCCCGCGGCGACGAAGTCGGCGAGGGCGTCGAGCGCCGCGGCCACGTCGTCCTCGAGGTCGACGGCCGGGAGATCGGTCTGGAGCCGGTAGTTGTACTCGTTGTCGGTGCGCTCGGCCCACGTCCGCGCTCGCTCGACGCGCGACAGCGCCTCCCGGACCGCCCACTCGGGGGTGTCGTCGTCGACGTGTCCCTCGTCGCGCGCGAGTTGCTCGCGCAACCCCTCGTCCTCGACCATGCCGAGGACCGCGGCGAAGGTGTACGGGAACCGGACGCGGTCGGCTGGATCGGCGTCGTCCGGGCGGTCGGCGCCGGTGGCCGGATGGCCGGACTCCCATCCCATCACGAACGGGTACGCGCGCTCGGCGAACCGGGTCAGCTCCTCGTCGTCGACCTCGCCGAAGTACGCCCGCTCGAAGCGGTCGAAGCGGTCGACGAGGAGGTCGATCCGCTTGAGGTCGAGGTCCCGCGCCTTCTTCGGGTGGAGCGCGAAGAAGTAGCGGACCACCTCGGGCTCGAGTATCTCGAGCAGTTCGGGCACCGTGACGACGTTGCCCGCCGACGAGGAGAGCGCCTCCCCGCCGAGCGTGAACCACTCGTACACCATCGGCACCGGCGGCTCGATGCCGAAGACGGTCCGCGCGAGGTCGACGCCGGAGGGCCACGACCCCTCGGCGTGGTCCTTGCCGAACGGCTCGAAGTCGACGTCGAGGACGTCCCACTGCGCGGGCCACTCGAGCCGCCACGGCAGCTTCCCCTCCCGGAACGTGGCGGTCCCCTCGTGGCCGCAGCCCTCGATGACGTCGTCGCCGACCTCCAGGTCCGTACACGCGTACTCGACCGTGCCCCCCTCGAGATCGACCGCGGTCACCGTCTCGGTGACCTTCCCGCACGCCGCACAGACCGGGTTGAACGGGACGTACTCGCCGTCGACCTTGTCCTGGTACTTCCCGAGCGTCTTGCGGACCGTTTCGAGGTCGGAGAGGACGGTCCGGACCGCGTCGTCGAAGCTCCCGTCCGCGTACAGATCCGTGTTCGAGACCATCTCGACGGGGACGCCGAGGCGCTCGGCGTCGGCGGAGAGCAGCGCCGCGAAGTGGGCCGCGTACGACTCGCGCTCGCCGAAGGGGTCCGGGATCGCGGTGTACGGCTTCCCGAGGTTGCGCCCGAGCGCGCCCGCGTCGACGTCGCCGAGCCCGACGATCTCCCCGTCGGCGTTCGCCAGCTTCCGCGGGAGCTTCCGGAGCGGGTCCTTGTCGTCGGAGGTGAACAGCTGACGGACCTCGTGGCCGCGGTCGCGGAGCACCTCGGCGACGAAGTAGCCGCGCATAACCTCGTTGACGTTGCCGACGTGGGCGACGCCGGAGGGAGAGACGCCCCCCTTGATCACGATCGGGTCGTCGGGGTCGCGCGCCTCGATCTCGTCGGCGACGACGTCGGCCCAGAAGGCGTGGAACTCGTCGTTCCCCGAGGTCCCGTCCTCGGCTCCCGTCGCCTGCTCGGAGAGGATGTGTGGGGAGTCGTCGCGGTCGGGGTCTCCGGAATCGTCGTCCCCGGCAGCGTCGTCGGTCATCGTTCCGCGCTCCAGGCCGCCGGTTCGGTGCTCCCCTCGGGGGTCACGTTCGTTCCGGTGTGTTCGCCGCGGAGGACCGCGTCGACGACCGCGTCGGGGTCGGTGCCGTCGAGGACGACCGAGCGGATCCCGGCGCGGTCGATCAGCTTCGCCGCAAGCAGGTCGACGGGCGCGGACGAGCCGGCGTCCCGGCTCATCGGGAGCACCACGTCGACCAGTTCCGCTGGCGACAGCGACTCGAACCGGGTCGCGTCGTCGTGGCGGTTCGGGTCGACGTCGTAGACGCCGTCGGCGCTCGTCGCGAACACGAGCAGGTCGGCGTCGACGGACTCCGCGAGCGCGACCGCCACCGTGTCGGTCGTCTGTCCGGGCGTTATCCCGCCCATCACGGGGACCTCGCCCCGGCGGAACGCGGCGGCGGCCTCGTCGTACCCCGTCGCCGGCGCGGGCGCGGCCGCGTCGCCGAGCGCGGCGATCAGCAGGCGGGCGTTGAGCCGCGTGGTACCGATGCCGAGTTCGTCGAGTTCGACCTCGTTGCCGCCGAGCTCGCGGGCGGTCGTGATGTACTCGCGGGCGACCCCGCCGCCGCCGACGACGGCACCGATCTCACACCCCTCCGCCGTCAGCCGCTCGACCGCGTCGGCGTAGGCGGCGACACGTTCGGGATCGAGCTCCGGCGCGAGCACGCTCCCGCCGATGGAAACGACGACTCTCATTGCGGCGAGGTAGCCGTGTCGCCGGCTTAAGGATTGTCAAGCGGAGACGGCAACGGAGCCTCCAGCGAGCGCGTTTCTCATGGAAAACAGTTTAGGACCGTCCGGGAGTTCACCCGGCATGAAGGTCCGCGTCGGGTCGGCGGCGACGCCCGAGGAGGCCGAGGCGATCGCCCGGTCGCTCGCGGCGCACCTCGGCGTCAGGGTCGACGTCCACGTCGGGGAGAGCGAGGAGCCCGCGGCGAGCGCGGACCCTCCGGAGACGGCCTACCCCCTCGAGGACGACCTCGGCCCCACCGACCGCGAGCGGGACCTCCGAGCGGAGATCGAGGACGTCCGGGAGGGCGGCCCCGCGAAGTACCGCGAGCGACTCGAAGAGCAGGGAAAGCTGTTCGTGCGCGACCGCCTCGACCTCTGGTTCGGCGGGGAGGGGGGAACGCGCGGCGCGGGCGACGCGGATTCGGGGGGCGCCGACGCGTCCGGCGACGGCCCTGCGGGGATCCGCTTCGAGGACGGGACGTTCGCCGCCTTCGACGACTGGCACCCGAATGCGGCCGGTCGGAGCGGCAGGGAAGACGTCGAGGACGACGAGGGGGGCAATGCCGACCGCGACGACGATGCCGACCGCCTCCCCGCCGACGGGCTCATTACCGGAGGTGCCGAGTTCGAGGGACGAGACGTCCACTTCATGGCCAACGACTTCACGGTGAAGGCGGGGTCGATGGCGGCGAAGGGCGTCGAGAAGTTCCTCCGGATGCAGCAACGCGCGCTGAAGACGGGCAACCCCGTCCTCTACCTGATGGACTCCTCGGGCGGGCGGATCGACCGACAGTCCGGCTTCTTCGCCAACCGCGAGGGGATCGGGAAGTACTACTACAACCACTCGATGCTGTCGGGCGCGGTCCCGCAGATATGCGTGCTCTACGGACCGTGTATCGCCGGGGCGGCCTACACCCCCGTCTTCGCCGACTTCACCGTGATGGTCGAGGACATGTCCGCGATGGCGATCGCCTCGCCGCGGATGGTGGAGATGGTCACCGGCGAGGAGATAGACCTCGCCGACCTCGGCGGTCCCCGGATCCACGCCGAACACTCCGGCTCCGCGGACCTCGTCGCCCGCGACGAGGAGCACGCTCGCGAGCTCGTCGCCGACCTGATCGCCTATCTGCCGAACCGGGCCGGCGAGAAGCCGCCGCGCGCCGATCCGAAGCCGCCCAAATACTCGCCCGAGGGGATCGACGAGCTGATCCCCGAGTCGCCGACCCGCCCGTACGACGTGCGCGACCTCCTCGACCGGATCGCGGACGCGGAGTCCGTCTTCGAGCTGAAGTCGGGGTACGGACCCGAGATACTCACCGCGTTCTGCCGGATCGACGGCCGGCCCGTCGGCGTCGTCGCCAACCAGCCGACGGAGCGCTCGGGCGCGATCTTCCCCGACGCCGCCGAGAAGGCCGCGGAGTTCGTCTGGACGTGTGACGCCTACGAGATTCCCCTCTTATACCTCTGTGACACCCCGGGGTTCATGGCCGGTTCGCAGGTGGAGAAGGACGGCATTCTGGAGAAGGGAAAGAAGCTGATCTACGCCACGTCGTCGGCGACGGTCCCGAAACAGACCGTCGTGGTCCGGAAGGCGTACGGCGCGGGGATCTACGCGATGGGCGGGCCCGCCTACGACCCCGAGAGCACCATCGGGCTGCCCTCCGGCGAGATCGCGATCATGGGGCCGGAGGCCGCGATCAACGCGGTGTACGCCCGCAAACTGGCCGAGATCGACGACCCCGAGGAGCGGGCCGCGGAGGAGGAGCGCCTCCGCGAGGAGTATCGCGAGGAGATCGACGTCCACCGGATGGCGAGCGAGGTTGTCATCGACGAGATCGTCCCGCCCTCGGACCTCCGCGCACAACTCGCCGCCCGGTTCGACTTCTACGCGGACGTCGAGAAGGACCTCCCCGAGAAGAAACACGGGACGGTACTGTAAGGCAGGTACGGTTATAGAGTCCGAGCCCAACGATCCCGTTATGATGGAGGACGTGAACAAATGGCAACGAGAGATTCGAGAGGAGTACCGGGGAGCCTTCGTCGACGAGACGCGCAAGGAGATCAGTTCCATTGTCGGCGTGTTTCCCGAATCGGTGCGCGACGATACGAGGTTCACGCAGTACCGTACGGACGAAGGATCGATCGACGAAGAGTTCACGCTCGGTGAGGGCGTGTTCGAGCGCGGCGAAACCGGCGCTGAAACCAGCCTTGGAATTGAACGGAGTGAACCCACCGGTAGCAGGCACGAGTCCTGGGAAGCCGCTCGCGAGTTCGTGGAGTCGTTACATCTTCTCTCGGGAGCGGTAGCCGTTTTCGAGCCGACGGAACACGGCAGGCCGATAGCAAGCGACGACGAAGAGAAGGACGGGGATCCCGTGGAGGAGACGGACGATCCAGTTGCTGAGGTGATGTGGACGGTACAGTTGGTCGACCAGCGGTTCGAGACGCTTCGGTCGTCGTTCGCCGGATCGATCTCGAGCAAGATCAAGAGCGTGTTCGGGTGGGTCAAGAACACCCTCTCGTCGATATCGTCGCGGCTGTGGAGCCTGGTCTCCTCGCACACCAGTCTTCGGGAGTGGAGCGTCACCGGCGGGGCCGGCGTCTCGATGTTCGGTCTCCAGGGCAACGCCGACCTGTCGTTGACGTTCGATACGTAGCCGCTGTGTGTTCGTCCCGTTCGAAACGTCGCCCGCGGACGTGATCTTATCCGTCCCGCACGCGACCGTGGACGAACGATGATCGACATTGGCGTCAAGGCCCCCGACTTCGCCGCGCCGGCGGTCGCGGACGGACGGGCGACCGAACTCGCGTTGTACCGGCTCGTGGAGTCGCACCGCGCGGTCGTCCTCGCGTTCGCGCCGGCGAGCTTCGTCCCGACGACCACCGCGGCGTTCGCCGCGGTCCGGGACGCCGGGTGGCACGGCCGGGAGGACTTGGCCGTCGTCGCGCTCACCGGCGACTCGCTGTACGCGGGGTTCGCGTACGTCGACCGCTTCGATCTCCCGTTCCCGGTCGTCTCGGACTTCCACGGCGGGGTCGCCGACTCCTACGACCTGCTCGCGGAGTCGTGGGAGGGGCACGCCGACATCCCGCGACGGGCGACGGTCGTGATCGACGGCGACTGGCGGGTCCGCTTCGCCGAGGTGACGACCGACGCGCTCGACCGCCCCGCGCCCGCGCCGGTCGAGAACGCGACCGCGACGCTGCGGGAGTTGGGCGTCGACGTCGACCGCCCGCGCGTGAACTACGACGGGCCGTGGTGAACGACGGGCCGTGGTGGGACCAGCGGAGTCGTCCCCACCGCCGAGTTCACACCGCCGATACGGTCGGCGTGCGCCGGTGAGCGCCCAACGGGCGCGAACCGACCGCGCGAGGGAGCCCGCGTCGGCGTTCGCGAACGCCGACGCGGCGAGGCTGGGGAGGCGTGAGGCGCGGTGCTGTGCGGTTGCGGTTCGGGTGGACCTTCGGAGGCGGTCGTCTCGCCGTCGCCCGCGGATCGGTATCGGATCGAGATCGGATCAGATCCGGACGGCCGTTATTTGTGTCTCGAAGAAGAGACACGCACGATGCCCTCCGTCCTCTCCGACCTCGTGTTCAGCGAACCGTCCGGCCGGACCAACGCGCTCGTCCAGTTCGCGGGAGCGATCACGTTCCTGGGACTGTACGCCTACTCCGGGGTCACCAGTAACGCCGGCTCGAGCGACTGGCTGCTCGTCATGGCCCTCGGGGCCGTCTTGGCGGGAGTCGCGGAGTCGCTTCCGAAGGATCGACGCCTCGCGGCCGGCGTGTTGCGGCTGGCCGCGATCCTCGTACTGCTGTGTCTGCTCGTCGCCATCGTCCTCGCTCCGGAGTTCGTCGTCGGATAGCGTCGGCGAGTTTGGCTCCGTTGAGCTCCCCTTTTTCAGATAGAATTCGGACTGAACCAGCCGGTCGCTGAAGAGCGCTTATATGGCGGGTGTTTCGTAAGTGATCGAGGTGAGAAGAAGGGAGTAGTTGCTGGCGCGGTGAACACGTCCAAAGCCCCAGCCACGAGGACTCGCGCGGCTCGCTGCGCTCCTCGCTCAGTCGCTGTCGCTCCTTCACTGCGGTGCTTGCTTCGCCGGGCTTCGTCCTCGCGACTGCCCCTTTGAGTCCCACCCCGCACGGCCCCGCACCTCACACCTCCCCAGCCTCGCGGTTCGCACTCTTCGAGTGCTCACCGCGTCCCTCGCGGGCTCCTCGTGCCCCTGCGGGGCACTCGGAGGCGCGCCACCGCTTCGGCGATCGCTCACTTCCTCGTCTATACTGACCACGGCCGGATTATGACATATCGTCTACGGAGGATTCCAACGGAGCCACGAGTTTTGTATCGGTGCTGCCGATCGAAAGCGGTCGATAGCGTCGAACTTCTCGGTGATTTCGACCACTTGGTTCACGAAAGCACCGGCCGAGACTCCCGCGAGTGAAACGAGCGGGAGTCAGGCCGGTGGATCTTCGAGCGCAGCGAGAAGATGCACCGGCCGAGATTTGAACTCGGGTTGCAACCATGGCAAGGTTGCGTGATACCACTACACTACCGGTGCGTGCTTCGCGGTAGACGCTCCGCCGGTGAGACACTTAAACCTGTCACATTCCCGGCCCCGCGAGATCGATCGTCACCGACTCGGTCGACAGGTCGTAGATGTTCATCTCGCGTCCCTTCGTCGAATATCGCACCCTGACGGGCGTGATGAGGTCGACGCGCTGGAGCCGGCGCAGGTGGTAGGTGACCGCCTGAAGCGAGACGTCGAGTTCGTCGGCGATCTCGGAGGGCGTCGAGGGCGACTCGCGGACGACGGCGATCACCTCGCGGGCAGTCGCCGACGCGAGGACCTCGAGGAGGCCGTCGGACTCCTCGAGCGTGGTCGTCCGGCGGTCCCGGTCGGAGTCGGACTCCGCCGGCGGCGGGGAGAGTTGTTCGAGCGTCATCGTCCGAGACCAGTGGCGAACGATCGGCGCGACGAGACGTGTTCGACGACGAGGGCGACGACGGCGGGGGAGAGACCTCGGTCGGGGAGAGACCACTCGATCGGTTGACCGTTCTCTCTCGTTGAAACGAGCATCTCTCTGAAGCGACGAGGTGCGGTCGGATAGGTATTATGACGTCACAAACGTCATAATCGACTGTACCGACACAACAATCAATATCTACGGCCCGTATTCGCGAACATGGCGAAACTGGACGCACCGAGGCGGATCCACGTCGTCCCGCTCGGGTACGAGAAGGACCGCATCGTGGAGCCGGTCGTCGACGCCGACGCCGACGAGGCGCTCTTCTTAGAGCCGAACCCCGACGACGAGGGGGTCGATCGGCCGTCCTATCACGAGGAGGTCAGAGAGCGGATCCGGGACGCCGGGATCCGGACGGAGACGATCGAGTGTGACATCTTCGATCTGTACAGCTCGCTGGGGACGATCGCGGAGGTGGCCAACCGCTTCCGCGAACACAGCGTCTACGTCAACCTCGCGTCCGGCTCGAAGGTGACCGCGATCGGCGGGATGATCGCGTGTATGGCGACGGGGGCCGTGCCGTACTACGTGCGCGCGGAGACGTACGCGGGCGGCGAGGAGCGACCGGTCGCCTCGGGCGCGGAGCCGCCGGAGACGCTCCCGAAGTACCACATCGAGGAGCCGAAGCGCGAACACGTCGCGGTCCTCGATCACGTCGACCGCGAGGGGTCCGTCACGAAGCGGGAGCTCATCGAGTACGGCCGCCGCGAGGGGCTCCCGTTCGTGGAGCGGTACGACGCGGAGGGCGTCCAGAACCCCGACCGGGGCTACTACCGACGGCTCAACGCGCGGATCGTCGATCCCCTCGAAAGCCGCGGGTTCATCGAGATCGAGGAACACTCCAAGTACCAGTACGTCTCGGTCACGGAGAGCGGTGAGAACCACCTCCAGGCGTTCCGATACCTGCTCGAGGAGTGAGCCCAGCGGGGACCGGGATCCGGAATCCCGCAGTCCGTAACCCCCCGTCAGCCCTATGTCGCTCTCGCACCGAGGAGATCCCATGGGGGTTCGTGGCACGCTCTCGGGAGCCCTCGACCGCCTCGAGCCGCCGCCGCGGATCGTCGACTGGTCGCTCCTCGTCGTCGTCCTGGCGGAGACGGTCACCGGACTGGTCTCCTTCACCGTCGGGACCCCCGCCGGCTGGCCGGTCTTCTGGCTCCACCGCGCGCTCGGGCTCGCGATCGTCGTCCTCCTCGGCTGGAAGCTCGCCCGGGTGGGACACCGCCTGACCGACCGGACGCTGTGGCGGCGGTCGACCGCCCTCTCGGTCCTGACGCTTGTCGCCGCGGTCGGAACGGTCTCGACGGGGGTCGTCTGGGTGTTCGGGCTCGACGTCCGGCTCTCCTACTGGACGCTGCTTTCCGTCCACGTCGGCTTCGGGCTGGCGCTCGTCCCCCTCGTCGCCGCCCACGCCGCGAGCCGGTTCCGGCCGCCGAGGCGAGTCGATTTCGAGGGGCGGCGGACCGCGATCCGGTACGGATTACTGTTGATCGCGGGCGCGATCGTCTACCGGCTCCAGCAGGGCGCGAACCGGCTGCTCTCGACACCCGGCGTGGACCGCCGGTTCACCGGGTCACAGCCGCGCCAGGGAGAGGGGAACGGCGCGGTTCCGGTCACCTCCTGGGTCGCCGACGACCCGGACCCGATCGACCGGGCGAGCTACCGGCTCTCGGTGACGGGGCTCGTCGCGGAGCCGCGGGAGTTCGCCGCGGACGACCTCGAGCACGTCGGCGGCGATGAGACCTCGGCCCTGCTCGACTGTACGAGCGGCTGGTACACGGTTCAAGAGTGGGGCGGCGTGCGGGTCGGCGACCTGATCGCGGCGGCCGGCGGGGCGGAGGGGAGCGGCCGGGCGGAGGGGGACGACGAGGTAGGAGGAGGCGACGGGGCGAAGGGAAGCGACGGGACGGAGGACGACGGAGTCTCCGACGGTCGAGAGCCGGCGTACGTCCGGTTCGTCTCCGTCACGGGGTACCGGTGGACGCTCCCGCTCGCGGAGGCCGAGGACGCCCTGCTCGCGACCCGCGTCGGCGGTGACCGGATCTCTCACGGCCACGGCGCGCCCGCGCGTCTCGTCGCGCCCGGTCGTCGAGGGTTCCAGTGGGTGAAGTGGGTGACTCGCGTGGAGGTGCGCGCGGAGCGCGACCCCGCGCAGTGGGTCGTCACGCTGGTGAGCGGGTTCGACTAGGGCGGCGGTCACTCCCGGATCGCCCGGATAGACCCGTGTGAACGCCCCACAATCCCGAAACCGGACCGCTATCCTTTTACTCCGTCGTCCGGAATCAGGAGTACAGTCTCGCCACGATGCGCACCGAAGACGGACTCACGATCTGTGTTCCGTCTTCGGTCGTCCGGGAAGCCGAGGACGATCGCGAGGCGACTCGCAAACTCGGCTACGTCGCCCGTGCGGCGGCGGTGTTCCGGGCGGACCGGCTCGTCGTCTTCCCCGACCGGGAGGGCGAACGGGACCGGGGCGGGGAGTACGTCCGTGCCGTGCTGGGGTACGCCGCGACGCCCCCGGAGCTCCGAAAGGACCTCTGGGGCGAACGCGAGGAACTCCGGTACGTCGGCGTGCTGCCGCCGCTTCGCGTGCCGTGGCGGACCGGCTCGCCCCCGAACGGGGACGAGTCGACAACACAGGGACTCGTGACCGAGGTCGGACCTGAAGGCCGCGTCCGGGTCAATTCCTCGCTGGAGGAACACCCGATCTCTCTGCTCGTCCCCTCCGGAATTGAGGTCGAGCGGGGGGAGCGCGTCACCATCAGGGTCTCTTCGAGAGAACCGGTCCGCGCCCGCATCACCGGGAAGCCCGAGGTCGGCTTCCAGGTCGTGGGTGCGGACCTATCGGAAGCGCTCGCCGGCGACGACGTCGCCGTCGCCACGTCGCGACACGGGGAGGAACTCTCCGTCTCGCGGCTCGGCGAACTCGTCGTCGACGCGCGGGAGGCCGGCGGATACACCGTCGCCTTCGGCGCGCCGGAACGGGGGCTTCCGGAGATGCTCGGGCTCTCGCCCGAGGACGTTCGGGCGGCCGTCGCCGACGGCCGCCGAGTCGAACCCGATCCGGGGTTCGACCTCTGGCTGAACACGATCCCGGCACAGGGCAGCGGGGTAGTCCGAACGGAGGAGGCTCTGTTCGCGACCCTCGGCTCGCTCACACTCACGGAGTAAACACATGCCACAACCAAGCCGACCACGAAAAGGCTCGCTGGGCTACGGCCCACGCACCCGCGCGGACAGCGAGGTACCGCGCATCCGCTCGTGGCCAGACGACGACGGAGCGCCCGCACTGCAGGGCTTCGCCGGCTACAAGGCCGGGATGACCCACGTCATGATGGTCAACGACGAGGCGGACTCGCCGCGTGAGGGGATGGAGGAGTCCGTCCCCGTCACGGTGGTGGAGACGCCGCCGATGCACGCCGTCGCCGTGCGAGCCTACGAGAACACGCCGTACGGACAGAAGCCGGTTGCCGAGGTCTGGGCGACCGAGTTCCACGAGGAGCTCGACCGCGCGCTCGACCTGCCGGCCGAAGACACCTTCGAGGAGGACCGAACGGAACTCGAGGAACTGCTCGAGGACGACGTGGTCGATGACGTCCGCGTCATCACCCACACGAACCCCTCGGAGCTCGCGAACGTGCCGAAGAAGGAGCCCGACGTGATGGAGACGCGCGTCGGCGGCGGCTCCCTCGAGGAGCGCGCCGACTTCGCGCTCGAGCTCGTCGCGGACGGCGGTGCCCACGAGTTCGGCGACGTCTTCCGCGCCGGACAGTACACCGACGTCTCCGGCGTCACGAAGGGGAAGGGGACGCAGGGTCCCGTCAAGCGCTGGGGCGTTCAAAAGCGGAAGGGCAAACACGCCCGCCAGGGATGGCGGCGTCGGATCGGCAACCTCGGTCCGTGGAACCCCTCCCGCGTGCGCTCCACCGTCCCCCAGCAGGGCCAGACCGGCTACCACCAGCGCACCGAGCTCAACAAGCGCCTCATCGACTTCGGCGAGGGCGACGACGCCTCCGTCGACGGCGGCTTCGTCAACTACGGCGAGGTCGACGGCGAGTACGCGCTCATCAAGGGCTCGCTGCCGGGGCCGGACAAGCGCCTGCTTCGCTTCCGCCCGGCCATCCGGCCGAACGACCAGCCGCGCCTCGACCCCGAGGTCCGGTACGTATCCACCGCATCCAACCAGGGATAATCCATGAACGCAACAGTACACGACCTGGACGGCGGGGACGCGGGCAGCGTCGAGCTGCCGGCGATCTTCGAGACCGCGTTCCGACCGGACCTCATCGGTCGGGCGGTCAGCGCCGCACAGGCTAACCGGAAACAGGCCTACGGGGCCGACGAGTTCGCCGGACTGCGAACCCCCGCGGAGTCGTTCGGCTCCGGGCGCGGGCTCGCTCACGTCCCGCGCTCCGAGAACGTCGCCCGCCGCGTCCCGCACGCGGTGTCGGGCCGCGCCGCGCACCCCCCGAAGGCCGAGAAGGACCAGACGAAGAAACTGAACGACAAGGAGCGCCAGCTCGCGGTTCAGTCGGCCATCGCGGCCACCGCCGACGCCGAGCTCGTCGCCGAGCGCGGTCACGCGTTCGACGACGACCTGGACCTCCCGCTCGTCGTGAGCGACGAGTTCGAGGACCTCGAGAAGACTCAGGAGGCCCTGGGCGTCCTCGAGGCCGTCGGCGTCGACGCCGACGTCGAGCGCGCCGACGAGGGTCGCTCCGTCCGAGCCGGCCGCGGGAAGACCCGCGGTCGCAAGTACAGCCAGCCGAAGTCCGTGCTCGTCGTCACGAGCGAGGAACCGTCGCGCGCCGCCCGCAACCTCGCGGGCGTCGACGTCGCGACCGCCGGCGAGGTCAACGCAGAGGACCTCGCGCCCGGCACGCACCCGGGTCGGCTCACGCTGTGGACCGAGTCGGCGATCGAGGAGGTGGCCGACCGATGAGCTCGCTCATCGAACACCCGCTCGTGACCGAGCAGGCCATGAACGAGATGGACTTCAAGAACAAGCTGCTGTTCTTGGTCGACGTCGACGCGACGAAACCGGCGATCCGCGACGAGGTCTCCGAGCGGTACGACGTCACCGTCACCGACGTGAACACGCAGGTGACGTCGAAAGGCAAGAAGAAGGCGACCGTCACGCTCTCCGAGGAGGACGACGCGACCGACGTCGCCTCCCGGATCGGGGTGTTCTGACGATGGGACGACGAATCCAAGGACAGCGGCGAGGACGCGGCGGCCCGACGTTCCGGGCCCCCTCCCACCGCTACAAGGCGGAACTGTCGCACAAGACGCTCGAGGACACCGACCTGATCACCGGCGAGATCGTCGGGATCGAACACGACCCGGCGCGTTCCGCGCCGCTCGCGGAGGTCGAGTTCGACGACGACGACCGGCGGCTCGTGCTCGCGCCGGAGGGCGTGCGCGTGGGCGAGACGATCCAGGTGGGCGTCTCGGCGGAGATCAAGCCGGGCAACACGCTCCCGCTGGCGGAGATCCCCGAGGGGGTCCCCGTCTGTAACGTCGAGAGCAACCGCGGCGACGGCGGGAAGTTCGCCCGCGCCTCGGGCGTCTCGGCGACGCTTCTCACCCACGACCGCGACGTCGCGGTCGTCCAGCTTCCGAGCGGGGAAGTGAAGCGGCTCGACCCGCAGTGCCGCGCCACGATCGGCGTGGTCGCTGGCGGCGGGCGGACGGAGAAGCCGTTCGTCAAGGCCGGCAACAAACACCACAAGATGAAGGCGCGCGGGACCAAATACCCGCGCGTACGCGGCGTCGCGATGAACGCCGTCGACCACCCCTTCGGCGGGGGCGGTCGCCAACACCCCGGCCAGCCGAAGTCGGTCTCGCGGGACGCCCCGCCGGGACGCAAGGTCGGGGACATCGCATCCAAACGGACCGGACGAGGTAGCAACAAATGAGTTCCGAATACCGCACCGGCCGCGAGGGCGAGGAGTTCGCCTACCGCGGTCACTCGCTCGACGAGCTGCAGGAGATGGACGTAGAGGAGGTCGCGGAACTGCTCCCCGCACGACTGCGGCGAAGCATCACGCGAGGGCTGAGCGTCGAGAAGGAGAAGCTTCTCGAGAAGGCTCGAAGCCGTGACAAGGAGACGACCGCCGACGACCCGATCCGGACGCATCTGCGCGACATGCCGATCCTTCCGGAGTTCGTCGGCGTCACGTTCTCCGTGTACAACGGACACAGCTTCGAGCGCGTCCAGGTCGAACCCGAGATGATCGGCCACTACCTGGGCGAGTTCCATCAGACCCGAAGCACCGTCGAACACGGTCAGGCCGGCATCGGCGCGACCCGGTCCTCGAAGTTCGTGCCCCTCAAGTAACCCATGGGAATCAACTACAGCGTCGAGGCCGACCCGGAGACCACCGCCAAGGGGATGCTCCGCGACCGGCCCATCAGCGTGAAGGACAGCAAGGAGATCTCCAGGGAGATCAAAGGCGAGACGGTCGCCGACGCAGAGGAGTTCCTCCGGGAAGTCATCGACGAGGAGACCTCGGTGCCGATGCGCCAGCACAACGCCGGCGCGGGCCACCGATCCGACATCGACGGCTGGGACGCGGGTCGGTACCCCGCGAAGGCCGCCAAGGACTTCCTGAAGCTCCTGGAGAACGTCAAGCACAACGCCGACGAGCAGGGGTTCGACGGCGAGGAGATGGTGATCAAACACGTCGCGCCCCACAAGGTGGGCGAGCGACCCGGTCGGAACCCGCGCGCCGCGGGGGCGACCCAGTGGAACACCACGCTCGCGGACGTCGAACTGATCATCGAGGAGCCGGAGGCTGAGAACTAATGGCTGACGAACACCAATTCATCGAGGACGGCCTTCGCCGTTCACAGATCAACGAGTTCTTCGCGGACGAGCTCGGCCGAGCCGGCTACGGCGGCATGGACGTCGCCAAGACACCGATGGGCACGCAGATCGTCCTGAAGGCGGAAAAGCCCGGCATGGTGATCGGGAAGGGCGGGAAGAACATCCGCAAGATCACCACCGAGCTCGAGGACCGCTTCGACATGGACGACCCGCAGATCGACGTTCAGGAGGTCGACGAGCCCGACCTGAACGCTCAGATCGTCGCGGACCGGCTCGCGAACGCGCTCGAGCGCGGCTGGTACTTCCGGAAGGCGGGCCACACCACGATCGACCGGATCATGGACGCGGGCGCGCTCGGCGCCGAGATCGTCCTCTCCGGAAAGGTCACCGGGGCGCGCTCGCGCGTCGAGAAGTTCAACCGCGGCTACATCAAGCACAACGGCGAGCCCGCCCAGGAGGTCGTCGACCACGGCCAAGGCGTCGCGGTGATGAAGCTCGGCACCATCGGCGTCAACGTCAAGATCATCCCGCCGGGCGCGAAGCTGCCCGACGACTTCGACGTCCGCGAGGACGCCGAGGTCCCGGAGGTCGACCAGGCCGACGCGGCCGGCGACGAGGGTGTCGAGGCACTCTTAGAGGAGGAGCCCGAGGAGGTCCCGGACGCAGGGGCCGACGACGACGACGTCGACGTGCCTGACGACGACCCGGCAGACGTCATCGACGAGGAGATCGTCGAGGAGGTCGTCGAGGAGACGGGCGAGACCGCGACGGAGGCGACGGACGCCCCCGCGGAGGAGCCGGTCGAGACCGGTGACGTCGACGATGAACCGGATGAGCTCGACGAGCTCGACGAGGAGATCGAATCGGAGGCGGCCGACCTGGTCGCCGAGATGGAAGAGGCCGACGAGGAAGCCGAGGAGGACGAGTAAATGGCGATCCTCTACACCGACGAGATCCGCGACATGACCGCGGCCGAGCGGGAGGTCGAACTCGAGGAGCTCGAGACCGAGCTCCTCAACACGAAGGCACAGCAGGCGGCCGGCGGGATGCCCGAGAGCCCCGGCCGCGTGAACGAGCTGAAGAAGACGATCGCCCGGATCAAGACGATCCAGGCGGAAGAAGGCGACTTCGACGACGAGTAACCGACCCATGATCTCCCCCGAAACGCTCGTACGGCACGAACTCGTCGGCCTCCCGGTTCGGGTGGCCGACGCCGACAGCGACGCCCACGTCGGGATCGCGGGTCGGGTGCTGTACGAGACCGAAAACACCCTCGTGGTGCGGACGGGATCGGGGGAGAACGCGACGGACAGGCGCGTGCCCAAGTCGGGCACGACGCTGGAGTTCGCGGTCGTCGAGGAGGCGACCGCACGCACAGATGAAGCCGCCGACGACGGCCAGTCGTCGGGGTCCGCGTCCCAACTCGGGTCGGATACTGCGGGGGTCCGCCCCCGTCAGTCCGGCCCGTCCGCGGCCGGTGTGCCGAACACCGACGCGGCGAGCCGGCGAGGCGAGTGCAAAGACGCGGTCTACGTAACGGTGGATGGCACGCGGCTGCGGGACCGGCCCGCCGAACGCACCGAACGAGGTGTCTCACAATGGCGATAGGAATCGACGTACCCATGCCTCCGGAGCCAGACGACCCGGAGGATTACGACTACGAGAAGTGCCCGTTCTACGGGCAGCTTCCCGTCCGCGGCCAGCTCCGAGAGGGGACGGTCGTGTCGACGGATATGGAAAAGACCGTCATCGTCGAGCGAGAATACGACGTGTTCGTACCGAAATACGACCGGTACATGAAGCGTCGCTCGCGCATCCCGGCACACGTGCCGGGCGTGCTCGAGCCGCTCGAGGAAGGTGACGAAGTGACGATCGCGGAGACGCGACCGCTCTCGAAGACGAAATCACACGTCGTCGTCGAGAACCTGTCGGGTGATCAGTGATGGAGGCGCTCAAAGCCGACGTCACGCAGGGCCTCTCGAAGGGCTCTCTCATCACGTGCGCCGACAACACCGGCGCGCGCGAGCTGAAGGTGATCTCCGTCGCCGGCTACTCCGGCACGAAGAACCGCCACCCGAAGGCAGGTATCGGCGACAAGGTGACCGTCTCGGTCACCAAGGGGACGCCCGAGATGCGGCGGCAGGTGCTGGAGGCGGTCGTCGTCCGCCAGCGCAAGTCGATCCGCCGTCCCGACGGCACGCGCGTGAAGTTCGAGGACAACGCGGCCGTGATCATCGACGACCTCGACGAGCCGCGGGGCACGGAGATCAAAGGTCCCGTCGCCCGCGAGGTCGCCGAGCGCTACGGGAGCATCGCGTCCACCGCGACGATGATCGTGTAACCATGACGAAACAGCCACGCAAACAACGAAAACAGTCGGAGACCGCGTCGCTTCACGAGCGGCAACGGAAGGTCCGATCCCCGCTCACGCCCGAGCTCCGCGAGGAGTACGGCCAGCGGAGCGTCCGCGTCAACGCGGGCGACACCGTCGAGGTGCTCCGCGGCGACGCCGCGGGGACCGAAGCGGAGGTCCTCTCGGTGGATCTCTCCGCCGAGCGGATCACCGTCGAGGACGTCACCGTCGAGCGGGCGGACGGGGAAGAGGCTCCCCGTCCGATCCCGGCGAGCAACGTCCGCGTGACGGATCTGGACCTCTCGGACGACCGCCGCGAGGCGCGGCTCCAGGAGGACAACGAATGACGCGACATCAGAAACGACTGGCGGTACCGAACTCCTGGCCGGTCGAGCGGAAGACCCAGACGTTCACCGTGAAGGCCGGCGCAGGCCCGCACGGCGAGGCTGGCGTCCCGCTCGTCGTCCTGCTGCGGGACGTGCTCGGCTACGTCGACTCGACGAAGGAGGCGCGCTACGCGCTGAACAACGACTCGGTTCTCGTGAACGGGGACGCGGTGTCGGACGAGCAGCGTCCGATCGGGATGTTCGACATCCTGGCGTTCCCCGTCCGCGGGGAGTTCTTCCGCGTCTTCCCCGACGAGGGGGGTCGGCTCGCGCTGACGCCCGTCGACGAGGAGTCCGCGAGCAGTCGACTCGGGAAGGTGACGAACAAGACGGTCGTCCCCGGCGGGGACGCCCAGCTGACGCTTCACGACGGGACGAACGTCCGCGTGGACGCCGGCACCGAGTACGACACCAAGGACTCGATCGTCATCGACAACGAGTCCAAGGACGTCGTCGCCCACTTCGAGTACGAGGAGGGCGCGCTCGTCACCGCTACCACCGGCCAGCACGCCGGTCGGATCGGCGAGATCGAGACGATCGACGTCACGCTCGGCTCCGGTTCCAACACGGTCGTCGTCGACGACGACGAGGACGGCTACGAGACGGTCGAGGAGTACGTCGTCGTCATCGACGAGAACTTCACCGGCGACGAGGACGCGGCGGCGGAGTCCGCCGACGCCGACGAGGCGGGTGAGGACGATGAGTGACGCCGAGAGCGCGTCCCACGAGATGCGCGAGCCGTACCTGGAGAAGGTCGTCGTCCACATGGGCGTCGGTCAGGGCGGTGAGCCGCTCGCGGACGCCGAGAACATCATCGAGGAAATCACGGGCCAGCAGTCGGTCCGGACCACCTCCAAGCGCACCATCGCCGAGTTCGGGATCCGCAAGGGCGACCCGATCGGCGTCAAGGTGACGCTGCGCGGCGAGGACGCCCACACGTTCCTCGAGACCGCACTGGACCTCGTCGACGTCTCGGCGAGCCAGTTCGATGACACGGGGAACCTGAGCTTCGGGGTCGAAGACCACACCGACTTCCCGAGCCAGGAGTACGACCCGAACATCGGCATCTACGGGCTCGACGTGACGACGACGATCGTCCGGCCGGGGTACCGCGTCGCCAAGCGCGACAAGGTGACCCGCTCGATCCCGTCGAACCACCGGATGACCGCCGAGGACGCCGTCGCGTTCCTCGAAACGCACTTCGACGTTGAGGTAACGGAATGAGCGAAGCGAACAACGAGACGGGCGAGCACGCGGCGAAACGCACCGGCCAGCAGCACGACTGCCGGCGGTGCGGCCGCGAGCAGGGGTTAGTCGGGAAGTACGACATCAACCTCTGCCGGCAGTGCTTCCGCGAGGTCGCTCGAGACATGGGATTCGAGAAGTACAGCTGATCATGACAGGAAACGATCCATTCGCCAACGCACTCGCAGGCGTGGACAACGCCGAGAGCGTTGGCCACCTGTCGTACACGGTAGAGCCCGCTTCGAACATCATCGGCTCCGTCCTCGAGGTCCTCTACGACCGCGGGTACGTCGACGGCTTCGAGTACGTCGACGACGGGAAAGCCGGGAAGTTCGAGGTCGAACTGAAAGGCGCGATCAACGAATGTGGCGCCGTCAAGCCCCGCTACTCGGCGGGTGCGGACGACTTCGAGAAGTGGGAGAAGCGATACCTCCCCGCCCGTGACTACGGGACGCTGGTCGTCACGACGAGCCACGGCGTCATGAGCCACTACGAGGCCCGCGAGGAGGGCATCGGCGGCCAAGTGATCGCATACGTCTACTAACAATGAACAGAGTCGAAATCGAGATTCCGGACGACGTCTCCGCCGAGACCGACCACCTCGAACTCACCGTCGAGGGGCCGAACGGGAGCGTCACGCGACGCCTCTGGTACCCCGACATCGACGTGTCGGTCGAGGACGGTGCTGTCGTTATCGCCTCGGAGAACGAGGACGCGAAGACGAACGCCACGGTCGGCACCTTCGAGAGCCACGTCTCCAACATGGTCCACGGCGTGACCGAGGGGTGGGAGTACACGATGGAAGTGTACTACGCCCACTTCCCGATGCAGGTCAGCGTGGAGGGCGAGGAAGTCGTCATCGAGAACTTCCTCGGCGAGAAGGCGCAGCGACGCACCCCGATCCGCGGAGACACGGACGTACAGGTCGACGGCGAGACGGTCACGCTCTCGGGCTCCGACAAGGAGGCCGTGGGGCAGACCGCCGCCGACATCGAACAGCTGACCAAGGTGACCGACAAGGACACGCGCGTCTTCCAGGACGGCGTGTACATCGTCGAGAAGCCGACCGGAGGTGCCTGACATGGCAGACGAACTCGAAGACATCAGCGGCGTCGGTCCCTCGAAGGCGGACGCGCTTCGCGAGGCCGGCTACGAGACGGTCGAGGACGTGAAGGCCGCCTCCCAGTCGGAGCTCTCCGAGGTCGACGGCGTCGGCAACGCGCTCGCCGCGCGTATCAAAGCCGACGTCGGCGGTCTGGAGGTCGACGAGGAGGCCGAAGCGGAGATCGAAGACGAGACCGACGAGGAGGAGGAGGCCGCGGCGGCCGAGTCCGACGAGGAGGTCGAGACGGAGCTTCGTCCCCGCGGCCACGCCGAGAAGACGCCGGACCTGGACGAGGAGACCGCTCGCGCGCTCGCACAGAAGCACCGCGAGGGGAAACCGCAGTTCAACCGGCAGGACTACCACAAGAAAAAGCGGATCCCGACGTCGTGGCGCAAGCCGCGCGGCGGGCTCTCCAAGCAGCGCCGTCGCATGAAGGCGAAGGGTCCCGTCGTCGAGGCGGGCTTCCGCTCGCCGACGGCCTCGCGCGACCTCCACCCGAGCGGTTTCGAGGAGGTCCGCGTTCACAACACGGACGACCTCGAGGGCGTCGACGGCGACACGCAGGCGGTGCGGATCGCCTCGAAGGTCGGCGGTCGCAAGCGCGAACTGATCGAGGACGAGGCGGAGGAGCGCGACATCCGCGTGTTGAACCCGACCTACGTCGAGGTGGAGGTGGACGATGAGTGATCTGAAGGCGCAGAAACGACTGGCCGCGGACGAACTCGACGTCGGCAAGGGCCGCGTCTGGCTCGACCCCGAGGCACAGGAGGAGATCGAGGACGCGATCACCCGCGAGGACGTTCGCGAGCTCATCGAGCAGGGAACGATCCGCGCGAAAGACGCGAAGACGAACTCCCGCGGTCGGGCCCGCGAGCGCGCGGAGAAGCGCTCGTACGGCCACAAGAAGGGTGCCGGTTCCCGGAAGGGGAAAGCCGGCGCGCGACAGAACACCAAAGACGACTGGAAGGCGCGGATCCGCGCACAGCGAGCTCGCCTGAAGGAACTCCGTGACGGGGAGGACGTCCTCGACGCCACGGAGTACCGCACGCTCTACAACAAGGCGAGCGGCGGCGAGTTCGAGGACGTCGCTCGGCTGGAGGCGTACATCCGGACGCAGTACGGTTACGAGGTGAACGACTAATGGCGACAGGACCACGATACAAGGTGCCGATGCGTCGTCGCCGAGAGGTCCGGACGGACTACCACCAGAGGTTGCGCCTGCTGAAATCGGGCAAGCCTCGCCTGGTCGCCCGGGTGAGCAACGCTCACGTCAGGGCGCAGCTGGTCACTCCCGGACCCGACGGCGACGAGACCCACGCGGCCGCCTCCAGCGAGGACCTCGCGGAGTACGGCTGGGAAGCCCCTACGGGCAACCTCCCCAGCGCGTACCTCACGGGATACCTCGCGGGCGCTCGCGCGGTCGAGGCCGGCCTCGAGGAGGCCGTCCTCGACATCGGGCTCAACACGGCGACGCCCGGCAACAAGACGTTCGCGGTACAGGAAGGAGCGATCGACGCGGGCCTCGAGATCCCCCACAACGACGACGTGCTGGCCGACTGGTCGCGCACGCGAGGCGAGCACATCGCCGCGTACGCCGAGCAGCTCGACGAGCCGCTGTACAGCGGGGAGTTCGACGCCGGCGAGTTACCCGAGCACTTCGATACCGTGCTCGACGAGCTACAGGAGGACCATGAGTAGACACAACGACGGCTGGGAACCGCGAACGCGGCTCGGCCGCAAGGTACAGGACGGCGACATCACGTCGATGGAACAGGCGCTCGACTCCGGCCTCCCGTTGAAGGAGGCCGAGATCGTCGACCAGCTCCTTCCGGGGCTCGAAGACGAGGTGCTGGACATCAACATGGTCCAGCGCATGACCGACTCCGGCCGACGCGTGAAGTTCCGGTGCGTCGTGGCGGTGGGCAACCGCGACGGCTACCTCGGATACGCGCAGGCGCGGGACGACCAGGTCGGCGGCGCGATCCAGAAGGCGATCGACGTCGCGAAGCTGAACGTCATCGAGGTCGACCGCGGCTCGGGCTCGTGGGAGGACCAGCCCGGCGGCACGAACTCGCTGACCCGGACGGCGAAGGGGAAGGCCGGCTCCGTCACGGTGGAGATAAAGCCCGCCCCGCAGGGACTCGGGCTGGCCGCCGCGGAGACGGTGCGGAACATCTTAGAGCTCGCCGGCGTCGAGG
This sequence comes from Halorubrum cibi, assembly GCF_900182635.1. Classification (GTDB taxonomy): domain Archaea; phylum Halobacteriota; class Halobacteria; order Halobacteriales; family Haloferacaceae; genus Halorubrum; species Halorubrum cibi. The sequence goes on along the minus strand of NZ_FXTD01000008.1, from coordinate 138,993 downwards.
ACGCCTGGACGAACTCCGACGGCAACACCCGGACGACGGTGAACCTCGCGAAGGCGACGTTCAACGCGCTGGAGAACGCGGCGCAGTCCCGCACGCCCCAGCACGCGCGCCAGGTCCACTACGACGAGGTGAGCGAGTGATGCAGGCGATCGTTCAACTCCGCGGAGAGGTCAACGTGAACGAAGGCGTCGTCGACACGCTCGACATGCTGAACGTCGGGCGCGTCAACCACGCGACGTTCGTTCCGGAGACCGACTCCTACCGCGGCATGATCACGAAGGTGAACGATCTGGTCGCCTTCGGCGAGCCGAGCGTCGAGACGGTGACGGCCACGATCGAGCGGCGCGGCGAGCCCCTCGAGGGCGACGCCGACGTCGACGACGAGTGGATCGCGGAACACACCGACTACGACGACGTGGCGGCGCTGGCCGAGGCGGTCGTCGCCGAGGAGACGACGCTGCGCGAGCAGGGTCTCTCCCCGACGCTCCGTCTCCACGCCCCGCGCGGCGGTCACGACGGCATCAAACACCCGATCGTGGAGGGTGGCGAACTCGGACGCCACTCCACCGAGGAGATCGACGCGCTCCTGGAGGCGATGCGATGACGAGCAAGAAACGCCGACAGCGCGGCTCCCGGACGCACGGAGGCGGCACGCACAAGAACCGGCGCGGCGCCGGTCACCGCGGAGGTCGCGGTGCGGCCGGTCGATCGAAACACGAGTACCACAACTACGGACCGCTCGGCAAGCACGGCTTCAAGCGGCCCGAGGACTCCAAGACGAACGTCCTCGAGGTCAAAGCCCAGAAGCTCGACGAGGACGCAGCGCTGTACGTCGCGGAGGGCCTCGCCGAGGAGGACGGCGACGCGTACGTCATCGACGCCCGCGACGTCGTCGAGGACGGTCACGACGCCGACGTGGTGAAGGTGCTCGGCGGCGGACAGGTCCGCCGCGAGCTCCGCGTCACCGCCGACGCGTTCACGGCCGGGGCGGTCGAGGGGATCGAGTCCGCCGGCGGGGAGGCGACGCTCTCGGAGCGCGCCGAGGAAGCCGCCGACGAAGCAGAAAACACTTCCGACGACGAGACTGACGAGGCGTAACGATGAGTTGGAAGGAGGTCGCCGAACCGGTGCTCTCGCGGATGCCCGTCGTGGAGCGACCTGCGGGGCACGTCCCGTTCAGACGCAAGCTCATGTGGACGGCGGGGATCCTGCTCGTCTACTTCTTTTTGACCAACATCAACCCGTTCGGCCTGGCGGCCGGACAGGGGAGCGACTTCTTCGGGCAGTTCCGCTCGGTGTTGGCCGGAGAGTCGGGCTCGCTGTTACAGGTCGGAATCGGTCCGATCGTCACGGCGTCCATCGTCTTACAGCTGCTCGGCGGCGCGAACTTGCTCGGGCTCGACACGGACGACCCGCGCGATCAGGTCCTCTATCAGGGCCTCCAGAAGCTTCTGGTGGTCATCGTCACGGCCCTTACGGCCGCACCGATGGTGTTCACCGGCGAGTTCCTTCCAGCCGATCAGGCCGTCGGACAGGCGCTCGGGATCGGCGAGTTCGGCGTCCAAGTCCTGATCTTCGCACAGATCTTCGTCGGCGGCGTCCTCATCCTGTTCATGGACGAGATCGTGAGCAAGTGGGGCGTCGGCTCCGGCGTGGGGCTGTTCATCATCGCCGCCGTGAGCCAGCAGATCGTCGGCGGCTTCTTCAGCTTCTCGGCGCTCGGCGCCCCCGGCTTCTTCGCGAGCTGGTACGGGATCGTCTTCGGCGACGTCCCCGTCTCGCTGTCGCCGTTCACGGCCGAGGGTCTCCAGAACTTGCTTTTCGACCCCGGTAACGTCCTGGCGCTGTTCACGACGGTGTTCATCTTCGGGATCGTCGTGTACGCGGAGTCGGTCCGCGTCGAGATCCCGCTGTCACACGCCCGCGTGAAGGGCGCTCGGGGACGATTCCCGGTGAAGCTCATCTACGCGTCCGTCCTGCCGATGATCCTCGTTCGCGCACTTCAGGCGAACGTCCAGTTCCTCGGGCAGATCCTCTCCTCGCAGTGGGCGGGGATGCCCGCGTGGCTCGGCGAGTACAGCGACCAGGGCGAACCCCTCTCCGGGCTGTTCTACTACTTGAATCCGATCCAAGCGCGGACGGAGTGGATGTGGTTCCTCGGCGAGATCCCGGCGTCGGTCGAGCCGTGGATGATCGCCGTTCGGCTCGCCATCGACCTGACGTTCATGGTCGTCGGCGGGGCGGTCTTCGCGATCTTCTGGGTCGAGACCACCGGCATGGGGCCGGAGGCGACCGCCCAGCAGATCCAGAACTCCGGGATGCAGATTCCCGGATTCCGGCGGAACCCGCAGGTCGTCGAGAAGGTCATGGAGCGCTACATCCCGCAGGTGACCGTCATCGGCGGCGCGCTCGTCGGGCTGCTCGCCGTGATGGCGAACTTACTCGGCACCATCGGACAGGTCTCCGGTACCGGGCTGCTCCTCGCGGTCTCGATCACGTACAAGCTGTACGAGGAGATCGCCGAAGAGCAGCTCATGGAGATGCATCCGATGATGCGCCAGATGTTCGGAAACGAGTAAGAACAGTTCTAGAACGCAAACGGGCGTTCTAGCCGTTCTTACGCTGTTTTATCAAAATCCATTAGTCTGTTCCGCGATTAGTTCAATTCTGAGCAGCGGCTATCGAACATCTCCCGCCCTCGTGTGTTTGAGAGCGTACGCGCGTGTTCCGTAACATCTCCCAGCCCGAAAAGTTGTACGTCATCGCGCTCGGACGTGGCTTCTCGAACCGACTGTGTCGCACCATTTCGGGTGAATAAGGCGTACTCAGCGTCCCTCTCACCGCGGTCCGGCGTCCAGCGTATCTCGGCGGCGTGGCCTTCGATCGAGGCGAGAGCTCCGTAGTCAAGCGGTGCGTTCGTGAACTTGCACTCCCCCACGACCATCTTCCCGTCCGTGCTGAATCCGACGACGTCAACCTCGTGTTCCTTGTACCACCAGCGACCGATATCGAGGAACGTCTCTGCGGGGTAGAGGCCGGGGAGTGCGTCTTGGCAGAGTCTCTCGTGACTCACGAAATCCGAGAGATCCAGCTCAATGACCGCGTCGTAGGCGTTCTCCCCGAGGCGCTCGTATCGATCCTCCTTGCCGTAAACGAAGCAAAATCAGAACCGGAACAGCGGATCCAGGATTCGATAGCGCGTCCGGCGTGACTTCGCCTTCTCTTCGGTGATCGGGACCTCCCGCTCGATGAGCCGCAACCGTTCTAACTTCTGTGTGTACGTGGATATCTGCTTCCCATCGGTTCCTATCGCTTGAGCGATCTCGCTCGACGTCGTCTTTCCCGCGACGATGGCGGTGAGGATCGCAAAGTATCGGTTCGGGTCCGTGAGTTCGGAGCGAAGCACGTACCCCGGGTCGTTATGGAGGTCCCTTCTGGGAGAGGACTTCCTCGGTGAGAGTCCTTCCGAGGTCTCGTTCGGAACGAACTCCCGTGTAGCAGCGAAGTTGAGAGGTCTGAGGTCAAGTCGTTCGGTGAATCGCCCATACAAGGGACTGTTCCCGAGAAGCGTCCTTCTTCCATCATACTGATCGACGACCCGATCAGAATCAGCGTTCCGGAGCCGCTGTTCCCACAGTCGCTGAACCACGACGGAGGCTCTCGTCGGCTTCGATGATACGGGAATTCGTCGAGGACCACGATTCCGTCCTGATCTCCAAGATATCCGAGCAGCGCTTCCCAGTTCCGTTTGATCTGCGTGATGCTGGAGAAGTTTTCCGAGGCGACATCGACGAACTCGTCGAGCTGTATCTGCGAGGTGGTCTCCGTGGCCTGATAGACGCTGCGTCGTCACGGTCGGAGAGCGAGTGCTGGACGAGCCGTGTCTTCCCGAGGCGTCGCCGACCGAAAACCACGACCATCTCGGCGTCGTCGAATTCGTAGCATCCGCGTAGCCGGGTCTCACTCCTCTGGGTTCAGTTTCCTCTGTACGTTTTGGCTGGCATTCGCAACATCACGTACAATTTCTATATCGCAGAATGTGATTTATCAGCTCTCGAACGATCGAACCGTCTCGAAGGAGCCGTCGGCGATCGCCGCGGCGATCGCCGCGGTATCGGTCTCACGGTCTATCTCGTGGGGATACTTCCGACCGAAGTACCGAAGCAGGTTGGCGACGTCGCGTTCGAGGAACTCGCGGGCGTTCTCGTGGTCGGTCGGGACCGCCTGCGGCCAGTCGAACACCGTGACGCCGTCCTCCGAGACGGCGACGTTGTGCTCGGACACGTCCGCGTGGATCCAGCCGAGTTCGTAGGCGGTCACCAGCTCCCGGTAGATCAGATCGAGGACGCCCGCCGCCTGTTTCGGCTCGAGCTTGGCTCGGGCGAGCTCGACGCCGGCGAACTTGTCCATCACGATCGCGTGGCGGTTGTGGTCGACCGGGCGGGGAACCGCCACGTCGGGATACAGCGCCTCCATCGCCTCGTACTCCCGTTCGGCGGCCTTTCGCGCGGTGTACATCCACGAGACGTGGTCGCGGTCGGCGGTGTATTCGCGCTCGCGGTTGACCGCCCGGAAGTTGGTGTACCCCTCGCGGTGGTACTTCAGCGCGAGGGGCTTGAACGACTGGACCTCGTAGACGTCGCCCTCCTTGCCGAGACCGAGCGGTGAACCGACGCCGTCTATCGTCCCGCGCTCGGAGAACGTCCGGAGAGCGAGCGCGTCGTACCCCTCGAAGGTGAGTTGGTAGCCCTCGTACTGGATCGTCTTTCGTTCTATCAGCTCGCGGTCGAGACACCGGTCGATCCGGTAGTCGATCTCCTCTGCCGTCAGATCGGCGTAGTCGGGCAGTTTGTCGCGGCGAACCCACTCAGAGAAGCGCATCCCCTGCTCGACGCCCGAGAGGAGGTAGAAGTCCTCGGGGTCGAGATCCGCCATGTCGCCGGCGACGTTGCGTACCATACGGCCCCTACTCCGGGGATTCCTAAAAACGGCCCGCGTTCGCCGAATCACGACTATAAATCGCATGTCGCGATAACAAATCGAGAACGATCGCGATCTGCCGACGAACGCAACCGCTTTCGGGTCGCCGCGTCGACGGGGACGCATGACCGCGCCGGAGGGTGACTGGCGGCTGATCCGCGAGGAGCGTCGACCGGGGCCGATGCAGATGGCGCTCGACGAAGTCGCGGCCGAGACCGCGAGCGAGGGTGGACCCGGCACCGTCCGGACGTACCGCTGGGACCCGACCTGTCTCACGCTCGGGTACGGACAGGACCCGGAGACCGTCGACTGGGACGCCTGCGAGCGTGCGGGCGTCGACGTCACCCGCAGACGGACCGGCGGCGGCGGGATCCTCCACGACGCCCACGGCGATATCGCCTACTCGATCGCCGTCCCCGCCGGGGACGTGCCGGGCAAGCTGCTCGACGCCTACCACCTGCTGTGTGAACCGATCCTCGAGGCGTTCGACCGGCTCGGGATCGACGCCGACTACGTGGAGGAGGCCGTCCCGGAGCTGTACCACCCCGCGTGTTACCTTCGGGAGCTCCACCCGGCTCACGACGTGGTCGCCGCGGGCCGGAAGATCGCCGGCAACGCGCAGTACCGCACCCGCGACGCGGTGGTCCAGCACGGCTCGCTCTCCTTCTCGGTCGACGCCGAGGCACACCTCGACGCGTTCGCGGACCCGCCGGTCGCCCCCGAGACGTTTCGCGAGCGCGTCGTCGGGATCGACGAACTGGCCGACATCGACCGCGAGGAGGCGGTTCGGGCGGTCGAGGAGTCGCTCGCGGCGTGGGTGGAGGCGGGGAACGGATCGGACGGAGTCGGTTCGCTCGATCGGGACGGGTCGTGGACCGACGCCGAACTCGACCGCGCGAGCGAACTCGTCGAGGCGCGGTACCGCGACGACGACTGGGTTCGCTCGCGTCCGGGCGATCGGGAGTGATTCGATCGCGCGCCTTCCGAAGCGGCTTTTCCCCTCCCCCGTCTATCGCTCGTATGAGCCTGAAGATCGGCGCGCACGTCTCGATCTCCACGTCGAGAGCATCCAACGATCCCGAGACGCCCCCGCACGGAAACATCGCGAACGCGGTGTTCAGACAGACGCAGTTCGGCGGCAACTGCGGGCAGATCTTCACCCACTCCCCGCAGGTGTGGGAGGACCCGAACATCGGCGAGGAGGAGGCGGCGCTGTTCCGCGAGCACACCGAGCGCGACCTCGACGGGCCGTGGGTGATCCACACCTCCTACCTCGTCAACCTCTGTACGCCGAAGGACGGGCTTCGCGAGAAGTCACTGGAGTCGATGCAGCGGGAGGTCGACGCCGCCGCCGCGCTGGGGATCCCCTACGTGAACGTCCACCTCGGAGCCCACACCGGTGCGGGCGTCGAGGGCGGGCTCGACAACGCGGCGAGCGTCATCGACGACGTCGACGTCCCCGAGGACGTGACGATCCTGATCGAGAGCGACGCGGGCGCGGGGACGAAACTCGGCGGCGAGTTCGAACACCTCGCGGGCGTCATCGACCGGACGGAGACCGACGTCGACGTCTGTGTCGACACCGCCCACGCGTTCGCGGCCGGCTACGACCTCTCGACGGCCGAGGCGGTCGACGAGACGGTCGCGGAGTTCGACGACGTGGTGGGGCTCGAGCATCTGAAGTGTGTCCACCTCAACGACTCGAAACACGCCTGCGGCACAAACAAGGACGAACACGCCCACGTCGGCGAGGGGCTCATCGGCGAGGAGGGGATGGAGCGGGTGATCAACCACCCCGACCTCGCCGACGTCCCGTTCGTGTTGGAGACCCCGACGGAGGACGGCAAAAGCTTCGCGTGGAACGTCGAGCGCGTCCGGGAGCTTCGCCACGAGTGAGGACGCGAAGGGGGACGACGCGAAGAACGTGGAGGTGGGGAAGATCCCGTCTGACGCGCTTTTAAGTCCGTCCGGCGTGTGAACGCGACGCATGACGACCACGAAAGCGCTGCTGTTCGGTCGCCGACGCGAGCGAGCGGTCGGGCTCGTGGTCGGGTTCACCGTCGCCGTGGGGCTCGTCGCGGCGGTGACCCTCGTGGCGAGCGCGATCGATCACCGCACGGTGACGACCCTCTCGGCGCGGACCCTGCCGTTCGTGGCGGTGTACGCGCCCGCGCCGATCGCCGCCGTCGGCGCGTACGCTCGCTGCGGCGGACCGGCCTGTCTGGCGGTCGGCGTCGTTCCGGTCGTCGTCCTCGGGGCGTCCCTCGCGGTCGCGAGCGCGATCGGGGTCTCGGGCGTCGACGGCGTGTGGATCGCCGAGCTCACGGGCTCGTTTCTGACCCACAGCGTCGCGAGCGCGTTCGTCGGCTTCTGTGCGGGGGTCACCGCCGCGCTGGTCGCCGACCTCGTCGGGATCGGGTCGAGCGAGTGAACCCCGCCCCTTAATCCGCGCCGCCGCGAACGGGGCGGCGTGAGACGGTTCTCAGCCGAGTACCTCGAGTTCACCCGCGAGGGGATGTGGGCCGACGGGCGCGAGGCGCTCGCGGACTGCTCGCTTCCCGACCGCGAGCGCGTCCTCGACGTCGGCTGCGGGACAGGTGAGTTCACTCGCGTGCTCGCCGAGGAGACGGGACCGGACGCGACCGTTATCGGGATCGACGCGGACACGAGCCTGCTCGACGTCGCCCGCGAGGAGACGTCCGCGCTCGCCTCGTACGCCGCCGGGGACGCGACCCGGCTGCCGCTCCGCGAGGACGCCGTCGACCTCGCGGCGTGTCAGGCGCTGCTGGTCAACCTACCCGAGCCGGCGCGGGCGGTGCGGGAGCTCGCGCGGGTCTCCGCGGATCTGGTCGCGGCCGTGGAGCCGAACAACGCCGACGTGACCGTCTCCTCGACGGTCGATCGCGAGGCCGACCTCGAGCGGGAGGCACGGGAGGCGTACCTCGCGGGCGTGGAGACCGACGTGGCCCTCGGCGACCGCGTCGAGTCGCTGTTCGTGGACGCCGGCCTCGTCGACGTCCGGACGCGGCGGTACCTCCACGAGAAGCGGACGGCCCCGCCGTACGCCGAGCCGGCCCTCGAGTCGGCCGCCCGGAAGGCGTCCGGCGCGGGGCTCGATGACCACCGCGAGGAGCTTCGGAACGCGCTGTCGGCGGCGGCGTACGACGACCTCCGCCGGCGCTGGCGGGAGATGGGTCGCGACGTCGTCGCGGCGATGCGCGAGCGCGAGTACGAGCGCGTCGAACTCGTTCCCTTCGAGGTGACGGTAGGTCGGGTTCCGTGACGCCGGTGTATTCGGTGAGACGACAGACGATCGGTGAGTCGACAGACGGTCGGTGAGGCGACGGACGGTCGATGACCCCGGCACGCGCCGGCGAGTCGGTGTCTCCACCACTTCTTTCGCCGGGTCCGGAAGGACGAAGTCGGTCGGCCCGGACCGGAGAGACATGCCAGCCGCAGTCGTGACGGGGTCGTCGCGGGGGATCGGTCGCGGGATCGCGCTTCGGTTCGCCGAGGACGGCTACGACGTCGCCGTCAACTACCACACGAGCGAGGAGGCCGCCGAGTCGGTCGCGGCGGAGGTCCGGGACCTGGGCCGAGAGGCGGTCGTCGTCGGGGCGGACGTCTCGGATCCCGAGGCGGCCGCCCGACTGGTCGAGACCGCCGCCGACGCGTTCGGCGGCGTCGACCACGTCGTCAACAACGCCGGGATCGACCAGCACGTGTACACCGAGGACCTGGACCCGGCCGACTTCGACCGGGTCATGGACGTGAACGTCAACTCCGCGTTCAACGTGACGAAGGCGGCGCTGCCGCACCTCCGCGACTCCGCGGACGGCCCCTCGGTCTCGAACGTCTCCTCCATCCTCGCGCACACCGGCGCGCCGATCGAGTGTCACTACGCCGCCTCGAAGGGCGCACTCGTCTCGCTCACCCGCAGCCACGCCGGCGACTTCGCGCCCGACGTGCGGGTGAACGCGATCGCGCCCGGTCACGTCGAGACGGACATGACCGGCGACAGAACGCCCGAGGAGGAGCGCGAACAGCTCGAAGCGATCCCCGTCGACCGCTTCGGTCGACCCGAGGACATCGCCGAGGCGGCCGCGTACCTCCGGGACGCAGGGTTCGTCACCGGCGAGACGCTGAACGTGAACGGCGGCGAACTGATGAACTGACCGGCGAAAAGGCGGTCGGCTGCCGGGGCGTCACGTCTCCCGGCGGGATTCGGGACTTCGTTCACTCGATTCACGCCGTCGACCGATCAGAACCCGAACACGAACACGCCGACGACGAGCGCGACCCCGAGGACGACGAAGACGGCGTGTTCGGCGTCGATCGAACCCGGTTCGATGGGCTCCGTCTCGGGCGTCGAGGTGTCCTCCGTCACCCCGTCGGGGCCCACGTCGTCGACGCTGAAGCGCCACTCGCGACCCTCGTCGTCCCCCTCGTCGGTCCGGACCTCGTTCGCCCGGCTTCGGGTGTCGTCGCCGCTCATACTCGCCGTAGACGCGTGCCGGATAAATGACTGGCGGGCGCGATTCGGAGGCGACGGCTCGACCGGGCGCTATCGCCGACTGGCGGGCGCGATCACGTCCCCGTCGTACACGACGCCGCGCTCGCCGTCGAGCGTCAGCGTGGTCCCGTCCGCGACGGAATCGGGCAGTGTCACGCCCGAGATCATCGGCACGCCCAGCTCGCGGGCGACGACGGCCGGATACCCGGTCATGCCGGGACGGGCGTCGACGATCCCGGCGATCCGGTCGAGATCGCCGGTGAACTCGCCCTCGAAGTCGGAGCCGAGCGCGACGATCGAGCCCTCGGGAACCGCGGAGAGGTCGCCGTCCGGACTTCGAGAGACGGGTGCGGCGACACGGCCGGCGACGACCGCCTTCCCGGTGGCGACCGTCTCGGCCGCGATGTGGACCTTCAGCGTGTTCGTGGTGTTCGTCCCCTCGAGTTCCGTCAACATTCCAGAGAGGACGACGAGCGTGTCGCCGGAGGCGGCCGCGCCCGTGTCGAGGGCGGCGTCGACCGCGTTGTCGAGGACGGTCTCCATGTCGTGAGCGTACTCGGTGGTGACCGGCTGGACGCCCCAAGAAAGCGCGAGCTGGCGGCGAACCCGGTCGTTCGGCGTCGTCGCGACGACCGGGACGCCGGGGCGGAACATGGCCGTCTTGCGGGCGGTGTATCCGGACTCCGAGACCGCGACGACGGTCGACGCGCCGATGTCGCGTGCGAGGTACCGCGCCGAGCGCGCGAGCGCCTCGGTCCGGGAATCGGTGGCGGCGGTCGGGACCCGCTGTTCGCGCGTCTCGGCGTACTCCTCGCTGGTCTCGACCTCGCGGACGATCCGGTCCATCGTCTCGACGACCCGAACGGGGTGGTCGCCGATGGCGGTCTCGCCGGAGAGCATCACCGCGTCGGTCCCGTCGAGGACCGCGTTGGCGACGTCGGAGGCCTCGGCGCGGGTGGGTCGCCGTGAGTGGACCATCGAGTCGAGCATCTCGGTCGCCGTGATCACGGGCACGCCCTCGTTGACGCAGGTGCGGATGATCCGCTTTTGGATCATGGGAACGTCCTCGAGCGGGCACTCCACGCCGAGGTCGCCGCGGGCGACCATCACGCCGTCGGCGACGTCGACGATGCCCGTCAGGTTCTCCACGGCCCCCGCGCGCTCGATCTTCGCTATCACCGGGATGTCGTCGCCGCCGTACTCCTCCAGCCGGTCGGCGATCCGGTACACGTCGTCGGCGTCGCGGACGAACGAGGCGGCGACGAAGTCGGCGTCGGCGCGCGCGGCGAGGCGGAGTTCGTCCTCGTCCTTCGGCGTGATGAGGTCGACGTCGATCGCGACGCCGGGGAGGTTGACTCCCTTCCGGGAGCCGAGCTCGCCGCCGGAGACCACCCGCGCGACGACCGAGCCGTCCTCGGCGACCCGCTCGACGCGACACTCGATCCGGCCGTCATCGAGCAGGATCGTGTCGCCGGGGGCCGCCGCCGCGATCGAGTGGGTGAGCCCGATCCGCTCCGGCGTGGCGTCCTCGCCCTCGTGGAACGTCACTTCGGCGTCGGTCGCGATCGAGATCGGGTCGTCGATCTCGGCGGTCCTGACCTCCGGTCCCTTCAGGTCGACCATCACCGCGAGCGGGTCGTCGATCGCGTCGTCGACGGCGCGGACGCGCTCGATGACGTCCTCGCGGTGGGCCGTCGTCCCGTGGCTGGCGTTGAGTCGGGCGACCGACATGCCCGCGGCCGCGAGGTCGCGGATCGCGTCCCGGCCGTCCGACGCCGGACCCAGCGTACAGACGATCTTGGCGTTTCGCATACGTCCAGTTCGGCGCAGCGCCGGAAAAAGACACACGGTCGAGCCGCGATCCGATCGGAACGAGAGAAGCCGGAATACACACCCGAGCCGTCGTATTTCGGCGTATCCATCGAGAACGATCGTGGACGATCACGACGGATCTCCCGGAGTCCGATCGCGGCCCGTACGGCCGACCGTTCGCACGCCTCGGACCGTGACCCGTGTGTCCGGAACGCATGACATGTCATTTTGAACGAAATACATAAGCACTTACTACCACACCTGACGGACGAATGGACAGTATCGCCGCGATTCGATCTCGGGACGCGCTCGCGTTCTCCGTGCTCGACAGCGAGGTGAGGCTCGCGATCCTCGACTCGCTGTACGATCTGACGGTCGCGTCCGGGCCGATCGCGGGCAACGCCGCGTACTCGACGATCAAAGCCGACGTGGGCGTCGAGGACAGCGGCCGGTTCAGCTACCACCTCGACAAGCTCACCGACCAGTTCGTCACGAAGACCGAGAGCGGCTACCGGCTCGCCGAGTCCGGCCGCGAGGTGGTTCGACTTCGACGGACCGGCATACTCACCGACGATCCGACCGTCGAGGCCGAACCGGTCGACGGGGAGTGTTACCGCTGTGGAGGGGAGATCCGGGCCTTCTACCGCAGGGGATATCTCGTGACGCAGTGTCAGGAGTGTATCGGACTGATCGATCACGAACTCGTCCTCGACGGAGCGCTCGCGTCGCTCGCGTATCCGCCGTCGGGCGTGTCGGGAGTCGACATCGAGACCGCCTTCGAGCGTTCCCATCTCCGCTCGGTACACACCTTCCGGGCGATGGCCGACGGGTTCTGTCCGAACTGCGGTCACGACGTGACGGTCACGCTCCCCCCCGCGGAGGGCGAGGAGCCGGGAGACGACGGATACGGGTTCCGCCACGTGAACCACGACGGGATGATCCGGTTCGCGTGTGATCACTGCGGACGCCGGCACATCGCACATCCGCTCTACGCCACCGACGACCGGGAGCCGATGGCCGACTTCTTCGCGAGAAACGGGGTCGACCCCGGCTGGGATCGCATCGCCACGGTGATGTCGTGGCCGGTCATCGCCGACGGAGACGACCTCGTCTACGAGACGCCGGACGGGATCCGGTTCCGGGTCGACGAGGACCTCGACGTCAGCCGGGACTAGGAGTCGCGTGCGGACGGGATCAGTCGTCGGCGGGGGCGGGCCGGGAGGAGAGCCGCACGTCGCCGGCGTCGACGTCGAGGTCGTCGAGCGCGGCCTGCGCCGCGCGCTTGCCGGAGACCAACATCGCGCCGAAGGTCGGTCCCATCCGCGGGAGGCCGTAGGCGGTCGCGACCGCCATCCCGCTCGCGACGAGTCCGTCGTGGACGACGCCGGTGTGCTCGACGACGGCGTCCTCGCTCTCGCCGACCCACATCGAGTCGTGGCCCGGCGAGTCGTGGCCGGGCGCGCCGTACTCGTCGTCGTCGGTCGCGTCCATCCCAGTGTTGTGCTCCCTTGCGTGGGAGATGCCGGGAACCTCGAGGACGCCCCGTTCGTCGAGTTTGTTGATCGCGACCGCGTCGTGGCCGGTGGCATCGATCACGACCTCGGACTCGACCGCGATGGGGTCGACGCAGGTGATCTCGCGGGGAAGCGCGTGGACGGGCGTCCAGTTCATCACGATCCCGCCGACGCGGTGGTCCTCGCGCACGACGAGGTCGGTGAACTCGGTCATGTTCTGGACCTTGACGCCCGCGTCGCAGGCCGCCTTGATCAGCCCCGAGCACGCCTCCGGCCCGTTGGCGACGTAGAGGTCCTCGACGCCCTCGGCGGGCTCGAAGTCGACGCCGAGGTCGGCGAGCACCTCCTGGGCGGGGTCGCGGACGGTCACCTTGTTCATGAGGAAGCCGCCGAGCCAGAAGCCGCCGCCGAGGTAGTTGTTCTTCTCGACGACCATCACCTTCACCCCGCGGTCGGCGAGCTCTTTCGCCGCCATCAGCCCGGACGGGCCGCCCCCGACCACGATGACGTCGCTCTCGGAGAACTCGAGGAACTCCTCGGACCAGTCCTGCCCGATGGCGCGCGTTACGTCGGTCTCGCTCACGTCGCTGAAGCCGTCGAAGTCCATGATACGACTTAGTGGTATTACTGGGTAGTATTAGTCGTTGTGGTCGGTGTCGTGCGAGTACCGATCCGACTCGCGGTGCGGTGGCGCGCCGGTGAGCGCCCGGAGGGCGCGAGTCCGACTGCGAGGGACGCGGTGAGCGCTCGAAGAGCGCGAACCGCGAGGCTGGGGAGGTATGAGGTGCGGGGCTGAGCGGGGTGGGACTCAAAGGGGCAGTCGTGATTCCCGCGAGCGTAAGCGAGCGGGAAGTCGAGAGACGAAGTCTCTCGGAAGGACGAAGCACGGCGCAGTAAGCACTGAGGGAGCGAGCAGCGCGAGCGACCGAAGCGCGCAACAAGCCGCGCGAGTCCTCGCGACTGGGGCTTTGGCGGTGTTCACCGCGCTAGCAACGACCCGTTCTACTCACTCCGATCTCGATTCGATCGACGAACCTCGCCAGTGAGCGATGGTTCCTTCGAGGACGCATCCGAGAAACGTGAGTTCGAGGAACGGATACGCCACGGAGGCGCACGGGCGTGGCCGACTCGTAGCCTTTTTACCCACGCTGACGGTACTCGGGCACACTATGGCTGAGGACAAGGCACGAAGCACCGGCAGTGCGGGCCGATTCGGGGCTCGCTACGGCCGCGTCGCCAGAAAGCGGGTCAAGGACATCGAGGGAGAGATGCAGAACGCGACCGTCGACGGCGACGACGTCAAGCGCGTCGGCACCGGCATCTGGGTGAACGAGGAGACCGGCGAGACGTTCACCGGCGGGGCCTACCGCCCCGAGACCCCCGGCGGCCGCACTGTCCGCCGCTCCATCCGCGCCGCGCTCGCCGACGAGGAATAATGAGTTACAAGTGTTCCCGCTGTAAGCGCGACGTCACGCTCGACGAGTACGGCGGCGTCCGCTGTCCCTACTGTGGCCACCGCGTCCTCCTGAAGGAGCGCGGCGGCGACATCAAGGAAGTCGACGTCGAGTAACCCGACCCCGCCGTGACCGACTGCGACCACGGAACGCTTCTCTCCTTCGAGTACCCCGACGAGCGGCGCGCCCGGATCATCGCCGACGCGCTCGCGCCCGAGGTCGGCGAACTCGACGAGTCGCGATCGAGCGCGACCGTCGAGCGAGACGGTTCCGTCGTCCGCGTCCGCGTGACCGCGACCGACCTCGTCGCGCTGCGGGCGGGGATCAACAGCTGGTCGCGACTGGTCACGGTCGCCGAGGGCGTGAGCCGGGATCGATAGCACCGCGGACGCGAGTAGCGACACCGCACGCGAACTGGTTGGGGCGCACGCGAATCGGGAGCGACACGCCGATCGACGACGCGGTGCGAGAGACGTTTTCGTTCGACTCTACCCGTCTTCCGCCGGTTCACGGCGGTTCTCGTTCTCATCGGAGAAGTCGGGGGTTTTTCCGTCCGGACCGCCTCGGTCCGCCCATGCAAGGGAACATGCCGCCCGAGGCACAGGAGAAGATCGAGGAGCTTCAGGAGCTACAGGAGACCGCACAGCAGGTCGCAGAACAGAAGGAGCAGGCGAAGACCGCGCTCAACGAGTCGAAGACGGCGCTCGATGCCCTCGAGGACGTCGACGAGGACGCCGGCATGTACCGCGAGATCGGCGAGGTGCTCGTCGAGACCGACTACGAGTCCGCCTACGACGACCTCGAGAACAAGGTCGACTCCCTCGAGGTCCGCACCGAGCAGCTCGAGAAACAGGAGGAGCGCGTCCAGGAGCAGTTCGACGACCTCCAGGGCGAGCTCCAGCAGATGCTCCAGGGCGGCGCGGGCGGCGGCCCGATGGGTCCCGGCGGTCCGGGCGCGGGCGGCGCGTAGAGACCGATGAGCGAGGACGCGTCGAGCGAGCAATCGACGAGTGACGGGCCGACGGACGAGGAGGTCGTTCGTACCGCCGCGGAGGCGGCCGAAGGGGTCGTCTTCAAACACTACGACCAGTCGGCCGTGACCGACCTCGACGTCACGGTCACCTTCGAGAAGGGCGTCCTCGACGTCGACGTCTACCTGAACGCTCCCGACGGCGACGACGACTCCGACCCGGAGGCGGTCGCCGAGGCGGCCACCGAGGCCGCGGGCGACGCCGTCGACGAGCTGTTCGGGGAGTAACGAGAGCGGGTCGAGATTCGTCCCGTTCGTCTTTTTTGCCTTTCAGCGGGAGCGCCGTCCCGCCGCTCACGTCAGGAAGAACAGCAGCACGCTCACCGACATGGCGAAGAGCGTCACCGCCGCCGCCAGCGCCGCGCCGAGCGATATCGCGGCGTTGGCCTGCGTCGCGAGCGTCTCGGTGCGGTCGTTGCCGAAGACGGTCACCGTCGCGTGCTCGGTGCCCCCGGCGACCGCGACGTGCTCGAGGTCCTCGCGTGCGCCGACCGCGAGCGACGCGACGGTCTCGGCGAGCCGGTCGACGTCGATCTCCAACCCGACTCGGTTGTCCGCGCGGGTCCGATTGACGACGTGGTTGTCGGTGGTCATGACCTCGACGCGGTCGATCCCGGTCGCCTCGCGGACGGCCGCGAGCAGGTCCTCACGCAGCCCCGGAACCATGTTGTTGCCGTCGATCAGCACGTAGGCGGCCTCGACGCCGGCGACGCGGGTGACCGCGACTCGGACGCCGAGAGGGCCGATCCCCTCCTCGGGCGTCCAGTCGGTCGGCTCCCAGGCGACGCCGAGCTCCGTCCGCCCGCGCTCGGCGGCGGCGGCGGCCTCGCCCGCGGAGCCCGCGGCCTCGTACAGGTCGTAGGACCGTTCGGAGCCGGGCGTGACGTGGCCGAGATCCGCCCCCGAGAGCCCCGTGTGGCAGTTGTGACCGTCGACGAGGAGGACGTCCTCCACGCCGCCGGATCGCAACTCCGCCATCGCGGACTGGCCGACCGCGAAGTCGACGTCGTCGGCCGACCCCGGCGCGAACGTCGAGACCGCGAGCGCGGCGTCGCCGAACCGCTGGGCCAGCACCGAGGACTCGCCCGCCTCGACCGAGAGCGGGACCGTTCCCTCCCGGCGGAACGCCGCGCCGTCGAGCGCGCGGTCGGCGGCGTCGATGACGCAGTCGACCTCGCTCTCGGAGACGAGGTTGAAGTCGTGGCCGGCGGTCGCGTGCGGCGGGAAGCCGATCCCCTCGGCCGAGAGCGCGACCCGACGCGGGAGGTCGCCGCCGCCGATCTCGCCGAGCGGGCCGGGGTGGATCATCGGGAGCACGAACCGGGCCTTCTCCGCGCCGAGGCGGCCGGGGTCGACCCGCCCGCCGTCGGCGGCTACACCGTCGGGGTCGTCATTCGCGGCGTCAGCCGCCGCATCGTCACTCGCGGCGTCAGCCTCCGCGTCGTCAGCCTCCGTACCGGCGTCGTCTCCCTCGATCACCCGGAACGACAGCGCCGAGACGGGGACGACCGCCTCCTGTCCGAGCCGCTCGAAGAACTCCTCGAGGTCGCGTGACTCCTCGGCGGCGTAGCCGATGAACCCGCGGATGAAATCCAGCACCGAGACGTCGAGCGCGCGCCGCCACGGCCGCTCGACGGCGACGAGGAACCCCCAGACTGCGACGGCGTACAGCAGACAGAGCGCGCCCAGAAGCAGGAAGTGGTCGAGCGTCACCGCGTCGAAGACGGGCGGGCCGTGGTCGGTCCGCGAGAGGAACACGACGTACGCCTCGTAGGCGGAGCCCCCGTCGATGAGAAGGCGGGCGGTCCCGCCGTACACGAAGAGCAGGACCGCGGCGACGGCGGTCTGGACCAGCGCGGGGACGCTGGCGGCGGGCACGGAGACCCGCGAGACGGCGAGGACGGCGAGCAGTCGGAGGGCGAAGATGGACGCGAGCGCGACGACGAGCGCGTCGAAGACGAACCGCTGGGAGAGCCCGAACACGGCGGCGAAGACGCCGGCGACGACGAGGACGACGACGACGAACAGCTCACACAGGAGCGCTAAAAGCGCCGATCGGTTGTACGTGAGGCTCCCGCCGAGCGCGCGGTCGACCGTGGTGGTCGTGAGCGCGGCGACGACCGTCGGCGCGCCGAGGAAGACGATCCCCTGCCAGGCGTCCTGGCCGACGAGCAACACGGGGTACCTCGACCCCATCGTCGAGGCCGAGTCGAAGACGGCGATCCCCGTGAGCCCGCCTAAGAGCACGGCGAACGCGAGCGTTCGCGGCCAGCGCGGCGCGCGGAAGATGAACTTGGAGAGCCCGGCGAGCCGCCCCTGTGTCGCGGTCACGGGTGTGCGGTTCTCGCCCGCGAATAAAAGTCCCTCCGGCTTTCGGATGCCGGCACGAAGACCGGTGTCCCTCGCCAGTAGTGTGTCAACACGAAGCGATCGACTTGTGCGGTGGCGCGTGCCTCCGAGCGCCCAGCGGGCGCGAGGAGCCCACGCGAGGGATGCTGCGAGCGAAGCGAGCAGCGAGGCTGGGGAGGTATGAGGTGCGGTCGCGGTGCTGTGCGGGGTGGGACTCAAAAGGGGCGGTCGCGAGGGCGAAGCATACCGACGTAAGCACTGGAAGGAGCGAGCAACGCGAGCGACTGAAGCGCGCAGCGAGGTGCGCGAGCCCTCGCGGCTGGGGCTTTGGAGGGGTTCTCCACGGAAGTGATCACGTAGCACCGACCGATCCGATTCCACTCCAGATCTCGATCAATGCTCACTCCTCAGCGAACGGTTGGTTCGTTTGAGAACCGATCGAAGGAGTCGAACTCCAACCGAATCGGAATCGAACACCCGAAACGTACTATTCCGACTCGCAGATCGCGACGAAGTTCTCGAAGACCTCCTCGCCCTCCTCAGTGTGGGCGACCTCCGGGTGCCACTGGACGCCGTACAGGTCCTCCTCGACGTTCGACATCGCCTCGATCCCGCAGACGTCCGAGGTCGCGGTGTGGGCGAATCCCTCCGGAAGCTCCTTCACCTCGTCGGCGTGGGAGGCCCACACGCGGGTGTCGGGCGCGAGCGACCCCACGAGCGGGTCCGCCTCGTCGACGATCTCCACGTCGACGTCGGCGTAGCCGCCGTAGTCGCCCCCGCCGACGCGACCGCCGCGCTCGTCGGCGATCACCTGCATCCCCAGACAGATCCCGAAGACGGGGACGTCGAGGTCGATGTACTCCCGTGCCTTGCCGATCCGGTCCATGTCGGGGCCGCCCGAGAGGACGACCCCGTCCGCGTCGACCTCGGCCGGCGGCGTGTCGGCGTCGACGATCTCGGTGTCGACGCCCATGTCCCGGAGCGCGCGCCGCTCTAGGTGGGTGAACTGGCCGTGGAGGTCGAGAACGACGATCCGTGTCATGGACGCGATCCGCGGGGACGGCACAAAAACGACTCGGAACGGACCGCAGGGTCGTGCCGGTTCTCGACCACCGTCCGCGCAAACGATCCATGTGTTTGGATCATCACGCCGCGATTCGGAACTCGAACCGCTACCGCTCCAGCGGGTCGACCTTCGTGAACTCCCGGAGGAGGACGGTCGCGTACGACCCGCTCGGGAGCGCGAACGCGAAGGTGGGGTCGCCCTCCTCGACCGTCACCTCGAGATCCGTCCGGACCTGGATCGCCCGCCGGGTGCCGCTCGAGTCGAACTCGCCGGGGAGGTCGAAGTCGGCTGGCTCGATCCCGGCGTCCGCGAGGACCGTCCGCTCGATCTCGCCCGGTTCGCCGTCGGCGAGTTCGGTCTCGGTGCCGATGAGCGGCGCGGTGACGAACGCCCGCCCGCGGGCGCAGTGGCGCGCCATGACGTCCACCCGCTCCTCGGTCACTCGCTGTTCGCGGTCGGGGTCGGGCGCGTACAGTTCGTCGGGGGCGTCGCGGTCGGCGAAACACGCCACGTCGCCGGCGACGGGACGGTCGAAGGGGAGCCCGCGGCGGAGCCGCTCGCTCAAGATTCGGTTGAAGAGGACGGACTGGGCCGCGTTGACGAAGAGCCGCTGGAGGTTCGAGGGCACCGCCTCGAGCGCGCGCCGCCAGTCGTCGTCCGCGGGCGGCGCGGCCGGGTCGACGTCGTGCTCGGCGAGCCGGGAGAGCATCCCGCGCTCGAACCGGAGCTTCCGCGGCATCGCGTCGAGACACGCCTCCCAGTCGCCGTCGCCGGTGCCGTCGGCGACCCGGCCCTCGTCTCCGCCGCCGGAAGCGTCGTCTCCCTTCCCCTCGCCGGCGACCCCGAACGCGTCGTCGACCCGATCGCGCCCGGCGCGCGTGTCGTCCGGCTCGGCCGCGGATGGGTTGCCGGCGTACAGCCGGACCGCCTCCCGGAAGTCGCCGCGCACGACCGCGAGCCCGACGCGGTGGGTGACCGGGCGGACGCTCCCGAACCGCTGCTGGCCGAAGTAGTTGGGGACCGCGACGGGGGCGTCCGAGTCGTCCGGGTCCGCGCCAGCGAACACCCGGAGGTCGCGGGCCACGGCGGCAACGCGTTCCTCGGCATCCGGGACCGCGTCGGCGACGCGGATCTCGAAGGCGTTGCCGGCGAGGTCGCCGAAGGAGAGCCGGCGGCCCGCCCGCCCGATCGGCTCGACGTCGACGCCGCGGATCTCGGGGAGATCCTCGGGGTCGACCTCGCGCAGCGTGAACAGCTGGGTCGTCACGGCGCGTTTGTCCTTCGTGCCGGCCCAGGAGACGCGCTCGCGGCTGATCCCCAACGCGTCCGAGATCCGGCGCGCGAAGTCGTTCGTGTCCCAGTTCCGGAGCGTGGCGCGGACGACGAGCTCGGGGTACCCGCCACGGTCGGCGTCGAGCGGGTCCGGCTCGAACGCCTCCAGTTCGGTGACTCGGAAGTCCTCGGGCCGCTCGCGGAGCCGCCCGCCGATCCCGTCCGCGTCGCTGAGGAAGTGCTCGATGCCGACCGCGCGCTCGACGGGGTGGGCCTCGCGGAGGGTGTGGGGGGAGGGGTCGTCCGGAGATGAGTCGGCCATTCAGTAGAGCGGGAGGTCGCCCGTGACGCGGTCGACGAGGTCGTCGCTCGCGGGCCCGACCGCGAGCGCGGTGACGGTCCCCGGCTCCAGTTCGGTGTGGCCGGCGTCGCGGATGACCGCGTAGGGGATCCCCTCCGTGTCCGCCTTGTCCGCGAGTTCGAACAGTTGGCTCTCGGAGTCGGCCCCGAGAACGACCTTCTTCTGGCCGGAGCCCTTCCACTTCTTGCGGCTTCGACGGCCCGTGTCCTCGTAGGCCGACAGCGACGCGTGTGCGACCTGCGCCGCGAGTTTTCCCTCGCCCATGCCGAGGTCCCGACGGGCGACGATCGCCTGTTTCATATCGACCGTGAGCCCCGCCGCGGGTATAGCTCTGTTCTCTCGGGCGGTCGAATCGTCAGGACTTTTTGACCGCAGTCGACGAGTTCGACCGCGTCGTCCCCGCGACGCTTGGTTCCCATGGATCTGGACGAGTTCGCGCGCACGAGCGCGCCAGAACACGACGGCGACGAGTTTCGAAAGGAGAACAACCGGCTGCTCGGTATCCCGCTCGACGGGACCGTGACGGTGAAGGCCGGCTCGATGGTGGCGTACACCGGCGACGTGACGTTCACGGGCAAGGCCTCCGCCGAGGGCGGCGTCACCGGCTTCCTCAAGGACGCGGTGAGCAGCGAGGGAACGCCGGTGATGGAGGCGGAGGGGAACGGCTACCTCTACGTCGCCGAACAGAGCAAGAAGGTGCGGACACTCGACCTCGACGACGGCGAATCGATCTCCGTCAGCGGCACCGACGTGCTCGCCTTCGAGTCCTCCGTCGACTACGAGATCAACACGATCGGCAGCGTCTCGGAGGCGGCCGCCGGCGGGCTGACGAACGTCTACCTCACCGGACCGGGACAGGTCGCGATCTCGACGCACGGCGACCCCGTCGTGTTGGAGCCGCCGGTCTTCACCGACCCCGACGCGACGGTCGCGTGGAGCAGCGACCTCTCGCCGTCGGTGTCGATCAACAAGACGTTCGAGTTCGGGCAGACTTCCGGCGAGTCCGTTCAGATGGAGTTCACCGGCTCCGAGGGGTTCGTCGTGGTTCAGCCCCACGAGGAGTGAGGAGTCGGCCGGGCGTTCCCGACGGCGGTTCCCGACGACGATTTGCGACGGCTTCCGGGAGCCTTTAGGTCGCGCCCCTCCCCTCTCCCGGCATGATCCTGTCGGACGCGGACATCCTCGACCGCCTCGCGGCCGGGGACCTCGTGGTCGAGCCGCTCGCGGACGTCGACCAGCAGGTCCAGCCGGCGAGCGTCGACCTCCGGCTCGGCGAGCGATTCCTGGAGTTCCAGCGCACCAACATCCCCTGTATCCACCCGACCGAGGCCGACGAGGTCGGCGAGTACGTCACGGAGACCACGGTCCCCGAAGGCGAGGAGTTCATCCTCCACCCCGGCGATTTCGTGCTCGGGACGACGACCGAACGCGTCGAGATCCCGGACGACCTCGTCGCGCACGTCGAGGGCCGGTCCTCGCTCGGTCGGCTCGCGATCGTGGTCCACGCGACGGCGGGACTGTGTGACCCCGGCTACAAGGGCCAGATCACCCTCGAGCTCTCGAACCTCGGGACCGCGCCGGTCGCGCTCTCGCCGGGGATGCGCGTCTCACAGCTCACGTTCACGGAGCTGAAGTCGCCGGCTGACCGCCCGTACGGAAGCGAGCGCGGCTCGAAGTACCAGGACCAGGACGGCCCGCAGGCGTCCCGGATCGGCTCGGATCCGGAGTTTTCGGGGGAGGACGAGGGAGACGGCCCGAGCGACGCCGGAGGATCGGCATGAAGTTCATCGAGGAGGTCGTCGTCGACGAGTTCCTGCCGACCGTGCGCTCGATGCTCGCCGAGGACCTCCGCGATCGCGGGTTCACCCAGCGGGAGGTCGCCGACGCGCTCGGCATCTCGCAGTCGGCCGTCTCGAAATACGCCCACGGCGACGTGGCCCGCCACGACCGGATCGTCGCGGACGAGCGCGTGCGCGACCTCGTGGAGCGCGTCGGCGAGGGGCTCGCCGAGGGCGACCTCTCGCCCGTGGCGGCACTCGTCGAGATCGAGGTGCTGATCCGCCGGCTGGAGGAGGGCGACCTCCTCGCGGAGCTCCACGAGGAGGCGATGCCGGCGCTCGAGGCGGCCGACGTGGACTTCTCGGTCCACGACCCCGACAGCGGGCTCCGCGAGCGCGAGGCCGTCCTCGCGTCGGTCCGCCGCGGACTCCGGACCCTGACGAACGCCTCCGGGTTCGCCGGACTCATTCCGAACGTCGGCGCGAACGTCGCCGAGTGTCTCGCCGACGCGGCGACGGTCGACGACGTGGCGGCCGTTCCCGGCCGGCTCGTCGACGTGAAGGGCCGGGCGATGGTGCCGGGTGAGCCCGAGTTCGGCGTGAGCGAACACGTCGCGACCGTGCTTCTCGCCGCCCGTGAGGCGGGGTCACCGGCCCGCGGGGCGGTCAACGTCCGGTACGACTCCGACCTCGTCGCGACGCTCGCCGAGTCGCACCCGATCGTCGAGTTCGACGCGGAACGGGAGACGCAGGAGGCGGTCGCGGAAGCGGTTCGGGAGGCAGACCTCCCGGAGAACGCCGACGCCCTCGTCCTCTATCAGACCGGCGCGGTCGGCGTCGAGCCGATCGTGTACGTCCTCGCGCCGACCGCGCCCGAGGCGGCGCGGGTCGTCCGCAGGCTGTTGTAAGCGGCGGTCCGCAGGTCGTCGTAAGCGACGGGTCCGCACCCGGAAACCAGCGGGCTTTTGGCGCGTATCCACGACACACGAGACACACAATGAGCCACGACGACTTCCCCACGGA
This sequence comes from Halorubrum cibi, assembly GCF_900182635.1. Lineage (GTDB taxonomy): Archaea > Halobacteriota > Halobacteria > Halobacteriales > Haloferacaceae > Halorubrum > Halorubrum cibi. The sequence goes on along the minus strand of NZ_FXTD01000008.1, from coordinate 115,841 downwards.
ACACCCGGCGGTGGTGACCTGTGGACTGCCGTACGCCAACGGCGACCTCCACATCGGCCACCTCCGGACCTACGTCGGCGGCGACGTCTACGCCCGCGCGCTCAAGCGGCTCGGCCAGGAGACCGCGTTCGTCTCGGGCTCCGACATGCACGGGACGCCCGTCGCGGTTAACGCCGAGAAGGAGGGGGTCTCCCCCGAGCAGTTCGCGCTCGACTGGCACGAGCGGTACGCCGAGACGTTCCCGAAGTTCAACGTCGAGTTCGACAACTACGGCCACACCCACGACGAGACGAACACCGAGATAACCCAGGACCTCGTCCGCGACCTCGAGGAGGCCGGCCACCTGTACGAAAAGGAGATCATGGTCGCGTACGACCCCGTCGACGACCAGTTCCTCCCGGACCGCTATGTCGAGGGCACCTGCCCGTACTGCGGCGCGCACGCCCGCGGCGACGAGTGCGACGAGGGCTGCCAGCGCCACCTCGAGCCCGGCGAGGTCGAGGACCCCGTCTCGACCATCTCGGGAAATCCCGCCGAGTACCGCGAGCGCACCCACCAGTTCTTCGAGGTCTCCGCGTTCGCCGACTACCTCTCCGAGTTCCTCGACCGCCTGGAGGGCACCTCGAACGCCCGGAACCAGCCCCGCGAGTGGATCGAACAGGGGCTTCAGGACTGGTGTATCACCCGCGACATGGACTGGGGGATCGAGTATCCGGGCGAGAACCCGCAGGACCTCGTGCTGTACGTCTGGGTCGACGCCCCCATCGAGTACGTCTCCTCGACGAAGCAGTACACGGAGCGCGTCGGCGCGGACGTCTTCGACTGGGAGGCCGCCTGGAAGGAGGGCGCGAGCGACGAGCACCCCGAGGGCGGCGAGATCGTCCACGTGATCGGCCGCGACATCATCCAGCACCACACGATCTTCTGGCCCGCCATGCTGGAGGCGACGGGCCACGCCGAGCCGCGCGCGGTAATGGCGAGCGGGTTCGTCACCCTCGGCGGCAAGGGCTTTTCCACCAGCCGCGACCGCGCGGTCTGGGCCGACGAGTACCTCGAGGAGGGCTTTCACCCCGACCCGCTCCGCTACTACCTCGCGACCAACGGCGGGTTCCAGCAGGACGTCGACTTCTCCTGGGAGAAGTTCCGCGACCGCGTGAACACCGAACTGGTGGGGACCGTCGGCAACTTCCTCTACCGATCGCTGCTCTTCGCGCACCGGAACTACGAGGACGCGCCGATCGCGGACGCGACGAGCGACGAGGTGGGTGCGCGGATCGAGGAGGCGGTCGCCGACGTGGAGGCCGCCGTCAACGAGTACTCGGTGCGGGCACTCGGCGACGCCGTCACCGACCTCGCGCGCTTCGGCAACGAGTACATCCAGCACAACGAGCCGTGGAAGCTCGTCGACGACGACCCCGAGGAGGCCGCGCAGGTCATCCACGACTGCGTCGCGATCGCGAAGGCGATCGCGGTGCTCTTCGAGCCGATCGCCCCCGAGAAGTGCGAGCGGCTGTGGGACCAGCTCGGCGAGGACGGCTCCGTCCACGACGTGACCGTCGCGGCCGCGAGCGAGGAGCCCGAGGGCGACCTCTCCGAGCCGACCGAGCTCTTCGAGAAGGTCGAGGACGACCGCGTCGAGGAGCTGAACGCGAAGCTTGAGTCGCGCGTCGCCGAGGCGGAGGCCGGCGACGGGGACGGCGAGGACGCGGACGAATCGAGTGATGACCAAGACGACGACACCGAGGACGCAGACATGACCGACATCGACCCCATCAGCGACGACCGCATCAGCTTCGAACAGTTCCGGGACCTCGACGTCCGCGTCGGGCGGATCGAGGACGCCGAGGAGATCGAGGGGGCCGACGACCTCTTGAAACTCCGCGTCGACCTCGGCGTCGAGACGCGAACCATCGTCGCGGGACTCAAGGGACTCCACGCGGTCGAGGACCTCCCGGGGACGAAGGTGGTCGTCCTCGCCAACATGGAGAAGGCGGAGCTGTTCGGCGTGGAGTCGAACGGAATGGTGCTCGCCGCCGGCGAGCAGGCCGACCTCCTCACCACCCACGAGGACGCGGAGCCCGGCACGAAGGTGCTGTAAGGACGCCCGATCACCGACCGACCTCTCGAACGATTTTTCTCCGACCGCGGAGAACCGTCTCCCGCTTCATGTCCCTGCTTCCACGCTGGTTCGAGACGCAGCCCTTCGAGCGACAGATCGTCGTCCTCGCGGTCGTCTGCGACCCGATCGGCTTTACCGCCGGCTACCTGCTCGCCCCCGAACTCGGCGTCGAGCCGATCCTCGGCGGGGTGTACGGCCTCGTCGCCGCGAGCCTGCCGCTGTCGCTTCTCGTGATGCGCGAGGCGGGCGAGAACTGATCGGGACGAGAATCGATCGACCGCCTCAGGCGTCGAGGACCTCGATCAGGTTCCCGTCGGGATCCCTGACGAACAGGATCGTCGTCCCGCTCTCGGTCGTGCGCGGCTCGCTCAGCGTCTCCACGTCGTCCGCGAGGCCGTCGTGGAAGGCCGCCACGTCGTCGACGGCGAGCCCGAGATGGGTCGCGCCCGGTCGGTCGAGCGAGCGCTCCGGCATCGGCTCGCCCTCGGGGTCGTACTCGACGAGTTCGAGACGGATCCCGTCGGCCGCGAGGTGCGCGAACGAGGCGGACGCGCCGGCGGCGTCGACGGCGTCGGCGAACGCCTCCCCGCCGACGGAGAACTCGGCGACGACGTCGAGGCCGAAGACCTCGGCGTAGAAGTCGACGGCGCGGTCGAGGTCGGAGACGGTGATCCCGACGTGGTGTGCGGTCGGATCGGACACGCTCGAAGCGTCGGCGACCGTCGAGAAAACGGTGTCGACCTGAACGAGATGCGACATCGACGCGGTTCGAAAGGGAAGGAACCGCCGACGACGACGGGCGTTCATCCGGTGCTCGCGGCGATCACACCCCTCGGGAAACCGTGGCGCGCCTGCGAGTGCCCGAAGGGCGCGAGCAGCCCGCGAGGGACGCGGTGAGCGGGGCGAGGTGTGAGCGAAGCGAGCACCTCGATAACGAGCGGCGAAGCCGCGAGTCGCGAACCGCGAGGCTGGGGAGGCGTGAGGTGCGGTGCTGTGTGGTACGGGGTGGGGCTCAAAGGGGCAGTCTCGAGGGCGAAGCACGGCGCAGTAAGCACTGAGGGAACGAGCAGCGCGAGTGACCGAAGCGCGCAACAAGCCGCGCGAGTCCGCGAGGCTGGGGCTTTGGTGGTGTTCATCGCACTCCGAGATCCCGGATCGTACCATCGAGTGGCTGGGACTTCAGGACCTACTACCGCTCGATGAGGGACGTATCGAACCGAGCGGTAGACGTACGGGACCGAAACGACCATTCGACCTCCGGACGACCCACGCGTATGTACGTCGTCGTCAACGCGGCCCAGAGCGTCGACGGGAAGCTCTCGACGCGCCGCCGGGAGCAGCTCCGGATCTCGGGTGAGGAGGACTTCGACCGGGTGGACCGAATCCGGGCGGCCGCCGACGCGGTGTTGGTCGGCGTCGGGACCGTCCTCGCCGACGACCCGCACCTGACGCTCGACGAGGAGGCGCGTCGCGTCGAGCGGCTCCGGAACGGCCGGCCGGGCGACCCCGCCCGCGTCGTCGTCGACTCCACGGGCCGAACGCCGACGGACGCCCGGATCCTCGACGACGCGGCGACCACCTACCTGCTCGTGTCGGCCGCGGCGACCCCCGAACGCTGCGAGGAACTGTCCGACGCCGGCGCGGAGGTGATCGTCGCCGGCGAGGAGCGCGTCGACCTCGTCGAGGGCACGGGCGCGCTGGCCGAGGCGGGCGTCGACCGGCTGATGGTCGAGGGCGGCGGCGAGGTGATCTACTCGTGTTTCGCGGCCGGGGTCGTCGACGAGCTACAGGTGTACGTCGGGTCGCTCGTCGTGGGGGGGCGCGACGCGCCGACGCTGGCCGACGGCGAGGGCTTTCTCGAGGAGTTCCCGCGACTGGATCTGACCGGAATCGAGCGCCTCGACGACGGGGTCGTGCTCTCGTACGACGTGGAGGATCGCTCGTAAACGGATCGATTCGCCCTCAACTCTGCTCAACTCGCACCCGTCAACGACTCGCACGACGCACGTGAGGTGTTGCCAAGATCGGGCGGTACACGCCCCGTGCTACCGACTTTCACACGATTTCACCGAAGTATTTATATGTCGGCCTGCGGTACGTTGAGGTACCAGAACGCCTCCGGCGCTGGTAGGATCGCACGCTGAAATGAACGGGAGTTCTTATCAACGGCCCCACGCACGACGGCGAGCGGCCGCCACATCCGGAGCGGTGATGGAGTGATCAAAAAATGGTAACGAAAGAAGAAGTCATCGAACAGTACGACATCGAGGCGATGAACGAGGCGGACAACGTGGACCTTTCTGAAGACGACCTGGAGAACGGCTCCAAGGGTCAGCTCATCAAGCGCGCCGGTCAGCTGCGCGACCGACGCAACGAGCTGAACCAGATGGCCTCCGAGCGGGCGTCGAACCGCGACGACCTCAACGCCGAGACCCGGGAGAAGGTCGACGAGGCCCAACAGCACCGCGAGAAGCGCGACGAGCTCAACGAGCAGGTCCAGGAGCACAAGGACAAGCGCAACGAGCTCAACGCGGAGGCGAACGAACTGTTCGACGAGGTCGAGGAGCTCAAAGGGGACATGGAGCTCGGCTCCGGCAAGTCCATCGAGGAGCTCAAAGAGGAGATCGAGGAGCTCGAGTTCCGCCAGCAGACGGAGGTCCTCGACGCGGAGGACGAGCGCGAACTCATCGAGAAGATCGACGACAAGCGTGAGAAGCTCGCTGAGAAGAAGGAGAAGGTCGACGACACCAGCGAGCTCGACGACCTCGTCGAGGAGGCCGAGGAGGTCCGCTCGGAGGCGTCGAAGCACCACCAGAAGGTGACGGAGCTCGCGGACAAGGCCCAGGAGCACCACAACCAGATGATCGAGGCCTACCGCGAGGCCGACGACATCCGCGACGAGGCCGACGAGATGCACGAGCTCTTCGTCGAGGCCCAGGAGGCGGCGGACCGCCACCACGAGGACTTCGTCCGCGTTCAGAAGCGCCTGCGCGAGCTCGACAAGAAGGAGGAGGAAGAGCGGAAGGACGAGCGCGCCGAGAAGCGCGAGGAGGAGAAGGAGGAGGCCGAGGAGATCTACCAGAAGTTCAAGGAGGGCGAGACCCTCGACACCGAGGACCTGATGAAGCTCCAGAAGACGGGGCTTCTGTAAGTCCGGCCCGGTTCTCTACTGCGGTTTTCGGTCTTTTTCGCGAGGGTGGACGTGGAGCGATGTACGCGAGCGGCGCGTCTCGTCGGAGTCGATCGTTGTACGTCGTTGCTGGCGCGGTGACCTCTCTCCACCCCACACCGCACAGCCCCGCACCTCACGCCTCCCCAGCCTCGTCAGTCGCCAGAGGCGACTGACTCCAGCGAGAATCGGAGATTCTCTGGCAGCCGGCGGCGGAGCCGCCGGCGACCTCGCGCGATTCGTTCGCGCCCTCCGGGCGCTCACGAGCGCGCGCCGACGAGAGGGGACGAGAGGGGACGAATCCGAGGTCGATGTCGGAGCGAATTCGGGCGGATACCGAGGTCGGATCGAAAACGCAGCCAACAACGTGAAACGCGCCCGTCCCCAACCGGTGGACATGGACAGCGACGCGCGTTCGACCGGATCGGAACTCCTCGCGGCCGCCGCGGTGGGCGCGGTCGGCGCGGTGGCGGGCAAGCGGCTCGTCGGCCGGCTCACCCGCGGCCGGTTCGGCGACACGGAGGAGTACAACGTCGCGAAGGTGTCGGTGTCGGGACCGATAAAGCGGGACAAGGGTCGCCCCTCGCCGCTCTCGGGACCCGGCGGCACGACCGCCGACGAGGTCGTCGAGCAGGTGGAGGCGGCCGACAACGACGAGGACGTCGAGGCGCTGCTCGTCGAGCTCAACACGCCGGGCGGGGAGGTCGTCCCCAGCGACGACATCCGACGGGCAGTCGCCGACTTCGACGGACCGACGCTCGCGTACGCGACGGATCTGTGCGCCTCCGGCGGCTACTGGATCGCGAGCGGCTGTGACGAGCTGTGGGCCCGCGAGGGCAGCCTCGTGGGGTCGATCGGCGTCGTCGGTTCGCGCCCGAACGCGGCCGGGCTGGCCGACAAGCTCGGGATCTCCTACGAGCAGTTCACCGCCGGCGAGTACAAGGACGCCGGCGTTCCGTTACGGGAGATCGAGGAGGACGAACGCGAGTACCTCCAGTCGCTCATCGACGGCTACTACGAGCAGTTCGTCGAGACGGTGAGCGAGGGGAGAGAGATGGACCCGGAGGCGATCCGCGAGACGGAGGCGCGCGTCTACCTCGGCCCCGACGCGCTCGACATCGGCCTCGTCGACGAGCTCGGCGTCGAGTCGGCGGTGGAAGACCGGATCGCGGAGGCGATCGACGCCGACGTGGAGGTCCGGGAGTTCACGCCCGAGCGCGGGCTCGCCGAACGGCTCGGGATCGGCGCGGAGCGCGTCGCGTTCGCCGCCGGCAACGGCGTCGCCAGCGTCCTCTCCGGCGACGGCCGCGACGTCGATATCGAGCTCCGATAGATCGGCGGCGTCGACCGAGCCGTTACCGACCCGGATCGAGCCGACCCGAGCCGCGAAGGACCGCCCCGTTGCCGGCCACGACGTCCCGGTCGACCTCGACCTCCGACCCGAACGCGCGAGCGACCGCGACCGCGCTCGCGACGTGATCGGTTATCGCAGGTATCCGAACCGCCCCACCGACGAGCGCGAGCCACGGAACGAGCTGGTCCGCGAGGTGGGCGTCGACGGCGATCGGTCCCCTTCGCCACTCGCGGAGACCGTCGACCGCCTCGCGAGCGACTGCCTCGGACGGGACGCCCGCTTCGCCGAGCGCGGAGAATCCGGCGACTGGAACCGGATTCGAGGACCGATCCCCGTCGTCTTCACCGCCGGCGAGGACGCGGAGCACGACCGCCGCTCCGGTCGAGTCCGCCTCGACGTACCGTGCGGACCGGGAGCCGACGGCTACGCCGTCCCCCGTGAGTCGATCCCCCGCCTCCCGAACCATCCGGTCCGCCACGTCGGCCTCGAGCAGGTCCGCGGAGGCGACCGCAGCCGCGTCGACACGGTCGATTCCGCGGGGTTCCGCGAGGTCGAGCGGCTCCGGCGTCGACGGACCGAGCGTCAACCGGATCTCGCCGCCGCCGGCCGGGTGGAACCCGCGACGGAGGGCGTCGAGTCCGACGGCGAGTCCGTGGGCGCGAAGCACCGGGAGCGTCACGCCGGCGAAGTACTCGAGCGGCGGGGACCAGGCCACGTCGGTTCCGCCGATGACCCGTAACCGGACGGTTCCCTCCGCGACGAGCGCCGCGGGGAGGACGGTCGAGGCGACGAGCGTCGCGCTGCCCGCGGTCCCGACGTCGACGGTCGGTTCGGCCGCGGTTTCATCGCCCGCGCACGGGTCCCTCGGGATCGCTTCGTCGTCCGCCAGGACTCCGGGCTCGAAGGTCACCCGCTCGCTCCCGAGTTCGACACCGGTCGCGTCGCCGTCGGCGACGAGGCTCGCGGCCTCGAGACACGCGACGTGCTGTGGTTTGAGCCCCGGTTCGGGGCGATCCCCACGGAGGTCGTCGATGCGGACCGCCTCGCCGGTCGCGATGGAGAGCCCGAGGGCGTTTCGGAGGACGCCGCCTCCGCCGTCGCCCCCGTCGATGTCGATCATGGCCGGGGTCGGACGGGAGGAGGTTTGTGCCTGTCGACCGCGTGGCGGGACGGAGAGGGTTTTTACTCCGTCGGGGTGTGGACTCACCCGTGACGACGCTGGTGATCTGCGTGGACCGCTCGGGAACGATCGGTCGGGCCACGAACGTGCCGATGCCGGTCGCCGGCTGGGAGGCCGTTCGCTCGCTCGTCACCGACGCGGGGCTCGCCGACCCCGAGGACGCCAGCGTCAACTGTCTGCTCGAGGCGCTCCGGGTCGCTCGCGACCTCCGCGACGAGCGCGAGGAGGCGGTTGTGGCCGTCGTCTCGGCCGAGAGCGAGAGCCCGGTCGGCGCCGACCGGTCGATCGCCGCCCAGCTCGACGACCTCGCCGATCGCTACGACCCGAGCGCCGCCATCGTCGTCGTCGACTCCGCGGAGGACGAGCGCGTCCTCCCGATCGTCGAGTCGCGGATGCCCGTCGACGGCGTCGACCGCGTCGTGGTCCGTCAGGCTCGAGACATCGAGTCGACCTACTACCTGTTGAAGCAGTTCCTCGCCGACGAACAACTCCGCTCGACCGTGCTCGTCCCGATCGGGATCGCGCTGCTGTTGTTGCCCGTGTTGTTCGTCCAGTTCTCCGCTCCGGCCGCGGTCGCCGGCGTCGCCGGGCTGCTCGGCGCGGCGCTCCTCTACAAGGGGCTGGGGATCGACCGGCTGGTCGCGGGGATGCCGGAGCGGGTGCGGGAGGCGCTGTACGCCGGGCAGGTGTCGGTCGTGACGTACGTCGTCGCCGGCGGGCTCTCGCTCGTCGGGGGCTTCTTCGGCGTACTGGCGGCGACGGATCTCGGGGACGCGCTCTTGACGGTCCAGGCGATGGAGTTCACCTACGCGGCCGTCCCGTGGCTCGCGGTCGCGGGGGTGACCGCGGCGGTCGGTCGCCTGCTCGACGAGCTGATCCGCGACGAGGGGATCCGGACGCCGTACCTCAACCTCCCGTTCGTGATCGTCGCGGTCGCGCTCGTCGTACGAGGGTTCGCCGGCTACTTCCTCGAACAGGAGTCCCTCCTCGAGCCGACGGTCGTCGCCGGCTTCGCCGTCGCGCCCGCCCAGCGGCTCGCGGCGTTCATCGTCGCCGGCGTCGTCGTCTCGCTCGTCGGCGTCAAGCTCGCGAGCGACGTGGGGACGGAGACGTTGGAGGAGGTCATCGACGCGGACGCCGACGTGGACCCCGACGCGGATCGCGGGACCGAAAGCGAGTGAGTCGGGTTTTTGTTCGTCCGGGTCGCCCGGACGGTATGGACGTCTACGGACTGATCGGCAACCCGGTCGGCCACTCGCTGTCGCCGCCGATGCACGAGGCGGGCTACGAGGCGCTCGGCATCGACGCGCGCTACGTCACCTTCGAGCCGGACCCGGACGACGCCGTCCGGGCGGTCGAGGGCGCGGCCGCGCTGGGCGTGGCCGGGCTCAACGTCACCATCCCGTTCAAACGCGACGTGCTCGCCGCCGTCGACCCCGACCCGCTCGCAGAGCGGATCGGCGCGGTGAACACGGTCGTCTTCCCGGATCCCGACGAGGACGGAGGGGAGGGCGGAACGCCCCGCGGCTACAACACGGACGCGGCGGGCGTGACCCGGTCGTTCGAGCGCCACGGCGTGTCCCTCGACGGGAGCGACGCGGTCGTCGTCGGCGCGGGCGGCGCGGGCCGGGCGGCGGCGTTCGCGCTCTCCGACGCCGGTGCGAGCGTCCACGTGGCCAACCGCACGACGGAGCGGGCGACCGATCTCGCCGCGGAGGTGCCCGGCGCGACCGGCGGGGGACTCGCCGGGCTCGACGAACGGGTACCCGCCGCCGACGTGCTCGTGAACGCCACGAGCGTCGGCATGGAGGAGAACGCGACGCCGGTGCCGGCCGACCTGCTCCACGCCGACCTGGCCGTCCTCGATGCGGTCTACACGCCGACGGAGACCCGACTCCTCCGCGAGGCCGCGGCGGCAGGCGCGACGACTATCGAGGGCGCGTGGATGTTGCTTTTCCAGGGCGTCGAGGCGTTCGAGCGCTGGACCGGCGAGGACGCGCCGGTCGAGGAGATGAACGCGGCGCTGCGCGAGCGACTGGAGTGACCGCGCGGATCGTCTTATAACACGGAGGGGCTCGCCAGCAGCCCGGCCGTGAGGACCAGCCCGACCGAGAGCCCGGCGGCGGCGTAGAAGAACGGCTTCGCGTCGCGGGCGGGCTCGCGCAGCTTTCCGGTCTCGAGCCCGTCGAGGAGCTTCCCGCTCGCGACCTCGACGAGTCCGGTGATCACGAACCAGAGGGCGAGCATCGTGAGCACGAGGTGGCCCCGGCCGGTGCCGGTGAGCGACTCGACGGTGTACAGCGTCCCGGCCATGTGTCCGCCGGTGGCGAGGAACGCGAGCGCCGCGATCCGCGATATCCACCGGAGCCGGCCGACCACCGCGGCGAGCGCGTCGCTTCCGACGTCGCCGCGGGTCGCCGGCGGGACCACCGCGAGCGCGACGAACAGCACGCTTCCCGTCCAGAGCACCGCGAACCCGACGTGTACGGACCACATGACCGCATCGAGGATCGACATGGCAGATCGTGTGCCCGCGACGACTTAACCGCGGCGAGACCGGCACCCGAGGCTTCCGCGAGCGGATCCGTCGCGGGCCTTTAAATATCGGGCGCGTGTATCGGACGGCAATGGCCCTGCTGAAGAAGATCAAGGAGAAGCTCGGGTTCGGGAGCGACTCGTCCGACGGCGAGAGCGGGGAGACGACGGTGACCGTCGAACGGGACGCCGGCGACGGAGAGACGGACGACGGAAGCGAAGGTGCCGACGGGAGCGAAGGTGCTGACGGAAGCGACGTCGACTCCGCGGACGGCGTCATGGGCGAGGAGGAGCCCGGAAAGGACGACGAGCCCGACGGAGACGAGTCCGCCGAGGACGAAGCGGACGGAGGCGAGGCCGACGAAGCCGACGAAGACGAGGTCGACGCGTCGGAACCCGCAGACGAGGAGGTGGTCGAGGACGGGGAAGACGAGGAGACCGAGGGAGACGAGGAAGACGACGCCGACGCGAGCACGGAGTCAGACGGCGACGACGCGGACGGGTCGGACGAGGACGGCGTCGACGGCGAGCCCGTCGACCGGATCAAGGGGATCGGCCCGGCGTACGGCGAGCGGCTCGGTGGTGTCGGGATCGAGACCGTCGAGGACCTCGCGGCCGCCGATCCCGCCGACGTGGCCGAGGGCGCGAACATCGGCGAGAAACGCGCCGTCAAGTGGATCGATCGCGCCAAGGAGTTCTGAGGTGTCGCAAGGCGACCGGGCGGTCCGGCAAGACGAATGAACGACGACGCGGACCGGCGATACCACGTCGACGGCGAGGTCGTGCCCGCGGGATCGGCGACGATCCACGTCGAGGACCGCGGGTTCCGCTACGGCGACGCTGCCCGCGAGACCATGCGAGCGTACGGCGGAACCGTGTTCCGCTGGGACCGACACGCCGACCGACTGGCCCGGAGCTGTGAGGCGCTCTCGATCGACCACGGTCTCTCGGACGCGGAGTTGCGGGACCGGATCGACGAGACGCTCGAAGCGAACGGCCTGTCGGACGCGGTCTGTGAGGTCTCCGTCACCCGCGGTCGCCCGGCGAACGGGTCCGACCGCGACGGGGCCGCAGACCGGTTCGATCCGCGAGTCGAGAGCGATCCGACGGTCGTCGTGGCGGTCCGTCCGCTTCCGAGGGGTGGGGTCGGGTCGGATCCGGTCTTCGACGCGCCGGCGACGCTCCAGACCGTCAAAACTCGAAAGACGCCGGACCGGGCAGTTCCCGCCGACGCGACGACTCACGCCCGGGTGAACGAGGTCCTCGCGCGGCTCGAACTCCGGGTGACGGGCGCGGACGAGGCGCTGCTTTCCGACGCCGACGGCGACGTCGTCGGCGGGGCGGACTCGTCCCTCTTTTTCACTGACGGTGAGGGGCTTCAGACGCCCTCGCTCGACGGCCCGGTGGTTCCTCGCGCCGCGCGGGCGGAGGTGATCGACGTCGCCGAGGAGGAAGCGATCCCGGTCGAGGAGGGGAGCTACGCCCCGAGCGAGGTGCGCGAGGCCGACGAGGTCTTCCTCGCGAACGCGACGTGGGGGATCCGCCCGGTTCGGACGGTCGACGGGATCGCCGTCGACGGCGAGGGAGAGGGCGTCTCCGGCCCGCTCACGACGCTGCTCTCGCGGCTGTTCGACCGACGCGTGGAGGCGGCGTGTTACGGCGGCCGCCGATCGTGAGTCCCGAACGGACCCGTCATCTCGCCCACAGGACTATCCGGCTCGGACCCGTAGATTGGGGATGGCAGACGACAAGAGCGGCCGAGACAAGCAGGCCCACGACGAGGAGCGACGCCAGCGCGAGCGCGAGATCGCCGCGGAACTCGAGCGGGGCGACGAGGTCGAACCGCCGGTCGACGCCTCGACGCTCGCCTACTTCGAGACGGAGCTCGAATCCGTGGAGTTCCCGGCGACGGGAGCCGAGATCGTCTCCGCGGTCGGCGACCGCGAGATCGAGTCCGTCGTCGAAACGTACACGATCGCGGACCTCCTCCCGGACGCGCCGGCGGAGTCGTTCGACTCGCCCGCCGCGGTCGGAACCCGCGTCCAACGGCCGACGGTGGCCACGGCGATGAAGCGGGTCGTGGAGGCGGTCGCGCGACTCCCGAACGCCGAGACGAACCGGTCACAGCGAGAGGCCTACGAGCGGACGTTCCGGGCGCTCGCGGACGTCGACGGCGACGACGACGACGAGGCGATCGACGCCGTCGCCGACTGGATCGTCGATCGGGTGGCCGAGAAGGAGCGCGTTCCGGGCTCCCGGGACGTCCGACGGCAGGCGGCGAAGGTCTGCCGGGAGAACGGGTACGAGATCCGCGACGACGAGTGGCTGGGAGTCTGATCGCCTCGAACGCGCAACGTTCAAACCGAGCGCAGGCCACCGACTCGTATGGACGCGGACCGGCGGATCGCCGCCCTCGACGAGATGCCGGAGGACAGCACGCTTCTCGTGACGCTCCGCCCGGTCGATCCCGACTCGGTCGACGAGAGCGAGGGCGACGTCGGCAAAAACGGCGACGTGGACGTTGACGGCGTGGAGACGAACGGCGGCTCCTTCGAGGCCGAGGCGATCCTGCTTCGGACCGACGGCGACGTCTCGGCGTTCCGTAACTACTGTCAACACTGGACCGACGTGCGCCTCGACAAGGACGAGGGCGCGTTCGTCCGGAACGGCGAGGTGTTCTGTCAGAAACACGGCGCGACCTTCGAGGGCGGCACCGGCTACTGTAACTTCGGCCCGTGTGAGGGCGCGATCCTCGAGGACGTCGACGTGACGGTCGACGACGGCGCGGTGTACCTCGCGGACGACGCGTACGAGTTCGTCCGGCGCGGGCCGAGCCATCGCGACGACGACGCCGGCGACTCGCGGATCGACTTCACCGGGAACTAAAACCGCGTGCGGCCGCCGCCGGCGTCATCGCGGCCGAGCGCCTTCTTCAGGAAGCTCATCCACCGCTTCCGGTCGGCGGCCGCCTGCCGTTCCGCCTCGGTCTCCGGGTCCGGCGCGTTCAGCCCCTCGAGCGCCTCCAGCGCCCGGTCGATGCCGATGATCGACGCCGCCAGCTCCTCGCCGCGCTCGTAGCTCACCTCGTTCTCCTCGATGTGCTCGAGCCGCTCGAGCCGCTCGCGGCGGAGGTTCCGCTTCGCCCGCTCGACGCGGTCGCGTTCGCCCGGCGGGACCGTCTCCCGCCGCTTGATCTCGAAGACGAACGACTGGAGGTCGATCGGCTCCTCTTGGACCTCGATCTCCTCCGGGATCCGCGCGCCGACCGTGGCCGCCTCGCGCTCGACGCGTTCGAGGAGTCCCTTCCGTTCGTACTCTCTCACGACCGGGTCGTAGGGAGCGATCGTACTTCGCTCCTTCGCCGTGCGTCCCTCGTATCGTGACCGGCCGAACGCGACCGCGAGAAGGGACGCGGTTAACCCGATCGCGTCCCGACCGGAGGTATGGAACCGCTCGAAGCCGAGCTCGACCGCGCCCGCGACCTCGCCGTCGACGACCTGGCCGACGCGATCGAGTCCATCGGCTTCGAGTGTACGCGCTGTGGCGGCTGCTGTACGGGGTACGCCCCCGACGAACCGGGCGGCGCGCCGGCCGGCGAGGGAGCGGGCGAGGCCGACGGCGAGGGGGTAGCTGGCGACGACCGCGCCGGCGACGACGGCTGCCACGGCGACCGCGCCGGCGACGACCGCGAGCCGCACACCGCGACGGTCTTTCCTGACGAGGTCCGCGAGGTCGCCGACGCCGCGGATGACGCCCTCGGCGAGGCGTACGACTGGCGCGACGTGGCCCGCCCCATGCCGTACGGGCTCGCGGAGGACGAAGACGGCGAGCCGGCGGGCGAGACCTTCGAGTGGGCGCTCGCGACCGACGACTGCGGCGACTGTACCTTCTACGAGGAGTCGGACGGGCGAGGGGCCTGTACCGTCCACGACTCGCGGCCGCTCATCTGCCGGACCTACCCGTTCAGCGTCGCGCTCGGCGGGACGAGCCAGCCGATGGGCGAGGCGGTCGACGGCGAGGGGATGGTCCGCGCCCACGAGTGCGAGGGGCTCGGCAGGGAGATCTCCCGTGCGGACGCCGAGTCGCTGGCGGCGGCACTCAAGGAGCGGGCGATCCGGGAGCTGGAGGAGGCGATCGCGGTGCGTGACGGCTACGACCCGACCGCCGCCGAGCGGGCCGACGGCGACGTCGTCGTCTTCGACTCCGAGGGACCGAAGAACGCGGACGGGACGCCGGTCGGCAGCGGGTGAAAACGCCGGGCACTCCCCTCACACCGCGTCCAGCGCCGCGTCGACGTCGGCCGCGATCGCCTCGCGCGCCGCCTCGTCGGGGAGCGTCAGCGGCGGGCGGACCGCCGGGTTCGGGATGAACCCGCGGTGAGCGGCCGCGACCTTCGTTGCGGGCGCGAAGCCGTGCTCGCCGCACCGGTCGAAGAGCGGGACGATCCCCCGACGGTGAAGCCGCAGCGCGCGGTCGTCGTCGCCGGCGCGGATCGCGTCGCCCATCGCGACGAACACCTCCGGGATCACCTGCGAGAGCGCGTGAATCCCCCCGTCGACGCCGAGAGAGACGCTCGGATACAGCTGGGAGTCGAACCCCTGAAAGACGGTGAAGGAGTCCGGCGTCGCGCGGATCTTCGCGTCGAGCGCCGAGACGTCGCCGGTCGTGTCCTTCGCCCCGACGACCGACTCGTGCTCGGCGACGTCGGCGATCACGCCCGGATCGATCGCCTCGCCGACCGTCGAGGGAATGTCGTAGAGGAAGACCGGCAGCGGCGCGTCGTCGGCGACGGCCTCGAGGAACGCCAGTTGCCCCTCGGGATCGGTCGAGGTGTGGTAGTACGGGAGCGTGACGAGTCCCGCTTCGGCGCCCGCGGACGCGGCGAACGCGAGGCGCTCGCGCACGCCCGAGACGGTCGTGTCCGCCGCGCCGGCGATCACGGGAACGCGCCCGTCGACGGCCTCGGCGACCGTCTCGATCACGGTTCGGTACTCCGCGTCGTCGAGGCTGGCGAACTCGCCGGTCGTCCCGCAGGGGACCATCCCGTCGAGACCGGCCTCGACGAGCGCGTCGGTGTGGCTCGCGAGCGCGTCGGCGTCGACGTCGCCGTCGGCGTCGAACGGCGTCACGATCGGGGGCGAGACGGCTCCGTATCGGAACTCGGGTCCGGCCATGCGTGCCGGTTGGACAGGCCGTCACAAAGGCGTTCGTCCCCCCGCGGCGGTTGCCGGGAGCGGACGCGGTCGACGGCGTCCGGCGGTACAACTATAATAACCGGTCTCGACGTACCGGTCGGAGTATATCATGGAAATCTCCGAGAAGCTCCTTTGTCTGTTCAGCGCCGACGTCCGAGAGGAGGACGGCGAGTACGTCGTGAAAGTACCACGCCGCGAGGTCGAGACCGGATCGGTGGAGCCGGGCGAGACCTACCGGGTCGCGCTCATCGAGCGGGGCGGGACCGAGGGCGGAGTCGCCGATCGCGACGACGCGGCCGCGTCCACCGGGGACGGTCCGCAGCCCCCGGTCGAGCCCGGCGAGATGCGATACGTCGAGATCGAGGACCTCGGCAAGCAGGGCGACGGAATCGCCCGCGTCGAGCGCGGGTACGTGATCATCGTTCCCGACACGGAGGTCGGCGAACGCGTGAAGATCGAGGTGACGGAAGTGAAATCGAACTTCGCGGTCGGCGAAGTCATAGACGAGGACGTCTAGTCGGGTCGCGACGCGCCGCGAACCTCACTCGTTTTCGATCCGGGCGTCCCAGTAGGAGACCGTGGCGACGTAGTCGCCGGGGATCGTGTTCCCGACCAGTTCGTCGACGGCCCGGAACGGTCTCGCGACGACGCTCGGAAGCCCGCGGTAGAACCCGTAGGGCAACACGAAGTCGTGTTCCTCGTTCGCGAGAGTCATGCCGGCCGAACCGAGCATGTCGGCGACCTGTCGTTCCGAGTAGAGCCGCGAGCCCATCGGAAGGAGCCACGTGTACAACACGCGGAGACTCCGGGCGTTGAACGTGTCGAAGAACACCTGCTCGCTGCTCACTCGGCGGAGTTCGCGCATGAATTGAAGCGGCTCGTCCATCAGGTGGAAAAAGCGCATCGCGACCACCGAGTCGAAGTGGTCGTCCGGAAACGGCAGTCTCGAGGCGTCCCCACGGAGGAACTCGACGGTGTCCGAGACGCCCGTCTCCGCCGCGTTCTCGCGACCCTGCTCGAGCATCTCCCTGGAGATGTCGAGCCCGACGATGTCCGCCCCCTGGTCCGCGAGCATGGTCGTGAACCGACCGGTGCCGCAGGCGACCTCCAACACCCGGTGGCCGTCGTCGATCGGTCCGAGCGCGGAGAGCACCGCCTCCTTCTCGCGCCGGTCGATGAGGGCTCCGCCGCCCGAAAAGCGGAGATCCTCGTACTCCTCGGCGACCTCGTCGGCCTGATACCAGTCCTGACCCTTCACGTTGTCTCCGGTGGACGCCGAACGACCAAAACCGTACTGGATACGTGCCGTCGGAAATCCGTCTCGACGCCTCGCTCACTCGTGCCGGAGGTGGGTCTCGACGTCCCGACCGCTCCTCCCGGGTGGCGGTCGGCCGACCGCGAGGACGGGCCCGACGACTGTGATATTAATACCTTATATAATAACGATCGTATACCTCCATATGTAGCCAACCTTTACCACCGATCGCGGGTTTCCTCGGACGTATGAGTACCAGTCCCGTGGAGTCAGCCGATCAGGGCCGTCTCACCGAGAGCGAATACCGCGAACGTCTGCGCGAACTGCCTCCGAGCGCCAAACTCGTCGCGAAGGTCCTGGAGGGCGACGCGCCCCTCTCGCAGGGCGGGCTCGCCGAGGAGTCGCTTTTACCCGACCGCACCGTTCGCTACGCGCTCAACCGCCTGGAGGACGAGGAACTCGTCGACTCCCGCTACAGTTTCAAGGACGCTCGCAAGCAGGTCTACTTCCTGACGGTTTAAGCGGAGTCGACCGACCGAACTCGCGTCTCACCACGGAGGCCTTTTTTATCCCCGACCCGATTGACACCCATATGGACCTGTCGGTCGTCGTCCCGACGCTCAACGGTCGGGACCGGTTAGCCGCCTGCCTCGACGCGCTGGCGGCGCACGCGCCCGACACGGAGGTGATCGTCGTCAACGGTCCGTCCGCGGACGGCACCACCGGAATGGTGCGCGACCGCGACGACGTCGACGTGCTCGTCGAGATCTCGGATCGAACCGTCAACGTCGCCAGAAACGCCGGCATCGAAGTGGCGGGCGGCGACGCGGTCGCGTTGGTCGATTACGACAACCGGATCGACGAGTCGTGGCTCGAGGGCGTCCGTGACGGACTCGCCGACGCCGACGTGGTGACCGGACCGATCCGGCCGATCGAGTCCGGAGCAGACGACGACGGAGGCGGCGATCGAGGGGTCGACCGCTCGGACGGTCCGGAGCGCCGCCGGATCGCGGGTCGGTTGGTGACGTACTTCGCGGGGGGGAACGTCGCGTTTCGTCGGGGGACGCTGCGAGACCTCGACGGGTTCGACGAGTACCTCCGGGTCGGCGGCGCGCGGGACGCCGCCCACCGGCTCGCACGGATGGACCGCGAGGTCGCCTGGCGCTCCGAGGTCTCGGTCCGCGAGGAGCCGCCGAGCCCGACCGCGGCCGACGGCGGACGGACCGCCCGCGACTGGGGCTGGAAGTACCGCGCGCTCGCGTACCGACTGGTCAAGAACTACGGGGTTCGACCGACCGCGCTCGCTCGGACGGGCAAGCACGCGGTCACGGACGCCGTGGACGTCGCCCGCGACGTGGTCCGCGGCGAGGCCACGCCCTCGGGGTGGGTCTCGAACGGCCGCGACGTGCTGACCGGGATCCTCTCCGGGGGTTCGGACGGACTCGTCGCTCGGGCGCGCGACCGAAGCCCCGCGCGCAACCCGAACGGCGTCTCGACGCGCGCGGACCGCGCGGTGTCCCGGTACGACGCCCGGGAGTGAATCGGCGACCCCGCCGATGGTGAGGGGGAAACGGCCGACTCCGTCCCCGCGCCTTTTACTTCCCTCGTCGCCAACGGTCGGTAACGAATGGGACTCACGAAGCGGATCATCCCCTGTATCGACGTCGACCTCGACGACGACGGCGACGCCGCCGTCTACACGGGGGTCAACTTCGAGAACCTGGAGTACACCGGCGACCCCGTCGAGCTGGCGAAGAAGTACAACGCCGCGGGCGCCGACGAGTTCGTCTTCCTCGACATCACCGCCAGCGCCGAGGGTCGCGAGACGATGCTCGACGTGGTGAACGCGGTCGCCGACGAGTGTTTCATCCCGCTCACGGTCGGCGGCGGCATCCGGACGAAGGCCGACATCAAGGAGACGCTCCGTGCCGGCGCGGACAAGGTGTCGATCACGACCGGCGCGCTCGAGCGACCCGAACTCATCGAGGAGGGCGCGGCCGCCTTCGGCAGCCAGTGTATCGTCATCTCCGTCGACGCCCGGCGGCGCCACGACGACGCCGGCGAGCACTTCTATCGGGACGACGACGGCGAGGAGGTGTGGTTCGAGTGTACGAAGAAGGGCGGTCGCGAGGGAACCGGGATCGACGCCGTCTCGTGGGCGAAGGAGGCCGAGGAGCGCGGCGCAGGCGAACTGTTCGTCAACTCCATCGACATGGACGGGACGAAGGACGGGTACGACATTCCCCTCATGAAGGCCGTCTGCGACGCCGTCTCGACGCCCGTCATCGCCTCTTCGGGGTGTGGTGGCCCCGAGGACATGTACGAGGTGTTCACCGAGGCGAACGCGGACGCCGGCCTCGCCGCCTCCATCTTCCACTTCGGCGACTACTCCATCGAGGAGACGAAGGAGTACCTCGACGACCGCGGCGTTCCGGTCCGCCTGTAGTCCCGGCCGGCAGCGGCATTGGGGTGGACGTTCGATCAATTCTGACGACCGAACCGGCGTTACGGATGGAATACTTATCACTTTCCGAACGCGAGTCCAGACCGACAACTATTATCCGATGGGCCATGAACGATCATGTATGTCCACGTCACCGATGCGTGTTCGCGGTGAGCGGCCGGAGATCGTCTGCCGACCGGCGGCGGATGGGGAGTCGCCGGACGCCGAGGTGACGTTCTTCGAGGGCGACCGCGACCCAGACGAGCGGACGACGCGGTGGATCACGGTGCGAGCGGACGACTGTATTCCCCGTGAAGAGTGGCGGTAGACGGGTTTATGCGGCGATCTACTGCTTCTCGCCGCGAAGCCAGACGTACTCGTGAGCGCCCAGATCGAGTGTGACCCCGCCGTCGGCGACGCGGTAGTCACCGCCGCCGACGACGCGTTCGGCCGCGTCGGAGTCGACGTCGAACCCGAAGACGGCCTCGCGCGACTCCGCGGCGAAGTTGTGCGCGCACAACAGGACCTCCCCGTCGCGGTCGAACCGGTGAGCCCACACCCCCTTCGGCTCGGCGTCGACGATCCGGAAGTCGCCGCGGGCGATCTCGGGACAGCGGTCGCGGACGCGCGAGAGGTCCCGGATCCGCGAGAGGAGCGAATCGGGGTTCTCGCGCTGGTCGGCGACGTTGACCCGGTCGTACGCGTACTCGCCCTCGTCGACGACGGGGTTGTAACAGTCGTCGGGGTCGGCCGTCGAGAAGCCGCCGTTCGCCGAGTCGTCCCACTGCATCGGCGTGCGGACCGCCTCGCGTTCGGGCAGCGAGAGGTCCGCGCCCATGCCGATCTCGTCGCCCGACTGGAGCGCGACGGAGCCGGGTAACGAAAAGAGCAGGGCGTGAGCCAACGCGATCCGGTCGGGATCGCCGTCGTACAGGTCCGCGAGCCGGAGTCTGTGGCCCCGCTCGAAGATCCACGAGTCGCCTGCGTCGTCGCCGAAGTACTCGCGGGCGTGTTCGAACGCCTCCTCGGGAAGCTTCAGCAGGTTCCACTCGTCGTGGTTCCGCAGGAAGTTCACCCAGGTGCCGACCCCTCCGATATCGGGCAGGATCTCGTGGGCGCGGTAGAGCGGCCACGCGTCCCGCACCCCGACCGCGTACGTGAGGTGGGCGTTCATCACGAAGTTGAACTGGAGGTGGAACGCCTCGCCGTCGCCGAAGTAGTAGTCCAGGTTCTCGGGCTCGTCGTCGGCCTCCGCGAGCAGGACGGCGTCGGACTGCTCGGACTCGACGACCTCGCGCATCCGGGTGAAGAGGTCGATCGGTTCCTCGAGTTCGGTGTCCTCGAGCGTCGTCGCGTTGTGGCCCTTCGGCATGAGCATCGGGTGGGCGGCGTCGATCCGGAAGCCGTCCGCGCCCTGGTCGAGCCAGAAGCGGAGCACGTCGTACAGCTCCTCGCGGACCGCGGGGTTCGCCACGTTGAGATCGGGCTGATGTGAGTAGAACTGATGGAAGTAGTGTTTCTCGGCGACCTCGTCGTACGACCAGACGCCGTCCTCGTACTCCGGGAAGATGTTGCCGCGGTGGTGGGCGTCCTCGAGGTGGCTCGTCCACAGGTAGTAGTCGTGGTACTTCGATTCGGGGTCCTCGCGGGCCCGCCGGAACCACTCGTGGTCGACCGAGGTGTGGTTGAATACGAGGTCGGTGAGAACGCGGATCCCGCGGTCGTGCGCGCGCTCGGCGAACTCGCGGAAGTCCGCGAGCGTCCCGAGCCGCTCGTCGACGCCGTAGTAGTCGGCGACGTCGTACCCGTTGTCCCGCAGCGGGCTCGGGTAGAACGGTCGGATCCAGACGGCATCGACGCCGAATTCGTCGAGGTATCCCAGCCGGTCGATCGCGCCCTGAAAGTCGCCCCACCCGTCGCCGTCGCTGTCGTCGAACGTCTTCACGTCGAAGGAGTAGATGGTCGCGTCCTCGTACCAGTCGGGTTCGCTCATGCGGGCCGCTAGGGCGGCCGGGGGTGTGATTCCTTTCGATCGCCGCGATCCGACCGTCTCCGCGACCCACCTCTCGTCTGACGGGGTTTTTAATCGATGAGCCCCCAGTACCGGTCGTGAGCGTCGTCGTCGCGGTCAAACCGTCCGCCCGAAAGCGCAACGCGAAGGTGGGTCGGATCGTCTTCGAGGACGGTCCCCGGCACGCCTTCGAGAGCCGCGAGGCCGCGGAGCGCTGGGCGGACGATCTCTCCGCGGGCGACGGCCACGTCTGGGTCGCGACCGCACACCCCCGAGACGGTGGCGTCGCCGACCTCTATCTAGTCTCGCGAGCGACGAACGCCAAGCTCGAGGCGGCTTACGACAAGCGCCGGCGTCGGCTCCGCGGGGACGCCGACCCCGAACAGGCGTCGCTCGGAAGTCCGCCGTAACGTCGAGGGACGGGTCTCTCGGTCGAGGGTTCCGCGAGAAAGCGCCGAGGCGGAGATTTGA
Organism: Halorubrum cibi; assembly: GCF_900182635.1. Lineage (GTDB taxonomy): Archaea > Halobacteriota > Halobacteria > Halobacteriales > Haloferacaceae > Halorubrum > Halorubrum cibi. Next base: position 94,109 of record NZ_FXTD01000008.1, on the reverse strand, counting down.
ACTCCGGTGTCCGAATGGACAGTAGATTTCGAATCTACCGCCTTGGCCAGGCTAGGCTACCTCGGCTCGTTCTCCGGTTCGATGCTTCCGATGTTATGGGTTTCGATCGCGGTTCGTCGCCGGAAGTGACCGGGCGACGATCGGGTCGCTCGACGATCGACCTCGCCGGCCGAGACGATCGTCCTCGCCGACCGCGACAACCCTTTTGCCGCCTCTCCCGTTGGCGGTCACATGGACGTCCCCGACGCGGCCGAGGCCTGCTCGCGGGTGATAGACGAGATCGGATCCGCGGTCGTCGCCGACCGCGAGTTCCTCGAGCGCGTCACGCTCGGGATCATCGCCCGCGGGCACGTCCTCTTAGAGGACGTTCCCGGCACCGGAAAGACCCTCTCGGCGCGGTCGTTCGCGACCGCGCTCGGCTTGGAGTTCTCGCGGATCCAGTTCACGCCGGACCTGCTCCCCTCCGACGTGACCGGCACGAACGTCTTCGACGAGCGGGACGGCTCGTTTTCCTTCTCGCCGGGACCGATCTTCGCGAACGTCGTGCTCGCCGACGAGATCAACCGGGCCCCCCCGAAGACGCAGGCCGCCCTGCTGGAGGCGATGGAGGAGGGACAGGTCACCGCTGACGGCGAGACCCACGACCTCCCGGACCCCTTCTACGTCATCGCGACGCAGAACCCCGTCGAGAGCGAGGGGGCGTTCCCGCTGCCCGAGGCGCAGCTCGACCGGTTCATGATCAAGACCTCGCTCGGCTATCCCGACGAGGCCGGCGAGGTGGAGATCCTCCGCCGGCGCGCCGGCCGCACCGACCGGAGTCCGACCGTCGAGCGCGTGCTCGACCCCGCGGACGTGGCCGACCTCCGGGCGGTCCCCGAGACGGTGCGCGTCGACGACGACCTCCTCGCGTACATGGCGTCCATCGTCCACCGGACCCGGGAGGACCGCCGGGTCGAGGTCGGCGTCTCCCCGCGCGGCACCCAGCGGCTCTTCGAGGCCGCCCGCGCGAACGCGACCGTCGCCGGCCGTGACTTTCTCACCCCCGACGACGTGAAACGCGTCGCGGAGCCGACGCTCGCACACCGGCTGGTGTTGACGCCGGACGCGACCGTCAACGACGTGGAGAAGGCCGACGTGATCGCCGACGCGCTCGACCGCGTCGCGGTGCCGACGGTGGAGGCGCCGGAGTCCTCGGCGTGAGGGGCCGCTCGAGTCGGTCGCCGACTCAGGCGTCGCGGTCCGCGAGCAGCTCCGAGGCCGTCAACAGCGACTCCAGCTCCACGTCGTGGTCGGCGAGCAGCTCCGCCGCGCCCTCCTCGCGGTCGACGACGACGAGCACGCGGTTCACGGTCGCGCCCGCCTCGCGGAGCGCCTCGACCGCGTCGACGGCGGACTGGCCGGTCGTCGCGATGTCCTCCAAGACGACGACCTCCTCGCCCGCCTCGAGTCTCCCCTCGATCCGGTTCGCGGTGCCGTACTCCTTGGCCTGTTTGCGCGCGATGACGTACGGCCGGCCGAGCTCCGCGGCGGCCACCGCCACGAGCGGGACCGCGCCGAGCGCGACGCCGGCCAGTTTCGCGTCGGTGTCGGCGAGTCGATCGGCGAACGCGTCGGCGATGAGACCCAGGCACTCCGGGTCGGTCTCGAAGAGGTACTTGTCGACGTAGTAGTCGCTCGTGCCGCCGTGTGAGAGTTCGAACTCGCCGAATCGGACGGCGTCGGCCGCACGAAGCGCCGCGATCAGCTCGTCCCGTCGGTCGTCGTCGGTCATGTTCGATCCGGCTCGCGGAGCGATTATAAACCGGTCGGAACGGCGGGACGGACCGAGTGTCGGCCGCCGCTCGCCGCCCGGTCATCGACCCTTCCCCGACCGGTCACCGATCGATCCCGGCTTCTCCCCCGAGGACGCGGTCGACCTCGTCGGGGGTCACGACCGCGATGTCGCCCCCGACGGTGCGTTTGAGCGCCGCGGTCGCGGCCGCGCGCTCGAGGGCGGCGGGCACGTCGCCCCCGTCGATCCGCTCGGCGAGGTAGCCCGCGACGAACGCGTCGCCGGTGCCGATCGCGTCGAACGTCTCCGCCTCGAAGACGCCCTGCTCGTGGACCGAGCCGTCCCGGAGCGCGACCGCGCCGCCGGTCCCGCGGGTGACGATCACGGACTCGAAGCCGTGTTCGGACGCGAGGCCGTGGGCGATCTCGACCGCGTCGCTCTCGCGGTCGAGCACCTCGCGGGCGTCCCGCTGCGGGACGAACAGCACGTCCACGTCCGCGAACAGCGCCTCGTAGGTCTCCCGCGCGGTCGACGGGTCCCACAGCTTCGCGCGGTAGTTGAGATCGAAGGTCCGCGTCACGCCCGCCTCGCCCGCCGCCCGCAACAGCGCTCGCGTCGTCTCTCGCGTCGTCTCCGAGAGCGCCGGGGTGATCCCCGTGGTGTGGAAGTACGCCGCAGACTCCAGCGCGCCGGTCGGCAGCTCCGACGGCTCGACGGTCGTGACCGCGGCGTCCGCCCGGTCGTAGATCACGTTCGTCCCCCGCGGCTCGCCGCCGTGTTCGAGGTAGTAGGTGCCGACTCGGCTCGAACCTGGCTCCGCCCACGCCACGCCGGTCCGGACGCCGTGGCTCCGGAGCTCGCTCACGATCCGGCGGCCGAGCGGCGAGTCGGGGAGCTTCGAGAACCAGACGGCGTCCGCACCCAGTCGCGCCGCCCCGACCGCGACGTTGCTCTCCGCACCGCCGGCCTGGACGTCGAGGTCGCGGGTCCGCTCCAGCCGCTCGCCGCGCGGCGGGGAGAGCCGGAGCATCGTCTCGCCGAACGTCACGAGGTCCGTCACGCCGACCACCTCGCCGGCGCGGTCGCGTCGGTGTCCATGTCCGCCCGTCGGCCGCGGGGTACAAAAGCGACGCCGATCCCGACTCGCCGCCGGCGAGTCGACGTGTCTCTCTGCCGCGCTCACCGAAACGCCGACGCCAACACGACCCCGCCGAAGAGCAGCAGCGCGAGCGCGGCTATCGGTTGGCCGCCGGCCGCGGTCACGTACGTCCCGTAGACGACGCCGGCCGAGAGCGCGCCGGCGAGCAGGCTCGCTCCGGCGTGGACGGCCACGTTCCGGCGAGTTCGAGCCGATCGGCCGACCTGTCGACCGAGCGAGAGCCCGTGATCGGCGACGTCCCACGCGACCGCGACCGCGACGCCGGCGACGAGAAGCGGCTCGGCTCCCCCGCCGAACCCCGCGGCGAGCGCGATCCCCGCGATCCCCGTCGCGGCCCCCCACGACAGGACGCGAGCGGACCCGAGGAGGGAACCCCCCGCGAACGCGACGGCCGACGCCCCGACGACCGCCCCGCCGGTCGGATCGGCGACGAGCGCGGCGAGCGTCGCGACCGCCGCGGCGACGAGGCTCACGACGACCGCGAGCGTCGGCGGGCGCGCGTCGCGCTCGCGGGTTTGGCTGGATTCGGACCCGCGACTGCCCTTCGCGCTCATCGCGACCACCGCCCGCTCGCGCTCGCGACCGCGGCCGGGAACGACCGATCGCCCCACTCGACGACGCGGATCCCCGCGCCCCGGAGCGTCCGGATCCGCTCGCGTCGCTCGATCGCGGCCAGCTTCCGGCCGGGCGTCGTGCTCGCCGGCGACCGTGACGGCGACACGGTCGGATCCGGCGAGAGGACCGTGACGAGGTGGCCGTACGCGTCCAGTCGCCGGGCGGCGTCGACGGGGACGTCGTCGGCGAGCGGCGTGAAGAACAACACCTGGGCGTCGCCCGGAAGCCGTCGGCGGAACCGACGACGCCACAGGGTGCGATAGAAGCGGTCATCGGCGGGCGTCGGCGCGAGCGCCGGGTCCGTCGCCAGCGTCTCGCGACCGCGGACCGCGTGGTCCGTCCCCGCGCCCGGCGGCAGCCAGCAGTCGCGCGGCCCCATCGTCGCGATCCCGACCCGATCGCCGCCGGCGAGCAGCGCGGTGAAGACGGCTCCGGCGGCCTCGACGCTCGCCTCCACCGCGGTGTCGGCGTCCGGCCGCTCGGCGACGTACGCCTCCTCGCGGGCGTCGACGAGCAGGACGACCGTCGCCGATCGCTCCTCTCGGAGTTCCAGCGTCGCCAGTTCACCGGTCCGGGCCCGCCGGTTCCAGTCGACTCGCTTGAGCGGGTCGCCCCGGCGGTACTCGCGAGTGGCGTGAAACTCGACACCCGAGCCGCCCACGTCCGTCGGCACGCGACCGTGCGAGACCGTGGTCAGCCCCCGAAGCGGGAGGTCACCCCCCGTAGCCAGCTCCGGGGTACACGTCAAACGGGTCGGCGTCTCGAGCTCCGTCAGCCGTTCGCGAGAGCCGGAAGCGTTGCGGACCACCGCCCGCGTCGTTCCCCACTCGTGGACCCCGCGGCTCGCCCGGACGACGTACGAGAACGCCACGCCCGCGCCCGGACGGAGCGCGGTGGCGACCCGCGCGGGGCCGTCGACGACCTCGAGACCGGGCGGCACCCCGTCGACGATCCGAAGGTCGAAACGGGGCGCGTCGCCGACGTTTCGCGCGCGGACCGTGACGGTCACCTCGTCGCCCGGATCCGGCGTCCGGTCGCTCACCTCGCGGTCGAGCGCGAGCGCCGCCTCGCCCGCCTCGCCGAGGCGCGCGTACAGCCCGTATCCGATCGCCGCCGCCCCGGCGACGACCATCGCCGGCTGCCTGAGCGCGACGCCGACACCCACAAGCGCCAGCGCGACGCCGGTGACGCCGACCCATCGCTCCGTGTCGAACGCGTCGAGCGCCCGGCGGTCAGTGGGAGCACTGTTACCGCGGTCGCCGTCGCCGTCGCGCTCGTCATCGCGGTCGCGGTCGTCGTCGCGGCCGTCGACGCGCTCGTCATCGCGGTCGCCGTTACGGCGGTGATCGAGAGCCCGTTCGACCGTCGTCATCGATTCCCTCCGGAACGGTCAGTGGTCGTTTTCCGCTCGTCGACGGCACGCTCGTCGTCGCCAGCCGCTCCGGCGTCGATCCCTGCCGTCGCTCGCTCGAGGGCGTCGACGGCGGCAGTCACCCCGTTCCGGAAGGCCGATCGGCCGGGGAGGCCTCCCAGTATCTGGTCGCGGATCGGGTAGGAGATCGAGCGCGAGAGGAACGCCGCGGCGGTGCGGTCGTCGGTCCACTCTCCCTCCTCGAGGAGTTCCGCAGCCCGTTCGGCCGAGCAGCTCCGCTCGCGGGCGACCGCTCGGATCGCGGCCTCCCGGACCCGCGACCGAACGTCGTCGCGGGCGGTTCGTCCCCACCGCCGTCGGGCGGAGACGGCGCGGGAGACCGTCGCGTCGAAGTCGGCTCCGGGGACCGCCGCCCGCTCCCGCCGCTCCGGTTCGCCGAGGTCCGTCGACCGCCGCTCGCGCCCCCGACGCGCGCTCGCGTATCGAACGCCCTGGAGGACGCCCAGGATCCCGACCAGGGTGACGACGACGAACGAGAGGTCGAGCGCGCCCGCGAGTCCCCGGTCGACGGCGACGAGAAAGCCGACCGCGACCGCCGCGACCCCGACGACCGCGAGCGGACGCATCAGGTCTCACCCCCGTGTTCCTCCTCGATCCGGCGGAGCGCGGCGGCGGCCCGGCGCTCCCGGTCGTCGGTCGGTTCCGCGCCGCCGTACCGGACCCGCTCGAAGACGTCGGTGAGCTCCGAGACGGGCTCCTCGTCGACGCCGGCCTCGACCGCGGCGGCCGCGAACTCGGCCGGCGTCACGGAGGCGGGACGGTCGACCTCGAGCGCCTCGGTCATCTCGCGCCACGCGCGGTATACGTCGTTGTCGCCGGCGTCGCCCTCGATCCGGGCGGCCGCCTCCCCCGCGGTTCGTGCGACCTCGGCGAGGTCCGGATCCGACGACTCCGGGTCCGGCTCCGCGGACGCGCCCTTCCCGGACGTCTCCTCGTCGTCGCCCGCGGCCGTCACGAACACGAGGAGGCTCACGACGATGGCGAGGACGACGACGGCGATGAACACCGCCTCGGGCGTCGAGACGCTCCCGGAGCCGCTCCCGAGACCCGCCCCGCCACCGCCGCCCGCGGGAAACAGTCCGCCCTCCTCGCCCGCCAGTCCGAGATCGAGTTCGCCGACGGTCTCGGGGTCGCGACAGCTCGAGAGCCCGTACCACACCACGACCACGGGAAGCCCGACCGTGCCCGCGACGACGGCCGCGGCGAACCGCGATCCGGTGTCGCGGTAGGCGAACGCCCCGACCGCGAGCAGGAATCCCGCGAGGAGCAACAGCGCCGGCGGCCGGCGCAGGAGGGGGTAGCAGATCGGCGGCAGCGCCAGCACCGTCGGGCCGCCCGGCGTCTCCGAGGGACTGATCTCGCCGGGATCGTCGGTCGGACCGGCACCGCCCTCGAGACCGCCGCTGAACCCGCCGCCCCCGTCGACGGCGACTGCGGAGTCCAACGTCGCTGCCGCGACGCCGAGGGCGACGACCGCGAGGAGGGCGAGGAGGGCGGTCGAGAGGGTCTCCCGCTTCACGACGGTACATGCGCGCTCGCGCGGGAATAGCTTTCGGCGACGGCGGCAACGTCTCGGGTGTGACGGGTGCTCTCGGCGGTCGAGCTATCGATCCGTCGCGTCGAGCGCGGCGGTCGGAAACAGCTCGTCCACGTTCGGGTCCGGATCGACGAGGCGGTAGGCGGTCCCGTCGCGCTCGAGGACGCCCGCGCGCTCCAGGTGGTCGAGGTGTGCGAACGCCTCGCCCGGGCCATGGAGCGTGTGGATCTCCTCGAGGTCGCCGAACAGCGCCGCCGAGACCTCCCACGCGGTGGCCGGTCCGGACTCCAAGACGTCGATCACTCGCCGGGTCCGGTCGCGGTGGTGCTCGAGGATCTCCGCGGCTCGCCGGCTCGGCTCGTCGATCCGTTCGCGGTGGCCCGGGTGCGCGGCATCCCAGTCGCGCTCTACGATCCGGACGAGGCTGTCGGCGTAGGCGGCCAGCGGCTCCTCGACCCGGACGTCCGCCCCGCCGACGTTCGGGGTGTACCGCGGGAGCAGCGCGTCGCCGGTGAACGCCTCCACCGGCGACTCTCCCTCGTCCCCGACGTTCCCGCTCACGGGCTCGTGTCCCGGAACCGTCCGCGGGTCGAACGCGAACGCGCAGAGCCCGGCGGTGTGTCCCGGCAGGTGGACCGTCTCCAGTTTCACGCCGCCGAGGTCGATCGTCTCGCCGTCGGCGATCGGCGTCACCTCGGCGTCGCGGCCGTAGATGTCCGCCCCCTCCGTGTCGAAGAACTCGGTCAGTCGCTCGCGCGCCGCTGCGGGCATCCCCCACCGCTCGAACGTCTCCCGTTGGGCCGTCGGGTTCGTCGCGAAGGGGCGTTCCCGGCCGTCGACGAGCGGCGCGTCCGCTTCGTGGACGTACACCTCGGCGCCACCTTCGGCCTGGATCTCGCCGGCCAGCCCGGCGTGATCGGGGTGCCAGTGGGTGAGGACCACCGCGTCGACGTCGGCGAACTCCACGCCGTGTTCCGACAGGCCCTCCCGCAGTTCCGCGCGCACCGCCGGGACCGCGACGGCGGTGTCGACGAGCGTCGTCCGGCCCGCCTCGATCAGGTAGGCGTCGTTCTCGCCCTCGAAGACGGTGTTCCCGAGCTGTATCCGTTTCACGTCCGTCGATCGACGGGGTCCCCCTTCAGGATTGCTACCGCGGGTGCCATCGCCGGAACCGGACGATCCCCGTTCCCGGAGGCGTCGATGCCACTCACCCCGAACCGGACGATCCGCGTCACCCCGAAGCGTCGACGCCCGTCACCTCGAAGCGCGCACCGCCGTCGGTACTCTCGGTCGCGCGGACCTCCCAGCCGTGCGCCTCGGCGATTCGCTCGACGATGCTCAGGCCGAACCCCGTCCCGTCCTCGGCGGTCGTGTACCCGCTCTCGAAGACCGCCTCGCGGTGTTCCTCGGGGATTCCCGGGCCGTCGTCTTCGAGGTAGAAGCCTTTACCGTCCTCGAGAGCGCCCACGATCACGGTCACCTCGTCGCCGCCGTGTTCTATCGCGTTCCTGATCAGGTTCTCCAAGAGCCCCTCCAGCCGGCTCTCGTCGGCGGCGAACGTCACGTCCCCGTCCGTCCGGAGGGTCGCCTCCTCCGTCGCGACGTTTCGCCAGGCGCGATCGGCGACCGTCGAGAGGTCCACCCGCTCCGCCTCGTTCAACTCGTCGCCGGCGCGCGCCAGCGACAACAGGTCGTCGATGAGCGATCGCATCCGCTCGTGTGCGCTCTCGATCTCGTCGATCTGGGGGGAGTCACACTCCTCTCGAAGGAGTTCGAGCCGCCCACTGGCGACGTTGAGGGGGTTCCGGAGATCGTGTGAGACGATGCTCGCGAACTCGTCGAGCCGCTCGTTCTTCCGCCGGAGCGACTCCTCCCACCGCTTTCGGTCCGTGACGTCACGGATGACGCCGACGCGGTCGATGCCGTCGTCGTCGGGAACCCGGGCGAACCGCATCTCCACGGGGAACGTGTCGCCGTCGGCCGTCTGGAAGTCGTACTCGATCACGCCGACCTCGCGGTCGCCCGCGGCGAGTTCCTCGCGCGCACGCCGCGCCTTCGCCGCGGCCTCCTCGGTGGCCCACTCGTAGATGTGCGTCCCGAGCAGCTCATCGCGGTCCGCCCGCTTCATCTCGGCGTAGCGGTCGTTGACGTACACGATGGTCCCGTCGGGGTCGACGGCGTACACCCCGTCCTCGAGCGATTCGAGGACGGTCTCGTACCGTCGCAGATCCCTATCGCGGCGCGGTCGATCGCTCATGTGACTACCCGGTCCCCACTGTGTCCGCTTGGATCTTAAAGCGATCGTCCGAGCACTTGGACGCGTTCGGGTGGTCGGCTACGCGTTCGGGTGGTCGACTCCGTCGATCGCCCCTCGAATGCGCGCGTAGTCGACTTCGTCCGATCGCCCCGCGGCGCTCGCGACCGACCGGAGTCTCACTCCAGAACGACCAGCACGTCGCCCATGTCGACGCTGTCCCCCTCCGCGACGTGGACGCCCGTGACGGTGCCGCCGCGCTCGGCGACCACGTCGTTCTCCATCTTCATCGCCTCGAGGACGCAGACTACGTCGCCGGCGGCGACCTCGTCGCCCTCGGCCACGTCCACCGAGAGGATCGTCCCCTGCATCTCCGCCTGGATCGCCTCGCCGCCCTCCGCGACGTCGACGCCGCCGGAGTCGCCGTCGTCACCCGCGTCTCTCGCCTGCGGCGGTCGCTGCTGCCGGCCGCCGCCCGCGCCGGAGCCGCCGCCGGAGGTCGGGATCGCGGGCGCGCCGCGCTCCTCGAGGTCGACCTGGAACCGCTTACCGTTCACCTCGACGGTGAACTCCCGTTCGGTCACCTCCTCGCCGTCCTCGTCGTCGCTCGAGGGGCGCGAGGGCTCCGTCCCCCACCGCTCCTGCGCGTCGGCGATCCGGTCGGCATCGACCTCCTCGTCGAGGTACTTCGTCGTGTGCGTGCCCGCAAGGAATCGCTCGTCGGAGAGCATGAGCCGGTGGAACGGGACGATCGTGACGACCCCCTCCAGCTCGTACTCGGCGAGCGCGCGCCGCGAGCGCGCGAGACACTCCTCACGGTCTCTCCCCCACACGATCAGCTTCGCGATCATCGAGTCGTAGTCGGTGACGAGGTCGTCGCCCTGTCGGAGCGCGTCGTCGACGCGGACGCCGATCCCGCCCGGCGGGTCGTAGGTGTCCAGTGACCCCTCGCTGGCGGGCTGGAACCCCTCGGCGGCGTTCTCGGCGTTGATCCGGAACTCGATCGCGTGGCCCGAAAGCTCGACGTCGTCCTGTCCGATCGAGAGGCCCTCGCCGCTCGCGACGCGGAGCTGCTCTTTGACGATGTCTATCCCCGTCAACGCCTCTGTCACGGTGTGTTCGACCTGTATCCGCGTGTTGACCTCAAGGAAGTAGAAGGGCGTCTCGGGGCCGAGCGGATCGTCCGGATCGCGCTCCGGATCCTCCTCGACGAGGAACTCGACGGTCCCGGCGTTGGTGTAGTCGGCGGCGGCGACGCCGCGGCGGGCCGCCTCGCCGATCCGCTCGCGCAACTCGTCGGAGAGCGCGGGGGAGGGACCCTCCTCGATCACCTTCTGGTGGCGGCGCTGGAGGGAGCAGTCGCGCTCGCCGAGGTGGACCACGTCGCTCTCGCCCCCGGGGCCGTCACTCTCGGGACCCGAATCGGCGACGATCTGGACCTCGACGTGCCGCGGCGTCTCGAGGTAGCGCTCGAGGTACACCGAGTCGTTCGAGAAGTACGCCTCGCCCTCGCGTTTGGCCGACTCGAGGGCCTCCTCGGCCTCCTCCGGCGACTCGACGATCTTCATCCCGCGGCCGCCGCCGCCGCCCTCGGCCTTGATCGCGATCGGGTAGCCGTGTTCCTCGCCGAACTCGCGGACGGTCTCCGCGTCGGTGACCGGCTCGGTCGTCCCCGGCACGATCGGCACGTCGGCCTCGGCCATCGCGCGCCGGGCGTGCGTCTTCTCGCCGAGCCGCTCCATCGCGTCGCTCGAGGGGCCGATCCACGTGACCCCGTCGGCCGCCTCGACGCGCGCCGCGAAGTCGGCGTTCTCGGCGAGGAAGCCGTAGCCGGGGTGTATCGCGTCGGCGTCGGCCGCGCGCGCGGCGTCGAGGACCGCCTCGCCGTCGAGGTAGGAGTCGGCCGCGCGCGCCGGCCCGACGTTGTACGCCTCGTCGGCGTAGCGGACGTGGCCGGCGTGTCTGTCCGCGTCGCTGTAGACGGCGACCGTCTCGACGCCCAGTTCCTCGCAGGCGCGCATCACGCGGACGGCGATCTCGCCGCGGTTCGCGACCAGTACCTTGTCGAACATTCCTGTGGGCCCGTTCTCGGAATGTCCACCTCATTCTGTCGGTCCGGGGAGATCGACGGCGACGACGACCCGTCCCGGGACGGTTAAGGGGGACCGAGCCCGGATCGTCGGGTATGATCTCCGCAGGGAATCCCTACGTGTTGCCGTCGGTGCTCGTCGGCGCGGTCGTCTACCTCGGACTCTCGTTTCTCACGGACGTCTCCGTGCTTGTCCGGGTCGCCATCCTCGTCGCCATCGCCGGCATCGTCCCGGTCGTCGTGAACCGGGTCGCGTCGGCGGTTCGTGGCGAGGAGGCGGTCGACCCCGAGGTCGACCCCGCCGTCGACACGGAGGAGTAAGGGAAGGGAGTCGGCTTATCGTCGACCGGGTCGGCCGCCGCGAGTTCAGAACCGGTCGAGCCGGCCGGCGGCCGCCCACGGATCCGATGGGGCCGTCTCGGGGACGCGAGCGCGGCGGCCCCGGACCGACTCCAGCCGCGCGGCGAAGCCCCAGCGGTCGCCGCGCCAGTCGGTCCCTTCCCCCTCCTCGTTCGCGGCCGCGGCGACCTCCCGGTCGCGGAGGTGCGCCGCGACCGCGACCGCGATGGCCGCGGCTTCCTCGTCGTCGGCGTCGTCGGGGATCCGCAGGTCGCCGGCGTCGAACCGGACTGGCGAGGTCGTCCCCGCTTCCGCCTCCCCGGCGGGTGCGTCCGTCGCCATCTCAGATCGGGATGTTGCCGTGTTTCTTGTCGGGCTGGTCCTCGCGTTTGCCCGTCAGCATCTCCAGGTCGTCGATCAGGCGGGCGCGGGTCTCGGTCGGCTCGATCACGTCGTCGACGAAGCCGCGGTCGGCCGCGGTGTAGGGGTTCGCGAACTCCTCGCGGTACTCGTCGATGAGCTCCTGTCTGTGGGCGTCGGTGTCGTCGGCCGCCTCCAGCTCCTCGCGGTAGAGCACGTTCACGGCCCCTTTCGGCCCCATCACCGCGATCTCCGCGGTCGGCCACGCGTAGTTCACGTCGCCGCCGATGTGCTTCGAGGACATCACGCAGTAGGCCCCGCCGTACGCCTTCCGGGTGATAACGGTGAGGAGGGGGACCGTCGCCTCCGAGAAGGCGTACAACAGCTTCGCGCCGTGGCGGATGATCCCGTCATGCTCCTGGTCCGTCCCGGGCATGAAGCCGGGCACGTCCTCGAAGGTGAGGATGGGGACGTTGAAGGCGTCACAGAAGCGGACGAACCGCGCGGCCTTCTGGCTCGACTCGATGTCGAGCGTGCCGGCGTTGACCCGCGGGTTGTTGGCGACGATCCCGATCGAACGGCCGTCGAGGCGGGCGAAGCCGACGACGACGTTCTTCGCGAAGTTCTCCTGAACCTCGAAGAAGGAGCCCTCGTCGGCGACCCGCTCGATGACCTCCTTCATGTCGTAGGGCTTCCGAGGGGCGTCGGGGACGACGTGGGTGAGCTCCTCGTCGGCGCGCTCGGGGTCGTCCCACGGCTCGACGCGCGGCGGGTCCTCGACGTTGTTCTGCGGGAGGTACGAGAGCAATCGGGCGATGTCGTCGAGGGCGTCCTCCTCGCTCTCCTCGGCGAAGTGGGCGACGCCCGAGGTCGAGGTGTGGGTGACCGCGCCGCCGAGCTCCTCGAAGCTCACCTCCTCGCCGGTGACCGTCTCGATCACGTCCGGCCCGGTGATGAACATGTGGGAGGTGTCCTTCACCATGAAGGTGAAGTCGGTGATGGCCGGCGAGTACACCGCGCCGCCGGCACAGGGCCCCATGATCGCCGATATCTGCGGGATCACGCCCGACGCCTCCGTGTTGCGCCGGAAGACCTCGGCGAAGCCGCCGAGCGAGGCGACGCCCTCCTGGATCCGCGCGCCCGCGGAGTCGTTGAGGCCGATCACGGGCGCGCCCACGTCCATCGCCTTGTCCATCACCTTACACACCTTCTCGGCGAACACCTCGCCGAGCGAGCCGCCGAAGACGGTGAAGTCGTGTGCGAACACGAACGTCTTGCGGCCGTTCACCTCGCCGTACCCCGTCACTACGCCGTCGCCGGGGATCCGACGTTCCTCCATTCCGAAGGTGTGGTTCCGGTGGGTGCGGAAGCGGTCGAACTCGTGGAACGTGCCGTCGTCGAGGAAGTACTCGATCCGCTCGCGGGCGGTCATTTTCCCCTTCTCGTGTTGGGAGGCGATCCGCTCGTCGCCGCCGCCCTTCGCGGCTCGTTCGCGGCGCTCGCGGAGGTCCTCGATCCGATCGTCCATCGTCACGCTGGACCACCCTGAGTCATTGCGTTACGGGTCGGTAAGCGCCGTCAAAAGGGTTCCCCTACACGACGACATTCGGGTTCGACGCACGTCGTACACGTGGCGGTCGTCCCTCGCGTCGCCAACGGGGCCGCACCGACCTCCCCCTACCGGGGCCGAGTCGACCTCCCCCTGCCGGGACCGCGTCGACGTTCCGCCGCCACGGGGCCTGTCGCCGGTTCACACGGGGACGGGTGCTTCGACGGTTTTAAGCGTCCGATGGGCCACTCTCCGATGAGACAGGCTTCGCCTGTTTCACTGACCCGTAGGAGCGACCTGCGTACTACGGAGGTGAAAATGGCAGACACAATACAAGAGGCCGTGACCCTCGCACTCGATGAGGCCCCCGAGCGGAACTTCCGCGAGACGGTGGACCTCGCCATCAACCTGCGAGACCTCGACCTCAACGATCCGTCGAATCGCGTCGACGAGTCCGTCGTGCTGCCGGCTGGAACTGGACAGGAGACACGCATCGTCGTCTTCGCGGAGGGCGAAACCGCCGTCCGCGCCGCCGAAGTCGCCGACGAGGTCCTCGACGGCGAGGACCTCGCCGACCTCGGAGACGACGACGACCGCGCGAAGGACCTGGCCGACGAGACCGACTTCTTCGTCGCGGAGGCCAACCTGATGCAGGACATCGGTCGGTACCTCGGTACCGTCCTCGGTCCGCGCGGCAAGATGCCGACTCCCCTACAGCCGGACGACGACGTCGTCGAGACAGTAAACCGGATGAAGAACACGGTCCAGCTCCGATCGCGTGATCGGCGCACCTTCCACACCCGCGTGGGTGCGGAGGACATGGACTCCGAGGACATCTCGAGCAACATCGACGTCATCATCCGTCGGCTCGAGGCCGACCTCGAGAAGGGCCCGCTCAACATCGACGGGATCTACGTGAAGACCACGATGGGTCCCGCGAAGGAGGTGCCCGTATGAGCTCCGCCCGCAAGACCGAGACGATCCCGCAGTGGAAGCAGGACGAAGTCGACGAGCTCGTCGAGTTCATCGACTCGTTCAACTCCGTCGGGATCGTCGGCGTCGCCGGCATCCCGAGCCGCCAGCTCCAGGCCATGCGCCGCGAGCTTCACGGCTCCGCGGACGTCCGGATGAGCCGCAACACGCTCACGGTCCGCGCGCTGGAGGAGGTCGACGAGGGCGTCGAGGAGCTGACCGGGTACGTCTCCGGTCAGGTCGCGCTCATCGGCACCAACGACAATCCCTTCGGGCTCTACAAGCAGCTCGAGGCCTCGAAAACGCCGGCCCCGATCAACGCGGGCGAGGTCGCCCCGAACGACGTCGTCATCCCCGAGGGTGACACCGGCGTCGATCCGGGACCGTTCGTCGGCGAGTTACAGACCGTGGGCGCGTCCGCACGAATCATGGACGGGTCGATCAAGGTGACCGAGGACTCGAAGGTCCTCGAGGAGGGCGAGGTCGTCGACGACGACCTCGCGAACGTCCTGACCGAGCTCGGCATCGAGCCGAAGGAGGTCGGGCTCGACCTGAAGGGCGTCTACTCCGAGGGCGTCCTCTTCGAGCCGGACGAGCTCGCGATCGACGTGGACGAGTACCGCGCGGACGTCCAGTCCGCCGCGGCCGCCGCGCGCAACCTCTCGGTCAACGCTGCCTACCCGACGGCCGCCACCGCCGGCACCCTTCTCGCGAAGGCGTCCGGCGAGGCGAAGTCGGTCGGGCTGTTCGCGGAGATCGAGAGCCCGGACGTCGTGCCCGACCTCATCGGGAAGGCCGACGCCCAGCTCCGCGCGCTCGCCGCGCAGATCGACGACGAGGAGGCGCTCCCCGAGGAGCTACAGGGCGTCGAAGCCGCCCCGGCTCCCGAGACGGACGACGCCGACGAGGAAGAACAGGTCGACGAAGAAACGGAAGACGCCGAGGAATCCACCGACGACGACGCCGACGACGACGGCGACGACGGCGGCGAGGGACTCGGCGCGATGTTCGGATAACACGAGGTTACACCAATGGAATACGTTTACGCTGCGCTCATCCTGAACGAGACTGGCGAAGAGATCAACGAGGACAATGTCACCGGCGTGCTGGAAGCCGCCGGCGTCGACGTCGAGGAGTCCCGCGTCAAGGCGCTCGTCGCCGCGCTGGAGGACGTCGACATCGAGGAGGCCATCGAGACGGCCGCCGCGGCCCCTGCCGCGGGCGCCGCTTCCGGCGGCTCCGCCGACGAGGCCGAGGAGGCCGACGACGGCGACGACGAGGAGGCCGAGGCCGAGGAGGCCGACGACGACGAGGACGAGGACGAGGGCGACGGCGGCGAGGGTCTCGGCGAGCTCTTCGGCTGAGCCCGGGTCCACACCGCACCACCGCGTCGATCACCGGGGCGACATCGCCCCACGGTACCGCGATTTTTGATCCACTCGTTTCGCCGAGTGATAACGCCGTCCGCGAGTTTTTATACGGGTTCGACGAACTGGCCGTCGAATGAAGATCGTCGACGGCGACAAGGCGGAGTGCGACCGGTGTGAGTCGACCTTTCCGCTCGAGGCGGTTTCGCTCCTCGAGAAGGACACGAACCGGGACTACGAGCGGGTGCTGTGTGCGGAGTGTCTCGGCGTGGTCGGCGTCCCCAAGGGCTACTCGCTGCGTCGGGACATCACGCATCTCGGCCGGTGAGCGGCGTCGGATCCGGACGAGTGGCGGGGCCTCAGTCGGCGTCCTCCGCGACGAACTCGATGCCCGTGATCTCGAAGCGCGCGCCGCCGGATTCGCTCTCGGCGACCGCGATGTCCCATCCGTGTGACTCGACGATCCGCTCGACGATCCGCAGGCCGAATCCGGTTCCCTCTCGTCGAGTCGAGTAGCCGGTGTCGAAGACTCGCTCGCGTTTCTCCGGCGGGATACCCGGACCGTCGTCCTCGAGGTAGATGCCCGAGCCGTCGGAGAGTTCGCCGATCGTGACGGTCACGTCGCTGACGGAGCGTTCGATGCCGTCGCCGTCTCTCGAACGACCGTGTTCCACGCTGTCGTCGGCCGACGGCCGACTGCTCGTCGAACCGTGTTCCACGCTGTTCCGGATCAGGTTCTCGAAGCACTGGCGGACGCGGCTCTCGTCCGCGTAGATCGACCGAGTCGCCGCCACCTGGAGGGTCGCGCTGTCGGCGTCGACGGCCCCGCGACAGTGATCGACCAGCTCGGACAGTCGGATCGACTCGAGGTCGGGTTCCTCGGTCGCCTCGCGGGCGAGCCGCAACAGGTCGTCGATCAGCGTCTCGATCCGATCCAGAGCGTACTCGACGGCCTCCAGATGCTCGTTCGCGGGGGAGTCGGGATCGATGTCCTCCCGCGCCAGATCGAGCCGTCCGGTGGCGACCGATAGCGGATTCCGGAGGTCGTGGCCCACGACGCTTGCGAACTCGTCCAACCGCTCGTTCCGGCGGGCCAACTCCCTGCGTCTGTCGACCTGTTCGAGCGCGGCGACGACGTTCCCGGCGAGGATCCGTCCGAGCGTCACGTCGCGTTCGTCGAACGCGTTCGAGGCGTGCGATCCGGTCACGAGAACGCCGTACTCGTCGAGCGGGACGGTGAGCTGGCTCCGGATCGTCGTCTCCGGATTGGCGGCGTCGGGATCGGCCGGGACGTTTCCGACCCGCTCCGCCTCCCCCCGCTCGAAGGCGCGCCAGACGATGCTCTCCCCGGGGCCGTACGTCGGCGGTTCGTCGGTGTCCCAGGAGAGTTCCAGAGCGGCCTCCGTCGACGCAACCGGCTCGACCGCGTTCGCCTCGTCGTCGTACAGGTAGACCGTGCTGGCGACCAGCCCGTGGATGTCGCTCACCGCCTCGACGGCCACCTCCGCGACCTCCTCTCTGGTGGTCGCGGTGATGAGCGCCGCGCTCGCCTCGTGGAGCGCCACCAACTGTCGGTCTCGGTCGGCCGCCGTGTGGGCGTCGTGCCGGCCGACCGCCTCGCCGACGCGAGCGGCGATCGCCGCGCTCCGCCCCTCGGGCGCGTCGGACGGCACGTATCCGGTGACGCCGGCGGCCACCGCCGCCGCGGCGATCCGTTCGCTCCCCGCCCGCGGCGCGAGGAGGAACGGGAGGGAACCGTGCTCCTCGCGAACGGACGTCAGGAGTTCGACGCCGTCACGATCGGGGAGTTCGTGGGTGCTGACGACGCACTCGATCGGCTCGGCCGCGAGCAGTTCGAGCGCCCGTTCGGCCGTGGACGCCGGGTGGAGCGTGACGTCGGCGAGTTCCTCCTCCAACCCCGCCGCCGTCCGCTCGAAGGAGTCGGGATCGCCGTCGACACAGAGGACGTCCATGCCCTCTCGAACGACCAATCAGGTGAAATACCTTTGCCGGGATCGGCGAAAAGCGAGACTCCGCGGCCGGGGTTCACTCGTCGTCCGTGCGGTACACGCCCTCGAGATCCTCCTCGACGTGCGCGTGCTCCTCGGCGGGGAACTCGCCGCTTTCGACCGCGTCCCTGTACTCTCCGATCGCCCGCTCCATCTCGCCGCGGACGTCGCCGAACTGCCGGGAGAACGGCGGCGACCACTCGCCGAGTCCGATCACGTCGTCGACCACGAGGACCTGTCCGTCGCAGTCGCCGCCGGCGCCGATCCCGATCGTCGGCGTCTCGAGGGCGTCGGTGACCGCCGCCGCGAGGTTGGACGGGACGTGTTCCAACACCAGCGCGAACGCGCCCGCCTCCTCGTGGGCGCGGGCGAGGTCGAGGATCTCCGTCGCGGCCTCCTCGTCGGTCCCCTGTCGGGTGTATCCACCGAGCCGGTTGACGTGTTGGGGCGTGAGCCCGAGGTGTGCCATCACGGGGATCCCCACTTCCGTCATCCGCCGAGTGGTTTCGACGGTGTGTGGCCCGCTCTCGATCTTCACTGCGTCGGCGTCGGCCTCCTTGAGGAGCTCCCCGGCGTTGCGGACCGACTCCGCCTCCTCGAGTCCGAACGAGAGGAACGGCATGTCGGCGACGACGAGCGCGTCCTCGACCGTGCGCGCGACGGCGGCCGTTCGGGAGCGCACGTCCGCCATCGTCACCGGGAGCGTCGAGTCGTAACCTAAGGCGGTGTTGCCCATGCTGTCGCCGACGAGGACGACGTCGATCCCCGCCTCGTCGACGACCGCCGCGGTCTGTGCGTCGTAGGCGGTGAGCATCGTGATCGGCTCCTCGCGGTCCCGGAGTCCCCGCGTCGTGGTCATCGACCGAGAGTCAGTCCCCGTCCGAT
The DNA here is from genome assembly GCF_900182635.1 of Halorubrum cibi. GTDB lineage: Archaea > Halobacteriota > Halobacteria > Halobacteriales > Haloferacaceae > Halorubrum > Halorubrum cibi. The sequence continues at coordinate 75,771 of NZ_FXTD01000008.1, read as the reverse complement.
TAAAACCGCCGGGATCCACGGATCGAGCCGCGGAGCGGATCCGGCGCAACCGCCGACGAAGGGGAGAGAGGAGGCCTCGACCGCCACCGATATGTCGATCCGTCCCGGTAGCTCACCCGTGCAACCCGTCGAGGAGGTCGAGGTCGAGGGCGTCGACTACGGCTGGGTGATGCAGACGACCTTCGTCGTCACGATCCTGGTCGGGGCCCCGATCGTCGCCTTCCTCTCGCTTTTCGTCACGCTGGAGTCGTGGGGAGCCCGCGCCGCCTTCGCGGTTCGGGTAGGCGCGCCGATCTGGTTTCTCACCGCGGTCGCGGTCGCGGTCTACGCGAGGCGTACCGAGGCCGGCGACGGGTACGCGAGCCCGGGCGACGAAACGGGCGAAAACGACGAAAACGGCGGGATTTGACGAGAGATTCGGCTACGCCGTGATCCACCCGCGGCGTTCGGTCCAACGTCGATGACGAGCGCGCGAGTCGAAGTCGTTTCCCGATCGATGGGGTCAACCGCGGTATTCAAACGATCGAAACCCCGAGGTCGGGTATGTACCGGAGACGGTTCCTCGAGCGCGCCGGAACGGCCGGCGTCGCGGTCGGGACCTCGCTCGCCCTCGCCGGCTGTCTCGCGGACCAGTACGACGTCGGGATGACCGCCACCGGGTTCGTCCCCGAGGAGGTGACCGTCGAGGTCGGGGACCGCGTCGTCTGGGAGAACACGAGCGTCCGCGGCCACACCGTCACCGCCTACGAGGACGCGATCCCGGAGGCGGCCGACTACTTCGCCTCCGGCGGGTTCGAGAGCGAGGCCGCCGCCCGCGACGCGTGGTCCGACTTCGGCGGCCGCCTCGAGAACGGCGACCGCTTCTCGCACACGTTCTCGGTCCCCGGCCGATACGACTACGTCTGTATCCCCCACGAGACGGGCGGGATGGTCGGGGCCGTGATCGTCGAGGAGTGAGATGTCGGGTATCGGTCCACCTCCACGTACCGAATCGCCGATTCCACGCCGGCCGGAACCGACGAAACCCATTACCGCACGCGCGCCAAATCTGAGGTGAACCACGCGATGGACCCATCCAGCCTGCTCGGCGTCGACGTCCTGTTGTTCCTCGCCATCGGCCTGCTCGGCGGCGCCCACTGTATCGGGATGTGCGGACCGCTCGTGACGACCTACGCGGCCCGGATGGACCCCGACGCGGGCCGGACCGACGGCGGCGGGCACGGAACGCACGGGTCGGGCGACGCGACCGGCGGTGCGGGCGACGCGACCGGTGCGGGCGGCGCGGCGGCGACCCGGACCGACCGCGGCGCCCGGAGCGGTCACCTCACCACCTACGAGGTGCGCCAGCACGCGCTGTTCAACCTCGGGCGGACGGCGAGTTACGCGCTCATCGGCGCGGCACTCGGCGCGCTCGGCGGGGTCGTCCTCGTGACGACCGCGACGATCACGGGTGCCGCGGGAACTATCCGCGGCGTCGTCGGCCTCGGCGTCGGCGCGCTCGTGATGGCGGTCGGCGTCCGGTACGTCCTCGGCGGCGCGACCGGTGGCGTCCACCTGCCGGGGCTCGAACGGGTCACGGGCTGGCTGACGGGCCACGTCGACCGGCTCGCGAACGGGCCGGGTATCGTCGCGCTCGGCGCGGTCCACGGGCTCCTCCCCTGTCCGATCCTCTACCCGGCGTACCTCTACGCGTTCGCGAGCGGGTCGGCGCTGTCGGGGGGGCTCGCGCTGGGCGCGCTCGGCGTCGGGACGATGCCCGCGGTGCTCCTGTACGGCACACTGATCGGAAGCGTCGACGCGGTCCACAGGCGGCGGGTCCACCGCCTGCTCGGGATCGCCTTTCTCGCGCTCGGATACGTCCTGTTCGCGCACGGGCTGATGTCGGTCGGGATCCACGTCCCGCACCCCCGGCTCCCGTTCTGGAACCCGCTCGACGCCGGGATGGCCGGAATGGGTTGGATCGGCGGGATGACGGACGTGGCCGGATTCGGCGGTCTCGGAGGTGCCTGAGCGATGAGCACGGACGACGGAACGACCGGTGACGGGGCGACCGGCGACGGGACGATCGGCGACGATTCGCCCGATGACCGACCGTTCCCCGACTGTACGCTCTGTGACCTCCCGACCGAGGGCGTCGAGGTCGTCGACGACGAGGGCAACCGGTTCTGCTGTGTCGGCTGCCGGGACGTGTACGACGCGCTCGGCGACGTCGACGTGGATGCCGAGGACGTCGCGGCGCGACGGGACGGGGAGGACGGAGGTGAGAAGGCGGCCGCCGGCGACGGCCCTGCCGGCGAACCCGAGACCCCCGCGGACCACGAGGCGACGTTCCTTGAGGTGGACGGGATGCACTGTGCGACCTGCGAGGCGTTCATCGAGACGGTCGCGACCGACACCGAGGGCGTCAGCGCAGCGAGCGCGAGCTACGTCACCGACACCGTGCGGATCGACCACGACCCCGCCGACGTCTCCGCGGACGACCTCGCTGACGCGGTGAGCGGGCTCGGCTACAGCGCGTACTCCCGCGACGACGCCTTCTCGCGGCGGCAGTCGGACAACCTCGCGATCGCTCGGCTCGCGATCGGCGTGCTCGTCGGGATGGCCGTCATGCTCCAGTACGTCGTGTTGATCTACCCGACGGAGTTCGCGTTCCCCTTCTACAACCAGCGGACCCTGGAGTACCTCGATCAGGCGATGTCCTCGACGTCGGGGACGTACTTCTTCATCGTGCTCGGCGTGTTGACGACGATCGTCCTCTTCGTCACCGGGAAGCCGATCCTCCGGGGCGCGTACGTGAGCGCGCGGACGCGGTCGCCGAACATGGACCTGCTCGTGGCGATCGCCGCCCTCAGCGCGTACCTCTACAGCACGCTCGCGGTCGCGCTGCTTCCCGACCCCTCCGTCTACTACGACGTGACGGTCGCCATCATCGTGATCGTCACCGTCGGCAACCACTACGAGTCCTCGGTGAAACGGCGGGCGACCGAGCTGCTCTCCGATCTCACCGCGGTCCAGGTCGACACGGCGCGGCGGGTCGGCAGCGGGAGCGGCGACGGCGGGGAGGAAGAGGGAGACGAGCCGACCGAGGTCGCGCTCGACGCGTTGGAGCCGGGCGACCGCGTGCTCGTCCGCGCGGGCGAACGAGTCCCCGTCGACGGCGAGGTCATCGACGGCGACGCAGCCGTCGACGAGTCGGTCGTGACGGGGGAGTCGATGCCGGTCCGCAAGGAGCCGGGCGATGCGGTCGTCGGCGGCTCCGTCGTCGCCGACGGCTCGCTCACGGTCGCCGTGGGCGAGGAGGCGAGCTCGAGCCTCGATCGCGTCGCGGAGCTCGTGTGGGACCTCCAGAGCGGCAATCACGGCGTCCAGAAGCTCGCCGACCGGCTCGCGACCGTCTTCGTCCCCCTCGTGCTCGCGATGGCCGTCGTCGTCGCGGCGGCCAACCTCGCGCTCGGCAACGGCGTCGCGACCGCGATGCTCGTCGGGCTCACCGTGCTCATCGTCTCGTGTCCGTGCGCGCTCGGGCTCGCGACCCCGCTCGCGGTCGCGGCGGGGATCCGCGACGCGCTCGAGCGCTCCATCGTCGTCTTCGACGACACCGTCTTCGAGCGGATCCGCGGAGCCGACACCGTCGTATTCGACAAGACCGGGACGCTCACCACCGGCGAGATGCGCCTCCTCGAGCGCGACGTGGACGACGACCTGCTCGCGTACGCCTCGGCGCTTGAGTCGCGATCGGCGCACCCGGTCGGCCGGGCGATCGCGGCGGCACGGTCGGTCGGCGTCGACGACTCGGACGACGCGGGGAGCGAAGCCGTCTCCACCGACGGCGGGACCGCGACCGAGGGATCGGTCGAAGCCGGTGACGGCGTCTCGGACGACGGCTCCGCCTCCGGTCCCGCCCCCGACGACCCGACCGTCGAGGACTTCGAGAGCCACGCGCGCGGCGTCTCCGGCGTCGTGGACGGGAGCGAGGTCGTCGTCGGCCACCCCGACCTGTTCGACGAGCGGGGGTGGGCGGTTCCGGACGCGATCCGCGAGGCGGTCGCGGACGCCCGCGACGTGGGGCGCGTGCCGGTCGCGATCGGTCGCGACGGCGCGGCGGAGGGCTTGGTCGTCGTCGGCGACGAGTTACGGGAGGGGTGGGAGGAGACGGTGACCGCGCTCGCCGACGCCGGCGTCGAGGTGGTCGTGCTCACCGGTGACGACGCGCGCGCGTCGACCGTCTTCCGCGAGCACGACGCGGTCTCGGAGGTGTTCGCGGGGGTCCCTCCGGAGGGGAAGGCCGAGGCGGTCGAGCGGCTGAAGGGACGCGGGCGGACCGTGATGGTCGGCGACGGGACCAACGACGCGCCCGCGCTCGCGGCCGCGGACCTCGGGATCGCGCTCGGCGGCGGCACGGCCATGGCGGCCGACGCGGCCGACGTGGCCGTCGTCGACGACGACCTCTCGTCCGTCGAGACGGTCTTCGAGCTGTCGCGGGCGGCGGGCCGGCGCGTGAAGGGGAACATCGGCTGGGCGTTCCTGTACAACGCGGTCGCCATCCCGCTCGCGGTGACGGGCCTCCTGAACCCGCTCTTCGCCGCGGTCGCGATGGGGCTCTCGAGCCTGTTGGTGGTGACGAACTCCTCGCGCCCGCTGTTGCGCGAGTAGTATCCGATCGAACTCCCTCGGACTCCCCGAATCCTCCCGGATGTGACCGGTCTCCCGCCGTACCCGCGCCCCGGAACCCTTTTGGACGAACACGGGTCACGACATGGTAATGAGCGATCTCGAAGCGGAGTACCGCCTCGATTACTTCGAGGAGGAGGGGTTCGAGCGAAGGGAGTGCCCCTCCTGCGGGGCGCACTTCTGGACGCGCGACCCCGACCGCGAACTGTGCGGCGAACCGCCGTGTGAGGACTACAGCTTCATCGACGACCCGGGGTTCCCCGAGTCGTACACCCTCTCGGAGATGCGCGAGGCGTTCCTCTCGTACTTCGAGGACCACGGCCACGAGCGGATCGACCCGTACCCGGTCGCGGCGAACCGCTGGCGCGACGACGTCCTCCTGACGCAGGCGTCGATCTACGACTTCCAGCCGCTCGTCACGTCGGGCGAGACGCCCCCGCCGGCGAACCCGCTCACCATCTCACAGCCCTGTATCCGGATGCAGGACATCGACAACGTCGGGAAGACGGGCCGCCACACGATGGCGTTCGAGATGATGGCCCACCACGCGTTCAACACGCGCGAGGACGCCGAGGCGGAGTACGCCTACGAGGGCGAGGTGTACTGGAAGGACGAGACGGTCGAGTACTGCGACGGGCTCTTCGAGGAACTCGGTGCGGATCTGGAGGAGATAACCTACATCGAGGATCCGTGGGTCGGCGGCGGCAACGCCGGCCCCGCGATCGAGGTCATCTACAAGGGCGCGGAGCTGGCCACGCTCGTCTTCATGTGTATGGAGCGGGACCCCGACGGCGACTACGAGATGAAGGACGGGAACACCTACTCGTTCATGGACACGTACATCGTCGACACGGGCTACGGCCTGGAGCGGTGGACGTGGATGAGTCAGGGGACACCCACCGTCTACGAGGCGATCTACCCCGACGCCATCGACTTCTTGAAGGAGAACGCGGGCCTCGCGTACACCGAGGAGGAGGAGCGGCTCGTCGCCCGCGCAGCCAAGCTCTCCGGCCGGCTTGACATCGACGACGTCGACGACGTGGAGGACGCCCGCGGCGAGATCGCGGAGCGGCTCGACGTCGACGTCGACCGCCTGCGCGAGCTCGTCGAGCCGCTCGAGTCGATCTACGCGATCGCCGACCACTCGCGCACGCTCGCGTACATGTTCGGCGACGGGATCGTGCCCTCGAACGTCGGCACGGGGTACCTCGCGCGCATGGTGCTCCGGCGGACGAAGCGGCTCGTCGACGAGGTCGGCGTCGACGCCCCGCTCGACGAGCTCGTCGACATACAGGCCGATCGGCTCGGCTACGAGAACCGCGACACGATCCGCGAGATCGTCCGCACGGAGGAGCGAAAGTACCGGAAGACGCTCGAGCGCGGCTCGCGGAAGGTCGAACAGCTCGCGGACGAGTACGCCGGCACGGGCGAGGCGATCCCGACCGAGGACCTCTTGGAGCTGTACGACTCCCACGGGATCCAGCCGGACATGGTCGCGGAGATCGCGGCCGACCGCGGCGCGAGCGTCGACGTACCCGACGACTTCTACGCGCTCGTCGCGGACCGCCACGAGGAGATCGGCGACGCGGACGAGGAGGAGGACCGCGACGAGCGGTTCCGCGACCTCCCCGAGACGGAGAAGCTCTTCTACGACGACCAGGGTCGGACGGAGTTCGAGGCGGTCGTCCTCGACGTGTTCGAGGCCGAGGACGGGTACGACGTGGTGTTGGACCAGACGATGTTCTACCCGGAGGGGGGCGGTCAGCCGGCCGACCGCGGCCAGCTCGTCGGCGGCGAGACCACCGCCGAGGTCACCGACGTCCAAGAGGTCGATGGCGTCGTGTTACACCGCGCGGACGCCGACCCCGGGAAGGGCGAGTTCGTCCGCGGGCAGGTCGACGGCGACCGCCGCGAGCGGCTGCGCGTCCACCACACCGCGACGCACCTGATCGGGCACGCGGCCCGCGAGGTCCTCAGCGATCACGTCCGGCAGGCGGGCGCACAGAAGGGCCTCGACTCCTCCCGGCTCGACGTTCGCCACTACGACCGGATCACCCGCGAGGACGTCCGCGAGATCGAGCGCGTCGCCAACGAACTGGTCCGCGAGAACGTCCCGGTGAGACAGGAGTGGCCCCACCGGCACGAGGCGGAGGCCGAACACGGCTTCGACCTCTATCAGGGTGGGGTGCCGCCGGGAACCAACGTCCGGCTGATCCACGTGGGCGACGCGGATGTCCAGGCGTGTGCGGGCACCCACGTCGACCGCACCGGCGACATCGGCGCGGTCAAGGTGCTGAAGACGGAGCCGGTCCAGGACGGCGTCGAGCGGATCGTCTTCGCCGCCGGCGGCGCGGCCATCGAGTCGACCCAGCGCACGGAGGACGCGCTGTACGACGCTGCCGACGCCCTCGACGTCGACCCGCTCGACGTGCCCGAGACCGCGGAGCGGTTCTTCGAGGAGTGGAAGGGCCGCGGCAAGGAGATCGAGACGCTCAAAGAGGATCTCGCGGCCGCGCGAGCCTCCGGCGGCGCGGACGCCGAGGAGGTCGAGATCGACGGCACGACCGCCGTGATCCAGCGGCTCGACGGCGACACCGACGAGCTGCGCGCGACCGCGAACGCCCACGTCGACGACGGCAAGGTCGCGGTGATCGGCAGCGGCGCCGACGGCTCGGCGAGCTTCGTCGTCGGGGTCCCCGACGGCGTCGACGTGGACGCCGGCCAGGTGGTCGCCGAACTCGCCGGACGCGTCGGCGGCGGCGGCGGCGGCCCGCCGGACTTCGCGCAGGGCGGCGGTCCGGACGTCGACGCCCTCGACGACGCGCTCGACGCGGCTCCCGACGTGTTGCGGACGCTCCAAGAGGCGTAACCACCGGTCATGCCGCACGCGAGCAACGGCGGCGTCTCGATCCGATACGAGATCGACGAGGGTCGCTCGGCCGACGGCGAAGCGGTGGTGTTCTGTGGCGACGTGGGCCTCGGTGCGTGGCAGTTCGGCTGGCAACACGCTGCGCTCGCGGGGCCACACACGGTCGTCACGCCGGAGTCGCGCGGCGTGGGGCGCTCGGACGCGCCGCCGGGACCGTACACCGTCGAGGCGCTCGCCGGCGATCTCGAAGCGGTGTGTGCCGCCGAGGGGGTCCGGAACGCCCACCTCGTCGGCTACGGGCTCGGCGGGATGGTCGCGCTCGCGTACGGGCTCGAGTCCTCGCGGCCCGCGAGCCTGACGCTCGTCGGGACGCCGCCGATCGGCGACGCCTACGGCCCGGCCGGGGTGTGGGCGGACCCGGCGGATCCGGACGCCGTCAGGGGGTCGCTGGCGGGGCTGCTCTCCGAGCGGTTCCGGCGGGAGCACGCCGACGCGCTCTCGCGGATCGTCGAGTGGCGGCTCGCCGAGGACGCGGACCGCGAGACCTTCGAGGCGCACCGGGCGGCCGTCGAGGGGTTCGACCTCGCAGACCGCCTCCACGAGGCGACGCTGCCGACGCTCGTCGTCCACGGGAGCGAGGACGCCGTCTGTCCGCGCTCCGCCGGCGAGACGCTCGCCGAGGGACTCCCCCGCGGCGAGTTTCACGCGGTCGAAGGGGCGCGCCACCTCGTCGGCGTTGAGGCGTCGGCCGAGGTCAACGATCTCGTCGCCAGCTGGCTCGCCGAGCACACGACCGATCCGGACGCGTAGACCGCCGGCGATCGGGGTGTCGGGGGCTCCCGTCGCCGACACCGGAGGCTTCCGTCGCCGCCACAACGGTTTTGAGCCCCTCGCTCGTGCGATCGGTCATGAGCCGACTCCGATTCGCGCTGCTGAACGCCGCTCACGACGGCGAGCACACCCGACGCAACTTCCGCCGGGAGTTCGACGCCGACCTCGCCGAGTTCGACGCGACCGACGCACACCTCCCCGAACACACCGACTTCGACGGGGTCGTCATCACCGGCTCCCGCTCGTCCGTCTACTGGGACGAGGCGTGGATCCCGAAGCTCGTCGACTACGTCGCCGAGGCGGCCGACGACGGCGTGCCGGTGCTCGGCGTCTGTTACGGTCACCAGGTGCTCGCGGAGGCGCTCGGCGGCCGCGTCGCCGGCATGGACGGGTTCGAGATCGGGTACAACACGGTCGAGCACCGCGGCGACGAGCTGTTCGAGGACGTGCCGGAGTCGTTCACCGTCTTCACGACCCACGGCGACGCGGTCGTCGACCTCCCGCCGGGCGCGACGCTGCTCGCCGAGAACGAACACGGCGTCCACGCGTTCCGGGAGGGCCACTGCTGGGGTGTCCAGTTCCACCCGGAGTACGACGTCGAGACGGCCGAGGAGGTCACCGAGGGGAAACGCGACCGACTCGGCGACGCCCGCGTCGACGAGGTCCTCGCCGGGATCACGCCGGAGGCGTTCGAGGCCGCCTGCGAGGCGAAGTCGATCTTCGACAACTTCCTCGCGTACGCCGAGGACGTGAAACGCGAGCGGGAGGCGACCGCGGCCGCGGACGACTGACGCCGGGGGTGACCCACCCCGGACGACCGCCGCGACCGGCCGCCGGGGCGACGTCGGCCGCGTCGACCGCCGCCGGTAACTACATTCTCCGTGCCGACGTAGCGTTCCTCGAATGATCCTCCGTCGGATGAACGACTGGGCCGGGCGGGTCAAAACCGAGATCCAGCGCTCGTTCTCCGAGGAGCACACCGTGCGGGAGACGGCCGGCAGCTTCTCGGTCGGCGTCTTCATCACGATGCTGCCGACGCTCGGGACCGGCCTCCTCGCGTTCGTCGCGCTCGCGTGGGCGTCGAGCCGGATCAACAAGGCGGCGCTTTTGGCCTCAGTCGTCGTCTTCAACCCGGCGGTGAAGTGGGGCGTCTACGCCGCCAGCTTCACGCTCGGCGTGGCCATCCTCGGGCCCGTTCCGGGCGTGACGCCGGCGGAGGTGTCGCTCTCGGCCGGCCCGGCGATCGTCTCCCGGATCCTCGTCGGCAATCTGATCCTCGCCGTCGTCGCGGCGGTCCCCAGCTACGTCGTTTGCCACCGGCTCGTTGCGGCGTACCGCGCCCACGAGCTCGCCGTCGTCGAGACGGTCTCCGAGGTCGTCACGTCGGAGGACGACGGGGAAGCGAACGCGGACGAGACGGACGAGGCGGACGAGACGACCGGGGGCGACGCGGGACCGCTCGAGAAGCCGACCGAGTCCGCGGAGTGACGGCGGTCGCGGGCCGTCGACTCCACCGCAACGGCGCTTGGCTCCCCGGATCCCGCCGCGCACGCGTCGCGGCCGGGTCGAACACGCTTATACGGTTCCCGCCCGGAACTCGCATATGAACGTAGTACCGGACACCAGTGCGGTCGTCGACGGCCGCGTGTCCGAACGCGTCGAGGACGGCAGCTACGAAGGGGTGACGGTCGTCGTCCCCGAGGCCGTCGTCGGCGAGCTGGAGTCGCAGGCCAACGACGGGCTCGAGTCGGGATGGGACGGCCTCGAGGAGCTCAAGCGGCTCGCCGCCTTTCGCGACGAGGGCCGGATCGATCTGCGGTACGTCGGCGACCGCCCGAGCGGCGACCAGCGCTCGCGCGCCGCCGAGGGCGACGTCGACGCGCTCATCCGCGACGTCGCCGCCGACAACGACGCCACGCTCCTCTCCAGCGACGTCGTTCAGGCGGAGGTCGCCAGAGCGAAAGGGATCGACGTCGAGTACGTCGAGCCGGTCGCCCGCGGCGTCGTCGACGAGCTGCCCATCGAGGAGTACTTCACCGACGAGACGATGTCCGTCCACCTGAAGGCGGGGACGAAGCCGAAGGCCAAACGCGGGTCGCTCGGCGAGATGCGCTACGTGGTCATCGAGGAGGAGGAGACGAGCGAGGAGCGGATGGCCGAGCTGGCGAACTCGATCGTGGACCTCGCGCGGCAGTCCTCGGACGGGTTCATCGAACTCTCCGACGACGGGATGGACATCGTCCAGTACCGGAACTACCGGATCGCGGTGGCCCGCCCACCCTTCGCCGACGGGATCGAGATCACGGCGGTTCGGCCCATCGCGAAGACGACGCTCGACGACTACGAGTTCGCCGACGAGCTTCGCGAGCGCTTCCTCGAGCGGAAACGCGGCGTACTCATCTCGGGCTCTCCGGGGGCCGGCAAGTCGACGTTCGCGCAGGCGGTCGCGGAGTTCCTCAACGACAACGACTACGCGGTCAAGACGATGGAGAAGCCGCGGGACCTCCAAGTCGGTCCGGAGATCACCCAGTACGGCGCGCTCGGCGGGAAGATGGAGAACACTGCCGACTCGCTGCTCTTGGTCCGGCCCGACTACACCATCTACGACGAGGTCCGGAAGACGAACGACTTCGAGGTGTTCTCGGACATGCGGATGGCCGGCGTCGGCATGGTCGGCGTCGTCCACGCCTCCCGCGCCATCGACGCGCTCCAGCGGCTCGTCGGTCGCGTCGAGCTGGGGATGATCCCCCAGATCGTCGACACGGTCGTCTACATCGAGGCGGGGGAAGTCCACACGGTGTACGACGTGACGACGGAGGTGAAGGTGCCCGCGGGGCTCACCGCGGAGGACCTCGCGCGGCCGGTCATCCAGGTGTCGAACTTCGAGACCGGCCGGCCGGAGTACGAGATCTACACCTTCAACCGGCAGGTGGTCACCGTCCCGCTGAACGAGGACGGCGACGGCGGCGAGGCCGAATCCGGCGTCGGGCGCATCGCGAAACAGGAGATCGAACGCGAGATCCGCTCCGTCGCTCACGGGCACGTCGACGTGGCGCTCAGAGGCGACGACGAGGCGATCGTGTACGTCGACGAGGGCGACATCGGCACCGTGATCGGGAAGGGCGGCGGCCGCATAAGCGACATCGAGGGCCGTCTCGGGATCGAGATCGACGTGCGGACCCACGCGGAGAAGCCGGGCGATTCCGGCGGAAGTGCGGCCGGAGGCGGCCCCGGCGGGAACGGACGCGACGGTTCGAGCGGCGGCCGCGACGGGCAGGTGGGCGAGGAGCGCGGATCCGTCGTCACCCCGGAGATAACGTCGAGACACGTCGTCTTAGACGTCGACGCCGGCGTCGGCGAGACGGTCGAAGTTCGCGCGAACGACGAGTACCTCTTCACCGCGACGGTCGGTCGGGGCGGCGAGGTCCAGGTGTCACGCGGCTCCGCGATCGCCGAGGAGTTGGAGGACGCGATCGACCGGAAACGGACGATCACGGTCGTCCCCGCGCGCTGATGCGGCGTCGTCGGTCGCCGCAGCGGCGTACCACGATCGTCGTACTCGTTTCCTCCTGAAAGATAACGCTTTTTTGGCGGTGGTCGGAAGGTCATGGCATGTCGAACGAGCTGAAACGCGGGTTGGAAGGCGTCCTCGTCGCGGAGTCGGAGCTCAGTCACGTCGATGGGGAGGTCGGGAAGCTCGTCTACCGCGGATACGACATCGAGGAGTTGGCACGCGGTGCGAGCTACGAGGAGGTGCTCCACCTGCTCTGGCACGGCTCGCTTCCGACGCCCGCGGAGCTCGAGGAGTTCCGGGAGAGGCTCGCCGCCGAGCGATCCGTCGACGACGACGTGATCGCTACCGTTCGCACCCTCGCGGACGCCGGCGAGCGACCGATGGCCGCGCTCCGAACCGCGGTGTCGATGCTCTCGGCGTACGACGGGGACGACGACGGCGACGTCCTCGCGGAGGGATCGAAGATCACGGCAAAGATCCCCACGATCCTGGCGGCCTTCGAGCGGGCCCGTCAGGGCGAGGAGGCCGTCGACCCCGACCCGGAGCTGTCTCACGCCGGGAACTTCCTGTACATGCTCACCGGGTCCGAGCCCGACGACGTGAGCGAGGAGACCTTCGACATGGCGTTGACCCTCCACGCCGACCACGGACTCAACGCCTCGACGTTCACGGCCATCGTCATCGGGTCGACGATGGCCGACGTCTACTCCAGCGTCACCGGCGGGATCGGCGCGCTCTCCGGATCGCTTCACGGCGGCGCGAACCAGGACGTCATGGAGATGCTACACGAGGTGGACGACTCCGGAAAGGACCCGGTCGAGTGGATCGCCGACGCGAGGGAGAACGGTCGGCGGATCCCCGGCTTCGGCCACCGCGTGTACAAGGTGAAGGACCCGCGTGCGAAGATATTAGAGGAGAAGCTGCGCGATCTCGCCGAATCCTCCGGCGACGGGAAGTGGCTCGAGTACACGACCGCCATCGAGTCGTACCTCGAGGAGGAGGGACTCGTGGAGAAGGGTATCGCCCCGAACGTCGACTTCTACTCGGGCTCCGTCTACGACGCCATGGGGATCCCGATGGACCTGTACACGCCCATCTTCGCGATGAGCCGTGCCGGCGGCTGGGTCGCTCACGTCCACGAGTATCAGGATGACAATCGGCTCATTCGCCCGCGAGCGCGTTACACCGGTCCCGAGACGTCCGAGTTCGTCCCGCTCGAGGAACGCTGAGCCGGGAGTCTTCGATCCGCCTCATCTCCTCCGATTACGACGAACCGAACCGCTCGTTCTCCGATCACGACGAACCGAACCGCCCGCGGAGGTACCGCCCCAGAAGCGGGAGGTCGTCGAGGTGGATCAGCTTTCGCATCGCGCGTTTGTCTCCCCGGTTGACCGCCGCCAGCGTGTCCTCGTCCGTCCGTCGGAGGTCACGCATGAGCCGGTCGTACCGCTCGTTGGGCGCGAGATACAGGAGCTCCGTGAGCACCAGCCGCGAGTTCATCCGCGGGGCGACGTCACGGTGCCAAAGCGTCTCGTAGATCGCGAGGCTCTCCGCGTCTCTCGGCCGATCGGCGTCGGTGAAACAGCGGTCTATCGACATCGCCGCGGCGCGCGCGGACTTCATCCCCTTGTGGATCCCCTCTCCCCACAGCGGGTCGATCGTGGGGACGGTGTCGCCGATGGCGAGGAAGCCGTCCGTGTGCATCCGCCCGGGTCGCTGGATGTGTGCCGACCCGCGGTGGACCTTCCCCTCGAGGCGCTCGGCGTCCGCGAACCGGGGATCGGACTCGAGCCACCCTTCGAGGTAGCCGTCGATGGTTTTTCCCTCCTCGCCGGCCTCGCGGTGGCGGTCGTTCTGGATGTAACACAGCCCGACCTTCGCGGTGTCCTCGCCGGTGGCGAAGATCCACGAGTAGCCGCCGGGAGCGATGTCGTGGTCGAGCCGGAGCATCATCGCCCGCCGGAGGTCGGCGTACTCGGGGTGGTCCAGATCGATCCCCTCGAACTCGTACTCGATGCCGATCGCCTGGTTCTCGCGCTCGAGATCGACGACGTCGAGCGCGCTCGCGATCGGCGCGGCCGGCCCGGTCGCGTCGACGACGATGTCGGCGTACACCTCCTCGTCCCCGCTGTACCTGACCCCCTCGATGACGCCGTCGTCGTCGAGGATCGGTCGGGAGACCCGCGCGTCGAAGCGGTACTCCGCGCCCTTCTCGCGACCGTCGGCGACGAGGTAGCGCTTGAAGTCGGCGAACTCCAACACCGCACCCGGCTGGTAGGACTCGTAGTAGTCGTTCGGCGACTCCAACACCACGTCGTCGGTGTAGGACATCACGACGTCGTCCGGGATCCCGAACGCGGACATCATGGACGGGAACGTCCCCGCGGTCGATTTGTTGCTCTGCCGCGGGAACTCGGATTCGGCCTCCGTCTCGAGGACGACGACGTCGTAGCCCCGAGCGGCCAGATCGCGGGCACACTGTGCGCCCGCCGGCCCGGCCCCCGCGATCGCGACGTCGTAACGGTCGGACATACCGCGTACATGCCGACCCGTGTAATTAGGTTTGCCGAAACGGGACGAGAATCCCGAGAAACCCGCCGCCATCGGCCGTTTTTGACCGGATCCGGAGGTCGGGATACGAACGGCGAGAAACGAGAGACGTCCGAAGAGCGCGAAAACGGGAGCGGCTGCCGCGGCGTTCAGTAGAACTCGCGAACCAGGTCGGTCGCGTTCTCCGGCGCGCCGTCGGGGATGTCGGACATGTCCTCGTCGACGCCGTGCTGCTCGTGGTACGGCACCGAGTTCTCGTCCTGGTAGATGACGCCCTGGTACTCCTTATCGGAGTCGAGGATGACGTCCTTGGCCGCGTCGTAGTCGGTCGGGTCATGGTCCGCCTCCGCGAGGTCGACGAGCGAGTCGCGGAAGTAGTCGTAGGTGTCGACGTCGTTGAACGTCACGCACGGCGAGTAGACGTTCACGAAGCCGAAGCCGTCGTGTTCGACGGCTTCCTGGATGATCTCCTGGTGACGCAGGGCGTCCGAGGAGAACGACTGCGCGATGAACGTCGCGCCCGACGCGAGCGCGAGCGCGTGCGGGTTGACCGGGGGCTGTTTGGGACCCTCGGGCGTCGTCGCCGTCTCGAAGTCCTCGCGCGAGGTCGGCGACGCCTGACCCTTCGTCAGCCCGTAGATGCGGTTGTCCATCACGACGTAGGTCATGTCCACGTTGCGCCGCACCGCGTGGACGAAGTGGCCCGCACCGATGGAGTACCCGTCACCGTCGCCGCCGGCGACCATCACTTCGATGTCGGGTCGCGCCATCTTGACGCCGGTACCGACCGGGAGCGCCCGGCCGTGAACGCCGTGAAGCGCGTAGCTGTGCATGTACGTGCCGATCTTGCCCGAGCAGCCGATGCCGGCGACGACGAAGGTGTTGTCGGGGTCGTTGCCCGTCTCCGCGAGCGCCTTCATCATGCCGTTCATCGTGCCGAAGTCGCCGCATCCCGGACACCACGTCGGCTGCTTGTCGGATTTGAAGTCGGTGAATCGAACGTCTGAACTCATTGGGTCGCCTCCGTCCCCGTCTCCAGGGTCGCTTTGATCTCTCGTGCGAGCTCGTCCGCCTTGAACCGCACGCCGTCGTACTTGTTGATCCGGTCGACGCGAACCAGCGCGTCGCGCTCGATCAGGTTCGCGAACTGCCCGGTCTCGTTACACTCGACCACGATGGTCTCGTCGGCCGCCTCGATGTCCTCAGTGAGGTCGGGACGCGGGAAGACGTACGGGACCGAGAGCACGCGGATGTCGATGCCGTCCTCATCGAGCAGGTCGAGCGCCTCCGCGAGCGCGCCCTCGTTCGATCCCCACGTGATCACGAGGTTCTCGGCGTCCTCGTCGCCGAACTCGCGGGGACTCCAGTCTTCCCGTTCCTTCGCCGTCTCGACCTTCCGGTTGCGCTTGTCGACCTGCTCGACGCGCATCTCCGTGTCCTCGGTCCGCCGGCCCTGCTCGTCGTGTTCGAGCCCGGTCGACATGTGCGCGCCGTCGACGGTGCCGGGGAACGCGCGCGGGGAGATCCCGTCCTCGGTCAGCTCGTGCGGCTGGAACCCGCCGCTCTCCGAGAGGTGCTCCTCGACGGACGCGTCGTCGACGACGAAGCCGCGGTCGACCTCGACCGCGTCCATGTCGAAGGCGTCCGGCGAGAACGTCTGTTCGGTGACCGCCATCGAGAGGTCCGCCGTGAGGTAGACCGGAAGCTGGTACTTCTCGGCGAGATTGAACGCCTCGACCGTCTTCCAGAAGCACTCGTCGACCGTGGTGGGCGTGAGCACGAATCGGGGGACCTCGCCGTGGCCGCCGTACAGCATGTGGTTCAGGTCGCCCTGCTCCTGTTTCGTCGGCATCCCGGTGGAGGGACCCGACCGCATCACGTTACAGATGACGAGCGGCGTCTCCGAGGTGGCGACGAGCCCGAACGTCTCCGTCATCAGGTCGATCCCCGGCCCCGACGTCGCCGTCATCGCCCGTGCGCCCCCGCGGGCGGCTCCGAGCGCCATGTTGATCGCCGACAGCTCGTCTTCCGCCTGGACGACGTGGCCGCCGTACCGCTCGAGCCGGCCGGTGAGGTACGTCATCACGTCCGTCGCGGGCGTGATCGGGTAGCCGGAGTAGAACCGGCAGCCGGCTGCGATGGCACCCATGCCGATCGCCTCGTCGCCGTTGAGCAGCACGTAGTCCTCGTCGGTCGTCTCGAGGTCGTACTCGAACTCGGCGTCGTACTCCTCGGCGACGTACGACTGCCCCGCACGGGCCGCCTCCTTGTTGTTGTCGACGAGCTTCTGGCCCTTGTCGCCGAAGCGCTTCTCGAGGGCCGAATCGAGGTTCTCGATGGGGAACTCCGCGACCTCACACGCCGCGCCGAGCGCGACGACGTTCCGCATGATCGCGCCGCCGGCCTCCTCGGCGAGTCGCTTGAGCGGGACGTCGATGCCGATCATCCCCTCGGGGATCTCGACGTTCTGCATCGTCGTGCGCTCGCCGTCGTAGATGATCACGGACCCCTCGTGGAGCTCATCGAGGTTCTCCTCGATGGTCCGCGGGGTCAACGCGATGAGCACGTCGAGTCTGTCCACGACGCTCTGTACCTTGTCGACGGAGGTTCGCACCTTGTACGCGGTGTATCCGCCGCGGATCCGCGAAGCGAAGTCCTTCGACGTGAACACGTGTCGACCCGATCGGGACAGCGCCTGCGCGAATATCTTGCCCGTCGAGTCGATGCCGTCGCCGGCCTCTCCGCCGACGGCCCAGTTGAAGTCCGCAGCCATTCTATGTCGAGCGTTCACTCGGACTCATCAAAAGGCTTCTGGATGGCGGCATCCGCCGGTTATTCAACGCATGTCCTGTTTTTCGCGAATATTGTCGATTTATCGGCCTCCGACGCCGATCGATCCCGTAGATATTGGCCGATCGTCAACCGGATCCGATCCGATCGACAGCGTCCGTCGCAGTCGATTTCGACGCACGTCGAACCGATTGGGCGAACCGGTCGATCCGTCCGGAGGGCGAACGCGAGACGAGAACACGTTTGTGTCCGAGGGACCGACGGGGCGTATGGACGCGACAGTCGCGGTGACGGCGGTCGAGGAGGTCGGCTCGGACACGTACGCGATCCGGTTCGACACGCCCGACGGGTTCGCCGCCGAGCCCGGCCAGTTCGTGAAGCTGGGGACGGAGATCGACGGCGAGGCCGTCGCGCGGTTCTACACGCTCTCCTCGCCGACGACCGAGGGGACCTTCGAGGTCACCGTCGGGATCGACGTCGAGGAGGGCGGCGAGTTCTCCCGGTTCCTCGCCGACATCGAACCGGGCGTCGAGATGTCCCTCTCGGGGCCCTTCGGCGACCAGCACTACGACGGCGAGGGGCGCGTCGTGGTTCTCGCCGGCGGCCCCGGCATCGGCCCGGCCGTCGCCATCGCCCGGCGGGCGATCGACGACGGCGGTGCGGCCGCGGTCGTCTACCGCGACGACGACCCCGCCCACGAGGCCCGCCTCGACGACCTCCGGGGCCGGGGCGCGTCGATCGCGGTGCTCGACGGCGACGACGACCTGTCGGCGGCCGTCGCCGAGGCGGTGACGGGCGCGGCCGACGAGGCCGTCTTCGTCTACGGCTTCGCCGGTTTCGTCGACGACGCCCGGGACGCGATCGAGGCCGCCGGCGGCGACGCCGACGGCGCGAAGGTCGAGAATTTCGGGTAGTACCCGTACGAACCGGCACGGCTCGCCGGAGTCCGGGAGCGAATCGCTTAATCCGCGAACGACGCTTCGGTCGGACGAATCACCGTGGGAACCGAATCGACGCCGGAGACGACCGACGGAAACGCCGGGGACGCGACCCCGGACGACGAGATCCCCGACGACGAGCGCGACGCGCTGGTGACGATCGCCGGCGGGGCCGTCGTCACGAGCGGGGCCTTCTCCGCGCAGCGCGGGCTCATGACCGCGACGGAGTTCGTTCTCGCCCGTGGCTTGGGGCCGGTGACCTACGGCGTGTACGCGCTCGCGTGGCGGATCGCCCAGGTGCTCACTCGGCTCGTTCCCTTCGGGAGCGTGCCGGCGCTCCAGCGGTTCGTGCCCGCCGCCGACCCGGACCGCCGGTCGCGGGTGGTCGGGCTGGCGTACGCGACGACCGCGGTCGCGGGCGTCGCGTTCGCGCTCGGCGTCCACGTCGCCGCCCCGCGGGTGAACGACCTCACGGTGACGGACCCGGCGTTCCCGCCGACGATGCGCCTTTTCGGAGTCCTCGTGGGCCTGATCGGCCTCGTCACCGTCACCGGGGCGGTCTTCCGGGCGATCGGCTCGGCGCGCGGCGAGGTCCTGTTCAACAAACTGCTCCGCCCGGCGGTCCGGCTCGTCGGCGCGGCCGGCGCGCTGGCGCTCGGCCACTCCGTCGTCGGCGTCGCCGGCGCGATCGTGGCGGCCACCGCGCTCCTCGTCGCCGTCGGCGTTCCCGCCTCGGTCCGCGTGACCGGGATCGTCCCGACCCTTCGTGGCGCGCGCCGCGAGGCGCGCCGCTTCTACGACCACGCCGCGCCGGTCGCAATGAGCAGCTTCGGTAAGGTGTTTCAAAACCGGATCGACGTGCTGCTCGTCGGGGCGCTCCTCACCGCGGTCGCAGCCGGGGTGTACAACGTCGTCCTCGTGTTGATCTCGATCGCGTGGATCCCGCTGCTCTCGTTCAACCAACTGCTCCCGCCGGTGGCCTCGGATCTGTACGCCGCCGACCGGATGGGGACGCTCAACGCGGTGTACGCCTCGGTGACCCGGCTCATCGTCACCACGGTCATTCCGGTCATCGCGACGCTCGGCGTGTACGGCGAGCCCCTCCTCGCGCTCTTCGGGGAGACGTACGTCCGCGGGTACCTCCCGCTCGTCGTCTACCTCGGCGGGGTGTTCGTCGGCAGCGCGGTCGGCGCGACGGGCTGGCTCCTCATGATGACGGACCACCAGTACGCGCGGATGGCGCTCGACTGGCTGCTCGCGGCGCTCAACGTCGGGTTGACGTACGCGTTCGTGTTGCGGTACGGGCTCGTGGGAGCCGCGCTCGGCACCTCCGCCGCCATCGCCGTCCAGAACGGGGCACAGGTCCTGCTGCTCCGCCGGTTCGAGGGGCTGTGGCCGTTCGACCGGACGTTCCTCGTGCCGCTCTCGGCGGGAGCGGTCATGGTCGGCGTCATGTCGACCGTCCGGGCCGCGGTCGGCGGAACGCCCGGAGCCGCGGTCGGGACGGTCGTCGGGGTCGCCGCCTACCTGCTCACCCTCCGTGCGATCGGCGTCGACCCCCGTGACCGGCTCGTCGTCTCCGAGCTCGCCGGACGCTACCGTGCGTCGGTCCGCGCGGCGATCAACGACCGGTAGCGGCCGGGAGGCGGCCGGGAGGCGGCGGCCGTCGGGAGACGGCCGACGCCGGACGTCTCCGAAACCGCGTCGGTGACGCCGTCAAGCGTCGCGATCCGGGGGATACATATAACACCGGACGCCCGAGAGATCCGATCGAGACTGGAACTCATGGCGACGACCGACCCTCCGATACCCGTTCTCCTCGTCGGACCGGAGCCCGACGCGGCGGAACGGGCCGCGGCCGCGCTCGAACGCGAGGACGATCGGCTCACCGTCGACCTCGCGGCGGACCCCGACGAGACGCTCGATCGGCTCGTCGCCGGGAGCTACGACTGCGTCGTCGCCGTCGCTCGGGCGAGCGGCGGCGCGACGTCGCTTCACGACCGCGTCCGCGCTCACGACCCGGACCTCCCGTTCGTCGTCTACGTCGACGACGAGGTCGGCGGGGACGGCCTCGGAAGCGACGACGCCGTCTCGGCTCGCGAGGCCCTCTCGGCGGGCGTCACGGACTACGTCCGACGGGACCCGGCGACCGACGGCGACGCCGTCTTAGCTCACCGCGTCGCGACCGCGGTGGAGTCGGCTCGCACGATACGCGAAGCAGAGCGCCGGCGAGATCGTCTCGAGCGGTTCGTCGAGGTGGTCTCACACGACCTCCGCAACCCGCTTTCGGTCGCGCAGGGGCGGTTGGAACTCGCCCGTGCCGAGCGCGACGACGAGCACCTCGAGCCGGCCGCCGACGCGGTCGATCGGAGCCTCGCGCTGATCGGCGACCTCCTGACGCTCGCCCGCGAGGGCGAGACGATCGCCGAGATCGAACCGATCGCGCTCGCGGACGCGGTCGAGGCGTCGTGGACGAGCGTCGAGACGGCCGACGCGACGCTCGTTGTCGAGACCGACGGCGAGATCCGCGGACACCCCGGACGCGTGAGACAGCTTCTCGAGAACCTGCTCGGCAACGGCGTCCACCACGGCGGCGACGACGTGACGGTCAGGGTCGGGACCGTCGAGCCGATGTACACCTCGACGCGGGCTGAGAGCCACGGCGGGGCCGGGTTCTACGTCGCCGACGACGGCCCCGGGATCCCGAAGACCGACCGCGAGCGAGTGTTCGAGACGGGCTACACCACCGCCGAGGACGGTACCGGGTTCGGACTCAACATCGCGAAGGAGATCGCCGAGGCACACGGCTGGGAGATACGGGTCGAGGAGAGCCGCGA
The DNA here is from genome assembly GCF_900182635.1 of Halorubrum cibi. GTDB lineage: Archaea > Halobacteriota > Halobacteria > Halobacteriales > Haloferacaceae > Halorubrum > Halorubrum cibi. The sequence continues at coordinate 54,771 of NZ_FXTD01000008.1, read as the reverse complement.
GGGCGGGGCGCGCTTCGAGGTCACCGGCGTCGACGTCGTCGGGTAGGCGGTCGCGGGGGCGGACGGAGCCGCGGTTACCGTTCCGAGAAGTAGTCGACCAGCCGCTCGGCGGCCTCGAGCGACCGCGGGGTGACGAGGGCGAACCGGAGCCAGTCGTCGCGGGCGGTTCCGAAGGTGTCGCCGGGCATGCCCGCGACGCCCGCCTCGTCGATCAGCCGCTTCACGTTCTCCATGGTGCCGGGAAAGCCCTCGAACCGCGCCAGCACGTAGAAGCCGCCGTCGGGCCGGGTGTACTCCGCGCCCGCTGCGTCGAGCGCCTCCGTGAACGCGTCGATCCGGTCGGCGAGCCGCTCGCGCGCCTCCGCGTAGTACTCCTCCTCGGTCGCCTCCAGGGCGTGTGAGACCGCGTACTGGGCGGGCCGCGAGCCCGCGATGTTCACGAGCATGTGGCGGGTCTTCGCGGCGTCGACGTGGGCGTCCGGGAGGATCGCGTAGCCGACGCGGAAGCCCGTGATCGCCATCGACTTCGAGAAGCCGCTGGTGACGATCACGCGGTCCGAGTCGAGCGAGAGCGCCGACTCGAAGGAGCCGGTGTGATCGAAGCGGTCGTACACCTCGTCGACGACGACGAGCGCGTCAACCGACTCCGCGATCTCGACGACCTCCCGCACCTTCTCGAGGTCGTAGACGGCCCCCGTGGGGTTGTTCGGGGTGTTGAGGACGATCAGCGCGGTCTCGGCGCTCGCCGCCTCCCGGACCGCGTCGACGTCGAGCCCGCCGTCGCGCTCGGTCGGGACGAGCGTCGGGTCGCCGTCGAGCAACTCGGTCTTGCCGGGGTAGTACGGGTAGACGGGGTCCATCAACAGCGCCTCGTCGCCGGCGTCGCGCTCCAGCGCCCGCGCCATCCCGAGGTAGTTGGCCTCGCCCGTCCCGTTCGTGAGGACGATCCGGTCGACGTCGACGCCTCGCCTGACCGCGATCGCCTCGCGAAGCTCCCGGATCCCCTCGCTCGGCGGGTACTGGAACTCGGCGGACGGCAGCTCAGCGTACGCCGCGACGGCCTCGCGGAGCGCGGCGGGCGGCTCCCAGTCGGGGTTGCCGCTCACCATGTCGATGACGTCGCGGTCGGCGTCCGCGCCGTACTTCATCACCTGAAAGAACTTGGGCTCCTCGTACTCCATGCCCGTTCATGGGGTGTGGCCCCCGTGGCTCTTTCGACGCCGGATCCGCGGCGTTCCCTCGACCCGGTTCCGCGGCGTTCCCCCGACCCGGTTTCGTGGCGTTCCCCTGACCCGGTTTCGAGTCGTCCCCGTCGGCTCCCGGTCGTCCCCGTCGGCCGCGATCCGTGCCTTTTCGGTCGACGCCGCGAGAGACGGGGGCATGAACAAACGCGGTCACGTGTTGAACGCGCTGCTTCTCGCCGTCGGACTCGGGTTCGTGCTGGAGCCCGGAGTCGACGTCGACACCGCCCGGAAGGTCGCCCAGATCACGGTGCCGATCGTGTTGGGCGCGCTCTTCCCCGACGTCGACACCGCCTTCGGCAAACACCGGAAGACGCTCCACAGCCTCCCGGTGCTCGCGGTCGTCTCCGCGTACCCGATCGTCTTCGACAACCTCCACTTCGTCTGGGTCGGCGTGGTGACTCACTACCTGCTCGACCTGTTCGGTAGTCGCCGGGGGATCGCGCTCTTTCACCCCCTCTCGGACGAGGAGTTCTCGATCCCGTTCGGCGTCACCACGAGCAGCAAGTACGCGGACCTCGTGACCGTGATCATCACCGCCCTCGAGATAGCCGCCTTCTGGGCGGTCACCACCTACGTCGTCTCGCTCGACGTGGACCTCTCGTCGGCGACCGCCGGATTCGGGATCTGAGGGCGGACGCAACTTCTGGGAAGAAGACGATCAGCGTGTTCGATCGGAAATCGGGGGAGATGCGCTGGCACTACGCGTTCGATCCGGACCTTCATCATCAAGTGATATCTCCACCAGTACTGGTCGACGGAGCTGTATTCTCTACCGCCACGCACACCGACGGCCCGGGCACCCTTGGCGACCTTCCTCCACGGGACGGATCGTGACTCACTGCCGTGTCTCTGCGGTGGTGTTCCCAAACTGAATGACGAGCTCCTCCACCGAGAGGGCGTAGACCGTCATCTCGATCCCCTTTCTAGAGTACCATGTGTCTACCGCCTCGATCAGGTCGGCCTCACGGAGGTGTCCCAAATGGTATTTGGCGTTCTGTACGGATGTACCGATAGCATCAGCGATGTCGGAGGCCGTCGCTGGTTCGTCATCGAGCGTTGCCAGTATCTGCTGTGCGGTATCCGAGGAAACGACCTGAAGCGTGTCGGTCGGCTGGTCGTCGATGACGATTCTCGACCGTTCACGCGGTGTGTGTTCGACAGGAGTCTGGTGGGGGAATGCGGTTGGCATGAGTTCGTCCGAGATGTGTTACCGTCCGGTGTACGCAGTCACACGATCGTCGAGTTCGATCTTCCCGTCGCGTCGGCGTATATACGCAACCAGTAGCAAGCCACCAAGGATGGCGAAGCCGACAAAAACGAGTCCCTCCTCACCAACCCAACGCGATGGCCCGACGATGTCGACAGCGAAGAGCTCTGGAGTTTGCTGTGAGTGACCGAGACCGAAAATCGCGGTTTGAGTGAAATTGTAGAACACATGAAAGCCGATACTGAGGGCGAGTTCGCCGGTCAGGACGTACGCTCCACTCAGTACCAGTCCAGCGATCAGGTAGTACCCGTATTGACTGAGATGCGTTACCTTCCCACCGTGTAGAAACGCGAACACGAGGGTGCTCAGAGCCACAGCAAGGCCGACAGCAACCCACTTGGGAACGTATCCGTTCGATCCCTCAGCGAGATTCTTCACCATCGCACCACGCAGAACGAACTCTTCCCATGCGGCCGCAAAAGCGATATACCCGAACACGATCCCCATCGCAGGCAAGAACGGTAGGTCGCCGGACCCACGCATTACGCCAGCGAACGTAGCCCAGTCGGCGCCGAGTGCCACGACGAGTGCGCCACCGTTGATCGCAGTGGCGACGAATCCACCGACGACAAACGAGCGCCACCAATCTCGGTCGAACGAGAGGCCGAATCCGCTCATGGGACGCCGGTCGATGATTCGTGTACTAAGAAGCACCGCGCCAATGAGAATGATGGCGATTCCAGTCAATTCGAGGAGCTCTCGTACCGGATGGACGAACCTGGCTCGGATCGTGGTCTGGAGGATTGCGAGGAGAAGAAAGGTAAGTACCGTCGGTAGGAGCGCACGGAGCGGCGCGCGCAAGCGGCGTTGTTCGGCGTTCCAGACCGGCCAGCAGAGTTGACGGATCCTCTCCGGGAGGGTAGTCGATAGGACCCGGCCAACCGTCGATTGTAACGACATACCTGGCGCAAGTATCCGGATATACCTAGCACCCCAGGCACGACTTCCGACCCGGAAGCTGTGACGGGTTTTTTACTGTTACCCGGATCTGGCATGGACATGGGCGAGGACGAGGACGCCGTCCTAGCGTTACTCGACGACGAGTACGCCCGAGCGATCCTCGCACACCTCACGATCGAACCGATGTCAGTCGATGAACTCTGTACGGCCTGTGAAATGTCCGATTCGACGGCGTACCGCCGTCTCGATCGGTTACATGACGCAGGCCTCGTGACCGAACGGCAGGAGTTCGATCCCGACGGCCATCACTACAAGCGGTACGTGGCCACCGTGGAGAACGTTACCGTCACGTTCACCGACGGGAGCTACGAGGTAGCCGTGTCACGCTCGACGGACCCTGCCGACCGGTTCACAGAACTGTTCGAGGGGTTATCTTAAGATGCTCGTAGGACAGGTGGAGACCACGGGGAGCGACCCACTCATCGCACTTGCCGTGCTTGCTCTCTCGGTGGTTTCGGTGGTGTTGTCGGTGACCATCGCCGCGGTGCTGATCCGTGGCTATCGTCGAGGACCGGCTCACCGCGAGATGCTCTGGCTCGCGGTGGGGCTCATCTTCCTGATCACGGTGCCCGAACTGCTTCGTGTCGCGTTGCCGACGGCGACGGACATCGGGAGTACCGGGCGTTCGATACTCGTTAGTGGCTGTGAATTAGTCGGATTGGGGACGATCCTGTGGACGGTGTACGGCGGTGAGATGCGATGATACCAGCGAGTTTGCTGACGATAGAACCGCTCAGTGTGGAGTTAGTAGCCCGTAGCGTAACTGCCGTTGTGGGACTGTTCGTCGCGACGCTGGCCTATCGTGGATACCGACGTAACGGCTCCACCAAGATGCGAGCGCTTGCCGTCGGTATCGCGTTACTAACCGCGGGCGTATACGTGGCAGTCATACTCACAGATCTGACCGGGGTGGAGGGAGGCATCGTCCTTCTGGTACGAGGTCTCGTGACAGTTCTCGGCCTTTGTGTCGTATTGTATGCGATGGTCGTAGCGTGACTTCTGGGAGAGAAGAGAACCGCACCTGAGACCGGCCGTCCTACTCCATGGAGTTCACGGCCCGATTCACGACGAGGAAAATGTCACCACGTCCTGTACGCAGATCGGGCATTTCGATCGGAATCTGGAAAATCAAGTCTCTCCAGCTCGTCCGCTGCCAGATCAGCGTGCCCGAGCGCGACGTTTGCTCGGTTCTCGACGTTGTGTCGGATCCGTTTATCTGCCCAGAGAGTGCTATCTCTCGGCTCGGACGGGGTCAATTCACAGATATTACCCAGTGGAGAGACGACGTCCAGATATGTATGAGACCGCGTTGTACTTGATGCTAATCGGATTATCTATCATCCTCGTTTTTTCGGGATCCTCAGATGGTACCCTTCCAGCCGTCCTCCAAGCTATCGGTGGATTCCTCGCTATCAGTAGTGGTGGGATGCTCCTCAGAGATGTGTTCAGTCACTCGAGAACTACCGAGTGAGCGCACTCGATCTAGCGATCGGTTCGAACGAAAACGGGTCGAACGATCGCCGCCTCGCTACTCGTAGACGGCCACGTCGTCGAACCGGCCCCGGTAAGCGACGTTCGAGGGAAGAGTGGGCTCCTCGCCGGAGAGGAACAGCCGGTCGGCCTTCATCCAGGTGTTCTCGTAGGCCAGATGCCCGAACTCGATCAGACCACGGAGTCGGTGCCCGGGACCGCTGCGCCGAACGACCGTTCGGGAACGTCCCTCGCGAAACGCCTCGACTACCGCCTCGGCGTCGGGGAGGACTCCCTCGAAAGCGGTCCAGGCCTCGCCGACGGTCGACCCGAGGTGCGCGTACGAGGACCCGAACCCGTGGAGGTCGAGGTCGTCCGCGATGTCGCGTGCGCGGTCGTTCTGGTGAGAGAGCAGCTTCGTGTTGTACGTCTCGATGGCATCGATCCGAGGGTCGTGAGCCGCGAGTTCGGGCCGGGTGAGCGAGATGGTCGCGAACGACGGGTGTGGGACGAGGACTGCCGCGTCCTGGCGTTCGAACTCCGCCATCGCCCCCTCGAAGGTGATGTAATCGGGGACGGGTTCCGCGAGCCCGATCGCGAGGAGGTGTCGGCGGTTTCCCCAGTCGCCGGTGAACACCTCGCGGCCGGGAACCACCGTCAGATCGTCGTCGGAGAACCGGGTCGCGCGCTCGCGGATCGTCGGCAGCCGGGTGAAATGCGGCGCGTACACGAGCGCGTCGATCCCGCGCTCCTTCGCGCGGGCGACGACGCGGTCGTCGAGGACCTTGACGTGGGCGTCGACGCGCGTTCGAGATCGGCTCACGATCGGAGGTACACACAGTCGCCCAAAGGCGTATCGTTCGTCGACGACTTCGGGTCTCACCGTTCGTCGCCGATCCGGGGTCCTCGGGGGAAACCGTTAATCCGCTCGGCGGGAACCGTGGAACATGGTTCCCTGGGCGTGCGGTATCGACGGGTGCGACGCCGTCTTCGAGGACGTGGAGTCGGCCGTGCTCCACCAGACGCGAGAACACCAGCGCCACGAGTGTAAGGTGTGCGGCACGATCGTTCCGGACGGCTACTTCGCGATCCGACACGCGTTCGACGAACACACCCGCGCGGAGTACGTCCGCGCGTACGACGCCGACTCCGCGGCGGTCCGCCGCCGAGAGAAAGTGAAACGAGAGATCGAGACCGAAGCGGACCTCCAGACTGTCGTCGAACGGCTCGACGGGTCGCCGTAGCCCGCTCGCCTTTCGGCCCCCGTCCCACCCGTCCCACCCGTGATCCCGGACCGACGGGTACACAAGTGCGCCGCCGCCAGTAGGGAGCATGGACGACATCGACGTCGAGCCCGTCGAACGCGTCGACGACGAGGACACGGGAAGCGAGGACCTTCCTCGGGGCGTCGACGCCCCGGAGTACGTGCTGTACGGCGGGAAGGGCGGCGTGGGGAAGACGACGATGGCGGCCGCGACCGGACTCTCCTCTGCGGCGGGAGGCGTCCCGACGCTCGTCGTCTCGACGGACCCGGCCCACTCGCTTTCGGACACCTTCGGAATCGACGTGCCCGCCGAGCCGGCAGTGGTCCACGAGGACGTGCCGCTTTACGCCGCCGAGATCGACCCCGACGCCGCGATGGAGGAGGGGATGTTCGGCGCGGACGGTGACCCGCTCGGCGGGCTGGGCGAGATGGGCGAGGCGATGGGCGGCATGCCGGGGATGGGCGGGATGGCGGACGCCGCCGACGGCACCGGCGGAGGCGACGGGGTCGACGGCGAGCCCGGTTCGCTGCTCGGCGGGACGATGCCCGGCGCGGACGAGGCCGCGGCGATGCGCCAGCTGCTCGAGTACCTCGACGACCCGCGGTTCGACCGGGTCGTCGTCGACACCGCACCCACCGGCCACACCCTCCGTCTCCTCCAACTCCCCGAGATCATGGACTCGATGATCGGGCGCGTGATGTCGCTCCGTCAGCGCTTCTCGGGGATGATGGACGGGATCAAGGGGATGTTCGGCGGGGACGACGACGGCCCCGATCCGAGCGCCGACCTCGAGGAGTTACGGACGCGGATCGAGCGCCTCAGGAACGTGTTACGCGACCCCGAACGGACCGACTTCCGCGTCGTGATGATCCCCGAGGAGATGAGCGTCGTCGAGTCCGAGCGACTCGTCGCCCGCCTCGACGAGTTCGGAATACCGGTGAACACCCTCGTCGTCAACCGCGTGATGGAGCGGGTGAGCGAGGTTGCCGACGTCGATCCGGAGTGGATCGTCGAGCCGGATCCCGAACACTGCGAGTTCTGCGCGCGACGGTGGGACGTCCAGCAGGCGGCGCTCCGGGACGCGACCGACCTCTTCCGCGGCCGCGACGTCAAACGGGTTCCGCTTCTGGCGAAGGAGGTTCGCGGTGAGGCCGCCCTACGCGTCGTCGCGGCCTGTCTCGACTGACGGAGGGACTCTCGCGTCAGCGGTCCGACTCACTTCCCGGAGCCGTCCGACCGCGCGAGGAGCCCCTCGCGGAACCGTTCCGCGACGCCGGTGAGGTGCGCCTGTCCGAAAGTCGCGACGAGGAGCGCCCCGACCGAGTTGTACATCAGGTCGAGGACGGTGTCGTCGAGCCCGTGTTGTGCCAGTGGCATGGTGACGCCGGTCGTGGCGGCGACGATGTCGAGCGCGAACTCGAACAGCTCCCAGACGACGCCGAACGCGAGGACGACGAGGAGGATGAAGACGAACGCGAACCGACTCGGGATCCGGATCCGGTCGCTGTGGAGGTCGACGGCGCGCAATGCCGTGTAGCCGACCCCGGCGACGAGCGAGGCCGAAAGCGAGTGCGTGAGGTGGTCCCACCACTCGATCCGCGTGTAGAGGGCGGCCGATCCCAAGGTGTGAAAGAAGACGGCGCTCGTGATCCACACGCCGAGCCAGGGGTCGATCGGGACCTCGTAGTTCCGCTCGAGCGCCGCCGGAACGAACGTGATGAGCAGCGCGATCCCGCCGTTGGAGATCGCCTTCGGCGCGCCCGCGACGACGCCGTAGACGAGGATCCCAGCGAGGACCGCCTGCATCGTCCGAGTGAGCCGTTTCTGGTCCCGGATCGACGGGCGGGGCAGGAGCGTCATTTTCGGACCACCCGTCGGATCGCCCGGCGGAGCCGAAGCCCGCGACGCCGGAAGTACGCGTCGAAGAGGACGCCGGCGGCGAGTCCGGCCAGCGTCACGTAGAGCCACTCGATCATGAGCGCCTCGTTCGTCGTCAGGAACTCGGTTCCGAGGGTCCGGTCCGCGTTCCAGCGGAGGATCGTCCACGCCGCCGCGGTGGCCATCGTGGTCATCACGACGAGGACGACCGCGAACCAGTGGGTCACCCGCAGCGACGTGAACATGTGTAAATCGACGGTGATGACGAGCGCGAGCGCGGCGATCGCGAGGTACACCGCGAAGACGCCGAGATCCCCGCCGAAGAGCGCGCGCACTAACACGGGCAACAGCGCGAGTCCGAGCAGCTCCCACGGGAGCATCGCTCGGGGGTCGCCGGCGGCGATCGCGGGCGCGACCACGACCGCGACCATGGCCGCGACGAGCGCCATCGAGAGGAGGTCGAACCCGAGCAGGCTCTCGAGGAAGACGCCGACGAGCACCGCGACCATCGCCCACGCGATCAGCGCGTTCCTCCGGCCGCTGCGGAACAGATCGATCGCCCAGCCGCCGTCGACCGCGTGCTCGGCGAGTTCCTCCTCCGGGGAGGCGCTCTCTCGCTCTTCAGTGTCGCCCAGTCGGTCCGATCCGTCCGACTCGGAGTCGCCCGGCCGGTCCGATCCGTCCGACTCGGAGTCGGTCCCGTCCGACCCGTCGTCGCTCCCGTCCGGTCCGGCGCGGTCGGCGTCCATACCGTCGATCCGAGGGGCGGACACTAATATCGGTTGCTCCGGTCGCTTCGGGCGCTCGAGCCGACCGGAACGAACGGCCTTTTATCGGACACGTGCCTCCGGTCGGTATGAACTGCCGGCGGTGTGGGATCCCCCTGGAGAAGCCCGGGGACTACTGTCTGACCTGTAACACCGCCAACAGCGACGCGGTCGTCGTCGAGTTCTCCGAGGAGCGCGCGGAGTTGACGGTGCTCGACGAGGACGACGTCGTCGGGGAGACGGCGGTCACGACCCGACCCGAGGCCGACGAGGAGCTGACGCACGTCCAACTGCGCAACTTCGCCGGCCGCGTCGCCGACGAGATCCGCCGGAAGCGCCCCGAGACGGTGTACGCGGCCGGCGCGCGCGAGCCCCTCCGGGAGACGCGCGCGCAGATCCACCACGAGTTCTACCGCGTGCCCGACGGGGACGCCGACGGCGACGTGGTCGCGTGGGTGCTCGACCGCCGCGGCGACCGCGCGCTGGAGGTGGTCGAGACGCCGCCGCGCGAGAAGATCGGCGGGTCGCACTCGACGCTCATCGGCGACCGCAAGGGTCGGCGGGCGGTACAGACGGTGGCCGAACACCCCCACGTCAAGAAGGTCGTTCCCGGGCCGATCGACGCCGGCGGCACCGGCTCGCGGACGGGGCTGCGCGCGAAGGCGACGCGCGCGGGCACGAACGGGAACGTCCGGCTCCTCCTCCGGGACGGCTCCAGCGTCCAGGAGAACCGGATCGTCACGACCGCGATGGACCGCGAGACGGGCGAGCGCGTCCGCGAGGACTTAAACGAGGCGCTGCGGGAGGCCGACCTCCAGGACGAGTAGGTTCGGTCGCGTTCAGTCGACGGCTCCCGACCGCGTCAGTCGACGGCTCCCGGCCGCGTCAGTCGTCGGCTTCGGGCTCCGGCGCGGGCTCGGCCGCACAGCGGTTCGGTCCCATCTCGAGTTCGATCGCCGCGACCTCGTCGGCCGGCGATTCGACCCCGCGGTTGGCCGCTATCACCGACTCGTAGTTCGGCGGTTTCTCCGGCAACGTCGCCGTGATCTCCTCGACGAACGCCTCCCGGTCCCGGTCGAGGATCCCGATTCCCGTTCGGGCCTCGCCCACCGTCGTCGCCACGGGCTCTCCCGGGACCGCGTCGCCGGTGGTCCCGTCGTTCGCGACCGAGAAGTGACCGGGCAACACGACGACGTCGTCGGGCTCCGCGAGGAGCGTGCCGTGGAGCGAGTCGTGGAGTCGCTCCGCGCCGGTTCGCGAGCCGGCGGATTCGCGTTCTCTCCCCTCGTCGCCCGCCGCGAACTGGAGTTCCGTCCGGCCGACGCTGTCGGTGAAGAGGGCGTCGCCGGTGAGAACCGCGGAGCGCCCGACGAGGTAGCTCGCGCCGTCGTCGGTGTGGCCGGGGGTCGCGAGCGCCTTCACGTCGACCCCGCCGACGTCGAGGACCTCGTTGCGCTCGAGCGCGTCGAAGTCGTACGCCACGTCGCGGTCGGCTGCCGCGGCCGGGAGGACGTAGGGGACGCCGAGGTCGTCCGCGAGCGCCCGGCCGCCGGAGAGGTGGTCGGCGTGGACGTGGGTGTCGAGCACGGCCGCGATCGACGCGTCGCGGGCGGCGGCCGCGGTCCGCCACTCCTCGCCGTGGCGGGAGACGTCGATAGCGACGGCGATACGGGAGCCGTCGGAATCAGCGACTGCGACGCGATCGTCGTCCTCGCCGTCCTCGCCGTCCTCGCCGTCGGCCGCGCGGCCGCCGACGATCAGGTACCCCAGACATCCCTTCGCGCGGCGCTGGATCTGGACGATCTCGAGAGTGTCGTCGCCGGCGTCGGGGAGGGGAATCTCGGCGTGGTCGTACACTGCCGACCAGCCGCGCATCCCGTCGTCGATGGCGTACACGTCCTCGTAGCCGGCGGCGGCGAGGTCGTCGGCGAGCGCGTGCGACGACTTCCCCTTCGCGCAGACGGTCACGACGGTCTCCTCGGGGCCGATCCCGGTCTCCGCCTCGAACCCGTCGCGGTCGAAGTCGTGGAAGGGCTTGTAGACGTAGTTGATCGACCCGGCGATCCGCCAGCCCGCGTAGCTCTCCTCCGGTCTGGTGTCGACGACGACGAACTCGCGTTCGCCACGTCGCGCCGCGTCGACCATGTCGCGGAACTCGTTCGCGGATATCGTCTCGACCATGGCGGAGTATTGATCCGAGTGAACAAAAGCGCTGTTCTCGGAGACGCCGAGGACGCTTCCCTCATGGACGGGATCTCGGGGAAGTCCGGCCACGTGCCGTTGGCGTGCCGATCGGACCGGCAACGGACACCTTTTAACGCGCCGACGCGGACGAGAGGGCATGGTCGAGGCGTTCGCGGTCGCCAGCGGAAAGGGCGGCACCGGCAAGACGACGAGCACGCTCGCGCTCGGCATGGCGCTCTCCGAGGAGCACGACGTGACCGTCGTCGACGCCGACACCGGGATGGCGAACCTGCTGTTTCACACCGGACTCGACGACGCGGCGGTCACCCTCCACGACCTCCTCGTCGAGGGGACCGCGACCGACGTCTCGGAGGCGACCTACGAGCGGTTCGGGCTCTCCGTCGTCCCCTGTGGCACCTCGCTCGCGGGCTTTTCGGCGGCCGATCCCGCGCGGCTCCGCGAGGTCGTCGCCGAACTCGCCCGCGACACCGACGTGCTCCTCCTCGATTCGCCGGCCGCGCTCGGATCGAAGTCCGCGGTGTTGCCTGTCGTCCTCGCCGACCGCGTCGTGATCGTGGTCGAGCCGACGATCCCCGCGCTCTCGGACGGGCTGAAGGTCCAGGAGTACGCCCGGTCGTACGGCACCGAGACCGCGGGCGTCCTGCTCAACAAGGTGCGGGATCCGGCGGCCGCGGTCGCGGAGCAGGCCGGCCGCCACTTCGGCGGTCCGGTGCTCGCGGAGGTGCCCGACAGCGACGTGGTCCGCGCGGCACGGCGGGCCGGGAAGCCCCTTCTCGCGCACGCGCCCGACAGCGAGCCCGCGGCGCGGTACCGCGAGGCGGCCGCCCGCCTCGAGGTGCGCGACGGCGACGAGGACGCGGTGGCGGCGCGGTTCAAGAGCGCGGTCGTCCCGGACACGCCATGAGCGGGCCGTCGGGCGGGTCGGGACGGTCGACCGACGCGACGGGATCGACGGACGGAGTAGGGGGCTCGACCGACCAGCCGGTCCTCGAGATCCCCCGTGGCGACCTCCTCCGGTCGCGAGTCGTCTCCGACATCGGGACCACCCTCGCCGCCGCGCTCGACCGCGATCTGACCGGCTACGCCACCGTCGTCCCCCAGGAGACGCTGCTGCTCGCCGGCGACGCCCGCGGCGTGCTCACCTTCGAGGCGGGCGTCCCCGTGTTGGCGTACAACACCGTGACGGACAGCGGCGGCCCCGACGCGCTCGCCGAGCTGGCCGTGCCCGGCCCGTACCGCGTCGAGCTGTACGCGGTCGCGCCCGACGCCCTCCGGGCGGCCCACGCCGAGGAGTCGCTCAGGATCCCGCCGGCCGCGGCGGCGACGGAGCTCGCCGACGATCCCGACCTCGCGGACCGGACCCGCGAGGCCGCACCGGCCGAGCGACTGGCGGACGACGACGGCGAGGAGGCCGATGCGGTCGCGGCGTTCCTCGCGGACGACGACCGGATTGCGGCGATCCGCGAGCAGGCGCGCGCCGAAGCCGAAGCGCGCGCGAGCGAGTGGGGACTGGACGACGCGCTCGCGGACGGCGGGGACGACGAGCCGAGCGGCGACGACGAGCCGAACGACGACGACGCGCTCGCGGACGGCGGGGACGACGAGCCGAGCGGCGACGACGAGCCGAACGACGACGACGCGGACCGGGCGGAGCGGTTTTGACCCGGCCGCCCCTACGCTCCCCATCACCGTCCTCCGCCTCCTCCGATCGACCGAACCGCAGGACTTCGCCGACTGGTACGCCGCGAGCCGCGCGTACACCCGCCACGTCGCCGAGGGGATGGGATTTCCGGGTGCCGCCGACCTCGACGGGGACCGGATCGCGGCGCGGCTCGCCGCGGACCCGACCGACCTCTCGCCGGCGTCGGCGCGCTCGGTGGCGACGACGCTGCTCGCGGACGGCGTCTTCTCGGAACCCTACTGCGAGTGGATGCCGCTGTGGTACGAACTCGGCCTCATCGCGCCGGTCCGATACGGCGAGTGGCGGCTCCGCCGGGTGGCGCGCGAGGTCGCCGCCGCCGGAGGCGTCACCGTGAGCGCCCCGCACTTCTCGCGCCCGCGGGACGTCGTCGTCGACGGCCGCCCCGCGCTCGCGGGGCTCTCCGGCTTCCGCGAGCGATTTTTGGCGGCGGCCGCGCTGTTACACCTCGAGTGGTTCGTCCACGTCGCGGCCGCAGACGGGATCGCGGTCCCGAGCGACCTCGTCGAGCGGACGCGCGAGGAGTCGCTGTCGTACTACGCCGGCGACCGCGACCGCCTCTCCCCGGAGGTCCGGCGGTTCCAGCGACTGCTCTTCGCCGACGACGCTTGGGTCGCTCGGGTGGACGAAGCCTACGGCCTCGACAGCCGCCTGTTCGGACTCTGGGAGCGTCTCCTTCGGACGGAGCGGCGGCGGCTGGCGGGCGAGTGATCCGTCTGCCGCGCCGGTCGCGCTCGCCGTCCGTGTCGACAGTGATGTTACAGCACCTGTAACACGTGTTCGGACCGATCATTCGATCAGCAAGTAAGTATAGGTCACCCGAAGGCGTGTGGGAAGGTACGGACCGTCTCTCGGTTCGTCACACCCGCGACGAACTCGGCCCTCTTTCGCTTTCGAACCGCCGTTTACCTCCTTCCATCGAAACACGACGATCTCGAGTCGAGACGACGGACGGCCGCTGACAACTCGCTCGCGAGTAACATTTATTCGGCGCCGTTCGGTTCGGAAGATTCATACGGCGGGTCGTGGATCCACCGGACATACGAATGGCAGTACTCTGGCTGGACGACGTCGACGCCGACGACATCGGGACCGTCGGTGGCAAGGGGGCTTCGCTCGGCGAACTCATCGGCGCGGGGCTGCCGGTCCCGCCGGGATTCGTCGTCACGGCGGGGACCTACCGCGAGTTCATCGAGGAGGCGGAGATAGACGAGGAGCTGTTCGCCGCCGTCGACGTGGACCCCGAGGATTCCGCCGCGCTCCGGGAGGCGGAGGCGACCGCTCGGGAGCTGATCACCGAGACCCCGTTCCCCGACGAGGTCCGCGAAGGCATCGTGGAGAGCTACCGCGAGATGGGCGAAGACGGCGAGGAGGCGTTCGTCGCCGTGCGCTCGTCGGCGACCGCCGAGGACCTTCCCGACTCGTCGTTCGCCGGCCAGCAGGAGACGTTCCTCAACGTCCGCGAGGCCGACCTCCTCCGGCGCGTGAAGGAGTGCTGGGCGTCGCTTTTCACCCAGCGGGCGATCTACTACCGCCAACAGCGCGGGTTCCCCCACGAGGACGTCGACATCGCGGTGGTCGTCCAACGGATGGTCGACGCCGAGAAGTCGGGCGTGCTGTTCACGAGCCACCCCTCGACGGGCGACCCACAGATGACGATCGAGGCCGCTTGGGGGCTCGGCGAGGCGGTCGTCTCCGGCACCGTCTCCCCGGACAACTACGTGTACGACCGCGGCCGCGACCGCGTCGAGGACGTGACGGTCGCGGACAAGAAAGTCGAGATGGTGAAAGACCCCGAGTCGGGCGAGACGGTCCAGCTCGACGTCGAGGAGGACCGGCGCACGGCGCGGGTGCTCTCCGACGACGAGATCGACGAGCTGGTCGGACTCGGCGAACTCGTCGAGGACCACTACGGCACGCCACAGGACGTCGAGTGGGCGATCTACGACGACGAGGTGTACATGCTCCAGTCGCGGCCGATCACCACGATCCGCGAGGACGACGACGCAAACGGGTCGGTCGACGACGAGTCCGGCGGCGACGACCTCAGCGCGGCGGTGGCCGGCAACGGCGGCGGGGAAGCCGGCGACGGCGGCGACGGAGACGGAGACGCGGCGGACGTGCTCGTGGACGGTCTCGGCGCGAGTCCCGGCGTGGTCTCCGGCACCGTCCGGATCGTCACGAAGCTCGACCACCTCGACCAGGTCCAGGAGGGCGACGTGCTCGTGACCGAGATGACGATGCCGGACATGGTTCCCGCCATGAAACGCGCCGCGGGGATCGTGACCGACGAGGGCGGGATGACGAGTCACGCCGCGATAATCTCCCGCGAGCTCGGCGTCCCGGCCGTCGTCGGCACGGGCAACGGGACCCGCGTGCTGGAGGAGGGCGGCGGCGTCACGATCGACGGCGACAAGGGGAGCGTCCGGGCCGGGGCCGACGAGACGGCCGAGCCCGCGGAGGAGTTCGAACCGGTGGAGGCCGCGCGGCCGGAGACCCCCGTCAAGCCGATGACGGCGACGGAGGTGAAGGTGAACGTCTCGATCCCGGAGGCCGCCGAGCGTGCGGCCGCGACCGGCGCGGACGGCGTCGGACTGCTCCGGATCGAGCACATGGTACTCTCGCTCGGGAAGACGCCGGAGAAGTACATCGCGGACCACGGCAAGCGGGCGTACCAGGACGAGCTCATCGACGGCGTTCGACGGGTCGCCGACGAGTTCTACCCGCGACCGGTCCGGGTCCGGACCATCGATGCGCCGACGGACGAGTTCAGCGAGCTGGAGGGCGGCGACGGCGAGCCGAACGAGCACAACCCGATGCTGGGCTGGCGCGGGATCCGCCGGAGCCTCGACAAACCCGAGCCGTTCCGCCAGGAGCTCGCCGCGTTCGCGCGGCTCATCGACATGGGCTATGACAACCTCGAAGTGATGTTCCCGCTCGTCAACGACGCGGCCGACCTCGAGGGCGTGAAACGCCACATGCGCGAGGCGGGGATCGATCCCGAGACGCATCGGTGGGGCGTGATGATCGAAACGCCGGCGAGCGCGCTCCAGATCGACGAGCTCGCCGAGGCGGGGATCGACTTCGCCTCCTTCGGCACCAACGACCTCACCCAGTACACCCTCGCGGTCGACCGCAACAACGAGCACGTCGCCGACCGCTTCGACGAGCTTCACCCCGCCGTCTTGCGACTCATCGGCGACACCATCGAGCGGTGTCGCGAGCTGGACGTCGACACCAGCATCTGCGGGCAGGCGGGCTCGAAATCGGAGATGGTCGACTTCCTCGTCGAGGAGGGCGTCTCCTCCATCTCCGCGAACATCGACGCCGTCCGCGACGTTCAACACGAGGTGAAGCGGGTCGAACAGCGGCTGCTCCTCGACTCGGTTCGCTGAGGCCGATCGGGGGCGAACGACGGACGCGGAACGACGGACGTGGGCGATCGGAACCCGTCCCTCGTCGTTTCCGAGCGAGCGGAACCAACATATTCACTATCGGCGGTGACGAACTCGGATCTATGAGCACGGACGACGTCTCTCGGCGCACGTTCATGCGGACCGCCGGCGGCACGGCTGCCGCCGTCGGCGGAGCCACGGCCGCGACGGGAACTGCCGCGGGACAGGAGGGTGGCGGCGGCAGCGTGGAGCCGGACTGGCCGAGCGGGGCGAACCAGAACCTCGGGACCTACCAGGACGCCCGCGGACAGGACGCGGTGACGATATCGGTCGGTGCCGGCGATCAGGGGCTCGCGTTCGATCCCTCACTGGTGTGGGTCGATCCGGGGACGACGGTCACCTGGGAGTGGACCGGAAGCGGCGGCGCGCACAACGTCCAGACCGTCGAGGAGGGCGGCCCCGCCTCGCTCGACAGCGGCGACGCGATCGACGAGGAGGGTCACACCTACGAGTACGAGACGAGCGAGGAGGACGTCGGCATCACCCACTACCACTGCGTGCCCCACACCGCGGTCGGGATGCACGGCGGGCTCGCCGTCGGCGAGGACATCCCGACGGTCGACACCGGCGGCGGGGAGAGCAGCGCGGTGTTCGTCCCCGACGGCGCGCGCGCGCTGACTATCGCCACCTTCATCGCCATGGTGAGCACGCTCGGGCTCGCGTTCGTCTTCATGAAGTACGGCGGGACGATCGCTCCCGACGAGGCCTGACCGGCGGCGCCGTCCGCTCCGTTCTCTCCGTTCGTTGGCTCGGAAGATCGCGAGCCGTCAGCTCTCGTCGAGTTCGCGGTAGGCCTCGACGTATCGGTCGAGAACCGCACCGCGATCGTACGTCTCGAATCCGGTATCGATCGTTCGTCGATCGAGGTCGCCGACGGTCGCGATCGCGTCGGCCAGCTCCGCCGGACTGGTGACGAGCCGTCCGCGCTCCCGCCCCTCGACGAGTTCGTGTGCGCTCGAATCGGCCTGATACTCGACGAGCCCGACGCACCCGCAGGCTAACGCCCACAGTAGCTCCGTCGGGAACGTCTCCCAGCTCGCGGTCTGCGCGAAGACGTGGGTCCCCTTGAACACCGAGACTCGCTCGTCGAGCGGCAGGTCTCCGAGGAAGGTGACCCGGTCGTCGAGCCGGAGGTCCTCGGCCGTCGATTCGATCCGGTTTCGCTCGGGACCGTCGCCGATCACCGCGGCGCTCCAGTCGCGACCGCGACGCTCGGCGAGCGCCAGCAGGAACGTCTCGACGTTCGCGTGGCGGTCGAGTCGTCGGGAGTAGACCGCGTCGAAGCGGTCGTCCGGCTCCGCCTCCTCGACCAGGTCGAAGTCGACGCTCTCGGGGATCACGCGGACCGTCGACCCGTCCGCGCCGTGTTCGCGGATCCGCGTCTTCGTCGTGCGCGAGGGCGTCGAGACCGCGTCCGCGCCGCGTGCGAGAAGCGGGTAGACCCGCCTCGAGTCCGCCGGATGGTCGCGCCACCAGTCGACGAGGACCGGCGACCCGCCGAGCCGGCCGGCGAGCGTGGTCGCGAGCGCCGGCGTCGGCGGGCTGTTGACCGCGTGGACGACGTCCGGGTCGAGCCGACGGACCGCCGCCGGAACCCGCGCCGCGAACGCCGAAGGCGACGGGTCGACGACGACGGAGCGATACGTGATCCCGTCCGTCTCGAACGTCGACGCCTCGCCGCCCCACCAGCGGGCACACAGCCACGTCACGTCGTGGCCGCGGTCCGCGAGTCCCGCGGCGGTCCGGCGCGTCCGGGAACGCGCCGGCGTGTCGCCGTGTTCGGGGGTGAAAAGCGAGACGAACGCGACGCGCATACGCCGACCGGAGGACGGGGCCGAACAAAAAGACCCGCGATCCGCCCGGAACGCGCACGCCTCGTCCGCCGAGAGGGCTCGGCCGATCCACCCGAAACGGTTTCTCCCCGGCGGCGGAACGATGCGTATGCACAGATACGACGTCGAACGCTACCTCAACGTGCGGGGCGCGGGCGGCGCGACGCTGGGTCCCGACGGTCGGCTCTCCTTCCTGCTCGACGCCACCGGCACCTCGCAGGTGTGGTCCGTCGACCGCCCGCTCGGGTGGCCCGAACAGCACACGTTTTTCGAGGAGCGCGTCACGTTCGTCGACGCCTCGCCGGAGCGCTCGGAGGCCGTCTTCGGCATGGATGAGGGCGGCAACGAGCGCGCACAGCTGTACCGGCTCGAGTTCGGATCTGGAGAGATCACCGACCTCACCGAGCGTCCGGGAGCCAAACACCGGTGGGGCGGCTGGGCGGGCGACGGCGAGCGCTTCGCGTTCGCGTCGAACCGGCGCGACGAGTCCGTCTTCGACGTCTACGTACAGGGACGCGAGGGAACGGGCGACGACGCGGAGCTCGTCCACGAGGGCGACGGCTGGCTCTCGGTGGCCGGCTGGTCGCCCGACGACGACCGACTGATCGTCCACGAGGCGCACTCCTCGTTCGATCACGACCTGTACACCCTCGACGTCGAATCGGAGGAGTTGACACACCACACGCCCCACGAGGGCGACGTTCGGTACGGCAGCCCCGAATGGGGGCCCGACGGGGAGGCGATCTACCTCGTCACCGACCGCGAGAGCGACACGCTCCGGCTCGAGCGGCTCGATCTGGAGACCGGCGAGTTCTCCGTCGTCGTCGACGGCAACGCCGGGGACGGGAACGTGCCGGGTGGTTCCCCGCCCGGCGGCGACGGCTGGAACGTCGACGGCGTCGCGGTCCACGAGGAGTCCCGCCGGGTCGTCTACTCGCGCAACGTCGACGGCTACACCGAGGTCACGGTCGGCGAGCTGGTCGCGCCCGATCGGATC
Source organism: Halorubrum cibi (assembly GCF_900182635.1). Classification (GTDB taxonomy): domain Archaea; phylum Halobacteriota; class Halobacteria; order Halobacteriales; family Haloferacaceae; genus Halorubrum; species Halorubrum cibi. The sequence goes on along the minus strand of NZ_FXTD01000008.1, from coordinate 35,732 downwards.
GACGAGTTCCCCGCCCCCGACCTGCCGCGGGGCGTCGCCGGCGGCGTGAGCTTCGGCCCCGCCGGGGACCGGTTCGCGATCACCGCCACGGGCGGCACCGACAACGCGAACGTTCACGTCGTCGAGACGACCACGGGCGAGACCGAGCGGTGGACGAACGCCTCCACGGCGGGGATCCCGCGTGACACGTTCGTCGAGCCCGAACTCGTCCACTACCCGACCTTCGACGGGCGGGAGATCCCCGCGTTCTTCTCGACCCCCGAGAGCGAGGCGCCCGAGTCGGGCTACCCCGTCGTCGTGGACGTCCACGGCGGGCCGGAGTCACAGCGCCGCCCCTCCTTCGGCGCGGTCAAACAGTACCTGTTGAACGGCGGATACGCCGTCCTCGAGCCGAACGTCCGCGGATCATCCGGGTACGGGAAGGCGTACGCCGCGCTCGACGACGTCGAGAAGCGGATGGACTCGGTGGCTGACCTGCGGGCCGGCGTCGAGTGGCTCCACGACCACCCCGAGGTCGACCCCGACCGGATCGTCGCGATGGGCGGATCCTACGGCGGGTTCATGGTGCTCGCGGCGCTGACGGAATATCCCGAGCTGTGGGCCGCCGGCGTCGACGTCGTCGGCATCGCGAACTTCGTCACCTTCCTCGAGAACACCGGCGACTGGCGGCGCGAGCTCCGCGAGGCCGAGTATGGCTCGCTCGCCGAGGACCGGGAGTTCCTGGAGTCGATCTCGCCGATCAACAACGTCGACCGGATCGAGTCGCCGCTCTTCGTCCTCCACGGCGCGAACGACCCGCGGGTCCCCGTGAGCGAGGCCGAACGGATCGTCGAGGAGGCGCGTGAACGGGACGTCCCGGTGCGGAAGCTGATCTTCGAGGACGAAGGGCACGGCTTCTCGAAGCTGGAGAACCGGATCGAGGCGTACCGCGCGATCGTCGAGTTCCTCGAGGAGCACGTGTAGGGCGGACCGCGGCGCTCGGTTCGCGCCTCCGCTGGGCGACGCCCGCGGTCCGAAACGACCTTACCCCGCCGGCCCGCCTCACCGGTATGGTCGAGAACGTCGTGTATCCCGCGTACTTCGACGCCGACCGCTCGCGCTCGGAGGGTCGCCGCGTCCCGACGGATCTCGCCGTCGAGGAGCCGACCGTCGACGAGATCGCGAAGGCGGTCCAGCAGGTCGGCTACGACGCGGTGATCGAACGGGAGAAGACGTACTCGAGAGAGTACGAACCCCGCGGCGCGGTGGTGGTGCGCGGCACCGACGACACCGCGAAGAACGACCTCGTACAGGCGATCGCCGCCTACCTCGGGATCCTCCGCGAGTGACGATGCGTCGCGTCGGAACCGTGGTCCGAACCGCTCAGGGCCTCGCGATCGCCCGGGCCGATCCCGGGGAGGAACCGCCGGACATCGGTGCCGGCGTCGTCGACGAGTCCCTCTCGCGTGTCGGCCGGGTCGTCGACGTGTTCGGCCCGGTCGGACACCCGTACGTCGCCGTCAGCCCCGACGACGGAACGTCGCTCGCCACGCTCGTCGGCGGACCCTTGTACGCGCGGTAGAACCGACTCGAACCGCGGAGCGGCGCCGCCCCTCACTCCACGATCGTGAAGTCCGCGAGCGTCTTCGTCGACCGCACGAGACGTTCACACACCACGAGCTTCTCGGTCCGGTCCAGTCGCTCCCAGTCGATCCCCGCGGGTGCCGACTCCTCGAACGTCCGGAACTGCCGGTACACTTCCTCGTTGACGAACCGCTGGAAGGAGCCGCAGTTCGGACACGTCACGGAGAGGTGGGAGACGTCGAACGCCCGATCGATCGTGTGCTCGAGACAGTTCAGACAGCGGTACTCCCTGTTGGTCACGCCCCCACTCGGGCCCGCGCTCGGTAATACCTGCGGATACCGGCGGGCGAGAAGCGAAGCGAAAAGTGGGTGACGACCCGATCAGAACAGCGCCGCGGCCGCGGCCTCGGCCGCCTCGATGACGGGCCCGAAGCCGGGCAGGAGCAGCACGGTCGCGACCGCCGCGAAGACGACCGCCGCGTACAGGGCGGTCGGCCGCACGTCGATCGCGTCCAGCGCGCTCGGCGTCGCGGGGTCGTCGAGGAACATCGCCCGGACGACCCGGCTGTAGTAGTACAGCGACACGACGCTGTTCACCGCGCCGAGCCCCGCGAGCCAGAGGAAGCCGTTCTCGATCGCTCCCATGAACAGGAAGTACTTCGAGAAGAACCCGGCGAAGGGCGGGAGCCCGGCCAGCGAGAACATGAAGACGGCCATCGCCGTACACGCCACGGGGGCGCGCCGAGCGAGGCCGGCGTAGTCCTCGAACGTCCGGCCGATGCCCCACCGCTCGGCCATCGCGACGAAGAGGAACGCGCCGGTGTTCATGAAGCCGTAGACGAGCAGGTGCGCCATCGCGGCACCCATCACGGCCTCGTTTCCGGCGCTGCCCGTCGAGAGCGCCGCGAGCCCGATGAGCGCGTAGCCGGCGTGGCCGATCGAGGAGTACGCCAACATCCGCTTGACCTCCTCTTGAACGGCCGCCGCGAAGTTACCGAGCGTCATCGTCACCGCCGCGACGACGGCGAACGCGAGCGCCCAGTCGATGCCCGCCGCGACCGACGCCCCGAGCGGGAACGCCTCCGTGAACACGCGGAAGGCGACGACGAACCCGGCGGCCTTCGAGGCCGACGAGAGGAACGCGCTCACTGGCGCGGGCGCCCCCTCGTACGCCTCCGGCGCCCAGAAGTGGAACGGCACGGAGGCGGTCTTGAACGCGACGCCGCCGACGATCATCACGATCCCGACGCCGGCGACGCCGGCGAGCGCGTCGAGCGACTCGACCGCGCTCGCGACCTCGCCGAAGATCAGCGACCCGGTCGCCGCGTACACCAGCGAGATCCCGAACAGGAACACCGCCGAGGAGAGCGCCCCGACGAGGAAGTACTTCAGCCCCGCCTCGACGCTGCCGCGGTCCTTCTTCAAGAACGCCACGAGCGCGTACGACGGCAGCGACACCATCTCGAGGGCGACGAAGACGACCGCGAGCGAGTTCGCGACCGCCAGAAGCGCCATCCCCGTCGCGGCGAACAGCGTCAGCGAGTAGAACGCCGCTGGACGCTGGTGGTCGTGGAAGTAGTCGTGTGCGGCCACGACGACGAGCGCCGTCACCGACGCGAAGATCGCGGTGAAAAACAGCGCCAGCGTGTCCACCTTCACCGCGCCCTCGAGCAGCGTGATCGCCCCGCCGGCGTCGGCGTGCCCCGTGCCCGCGATCACGAACCAGACGGTGACGGAAAGCGACGCGAGCGCGCCGAGCGCGCTCACGACGGCCATCGACGTGTTCGACCGCTCGTTCGGGCGGATCGTGTCGACCAGCAGCAGCGCGAGGCCGGTGAGTCCGAGCAGCAGCGCCGGCGACAGCGCGGTCCACGCGGGAGCCACGCTAGACATCGACGCTCACCCCCTCGACCACGGGCATCGCGGCGTCACGTATCATCTCGAAGAAGATGTCCGGCGCGACCCCGAGCACGATGATCGCCGCCAGCAGGACCGCCAGCGGCGCGACGTCGTGGAACGGGGCGGGCCCGATCTCGTAGTCGGTCTCGAGCCGGAACGGCCCGAACAGCGTCTTCTGCATCGCCGACAGCAGGTAGCCGGCGACGATGACGATCCCGAACATCGCGAGCGCCGTGAAGACTGGCGCGTACGGGAGCGACGGCGCGCCGAACGCGCCGACGAAGATGAAGAACTCCCCGGCGAAGCCGGCCATCAGGGGAAGCCCCATGTAGCCGAACGCGCCGGCGACGAGGATGCCGACCGTGACCGGCATCCGGTCGGCCATGCCGGCCATGTCGCCGACCATCCGGGTGTGCGTCGCGTTGTAGACGACGCCGACGGCCATGAACATCAGCCCCGAGATGAGGCCGTGTGCGACCATCTGGAACGTCGCTCCGCCGACGCCGTACTCGGTGAACACGACGAGTCCGAGGAGGACGTACCCCATCGACGAGACGGAGGAGTACGCGACGATGCGCTTGAGGTCCTTCTGTGCCAGCGCCAGCATCGCGCCGTAGATGACGCTTATCACGGCGATGGCGGCGATCGGGATCGCCAGGGTCGACGCCTGTTCGGGCAGCATCGTGAAGTTGAACCGCAGCAGCGCGTACGTCCCCATCTTCAGCAGGACGCCCGCTAAGAGCACCGACACCGGCGTCGGGGCCTCGACGTGGGCGTCCGGCAGCCACGTGTGGACGGGAACGATCGGGACCTTCACCGCGAACCCGGCGAACATCGCGAGGAACGCGATCATCGCCATCCGGCCGGGCGAGATGCCGAACCAGGTCTCGAGGCCGCCGTCGGCGAGCGCCTGCGTGATCTCCGGGAGCGCAAGCGATCCGATCGAGTCGCCGAGCGCGAACGTCAGCGACATGAACCCGATGAACATCAGAAGCGACGCCGCGTTCGTGTACACGAAGAACTTGATCGCGGCGTACTTCCGGCGGGGGCCGCCCCAGATCCCGATGAGGAAGTACATCGGGACGAGGACCGCCTCCCAGAAGACGAACCAGAGGAAGAAGTCGAGCGCGGTGAACACGCCGAGTAAGTTCGCCTCCATGAACAGCATCAGCCCGTAGAACTGGCTCTGTCGCGAGTCGACTGGCGTCCACGCGCTGAGGATCGCGAGCGGGACGAGGAACGTCGTGAGCACGACGAGCGGTAGGCTGATCCCGTCGAGCCCGACGAACCACGACACCGTCCGGCCGCCGACTTCGACCCACTCGTAGCGCGACTCGAAGGCGATCGTCCCGCCCGTGAGCGCGTTCCCGACCGCGTCGAATTGCGACCAGAGGTAGAGGCTCCCGGCGAAGGGAACCGCGCTGAGCGCGAACGCGAGCCGGCCGGCCCACGCGTTCGGCGCGAGCAGGACGACGAGCGCGGCGAGGAACGTGAACCCGATGAGCGCCTCGAGTATCACAGGAACCACCCCCCGTTGACGCCGAGGAGGACGAGCAGCGCGATCAGCCCCAGCGTGAGCATCGCGGCGTACTGCGTCACCAGCCCGGTCTGTATCCGCCGAACGCGGCTCCCGCCGAGGAGGCTCACCGAGGAGACGCCGTTGACGACGCCGTCGATGATCCCCTGATCGAAGGTGTCCGCGCCGCCCGCGACGTCTTCGGTTCGATACGCGATCCAGACTTGGAGTTCGTCGAGGTAGTAGTTGTTGTACAACACGTCCTTGATCCCGCCGAGTTTCGCCGTGTGCTCCGTCGGCGACGCGACGTTATAGAGCCGCCACGCGAGGCCCAGCCCCGCCAGCGCCAGTCCGAGCGAGACCGCCGCGCCGACGAGCACGGTCGGGACCTCCCCGCCCGCGATGTATCCGCTGCTGTACGGTCCCAGGTCGGCGTAGTGGTGCGAAGAGAGCCCTTCGATGCCGCCCCACTCGTTGTCGAGCCAGCGGTGGAGGTAGTCGATACCCTCGAGTCCGAGGACCTTCTGGACCGGAACCATGTTGATGAAGCCGGTCACGACCGCGAGCGTCCCGAGCACCGAGAGCGGTCCCTTCACGTTCCAGCGGACCGGCTCGGGATCGCGTGCGGTCGCCGAGCGCGGCTCGCCGTGGAAGGTCAAAAAGACCATCCGGAAGGTGTAGAAGGCGGTGACCGGTACGGCGAGCAGCCCCATGAGGTAACCGCCGAGAAGCAACGGCTCGTTCAGGCCGTGGACGAGCGCCTCGTAGAGGATCTCGTCTTTCGACCAGAAGCCCGCGAACGGGAAGATCCCCGCGAGCGCGAGCGACCCGGCGAGGAACGTGTAGTAGGTGACGGGCATCTTCGCTTTCAGCCCGCCCATGTCCCACATGTCCTCGTTGTGGTGCATCGCGATGATGACCGAGCCCGCGCCCAGGAACAGCAGCGCCTTGAAGAAGGCGTGCGTCGTCAGGTGGAAGACGGCGGCCACGTACCCGCCCGCGCCGAGCGCGAGCATCATGTATCCGTACTGTGAGATCGTCGAGTACGCGAGCACCTGCTTCAGCTCGTCCTTCACCACGCCCATCGTCGCCGCGAACAGCGCGGTGAAGCCGCCGATGAAGGCGATGACCGCGAGCGTCGTCGGTGTCAACACGTAGAAGCCGTACATCCGCGCGACGAGGTAGACGCCGGCCGCGACCATCGTCGCCGCGTGAATGAGCGCGGAGACGGGGGTCGGACCCTCCATCGCGTCGGGCAGCCAGGTGTGAAGCGGGAACTGTGCGGACTTCCCGACCACGCCGCCGAGCACGAGCAGGCCGACGACCGTGAGCCAGGTCTGAAGCTCGAGCCCGCCGGGCGTCCAGACGTCGCCGGAGCCGGCGAGCGCCGCCTCCGCGAGCGCGGGGAACGACCCCTCGCCCGCGAACGCGGCCGTGCCGAACGTCGCGAACACGGCGACGACGCCGACGAGGAAGAAGTAGTCGCCGAAGCGGGTGACGAGGAAGGCCTTCTTCGCCGCCGAGGGCGGGCCGGGCTCGCGGAAGTGGAACCCGATGAGCAGGTACGAACAGAGGCCGACCAGCTCGAAGAACATGAACGCCATGAGCAGGTTGTCGGCGACGACGAACCCGAGCATCGAGGCCGTGAACAGGCCAAGTCCCGCGTAGTAGCGCGGGAGCCCCGTCTCGCCCTCGTCGTTCATGTAGCCGAGCGAGAAGACGTGAACCAACAGCGCGACGAGCGTCACGATGACGAGCATGAGCGCCGACAGCGGGTCGATCAGCGCGCCGAACGTGAGCTCGAACTGGTCGCCGGCCGCCCAGGTGTATAACGTCTCGTTGTAGGCGCGGCCGCCGGCGACGGCCGTCGCGATCCACAGCGACAGCAGGAACGACCCCGCCGTCGCCGCGATCCCGCCGAAGGCGCCGCCCTTCGGGAGGTACTTCCCCGCCCCGAGCGCGACCAGGAACGAGAAGAACGGTAACAACACGACGGCCGGTACGTAGGCGAATGCGTCCACCATCTTACCACCTCATCTCCGTCGGAACGGTCACGTCGATGTCTCCGAAGTTGCGGTACAACACGAGGATGATCCCGATCCCGATCGCGACCTCCGCGGCCGCCAACGCGATCACGAACAGCGCGAACACCTGTCCGGTGAGGTCGCCGTAGTACAGCGAGAACGCGACGAAGTTGACGTTCGCCGCGTTCATCATGAGCTCGACGCTCATGAGGAAGTACAGCGCGTCGCTCCGGGTGAGGACCCCGAACAGCCCGATACAGAAGATCCCGGCCGCCAGGATGAGGTACCACTGTGCCGGCACCATCACCGCTCACCCCCGTCGCGACCGCCGTCGGTGAGCGCCTCGCCGATCGCCGCGCTCACGGAGCCGCCGTCCTCGCGGCGCGCGAGGTAGATCGCCCCGTCGACGGCGACGTCAAGCGCGACCGCGACGATCAGGAAGGCGGCCAGGAATCCCTCGGAGGGGATCGACGCCGCCTCGCCCAGGTTGAACAGGGCGTACCCCACGTTGTGGACGATCGACTCGCCCTCCGGGAAGCCGGTCGCCTCGGCGAAGCTCGCCGACAGGAACGTCGCGGCCATCACCGCGAACAGCGCGATCACCGTGATCGCGGGCAGGATCCGGGTTCCGCCGGAGTCGTCAGTCATCCGCTACTCACCTCCACATCGTCCGTTCTATCCGATCGCGTGAGCATCACGGCGAACGTGACGAGTATCAGAACCCCGCCCACGTAGACGAGGATCTGCATGGCGGCGATGAACTCCGCCTGTAACATCACGTAGTGCACCGCGACGCTCGTCAGGGCACCGCCCAGAAGCAACGCGGCGTGAAACACGTCGCGCGCTAAGACGACCCCCAGGCTGAACGCCAGCGTGACTGCGGCGAACAGCGCGAACGCGATGGTGTCGTAAACCATTGTGTAACCCTCCAATCAGTGTCCCTTTGAAGATTTCGAGATACGCCCGTTACTGGTAGTCGACCTCGCCGTCTCCCTCCCCGATCCACGCGCCGCGATCGGGGTTCCGGGATTCAAGCGGGTCGATTCCCTTGTACCACGGGACGTTCTTGAGCTGTTCTTTGTTGTAGACGAACTCGTCCTTCGAGTCCGCGGTGAACTCGAAGTTCTGCGTCAACAGGATCGCGTCGACGGGGCAGACCTCCTCGCACAGCCGGCAGTAGATACACTGCCCGATGTGGAGGTTGTACTGCTCACCGTTGCGCTGGTCGTCTTGAACGATCTGGATCGTGTCGTTCGGGCAGACGTTCTCACACTGCCGACACCAGATACACCGTTCCTGGCTGAACTTGTGGACCCCGCGGAACCGCGGGCTCACGTCGGGCGCGTCCTCCGGGTATTCCACCGTGAACGTCGACCCGTCCAGCGCGTGTTTCATCGTCGTCGCCATCGATTTCATGAGTCCGATCATATCAGGCGATCACCCCCACGATCACGGCCGTGAGAACCAAGTTCGCGAACGACAGCACCAGCATTCCCTTCCAGCCGATCTCGATCAGCTGGTCGATACGGACGCGCGGCAGCGCCGAGCGCGCCCACTGCGTGAACAGGAAGAATCCCCAGATCTTCACCACGAACCAGAGGAAGCCGATGCTCTCCGGTCCGGGACCCGACGCCCCGCCGAGGAACGTCACGGCGAGGATCGCCCCGCCGAGGAAGACGTGGACGAACTCTCCCAGGTAGAACAACACGAAGTACGCCGAGGAGTACTCCGTCTGATACCCCGCGACGATCTCCGTCGGCGCCTCCGGGATGTCGAACGGGTTCCGCCCGATCTCCGCCATGTTCGCCGTGAGGAACAACACGAACGCGAACGGGTTGACGAAGGCGTACCACGTCGGGACGTCGAAGCCGCCGACGCTGAACAGGACGTCGGTCTGTGCGGCGACGATGCCGCTCATCTGGAGCGTCCCCGCGAAGATCACGACGGACATCGCGGTCACGATGAGCGGTATCTCGTACGCGAGGTTCTGTGCGACCGCGCGGAGCCCGCCCAGCATGGAGTACTTGTTGTTCGAGGCGTAGCCGGCCATCACCAGCGACACCGAGGCGATGGAGGCGAACGCGAACACCAGCGCCAATCCGACCTCGGGGTCGGCGATCTGGAGGTTCACCGGGCCGAGCCGTCCCATCGGGATCACGGAGAAGCCGAGCAGCGCCGACGCAGGCAACACGATCGGCGCGAGGTCCCACGTGGGGCGGTCGACGCCCTCGGGGACGATGAGCTCCTTCGCGAGCAGCTGGACCGCCGCCGCCGGGATGATGAGCAGCCCGAACGGACCGATCCGGTTGACGGCGATCCGGTCGGTGAACGCCGCCGTGATCTTCCGTTTCGCCCACGGGCCGGCGACGCCGGTGAACGCGAGCACGATGTTCCCGACGACCGCGGCGGCGACGAGCGAGCCGACGACGTCGCCGAGCACGCCCGAGAGCCCCAGGGTTTCCGAGATGAACTCCGGGAACAGCTGTACCGTGCCCATCAGCGGTCCACCTCCCCGAGCACGATGTCGAGGCTACCCAACGCGGCGATCACGTCGGGGATGTACTCGCCGTTCGCCATCTCCGGCAGCGTCTGGAGGTTCGAAAAGCACGGCGACCGGATCTTGAAGCGGGCGGGTTTGTCGGTGCCGTCCGCGCGCATGTAGATGCCGAGCTCGCCCTTGGCGGCCTCGACCGCGCGATAGATCTCGGTGTCGTCGTCGGGCCGCAGCGTCCGCGGGACGTTGGCCTGGATGTTGCGCTCCTCCTCGGGCCAGTCCTCGAGCAGGTCGATACACTGCTCGATGATCTTCGCGGACTCCTCGACCTCGCGCATCCGGACGAGCAGTCGGGAGTAGTTGTCACAGCCGTCCTCGGTCACCACGTCCCACTCCAACTCGTCGTAGTAGCCGTACGGGTCGTCGCGACGCAGGTCGTAGTCGACCCCCGAACCGCGGGCGACCGGACCGGTCGCGCCGTAGTTCTTCGCGACCTCCGGCGGGAGGATCCCCGTGTCGATCGTCCGCATCTGGAATATCTCGTTCGCGGTGACCAGGTCGTGGTACTCCTCGACGGAGCCGGGCAGCTGGTCGAGGAAGTCCCGCGTCTTCGAGAAGAACTCCCCGCGGGGCTCGGGTAAGTCCCAGACGACGCCGCCGAGCCGGAAGTAGTTGAACATCAGCCGCTGGCCCGTCAGGTCCTCGAGCAGGTCCTGGACGCGCTCGCGGTCGTTGATCGCGTACATGAACGTCGCGGTGAAGTCGCCGTTCACGTCGAGCGCGAACGTCGCGAGCGCGAGCATGTGCGCGGCGATCCGACACATCTCCGCGCCCATGGTGCGGATGACCTGCGCGTACTCGGGAACCTCGATGTCCGCGAGGTCCTCTGCGGCACGCGCGTACGCCCACTCGTTGAGCAGGCCCGCCGAGATGTAGTCCCAGCGGTCGGGGTACGGCATGATCTGGTGGCGGTACGTGCCCGACTGGGCCATCTGTTCCTCACAGCGGTGGAGGTAGCCGATGTCCGGCTCCACGTCGATCACCTGCTCGCCGTCGAGGATCGTCTTCAGGTGGAGGACGCCGTGGGTCGCCGGGTGGTGCGGCCCGATGTTGAGGAACATCGTGTCCGACTCCGAGTCGTGGTGATGGTCCTCGAGCGGGTTGGCGTGCTCCGGCAGCGTGGCGATCTGCGGACGGTCCTTGTCGTAGTCCATCGACAGGGGGTGACCCTGCCACGTCTCCGGAAGGAGGATCCGCCGCAGGTCGGGGTGGTCGTCGTACTCGATCCCGATCAGGTCGTACGCCTCCCGCTCGTGCCAGTCCGCCGTGCGGAAGACGGCGTCTCCCGACTCCGAGACGGGGTCGTCCTTGTCCGCGGGGACGACGACGCTGACCTCCTGGGTCGGGTCGTCGAACTTCTTCAGGTGGTAGATCGACTCGTATCGGTTCTCGTACTCCTGAGCCGTGACGAGCGATAGGTGGTCGTAGCCCGCCTCCGACTTGAGTCTCGAGAGCGTCTCCTGGACGGCATCGGGCCGGATCACGAAACCGGGCGCGTTCAGGTGGTCGTCGCGGTCGATGACGAGGTCGCCGAGCAGGGCCTCCAGCTCGTCGGGGGTCCGCTCCGGGACCTCGTCCGTCTCTGTGGTGTCTGGTGCTTCGAGGCTCATGGTGAATCGGCGAAGTTGTACCGCATGACGAGTTCGTCCTCGTCGATCTGGTCGGCGAGCGTCTCGACGAGCTCGTCCTTCTCGAGGTCGGAGAACTCCTCGAGCTCGTACGGCTTCACCGTCACGGGGGCGGCCTCCCCGTTCGCGATGCGCTCCTGAAGCTTGACGACCCCGTAGACGAGCGCCTCCGGACGCGGCGGGCATCCGGGGACGTGGATGTCGATCGGAATGACCTCTTCTGCGCCCTTGATCACGTTGTATCCCTCCTGGAACGGGCCGCCGGAGATGGTACACGATCCCATCCCGACGACGAACTTCGGCTCGGGCATCTGGTCGTAGACGCGCTTCATCCGCGGAGCGAACTTCGAGACGATCGTCCCGGGAACGATCATCACGTCGGCCTGTCGCGGCGAGGCGCGGGGGACCCCGCTGCCGAAGCGGTCGAGGTCGTGTTTCACCGCGTAGGTGTGCATCATCTCGATGCTACAGCAGGCGATGCCGAACTGTAGCATGAACATCGAGGAGCCGCGACACCAGTTCAGGAACTTGTCGAACTTGGTGAGGATGAAGGGCGAGGAGCCGAACGCCTCCCGGAGCCGGGAGTTGAAGCGGTCCCCCTGTCCCGTCATGCGGCTGTCGCGGGTCTCTGTTACCACGCGCGATTCGTCGGTGATGAACGGTTGATCGCTGCTCATGTGTTGATGTCACGCTCCGTCTTCCTGCTGGCCGCACGGGAGCTGCGGGCCCACTCGACCGCGCCGGTCCGCCACGCCCAGCCGAGCCCGATCGCGAGGATCCCGACGAAGGTCAACATCGGCCACAGCAGGTCGACCATGGGGACGCCCGCCTCGATCGCCGGACGGTAGATGACGGCCCACGGGAACAGCAACACGGTCTCGATGTCGAAGACGACGAACAACAGCGCGACCATGTAATACTGGATGTTGAACCGGATCCGCGTCCCGCCCGTCGGGGTCTCGCCGGACTCGTAGGTAGTACTTTTCCCGGTCTCAGGCACGCTCGGACGGAGCAACGCCGAAACCGTCATCATCCCTATCGGGATGAGGAGGCCGACGGCCGCCAAGGCGCCGATCGCTATCCAATCACTCATATAGGTCTCCGTAACGTGCTGGGGTTTGAACCGCCCCCTCATAAGCGTTGAGACTCGTGCGCGCGAGGCCGCTGTGTCGCGAAACCGGCCCCTCGAAAGCGACGGGATCGGCACCTCGGGGCCCTGCGAACGCTACTCCTCGCGGGACGCTCTGAAGCCGTCTCTCCCCATGTCGTGGAGGTCGGCGGAGACGTCGGCGACGTCGCCCTTGAGATCCTCGTGGTACTCGACAAGCCGCTCCTCGATCTCGTCGTGTTCGCGCGCGAGAACCTGGGCGGCCGACAGCCCCGCGTTGAACGACTTGCCGGCGTCGACGGCGACGATGGGCGCGCCGGTCGGCATCCCGATCACCGAGTCCACGGACTTCTCCTGGACGGGAACCCCGATCACGGGGATCGGGTACGCGATCGACGCGGTCATGTTCGGGAGGTCCGCCGACTTCCCGCCCGCGCCCGCGACGATCACGTCGAGTCCGCGGTCCGCGGCGGTCTCGCCGTAGGCGTACATGAGCTCGGGGGTGCGGTGTGCGGAGACGACGTAGCTCTCGAAGGTGAACCGCGCGTCGGGCGCGTCGTGGAAGTCGGTCTGTTCCGCGAACCCGAGCTCCGAGAGCGCGTCGTAGGATCCCTCCATCGTCGGGAGATCGGAGTCCGATCCCATGACGATCCCCACGTCGGGGGTCGTCTCCGGGTCGGCGTCCGCCGTCGCCTCCGTCTCGAGCCGGTCGATGAGGTCCTGGACCGTGGTCATGGATCCGGGATCGGCCGGCGGGATGTAAGTCGTTGCGGCTTCGCGTCCCCCGCGGCGGCGTCCCTTCGTTGCCACGCGCTGAGGCGATGGTTTATCACGCGGGCGCTACCTGTCACGGGTATGACCGAGCAGGAGACGATCCACGTCGCGGACGTCAGCGAGGGGATCGGCGGCGACGCGACGGCGGAACCGGGGTCGCCGGTGGAGCTTCCGGTGGTCGACGTGCTCACCGGCCGCTCGTTCATCACCGGCAAGAGCGGCTCCGGAAAGAGCAACACCGCGAGCGTCGTCATTGAGAACCTGTTATCCAACGGTTTTCCCGTCATGATCGTTGACACAGACGGTGAATATTACGGTTTAAAGGAAGAGTATGAAATTCTTCACGCCGGTGCCGACGAGGAGTGCGACATCGTCGTCTCCCCGGAACACGCCGAGAAGCTCGCGAACCTCACGTTGGAGCAGAACGTCCCGATCATCCTCGACGTCTCCGGCTACCTCGAGGAGGACACCGCCAACGAGCTCCTCTTAGAAGTGGTCAAACAGCTGTTCGCCAAGGAGAAGCGCCTGAAGAAGCCCTTCCTGCTCGTCGTGGAAGAGTGTCACGAGTACATCCCGGAAGGCGGCGGGATGGACGAGACGGGCAAGATGCTGATCAAGGTGGGAAAACGCGGCCGGAAACACGGCCTCGGGATCGTCGGGATCAGCCAGCGGCCCGCCGACGTGAAAAAGGACTTCATCACCCAGTGCGACTGGCTCTGTTGGCACCGGCTCACCTGGGACAACGACACGAAGGTCGTGGGCCGGATCCTCGGCTCGAAGTACGCGAGCGCCGTCGAGGACTTAGGCGACGGCGAGGCGTTCCTGATGACCGACTGGGACGAGTCGATCCGTCGGATCCAGTTCCACCGCAAGGAGACGTTCGACGCGGGCGCGACCCCCGGACTCGACGACTTCGAGCGGCCGGAGCTCAAGTCGGTCTCCAGCGATCTCGTCGGGGAGCTCCAGTCCATCTCCGACGAGGAGGCGCGTCGCGAGTCCGAGCTCGCCGACCTCCGACAGGAGCTCGAGAAGAAGGACCAGCGGATCCGCCAGCTCGAGGGCGAACTGGAGGAGGCTCGCGACCTGAGTAACATGGCGGACCAGTTCGCACAGGCGCTTCTGGGCAAGGCGGAGGCCCCCTACCGCGGCGGCTCCGGCCGATCCGTCGCCTCGGAGAAGCGGCTGGACCAGTCCGGACTCGGCGAGTACGACGAGGAACCGACGGACGAGACGGTCGGGGTTGACGATGATTCCGGCGGCTCGGAGGGCGACGTTCTCGACCCGGACGACGGAACCGACGATCCCGCCGGCGGCGGTGACGACGGCGGTGACGACGGAGGGATCCGAGACGACGGAGAGATCCGGGACGACGGGAGGGACCCGGGCGACGAGCGCCGGGACGGTCACGCCGAGAACGAGATCGCGGCGGCAGCCGACGTGGATCCGGTGACGCGTGCGGACGTGGCAGAGGGCGCGCTCCGGTTCGACGACGCGATCGAGCTCGGCACCCGCGAGGCGGTGATCGACGAACTCCGCGGGCGGATCGAGTCGCTCCCCGAGCTGTCGCGGGGGATGTTGCGACACTACCGGCGCGAGGGTGTCTCCGACCCGGTGGCCGCTCACATCGACGCCGGCGGCGACGGCGACGCCGGCCACGCCTACAGCCGCCACCGACCGATCCGGAAGGCCGGGCTCATCCGCCACGCCGGGCGCGGCCACTACGCGTACGCCGTGCCCGACCTGATCCGCGAGGCGTACGCCGACCGGTTGGACGAGCCGGCCGTCCGCGAGACGGTTCGGGAGGTGGAGACCGCGTTCGTCCCCTCCGGGGAACGGTCGTACCCGCCGGACGCGACGCCGGAGGAGATCGACGAGATCGACGGCGGGATCGCATCGGTTGAGGAAACTGCGGGGAGCGGAAGCGACGACGACGGTGAAATCGCGGTCGAGGACGGAGCGGACCGCGGGATCGACGGCGAAACGCCGCCGGCCACCGGCGGACTGAGCGAGGCGGCCCGCCATATCGCGGAACGCGGTTCCGAGAGGCGAGGTGACGGAGACGACGTCGCCGAGAACTGACCGAAGGAACGTCCGCGAAACGAAGGAGATCCGGCGGCGCGGATCGATACCGGGCGAGCGGGAATCGGCGGTAGATACTTTCTCGTCGGTCCCTGAGATACGGTATGACCGACACGATCCTCGTTCCCGTCGAACTGCCCGACCCCGAGCCGATCGCACCGGTTCTCGTGCGGGATCTCGCTTCGCTCGACATCGTGGTTCTGGGTCACTTCGCGGTCCCCGAACAGACGCCGAGGGAGGCGGCTCGCGAGCAGTTCGAGGGGGAGGCGCAAGCGACCCTCGATGCGATCGCGGAGCCGTTCCGCGAGGCGAGCCGTTCGGTGCGAACTCGTCTGGTGTTCGGAAAGGATCGGGCGACCGCCATAGACCGAGTGATGCTCGAGGAGGACTGCGCGGCGGAACTCAACCCGGCCCCGACGGAGGGAATCGATCGGATCCTCGTTCCGATCCCGGCGGTCGCGGAGTTCTCTCGGCTTCCGGCGTTCGTCAACGTGCTCTGTGAGGACTCGACCCGGGAGGTCACGCTGTTTCACGTGGCGGAGGGCGGCGAGTCCAGAAAGCGCGCGGAATCGATCGTCGAGGAGACGCGCGAGGGGATGATCGAGGCCGGGCTGGACGCGGACCTGGTCGACACCCGCGTCGTCGAAGGGGAGGAACACGACGAGGAGATCCTCCGGCTCGCGGACGAGTACGACGCCGTCGTGATGTACCAGGCGGAATCGCGGTTGGGTGACCGGATCTTCGGGACGCTACCGGACCGGATAGCCGACCGAACCGGCGATCCGGTGATCGTCGTCCGACGGGACTACGAGCCCGAAGAATCGACGGACGGCGAGGCGGAGTCGACGTAGGGAGCAGACTCGACGTAGGGGCTCCGCGCTCGACCCGCGCGACGATCAACTCACTCGGTGGAATCCGGTTCCTGGAACGCGTCGAGCGCCTCGTCGGCCGCGACGGTCCGCGGGATCAGCGTGACGACGTCGTCCGCCTCGATGACGGTCGTCTCCTCGGGTTGGACGATCCGGCCGTCCCGTTCGATCGAGATCAACACGACCTGATCCGCGAGCGTTCCGTCCTCGCGAGCCGCTTCGAGACTCGTTCCGGCGATCGGCGCTCCCTCGGCGACGGCCACTTCGAACACGTCGGTGCCGTCGCCGAGGGTCACGAGGTCTGTCGCCTCCGCCGCACCCGAGACGTCGTCCGGGCCGAAGGCAGCGTACGGGCTCCGGATCTCCGTTTGAACGAGTTCCTCGTCCTCGATCCGGATGTCGAGCTCGGAAAGGGAACGGGCGATCTCCCGGAGGTCCCGCGTGTCGTTTCCGACGGCGACGACCTGGAGGTCGCGCCGACCGGCCATCAGCACCCGGACGTTGATCACGCCCGGGATCGACCGGGCGGCCAGCGCGAGTCGCTCGCGCTCGGCGGCGGGGACCGTACACATGTACAGCGACGTCAGTCGCCCGCCCGCCTGCTCGAAGTCGATGGTCGCCGTGTACCCCTGAATGATTCCGGCCTCCTCGAGCCGGTCGATCCGATTCCGGACGGTGCCCGCGGAGACGTTCAGTCCCTCGGCGATCATCGGGGCGGAGGTGTTGCGCGCGTCCTCCATCAGCGCGTGGACGATACGTCGGTCGATCTCGTCCATTCGATACGTCATACCCGAACCCCCGAGAGGGCGGTGCTTATCGGTTGTGCCTCCGGAACGCTCCGAGAGTTGCCGACGGCCGTCGGGTCGGTCATTCCGCCTCCGTCGAGGCGATCCCGTCGTCCTCCTCGCCGCGACGACGGTGGACGATCGTCCCGAGCGCGCCGGTCCGTTCGGTCCGGGATCGGCCGTAGAGGAAGTACATCAACGCGCTGCCGACGATGATCCCGACCGCTCCGAGGATCGGTAGCGTCCCCATCTGCGTGAGCAGGCCCAGTCCGGCGAGGAACCCGAACAGCTGGACGTAGGGGTATCCGGGGGCGGTGAAATCGGGATCGTAGGACGGGACGTCGGCGACGCGAAACGCCACGAGCGCCAGGTTCTCGAACGAGAAGACGAGGATCTGGAAGGCGCTCGCCAGTTTCGCGAGTTCGATGACCGGGACGAACGCGATGAGCGATAACAGTACCGCACCGGTGAGAAGCACCGAGTTGCGCGGCGTCTTGAACCGGGCGTCGATCCGTCCCAATCCCGGCGGGAGCAAGTCGTCCCGGCTCATCGCGAGCGGGAACCGCGAGGAGGACAACACCCCGGCGTTCGCCATGCTCGTGAGCGCCACGACGGCTATCACGGAGATGAAGACGACACCGAACCCGCCGAGGAGCGTGCCCGCGCCGTCGGCCATCGGCGTGAGTGAGGCCGACCCGCCGGGGCCGCCCGTCGTCAGTACCTCGGGATCGCTCAACCCGACGATCGCTCCGACCACCGCGACGTACAGAACCGTCATGACCGCCATCGAACCGAGCATCGCGCGAGGGAGGTTCCGACCGGGGTCTTTCACCTCCTCGGCCACGCTCGCGACCTTCGTGACGCCGGCGTAGGAGACGAAGACGAACGCGGCCGCGGTGACGACTCCCATCCGTCCGTGGGTCGCGAAGGGGGTGTAGGAGGCGGTGTCGATCGCGAAACCGGCGTCGACGGTGTACGCCAACAGTCCGGCGACGACGGCCGTGACGACGACCGCCTGGATCGTTCCACTGAGCTTCGTCCCGGAGACGTTCAAGGCGACGACGAGCGCGCCCAGCGCGAGGGCGACGTACACGACCGCGGCCTGCGGGACCGGCGCGAAGAGGAGGAGGTACGCGCCAAGGCCGACGAGCGCGAACGAGCTCTTGAACACGAGCGAGAACCACGCGCCGATCCCGGCTATCGTCCCGAAGAGCGGCCCGAGCGCGCGATCGATGTAGAGGTACGTTCCCCCCGATTCCGGCATCGCCGTGGCCATCTCCGCCTTCGACAGCGCCGCGGGCAACACGACGAGCGCGGCGAGCAGGTACGCGAGTATCACCGCCGGCCCGGCCTTCGCGTAGCCCAGTGCCGGTAACACGAAGATGCCGCTACCGATCATCGCTCCCATGCTGATCATCATCGTCGGGAACAGTCCGAGGCTCCGATCCAAGTCGTTCGCAGTCATGTGTATACTGTACAATTATATTCCGAGAGTATACTTCCTTCGGATCGCGAAATCTATCCGGGTCGAAATTACGCATTACGGAAACAGGCGCGATCCTCTCCCCCGAGGACGTTCGTCGGCGGTTCGACCACCCGACGGCGACCGTCGCCTCTCCGGTCCTACCGAAGACGACGATCCGGCCGGGAACGACGGCGACGGAGAGCCTGGCCCGCCGCCGTGACCGGGGAGCTGAGTGAAGCGGCACGGCGGATCGCCGACCGCGATCGGAGCGGCGACGAGTGAGTGGATCCGCGCGGAGTCCGTCCTATCGACCGCGAGAGAGGAGGCTCCGCACCTTCGAGAGGACCGCCCACCGGGATCCGTCCGCCGGATCCGATCGGTCCTCCTCGGTGAGCCGGCGGTTCTTCTCCGCGAGGAGCCGCTCGTACTGCCCGATGACGTGCTGGAGGCGTTGCTCTTTCCGTTCCAGTTCGGCCTCGAGGCGTTCGACCTCTCGAACCTCCGTCCCGTCCGGGGTGGAGGGCTCTCCGGCGGGCTGATCGGCCGGTCGGTCCGACGGGCCTTCTCGCTGAGTCGGCGGACGATTCCGACGGTTCTCCCGATCGGACGACTCGCTTCGGAGGGCGGGGGGCGATCCGGAGGGAGTCTGGAGCCCGTCCCGCTGGTTCCCGTTCCAGTCGTCTCGACCGTGGACGCTCGCGACGGGGAGATCGGAGATCATGTGTCGGGATATCACATACCATGTCATCTCACATAAACTCCAGTCAGACGAGCGGCATGCCGCCGTCGGCCACAGCACTTCGTCGGCGTTTGAGACCGTCGAACGGACGGATCCGTTCACTCCGATCGCCGACCGACAACGACGGTACCGAGTCCCGAGGGATCCGGGTCAGTCGGATCGTCCGCGTTCGGCTTCGGTTTCGAGCTTGTCGTCGGCGACGTCCCCCGTCCCGTCCTCTCCGGCCGTCCCGTTCGCCTTCGCCTCGGCGTCCTTTCGCGCTCGGTCGGCGGCGAGTTCGCGGTCGATGTCGTCCTCGACGTACGTCATCGATTCGACGGTGACGACGTTGCCGCCGCCGGGGTCGACGACCATCACTTCCTCGCCCTCCTCGATGGTCCCCTCGATGGAGCGCGCCGAGTAGTGCGGGTTGAAGCCGCCGCCCTCGAGTTTTACCTGCCCGCCACGCGGAGTCACGGTCTCCGAGACGGTCCCGAGTTTTCCCTTCAGGCTGTCGCTGTCGCTGGTCTGGGCCTGTCCCTTGCCCCCGTAGAGGTCGAACTCGCGGTAACCGTAGAACGCGGCCGCGCCGACGACGACGGTGAGGAGGGCCATCGCGAACACCAGGCCGCCGAAGGCGACGCCGAGCGCCGAGAGCAGCAGTCCGCCGAGGCCCGCACCGATGAGCGCGATGCCGACGACGATGAAGTTCGCACCCGGCGCGAGCGCCTCGGCCATCGCCAACAGGAGCCCCGCCGTCAACAACAGCAGGGGAAGGGTGTCCGGACCGATCAGGTCCGCCTGTAAGAGCACGTCCATGCCCCGCCGTAGGGCTGGGAAGCGGATAAGTGGTGGTACGACGGCGCCACGGGGCCCGCCCTCAGTACTCCGCCAGTCCCGCCTCGATCCGGTCGAAGCCCTCCTCGATCCGCTCGGTGGAGTTCGCGAAGGAGAGCCGGAGCCGGCCGGGCGTCGAGTCGCCGAACCCGTCGCCGGGCGCGAGTACGACGCCGTGTTCCCGCAACAGGAACTTCGCGACGTCGATCGCGGGCGCGTCGAGGCCGGGGTCGAGGTAGGCGTAGAACGCGCCCTCCGGGCGGGGACACGAGAGGCCGTCGATCTCCTCGACGCGGTCGACCACGAGATCCCGTCGCTCACGGAAGGCGTCGTACATCTCCTCGTACGGTTCCTGCGGGCCGGTGAGCGCGGCGATCGCCGCGTTCTGGGCGACGCTCGACGCGCAGGCGGTCGTCGACTCGTGGACGCGGACCACGTCGTCGATGACGTGGTCGTCGCCGGCGAGCCAGCCGAGCCGCCAGCCGGTCATGGCGTACCGCTTCGAACAGGAACCGACCGTCAACACGTGGTCGGGGTGGCCGGTGTAGGCCGCGATCCCCTCCGCGGGGCCGTCGTAGGTGAGTCCGAGGTACACCTCGTCGGCGATCACGTAGGCGTCGTGGTCGGCGGCGGCCTCGACGACCGCCCGGCACTCCTCGGGGTCGAAGACGCGGCCGGTCGGGTTCGAGGGGGTCGTGAGCACGACCGCCGCGGTATCGTCGCTCATCGCGTCGATCACGCGGTCCGCGTCGAGGTCGAACCCGGTCTCGGCGGGCATCGGCACCTCGCGGAAGGTCCCGTCCGCGAGCGCCGCCTGCGTCGCGTAGTTGGGCCAGGTCGGACCGGGAACGAGCAGCTCCTCGCCCGGCGAGACGGTCGCGAGCGTGGCGAGGTGGAGCGCCTCCATCCCGCCGACGGTGACGACGATCTCGTCGGGGTCGTGTTCGACGCCGTAGTCGCGCGCGAGCGTGTCGCTGATCGCCTGGCGACAGTCGAGCATCCCGGCGTTGGAGGTGTAGTGGGTCGCGCCGCCGCGGGCGGCGTCGGCGGCCGCGTCGATCACGTGTTCGGGCGTGTCGAAGTCGGGCTCGCCGACCTCGAGTCTTACGAGGTCGCCGCCCTGCTGCTGTGCGAGGTCGTACATCACGCGGATGCTCGATCGGTCTGCGTTCCGGACGCGGTCGGTCGGGGTGGGCATACGATACCCACGCGGATCGGTCCCAAAAGGAGTCGGGTCGCGGAAATCGTCGGGCCCGGAAACACGCCGAGCCGGTGTCACACCATGTCGCCGCGCACCGACGACCCGTCTTGGTCGGCACGCTCGGCCGCGAGCGCGTTCGCGACCGCGTCGGCGACGTCGTCGTCGACGCCGAGCGACGAGAGCGCGGCGGGCAGCGTCGGCATCGCGAACGACGCCGCTCGGAGGCGCTCGAGCGCCTCGTCGTCCCGGCGGCCGTCCGCCCACAGACAGACGCCGCGGGGGTCCAACACCTCACCGTAGGCCTCCCGAGCGAGCGCGCCTTTCAGCCGCTGGGTCACGTTGTCCCCGAAGCTCGCGTTACACACCTCGAAGTGGAGCGGCGCGTCGTCGGCGTCCGCGTCGTTGCCGTCGGCGTCCGCGTCGATCCCGGCGAGTAGCTCGGCCGCGAGACACTTCTCGGGAGCGGCGTACCCGTTGTCGCTGGCGCGCACGCGGTCGGGATTCGACTCCGCCCACGACGCGCGGACCGTCGTCCCCACGCCCTTGATCCCGTACTCGTCCTCGAACGCCGCGGCGGCGTCCGCGTCGCTCTCCATCAGCACGTCCTTCGTGAGGTAGACGTCGAGCCGGTCTATCGGATCGAGTCCGAGCGCCACGTCGCCGAACGCCCACACCTCGCGGACGGGGACGGGCATCTCCTCGTCCTCGACGCGGTCGACGATCGCCTCCAGCCGGTCGACGGCCCGCTCCAGGTCCATCGGCCCGCCGTACGGGCGGGTCGGGCATACCGGTTGCGCTCGGGGACCGCGTGTGGAGTCGCGCGGGCTGTGTCGGCGCGGTCGCCTACGCGAGGAACTCCCGGAGGTCGGCGAGCGGGTACGCGTTGAGTACGTCGGCGGTCTCGGCCCAGCCGCGACGTGCGGTGTGGACGCCGTACCGGGCGTTGTCCAGCTCCCGGGGCGCGTGCGCGTCGGTGTTCACCGCGACCGTCGCCCCCGCCTCGACCGCGGCGCGGACCGCGTTGCCGTCGGCGTCGAGGCGAGCGGGGTTCGCGTTCACCTCGATCGCGACGCCCTCTCTCGCGGCCGCGGCCGCGACCCGTTCCATGTCCGGATCGAGCCCCTGACGCTCGTTGATGAGTCGGCCGGTGGGATGGCCGAGGACGTCGACCTCGGGGTGCTCGACCGCGCGCACGAGCCGCTCGGTGGCGGCCTCGCGCTCCGCGTCGAGCGCGGCGTGCGGGGAGGCGACCACGACGTCGAGATCGGCGAGCGTCGCGTCGTCGGTGGTGATCGCGCCGTCGGCGTCGATGTTGGCCTCGATCCCGTGAAGCACCTCGATCTCGGCGTCGACCGCGTTGGCCGCCTCGGCGACCGCTGCCGCCTGCTCCGCGATCTCGTCCTCCTCGAGCCCGACGTTCCCGAAGACGCCCGATCCGGCGGCGTGGTCGGTGACGGCGTGGTACTCGTGGCCGCGCTCCGCGGCGGCCTCGATCATCTCCCGGATCGTGAACCCGCCGTCGGACCAGTCCGTGTGGGTGTGGAGGTCGCCGCGAAGCTCCTCGAGACCGACGAGGTCCGGAAGCTCCCGCGCGGCCGCGGCCGCGACCTCCCCGGTGTCCTCGCGAAGCTCCGGCGGCACGTACGCCATGTCGAGCGCGTCGTACACCCCCGTCTCCGTCTCGCCGGCGACCCGCTCGCCGACCCGCCGGCCGGCGTCCGGGTCCTCGACGTCGCGCACGTCGAAGAGGCCGTACTCGTTGAGCTTGAGCCCGCGGTCGATCGCGCGGTTGCGGACCGCGACGTTGTGCGCCCTCGAGCCCGTGAAGTACTGGAGGGCCGCGCCGAACTCCGTATCGTCGACGACCCGCAGGTCGACGCGGGTGCCGTCCGCGCGGACGCTCGCTTTCCCAGTGCCCGCCTCGATCGTCGCGTCAGCCGCCGGCCAGTCGACGAAGGCCTCGACGATCGGCTCACCGTCGTCGCTCGCGACGAGCAGGTCGACGTCGCCGATCGTGTCCTTCCACCGGCGGATCGACCCGCACACCTCGGCCCGTGAGACGCCGTCCACGGCCGCGAGGTACGCGAGGGCGTCGTCGGCGACGGGGCGGGCGTCGCCGAGCCGGGTCCGCTCCTGCGACTCGCGCGCGAAGGGGAGGTTCTCGAGGATCGATTCCTCGGTCTTCGCGCCGAACCCCTTCACCTCGCGGATCTCGCCCGCCTCGGCGGCGGCCTCCATCTCGTCGAGCGTCGTGATCTCGAGCGCCTCGTACAGCGTCCCGACGGTCTTCGGGCCGACCCCCTCGATCGCGGTCAGCGCCCCGATATCGACCGGCAGCTCCTCCCGTAGCTCCTCTAGTTCCGCGATCTCGCCCGTCTCGACGTACTCGACGACCTTCGCGGCGATGGCGTCGCCGACGCGGTCGATCTCGGCGACCGCCTCCTCGCCCTCGGCCGCCAGGTCCTCTATCGGCGTCGGGTGCTCGCGGACGTTCTCGGCCGCGCGACGGTACGCCGTCGGCTTGTACTCGACGCCCGTCGCCTCGAGGCGGTCCGCGAACTCCTCCAGGAGCGACGCGACCTCGTCGTTCCGGCTCATTCGACCGATCGTTCGGCCGGATGGGTCTTATATCGTCGGCCGTGCGGGTCGATCGCGGAAGGAGTCGCTCAGTATAGACGAAGGAATGGGCGATCGATTGCGGTCGGCGGGCCGGTGAGCGCCCGAAGGGCGCGAACCCGACCGCGAGGGACGCTGCGAGCGCTCGAAGAGCGCGAGCAGCGAGGCTGGGGAGGCGTGAGGTGCGGTCCCGCGAGCGAAGCGAGCGGGAGTACGGAAGTCGCAGCGCCGAGCGGAGCGAGGCGATCGTCTTCCGGTGGTGCTGTGCTGTCGGGTGGGACTCAAAGGGGCAGTCCCGGCGGCGCTGCCGCCGACTGGGGCTTTGGAGACGTTCACCGCGCCAGCAACGATCCCGTTCTACTCACCTCGATCTCCATCGAAACATCCGTAACGCCGGCGCTCCCCTCACGTCCTCGAGTCGGTCAAAAAAACCGGCTACCGCGACGCCCTCAGTCGTCCGACGGCGAGGACTGCTGTTGGGTCCGCGTCGCCTGCGGAACCAGGTCCTTCCGGCTGGCGTCCCACTCCGAGAGCCCGTAGACGAGCCCGTAGAGCAGGCCGACGCCGATCGGCAGCAGGACGAACGGCGTGATCCGGGTCGCGCCCCAGACCAGCAGCATCATCGAGGCGACGAGGATGACGGTCACCGCGTAGTACATCTGCGTCCGCACGTGGTCGATGTGGTCCGCCCCGGTGAACGTCGACGACAGGATCGTCGTGTCCGAGATGGGCGAACAGTGGTCGCCGAAGATGGCGCCGCTGAACACCGTCCCCACCGCGACCGGCAGGAGCGTCGGGGCGGAGCCGCCGATGCTCCACGCCAGCGGGATGGCGATCGGCGTGACGATGGCCATCGTCCCCCACGACGTCCCGGTGGAGAAGGCGATCACCGCCGAGGCGAAGAGGATGACGACGGGCAGGAGCATCGGGGAGATGATCGTCTCCGCGACGTTGGTCACGTAGATCCCCGTCCCGAGTTCGGTCGTGACGGTTCCGATCGTCCACGCCATGACCAGGATGGACGCGGCCGTAAGCATCATGCTGAAGCCGTCGATGATCGTCTCCATCGCCTCCTCGAGGTCCATCAGACCGCCGGCGACACCGGTGATGAGCCCCATCGAGACCATCGAGAACGACCCCCACAACAGCGCGTCGACGAACGCGGCGCTGCCGACGATGTCGACGAGCGCCGCGCCTTCACCGGCGCCCGAAACGCCCGTGTAAGCGGAGCCGACGAAGACGACGGTGATGAGCGAGCCGACGGGAAGGAGGAAGTACCGGAGCTGCGGCGAGTCGGTCGCCATCTCGCCCAGGCTGTCCTCCGCGCTCTGCATCGGAACCGCGTTGTCGCGGAGCACCTTCCCGTGTTTCCACGAGCGGTGTTCGGCGTCGAGCATCTCGCCGAAGTCGCGCTGCGTGATGATGATGATCCCCACCATCACGATGGCGAACAGACAGTACATGTTGAACGGGATGCTCTGGAGGAACAGGCTGAACGCCTCGGGCGCCTGTCCGGAGATCCCGGCCGCCTCGTACCCCTGTTCGATCATGCTCAGCTGGTAGACGACCCAGCTGGAGATGCCGAACGTCGCCACCGGCGCGGCGGTGGAGTCGATGATGTACGAGAGCTTCTCCCGCGACATCCGCATCTCGTCGGCCATGTCGCGCATCGTCGTGCCGACGATGGCGGTGTTGGAGTAGTCCCCGAAGAACCAGAGCATGCCGAATATCCACGTCGCGAGCCCGACTTTCCGCTGTGAGTCGAGCCGCGAGGTGGCGGCGTTCGCGATGGCTTTCGCCCCGCCGAGCCGCCAGATCATGGCGACTCCCCCACCGAGGAACATGACGATGGTGAGGATCTTGGCGTTGAACAGGCTCTCTCCGAGCGACGAGACCGTCCAGTTGAGCGTCTGGACGATCCCGTGGCTTCCGGTGAAGATGATCCCGCCGGACCAGATCCCGAGGAACAGCGAGAGGATCGCTCGACGAGTCACGATCGCCAGAACGATCGCGAGGAGGGGCGGGACGACCGAGATCGCCCCGAACGTCTCCGCACCCGTCATCCGTCACCCTCCACGCCGCGGCGCGTTTCGAGACGACGACCCCCGTCCACCGGGTCCTCTCTCGGCCCGTACTCCGCTTCCGGTCGGGTAGTTAGGCTGTTTACGTGTAACATGTGCTACTCCCTACCATGTCCGATGTAGTGTCGCGACAAGATCTACATAAACCCACCGATGTTCGAATAAATGTGTTAATCTAAACAGTAAATCCGTGAACGGCAACCGGATCGGCGACTTTCATCGCTTGATCGGCGAGACACGTACCGTGGAGCCCCGGTTTTATGGCGGATCGTTCACCGGCGAAATCGCCCGCGATCGGTACTCACCGCCGGCCACGGCGCTCACATCGGCGGATCACGGCGTCGGAGGATCACGACGTCGGCGGGGTCACTCGGTCGCCCACAGTCCCGCCGCCGCCAGCGCGGCCAACGCGACGGCTCCCGCGAGCAGCGCGAACGCGGGTCGAAATCCCGCGACGTCCGCGGTCGCGCCGACGATCCCCGGCGCGAGCGCCCCGGCGACCATGAGCAGGGTCCGGACGACCCCGAGCCCGCCGCCGGCGAGCCGCTCCGGGAGCTCCTCGACCAGGTACGCCCCCCGGACGGGTCGATATCCGTGCGAACCGATCCCGAGGACGGCGACGAGCACGCCGAGAACGATCGGACCGGCGTCGACGAGGACGACGACGCCGACGAGCGAGACCGCCGCCAGCCCGAGCGCGATCGTCATCACCGGAAGGCGGCCGAGCCGGTCGGAGAGGTCGCCGGAGACGAGCTGGACGAACGTGACCGCGAACAGCACCGAGTACAGGAGGCTCGCCGTCGACGTGGAGAGGCCGGCGGCCTGAGAGAGGTACAGCGGGAAGAAGGCGACGGCCCCGTTGTACGCGAACGAGGAGGCGATAGTCACGAGCACGAACGCCGTCATCCGCCGGTCGCGAAACAACACGAGGTAGTCCCGCGCGCTCGGTTCGGGCCCCTCGCGAGGCTCTCCCCGGTCGGCGTCCTCGGGGAGTCGGTCCGGGACCCGGAGGGCGAACGCGGCCGCCACGGCGAGGACGACGACCCCGGAGACGACGAACAGCCCGCGCCAATCGGCACCCGGCAGGCGCGCCAGCACGCTCGCGAGAACCGGCGGGGCCGAGAGGAAGAGGACGACCGCCGCGGGCGCTGCGACCCCGCCGAGCGCGCCGAGCGTGTCGTGTGCGCCGAGCGCGCGTCCCGTCCGCGCCGGGTAGACGCGCGCGAGCAGCCGCACCGCGACCGTCTTGTGCGCGCCCGTCCCGCCGCCGATGACGAGCATCACGGCCGCGAGCGCGACGAAGGGGGCGTCGACGGCGAGCGCGAGCGCCCCGACCCCCGCGACGGCCGCACCGACGGCCATCACCCGCACCGCGCCGACCCGGTCGGCGAGCGCGCCGCTCGGGAACTGCATCAGCGCGTACACGAGCATGAACCCGGTGTACGCCGTGCCGACGGCGGCGTTGCTCACGCCGTAGCTCGCCTGGAGGGGCTCGAACAGCGGCGGGAACGCGTACCGGAGGAACTTGCCGAGAAACCACAGCAGCGCCGTCAACAGGAGTACGTCGTACTCGGCGAGCCGCCGGAGGTCCATCGGCCGCCCTTGTCCGGTCGGACGGTTAAAAGAGCGGAAGTCGGCAGAGTTGGCGGTCGGGGGAACGCGCCGGTCCGAAGTCGCTTCGGGCCTACCCGAACGGTCCCTTGCCGCCGCCCATCATGTCGCCGAGGCCGCCACCGCCGCCGCCGCCCATCTTCTTCATCATCCGTTGCATGTCGCCCTCGCCCATCCCCTGGAACTGCTCGATGGTCCGCTCCATCATCGAGTGCTGTTCGAGCAGCTGACGGACCGTCTCCTCGTCGGTTCCGGAGCCGCGGGCGATCCGCCGGGTTCGCTCCTGACCGACGACGCGGGGATTCTCGAGTTCCTCGTCGGTCATCGAGTCCATGATCCGCTCGAACTTGCGCATCCGGTCCTGGGTCACGTCCATCGCGTCGTCGGGCAGTTGGTCCATCATCCCCCCGCCGAGCCCGGGGATCATGTCCATCACCTGATCCAGCGGCCCCATCCGGTTCATCGCGTCCATCTGCTTTTTCATGTCCTTCAGGGTGAAGCTCCCCTCCAGCATGTCCTCCGGGTCCCAGTCGTCGTCCTCTTCCTGGGTCTCCTGCATCGCGCGCTCGACCCGCTCGGAGAGCTGCTTTAAGTCGCCCATCCCGAGCAGCCGCGAGATGAACCCGGAAGGCTCGAACCGCTCGATGTCCTGGACCGTCTCGCCCGAGCCGAGGAAGGCGATCGACGAGCCCGTCTCGTTGACGGCGGTGAGCGCCCCGCCGCCCTTCGCGGTCCCGTCAAGCTTGGTGATCACGACGCCGTCGATCCCGATCGACTCCTCGAACTGGCGGGCCTGATCCTTGGCCCCCTGGCCGATGGCGGCGTCGAGGACGAGCAGCGAGCGGTCGGGGTCGACCTCGCGTTCGATCTCCTCGATCTCGGCGATGAGGTCGTCCTCGAGGGCGTGTCGGCCCGCCGTGTCGACGATGCGCACGTCGGCGTCGGCGGTCGCCTCCATCCCCTCGCGGGCGATCTCGACCGGGTCGTCGCCGTCGGGATCGCCGTAGAAGTCGACCTCGGCCCGCTCGGCCATCTGCTCCGCCTGATCGTACGCGCCGGGCCGGAAGGTGTCCGTCTGGATCACCGCCGGGCGGAGCCCCTTCGTCGAGAACCACCACGCCATCTTGGCGGCGGAGGTGGTCTTCCCGGAGCCCTGAAGCCCCGCGAGGAGGATCGTCTGCGGCTCCAGCGGCAGCGCCGTGGAGTCGCCGACGAGTTCGACCATCTCCTCGTAGACGATCTTGAGGACGTGGTCGCGGGCGGTCGTGCCGCCGGGCGGCTCCTCCTCCAGCGCGCGCGTCTCGATCGAGTCCGACAGCTCCATGACGAGGGAGACGTCGACGTCGGCGGAGAGCAGCGACCGCTGGATCTCCTTGACGATCTCCTCGACGTCGTCCTCGTCGAGACGCGTCTTCCCCTGGAGCGTGTCGAGGCTGCTCCGCAGGGACGTTCCGAGGTCGTCGAGCACCATTTGCCGGAGGTAGGCGGGCCACGCGGTAAAGGCTTTGTTCGTCGCGGGCGTCGCCCCCGCCGACTATTTTCGGACGGCCCGTCCGGGCAGGTTTCCGGTGGTTTCGACGTCCCGAACCACGAACTCGCCATTCACGAGCACGTGGTCGATCCCTTTCGGATGCCGTCGCGGGTTCTCGAACGTCGCCCGGCTCTCCACCGTGACCGGGTCGAACACAACCAGGTCAGCGTCCATCCCCGACCGGAGAATCCCCTTCCGGTCGAGCCCCATCGCACGCGCCGGCAGCGACGTCATCTTTCGTACCGCCTCCTCGACGGTCAGGAGGTTCCGCTCGCGGACGTAGTGTCCCAGAATTCGCGGGTACGTTCCGTAGACGCGAGGGTGCGGTTTGCCGCCGAACAGTCCGTCGGACCCGACACAGACCCGCTCGTACGAGAGAATGTCTTGTACGTCCGACTCCTCGAGCATGTGGATCGTCATGCTGACGGCGAGGTCCTCCTCGAGGAGGAGGTCGCAAACCGCGTCAACGGGCTCGACGTCGCGCTCCGCGGCGATCGCGGCCACGTTCATCCCCTCAACGCGTTCGTTCGCCGCCGTCTCGACGTTCGCGATGACGACGTTCTCCCACCCAGTGAGCTTACCGATGTTCTCCCACCCGTCGATGCGCCACTCCTCAATGTCGCGACGGATGCGTTCCCTGGCCGTCTCGTCGGTCAAGAATTCGAGCGTCCCATCCGGCCCCTCCGCGTGAACCCACGGTGGGAGAACGGCCGAGAGCATCGTGCTACCGGCCGTATAGGGGTACTGTTCGGCCGTGAGGTCGACGCCTCGCTCGCGGGCGGCCTCGACGAGCGCTGTCGCGCGGTCGACCTTACCGTGTTGCATCGGGCCCGCGACCTTGAAGTGTGAGAGATGGAGCGGGACGTCCTCCTCAGCACCGATGTCGACGAACTCGTCGAGCGCTTCCCAGATCCATCGTCCCTCACTCCGGATATGTGCGACGAACGGCCGCCCGTACGGCCCGAGACGGGCGGCCAGCTCCCGTATCTCGCGTGTGTCCGCGTAGGTACACGGCGTGTAGATCAGCCCCGTCGAGAAGCCGACCGCCCCGTCCTCCAACGCCTCGGTGACCAGGTCACCCATCTCGTCGAGCTCGTCGTCGCTGGGGGCGCGGTCGGCCATGCCGAGCACGTCGAACCGAACGGCCCCGTGTCCCACGAGGAGCGCCACGTTGGGCGCAGCGCCGTTCTCCTCGACGGCGTCGAGGTAGTCGGCGACGCTTCCCCAGGTCCACTCGACATCGACGTCGCCGGCGAGCGCACCGAGCTGTTTCGCCCACTGGTCGGCACCGCCCTCGCGGTACATCGGGGCCATGGAGAAGCCGTCCTGCCCCAGTATCTCGGTGGTGATCCCCTGTCGGATCTTGGGCGCGAGCGTGGGATCCTCGAACAGCTCCAGATCCGAATGCGAGTGCGTATCGATGAATCCCGGACACACCACGTTCCCCTCGGCATCGAGCGTCGCCTCCGGATCGACGTCGGGGGACGACGTGCGGTGTATCGACTCGATCCGGCCGCCCTCGACGGTCACGGCACCGCGGAACCACGGTGCGCCCGTTCCGTCGACGACCCGAGCGTTCTCGATGAGCAGGTCCGTCATGCGAGGTGGTCCCGTTCCGTCCTAGAAAAACCCACCCCCGTCCATTCTCGGGTCGGAGCAAGCGAGGCACTTCACCCGACGGCGACGAGGATCCGACGGCGACGGGGAGACGTTTCGGCGTTCACTCGCCGTCGGGTCGCTCGTTCGCCTTCTCGACGGCCGCGTTCAGGAGGACGTTCACGCCGGTGACGACGTCTTCCCACTCGGTGAACTCGTCCTCGGTGTGGCTGACGCCGCCGACGCTGGGGACGAACACCATCCCGGTCGGACAGACGCGGTTGAGGTAGCTCGCGTCGTGGCCCGCCCCGCTGACGAGTCGGGTGGCGTCGGCGTCGAGCGCGGCGGCGGCGTCGGCGACCGCCTCGATCACGTCGTCGTCGAACGACTGAGATTCGATCCGCATGATAACTTCGTGTTCGGCCTCGATCCCCTCGCGTGCGGCGGCGTGGTCGATCTCCTCGCGAACCCGGTCGGCCGCTCGATCGACGACCGCGTCGTCGTAGGACCGGAAGTCGACGGTGAACTCCACACGCTCCGGGATGACGTTGATCGAGTTGGGGTCGATGTCGAGCGATCCGACCGTCCCCACGAGGTCGTCGCCGCCCGTCCCGGCGATGCGCCGGACCGACTCGATCACGTCGCCAGTCGCGACCAGCGCGTCGTTCCGCAGGTGCATCGGCGTCGGTCCGGCGTGGTCCGCGCTGCCCGTGAACGCGGCGTCGAACCAGACGAACCCGTAGACGCCCTCGACGACGCCGACGACCAGGTCGCGATCCTCGAGCTTCGGTCCCTGTTCGACGTGGAGCTCGAGATAACAGTGGAGGTCGCGAGGTTCACACGGTTCCTCGCCGCGGTAGCCGATCCGCTCCAACTCCTCGCCGAAGGTGTTCCCCTCCTTGTCCTCGAGAGAGTACGCGAACTCGAGGTCGAACTTCCCCGCGAACACCCCACTTCCCAGCATGTCCGGCTGGAACCGGACGCCCTCCTCGTTGGTCCAGGAGACCACCTCGATGGGCCGTTCCGTCTCGATGCCGGCGTCGTTCAGCGTCTCGACGATCTCGAGGCCACCGAGCACGCCGATGACGCCGTCGTACCGGCCGCCGTTGTACTGGCTGTCGACGTGCGATCCGACCATCACCGGCGGGAGGTCGTCATTTCTCCCCTCGCGCCGCCCGAAGAGGTTCCCCATCTCGTCGACGCGTACCTCGAGGCCCGCCTCCTCGAACCACTCGACCAGCGTGTCCCGTGCCCGCGCGTTCTCGTCGGAGAGCGTCGGCCTGTTCACGCCACCCCGCTCCGTCGCCCCGATCTCGTTGAAGCGATCGAACCGGTCCCGGAACCGTTCGCCCGATATCGTTCGTGGCATGGTTCGATGGAACGGCCGTCCCGGCTTTCACTCCTCCGCCTCCCATGTGTGGGGGTGCGGTTTAGCGTGACGGGCGGGTTTCCCCGTCCATGACCGAGGACGTCGAGTTCAGCGGAGCGACCGTATACGACGGGTCGGGCGCCCCGGCGATCGAGGCGAACGTTCGACTCGTCGACGGACGGATCGACGAGGTATCCGCCGACCCGATCGGAGCCGAGCGCGTGATCGACGTCGACGGGGCCGCACTCGCTCCCGGCTTCGTCGACATGCACGCACACTCCGAGCTTCGCCTGTTGGATCGGCCCGAGGCGGTCGAGAAGGTGACGCAGGGCGTGACATTGGAGGTGTTAGGACAGGACGGCGTTAGCGTCGCACCCGTCCCCGAGGGGAGACGCGAGGAGTGGGCTCGCCGCGTCCAAACGCTCCTCGGGATCCACGAATCGTGGGGATGGCAGACGACGGACGGATTCCTCGACGCGCTCGAGGAAGTGGAGCCGGCGGTGAACTGCGCGTACTACGCCCCGCACGGGAACCTGCGGTCGTTGGCCGCGGGATTCGAGGACCGACCGCTCGAGCTCGTCGAGCTCGAGCGGGTCTCGGACGCGCTCGATACCGCGATCGACGACGGCGCGTTCGCGCTCTCGACCGGAATGATCTACCCGCCGAGTTCGTACGGGAGCGACGAGGAGCTCGAGACGCTGGGCGAACGCCTGGCGACCCGCGACTCGTTCATGGTCTCGCACGTCTGGAACGAGAGCGACGCGGTGGTCGATTCCATCGACAGGTTCGTCCGGCTCTGTGAGTCCGCCGGCTGTCAGCCGCATGTCTCCCACCTGAAGGTCGCCGGCGAGGATAACTGGGGAGCCTCGGAAGAGATCCTCGGGGTCTTCGACGCCGCGAACGAGCGCGGCGTCCGGGTGACGTTCGACCAGTACCCGTGGACGGCGGGGAGCACGATGCTGACGGCGCTCCTCCCGCCGTGGGCGCGAACGGGCGAGACGGACGAGATCCGCGAGCGACTGACCGATCCCGACGCCCGCGACCGGATCCGACGTGACATCGAATCCGGTGACGGCGACTGGGAGAACCTCGCGAAGGCCGCCGGCTCGTGGGAGAACGTCCTCATCACCGACACCGGAAGCGGGCGAGCCGAGGGCGAGACCGTCGCGTCGATCGCGGCCGAACGCGACGCGGACCCGGTCGACGCGGTCTGCGACCTCCTCGTCGAGGAGGACCTCGACGTCACCATGGCGGACTTCGTGATGGACGACGAGGACATCGACCGGTTCCTCTCCGACCTCCGCGGGACGATCTGCACCGACGGGATCTTCGGCGGAAAGCCTCACCCACGGGCCGTCGGAACGTACCCTCGGCTGCTGGAGCGGTACGTCCGTGACCGCGAGGTGCTCCCGCTCGAGGACGCGGTATACAAGGCGGCCGGTCACCCGGCCGACGTGCTCGGCCTCCCGGACCGTGGTCGCGTGTTCGAGGGATACGTCGCCGACCTGGTCGTTTTCGACTCGGATCGAGTCCGGGCGAATGCGACGTTCAACGACCCGATGCGGCTATCGGACGGGGTCGAACACGTCGTGGTCGGCGGCGAGTTCGTCGTCGAGGACGGCGATCCGACCGGAAACCGCCCGGGGCGGGTGCTCCGCTCGGTCAAGGAGTGGGACGACCCGCGTCGTCCGGACTTCTCGGACCGGTGATTCGGGATCCCGTTCGGGTCACGCCTCGTCGGGATACCGGTCGACCACGTCGTCGATCTCCGGGGCGATCGCGTCGACCTCGCCGCCGGCCCGCATCGCGCTCTCGGTGTCCTTCAGCCCGTTTCCGGTGACGACGACGACGACCGAGTCGCCCTCGTCAACGATCCCCGCCTCGCGGGCCTTGCGGAGGCCGGCGACCGGGGTGGCCCCTGCGGGTTCGGCGTAGATCCCCTCGGTCCGTCCCAGCAGCGACTCGGCGGCGAGGACCTCCTCGTCGCTCACGAGGACCGACTCGCCGCCGCTCTCCTCGAGCGCCCTACAGGCCTTGAGCGTGTTCCGCGGACGACCGACGGAGATGCTGTCCGCGACGGTTTCGGCGACCTCGTCGATGTCGTCGTGACCGTGGAAGGCGTCGTGGATCGCGCTCGCGCCCTCGGCCTGAACGCCGAGCATCCGCGGCGTCCCCTCGACGAGGTCGAGATCGGCAAACTCGCGGAATCCCTTCCACCCGCCGGCGATCGTACAGCCGTCGCCCATGGAGAAGACGAGCCAGTCGGGGACGTCACCGCGCGTCTGCTCGGCCAGTTCGTGGCCGACGGTCCGTTTCCCCTCAACCTGGAAGGGGTTGACGGCGGCGTTGCGGTTGTACCAGCCGAAGCGCTCTGTGACCTCCATGCTGAGGTCGTACGCCTCGTCGTAGCTCCCACGGACCCCGAGCACGTCCGCGCCGTAGACGAGCGGCTGTGCCAGCTTCCCCTCCGGCGCGTCGCCGGGGACGAAGAGTCGACAGTCGAGTCCGCCCCGGGCGGCGAAGCCAGCGAGCGACGCCGCCGCGTTCCCGGTCGAGGCGCAGGTGACGACCTCCCGTCCGAACTCCCCCGCCTTCGTCACCGAGACCGAGGTGGCCCGGTCCTTCAACACGCCCGTCGGGTTCCGGCCGTCGTCCTTCACGCGGAGGTCGACGCCGAGCTCCGTCCCGAGTCGGGGCGTCTCGAGGAGGGGAGTCCCCCCCTCGCCGAGGGTCACGGGCTCGACGTCGTCGGCGACGGGGAGGAACGCCCGGTACTTCCACTGCGAGCGGATGTCCCCGTCGAGGGGTTCGTCGAACCGGTCGACGACGGCGTCGTAATCGTACGTGACCTCGAGGATGCCCTTCACGCCGGAATGGTTCGGACACGTGTAGATCACCTGGTCGGGGTCGTACTCCGCACCACAGAGGGTACACTCCAACGTTTCGACGTGGTCCATACACCGCGGTCGGGCGGGAACGAAGAGAATCCACCGCCTCTCATGGACGGCACCGATCGGTAGCGATATCTAGTCCATCTTGCCGAGAATTTTGGCCTCCGCCTTACGGAGGTGTTCGAGGAAGGTCGTCTTCGAGATGTCGACCTCGTCCGCAAGATCGGTGGCGGACGTCTCGCGGGGCCACATGTAGTACCCCTCCTGCTGTGCGAGCTCGAAGATCTCCCGCTGTCGTTCCGACAGCTGATCGTTTTGTTGGCGCTGAGCGGTAGTCGTCTGTGCCGATTTCATTCCTTCAATCCGGATCTCGGCGTCCATCTCTTGGCGGATCTCGTCCAACCGCTCCTGGATCATGTTCCGGGACGCACGGACGATGACGGTCCAGTACTCAAAGCCGTCGTTCATCCGGATCTCCTCTTCGGGAACGAAGCCACGCGAGACGAAGGCGTCGTGGATGCTATTTTCCGGCTCGTATTCGACGAGGAGCTCCTGTGTGGCGTTTCCGGCCGGATTCGTCTGTAATCCGGGATTGAAATACTCGTTGATCACTTTGGCTCGTTCGGTCAACGGTGACGCCTTGATCTCTGCTACGAGGTCGTCGATCCGATCGGTGGTGTCTGCATGAGCCGTCAGTCGCGCACTCACGATGTCGTCGTACTCGTAGACCCCGTGTGCGATGAGTCCGGCGTCGACGGCCGCGGTCGTCTGTAGCGTCCAACAGTCCGGATGCCAGATGCGGAGCGCGAGTTGCGACGTCCGAGGGATCGTAGTTGATGATCTATTGAGAGCTTCTCCCATGCCATCAGGCGCCAGATGTAGGATTATAAATGTTTCGTCTGCTTTGTTGAATCCGATGACGGCGTGGGGATCACTGTTTGAGAGCCTGTTCGAGGTTGTAGACTACGGCGGTCAACACGAGCTCGCGGAACTCGCGGTACCACGCGCGAGGGTGGA